>NZ_JBWKPS010000003.1:0-767154 GCF_059418365.1 Acidovorax sp. GW821-FHT09A11
GGCCACAGGCCCAGCGCCCAGCCCGCGGCCGCCACGGCCACGGCACCCGCCACGGCGCCCAGGCCCGTGGACGCCCAGCGCGGCAGCGGTGGCCGCGCGCTGCGCGCCGCGGCGGCCGATGCCGGTGCGTCGAACACTTCGCGCGCGGCGCGGTTGACGATGGCCCTGGTGACCTGGCGCGCCCCCGCCGCATAGGCGCCGAGCAGCGCCCGGTCGCACAGCAGGTTGATGCGCCGGGGCACGCCGTGGGAGAGCGCATGCACGCGCTGGATGGCGCGCCGCTCGAACGGGATCGGCCCGTTGAGCCCGGCCACGGCGAGGCGGTGCGCGATGTACTGCTGCGTCTCCTGCGGGGTCAGGGCGTCCAGGTGAAAGCGCGCGATCACGCGCTGGGCCAGCTGCTCCATCGAAGGCCGCGCCACCATGGCGCGCAGCTCGGGCTGGCCGATGAGAATGATCTGCAGCAGCTTGCGCTCGCTGGTCTCCAGGTTGGTGAGCAGGCGCAACTGCTCCAGCACGTCGGCCGCGAGGTTCTGTGCCTCGTCGATGATGAGCACGTTGTTGCGCCCCGAGGCGTGCGCGGCCAGCAGCGACGCGTTGAGCGGGTCGATGCAGTCCTTGACCGTCTCCACCCCCGGCACGGCCGGCTTGTGCGGCACGCCGAACTCGTCGCAGATGGAACGCAGCAGCTCGCCCACGGTGAGCTTGGGATTGAAGATGTAGGCCACGTTGCAGTTCGCCGGAATCTGCTCCAGGAAACAGCGGCACACCGTGGTCTTGCCCGTGCCCACCTCGCCGGTGAGCAGCACGAAGCCGCCGCCCGCATCCAGCCCATACAGGAGGTGCGCCAGCGCCTCGCGGTGCCGCTCGCTCATGAACAGGTAGCGCGGGTCCGGTGCTATGGAAAACGGGGGATGCTGAAGACCGAAAAACGGGGCGTACATGCCGTGAGGATACCGCCCCGCCATGAAACGCCCCCCGGCCGTACCCGGGCACAGCGCGGGGCCTGCCCGGACAGGGAGGCAGGGTTTCACCCACCGAGTAGTTTCCCGTAAATTGTCGTCGGCAAGACAAGATGGCGTCAAAGTGGGTCCTAGCATTGGACCCAACGCGCTGCCACAAGGCACCCAGCCGCGCCCCGGCAGCCCCCGGGCCGACACCTCTTACTTTTAGGAACCGGAATGAAGACCACGTTCCCGCAATTGCTGCTCAAGCATGCCGCCGAGCGCCCCGACGCGCCGGCGCTGCGCGAAAAAGAATACGGCATCTGGCAGACCCACAGCTGGGCCGACCTGGTGCGCCTGGTGGAACAGGTGGCGGCCGGCCTGCACCTGGCGGGCCTGCAGCGCCACGAGCACATGGTGGTGATCGGCGCCAACCGCCCCCGCCTGTATGCCACCATGCTCGCGGCGCAATCGCTGGGCGCCATTCCGGTGCCCCTGTACCAGGACGCCGTGGGCGCCGAATGCATCTTCCCCCTGAACAACGCCGAGGTGCGCTTTTGCCTGGTGGAAGACCAGGAACAGGTCGACAAGCTGCTCGAGATCCGCGCGCAGTGCCCGCAGATCTCGAACATCTTCTTTGACGATCCGCGCGGCCTGCGCAACTACGAGGAAGAAGGCCTCGCGTCGCTGGACTCGCTGATCGAGGCGGGCAAGGCGCATGCCGCCAGGAACCCCCAGTGGTTCCGCGCCGAGGTGGCCAAGGCCCAGCCCGACGATGTGGCGGCGATGTTCTTCACCTCGGGCACCACGGGCAACCCCAAGGGCGTGGTGCACACCCACAGCACGCTGCTGGACCGCGCATCCGCGGGCGCCGAGTTCGACAAGCTCACCAGCAGCGAAGAGGTGCTGGCCTACCTGCCCCCGGCCTGGATCGGCCAGAACATCTTCAGCTACGCGCAGTGGCTGGCCTGCGGCTACGTGGTGAACTGCCCCGAGTCGGCCAGCACCGTGACCATCGACCTGAAGGAAGTGGGCCCCACCTACTACTTCGCGCCACCACGCATCTTCGAAGGCCTGCTCACCAGCGTGATGATCCGCATGGAAGACGCGGGCACCCTCAAGCGCAAGATGTTCCAGGCCTGCATGGCCGTGGCCCAGCGCGTGGGCCCCGCGCTCATGGACGGCCTGCCGGTGGGCACGCTCGACCGCATCAAGTACGCCCTGGGCAACCTGCTGGTGTACGGCCCGCTGCGCAACAACCTGGGTTTCAGCCGCGTGCGCGTGGCCTACACGGCGGGCGAGGCCATCGGGCCCGACCTGTTCACCTTCTACCGCTCCATCGGCATCAACTTGAAGCAGCTGTACGGCTCCACCGAGACCGCCGTGTTCGTGTGCCTGCAGCCCGACAACCAGGCGCGCGCCGACACCGTGGGCGTGCCCATCCGCGGCGTGCAGATCAAGGTCGCCGACAACGGCGAGATCCTGGTCAAGTCCGCCGGCCTGCTCAAGGAGTACTACAAGAACCCCAAGGCCACGGCCGAGGTGCTCACGGCCGACGGCTGGTACCACACGAGCGACGCGGGCTTCCTCGACGCGCAAGGCCACTTGAAGATCATCGACCGCGTCAAGGACGTGGGCCGCATCAAGGGCGGCGCCAACGACGGCGCCATGTTCGCGCCCAAGTACGTGGAGAACAAGCTCAAGTTCTTCCCGCACATCAAGGAAGTCGTCGCCCTGGGCGACGGCCGCGAGAAGGTGTGCGTGATGGTCAACATCGACTTCGACGCCGTGGGCAACTGGGCCGAGCGCCGCAACCTGCCCTACGCGGGCTACACCGACCTGGCGCAAAAGCCCGACGTGTATGAGCTGATCCGCGAGTGCATCGAGAAGGTCAACGCCGACCTCGCCACCGATTCCATGCTGGCGGGCAGCCAGGTCAGCCGCTTCCTGGTGCTGCACAAGGAACTCGATGCCGACGACGGCGAGCTCACGCGCACCAACAAGGTCCGCCGCGGCTTCATCGCCGAGAAATACGGCGTGCTCGTGGACGCTCTCTACGCGGGCCGCACCGAGCAGTACATCGAGACCCAGGTCAAGTTCGAGGACGGCCGCACCGGCAGCGTGAGCGCCACCCTGAAGCTGTCGGACACCAAGACCTTCGCGCCGGTGAAAAAGGCCGCATGACCCCGCACCCCACCCATTGAGTCCAGGCATTCAATCCATGACCAAAAAGAAGATCGGTGACGTCATCCTCGACGTCAAGAACATCAGCCTGCGGTTTGGCGGTGTGAAGGCGCTGACGGACATCTCGTTCAACGTCAAGGAGCACGAGATCCGCGCCATCATCGGCCCCAACGGCGCGGGCAAGAGCTCCATGCTCAACTGCATCAACGGCGTGTACACGCCGCAGGACGGCTCCATCACCTTCCGCGGCAAGACCTTCTCGCACATGAACTCGCGCCAGGTGGCCGAGATGGGCGTGGCGCGCACGTTCCAGAACCTGGCGCTGTTCAAGGGCATGAGCGTGATCGACAACATCATGACCGGGCGCAACCTCAAGATCAAAAGCAACCTGCTGATGCAGGCGCTGCGCATCGGCCCGGCCGAGCGCGAGGAGATCCGCCACCGCGAATACGTCGAGCACATCATCGACTTCCTGGAAATCCAGGCCTTCCGCAAGACCCCCGTGGGCCAGCTGCCCTACGGCCTGCAAAAGCGCGTGGACCTGGGCCGGGCCCTGGCCATGGAGCCCCAGGTGCTGCTGCTCGACGAGCCCATGGCCGGCATGAACGTGGAAGAGAAGCAGGACATGTGCCGCTTCATCCTCGACGTGAACGACGAGTTCGGCACCACCATCGTGCTCATCGAGCACGACATGGGCGTGGTGATGGACATCAGCGACCGGGTGGTGGTGCTCGACTACGGCAAGAAGATCGGCGACGGCAGCCCCGACGAAGTGCGCAACAACGAAGACGTGATCAGTGCCTATCTGGGCACGAGCCACTAAGGGCGGGAGAAAAAAACAATGGCATTCTTTCTCGAAACACTGATCGGCGGCCTCATGGCCGGCATGCTGTATTCGCTGGTGGCGCTGGGCTTCGTGCTGATCTACAAGGCATCGGGCGTCTTCAACTTCGCGCAGGGCGCGATGGTGCTGTTCGCCGCGCTGGCCATGGCCCGCTTTGCCGAGTGGATTCCCAAGTGGACGGGCATCAGCAGCCCCATCGTGGCCAACCTCGCGGCCTTCGTGATCGCGGGCGCCATCATGTTCGTGGTGGCCTGGCTGATCGAGAAGCTGGTGCTGCGCCACCTGGTGAACCAGGAAGGCGCCACGCTGCTCATGGCCACGCTGGGCATCACCTACTTCATGGAAGGCCTGGGCCAGACGCTGTTTGGCAGCGACATCTACAAGATCGACGTGGGCATGCCCAAGGACCCGATCTTCATGCTGGACAGCCTCTTCCAGGGCGGCATCCTGGTGAACAAGGAAGACGTGATCGCCGCCGCCATCGCCGCCGCACTGGTGGCGCTGCTGTCGGTGTTCTTCCAGAAGACGTCCACCGGCCGCGCCCTGCGCGCCGTGGCGGACGACCACCAGGCCGCGCAATCCATCGGCATTCCGCTCAACCGCATCTGGGTGATCGTATGGTGCGTGGCCGGCGTCGTGGCCCTGGTGGCCGGGATGATCTGGGGCAGCAAGCTCGGGGTGCAGTTCTCGCTGACCACGGTGGCGCTGCGCGCGCTGCCGGTGGTGATCCTGGGGGGCCTCACGTCCGTGCCCGGCGCCATCATCGGTGGGCTGATCATCGGCGTGGGCGAGAAGCTGTCCGAGGTGTACCTGGGCCCGTTCGTGGGCGGGGGCATCGAGATCTGGTTCGCGTATGTGCTGGCGCTGGTGTTCCTTCTGTTCAGACCGCAAGGTTTGTTCGGGGAGAAGATCATCGACCGCGTGTAACCCATAACAACAAGAACAGGAGACTTCCATGCTCTACCGCGAAAACGGCCAGTTCAAGACCAGCTACCGCGCCGACCAGCAGATCTTCCCCATCGCGCAGGACCGCATCGCCATCGCGCTGCTGCTGGCCGTCGCCTTCCTGGTCGTGCCCATGCTGGCCAGCGACTACATCTTCCGCGCCATCCTGATTCCCTTCGTCATCATGGCGCTGGCGGCCCTGGGGGTGAACATCCTCGTGGGCTACTGCGGCCAGATCTCGCTGGGCTCGGGCGCGTTCATGGCGGTGGGGGCCTATGGCGCCTACAACTTCTTCGTGCGCTTTCCGGGCATGCCGCTGATTCCGGCGCTGATCCTGGGCGGCCTGTGCGCCACGTTCTTCGGCATCCTGTTCGGGCTGCCCAGCCTGCGCGTCAAGGGCCTGTACCTGGCGGTGGCCACCCTGGCCGCGCAGTTCTTCTCCGACTGGATGTTCCTGCGCATCAAGTGGTTCACCAACAACTCGGACTCGGGCTCGGTCTCGGTGAACAACCTGCAGGTCTTCGGCCTGCCCATCGAGAGCGCCACCAGCAAGTACCTGTTCTGCCTGGCCCTGCTGGTCGTCGTGGCCCTGCTGGCCAAGAACCTGGTGCGCGGCGCCATCGGCCGCGAATGGATGGCCATCCGCGACATGGACGTGGCGGCGGCCGTGATCGGCATCCGCCCCATGTACGCCAAGCTCAGCGCCTTCGCCGTGAGTTCCTTCATCGTGGGCATGGCCGGCGCGCTGTGGGCCTTCGTGCACCTGGGCGCGTGGGAGCCCGCGGCCTTCTCGGTGGAAATCTCGTTCCGCCTCCTGTTCATGGTGATCATCGGCGGCCTGGGCTCCATCTCCGGGGGGTTCTTTGGCGCCGCCTTCATCGTGGTGCTGCCCATCGTGCTCAACCAGTTCCTGCCAGCCTTCATGGGCCTGTTCGGCATCGAGGTGTCCACCGCCGGTGTCTCGCACGCCGAGCTGATGATCTTCGGCGCGCTGATCGTTTGGTTCCTGATCGTGGAGCCGCATGGCCTGGCCAAGCTGTGGTCCACCGCCAAGCAGAAGCTGCGCCTGTGGCCCTTCCCGCATTGATTGATATGCACCCCCCGAGTCGCTTCGCGCCTTCCCCCTCTCCTTCGGGAGGGGGACGCCACCGGTGGCCTGGCAAAGCCAGTTCCACGGTGGCGCTGGCCTCGTGCATGCCAGTGCAAAGCTCGCAGCCCTTGAATCCGTCGGTTTCTTCCCCGTGCTTCAACACATTCATCCAAAGGAGACATCCATGAAGCTTTCGAAACTCGTGATCGCCGCTGCCGTGGTCGCCGCCGGTGCGTCGACCATCACCACCAGTGCCTTCGCACAAGCCAAGGAGCAGTTCTTCCCGCTGCTGTCGTACCGCACCGGCCCCTACGCGCCCAACGGCGTGCCATGGGCCAACGGCAAGCAGGACTACATCAAGATGATCAACGCCCGCGACGGCGGCATCAACGGCGTGAAGCTCACCTTTGAAGAATGCGAAACCGGCTACGCCACCGACCGTGGCGTGGAGTGCTACGAGCGCCTGAAGGGGCGCCCCGGCGTGTCGCTGTTCGACCCGCAGGCCACCGGCATCACCTTCGCGCTGACCGAGAAGGCCCCCGTGGACAAGATCCCGCTGATGACGCTGGGCTACGGCCTGTCGGTGGCGCAGGACGGCCAGGCGTTCAAATGGAACTTCCCCTTCATGGGCAGCTACTGGACCGGCGCCGACATCCTGATCCAGCACATCGGCAAGGCCGCGGGCGGCATGGACAAGCTCAAGGGCAAGAAGATCGCCCTGGTGTACCACGACAGCCCGTTCGGCAAGGAGCCGATCCCGCTGCTGCAGGAACGCTCCAAGATGCATGGCTTCGAGCTGCAGATGCTGCCCGTGACCGCGCCCGGCGTGGAGCAGAAAGCCACCTGGCTGCAGGTGCGCCAGAGCCGCCCCGACTACGTGCTGCTGTGGGGCTGGGGCGTGATGAACTCCACCGCCCTCAAGGAGGCCCAGGCCACCGGCTATCCGCGCGACAAGATGTATGGCGTGTGGTGGGCTGGCGCCGAGCCGGACGTGCGTGACGTGGGCGAAGGCGCCAAGGGCTACAACGCGCTGGCCTTGAACACCTCGGGCCAGCAGCCCAAGGTGATCCAGGACATCCTGAAGAACGTGCACGACAAGGGCCAGGGCACGGGACCCAAGGACGAAGTGGGCTCGGTGCTGTACACCCGCGGCGTGATCATCCAGATGCTGGCCGTGGAATCGGTGCGCCGCGCGCAGGAGCGTTTCGGCAAGGGCAAGGTCATGACCGGCGAGCAGGTGCGCTGGGGCATGGAGAACCTGGCCCTGGACCAGAAGAAGCTCGACGCCATGGGCTTTGGCGGCGTGATGCGCCCCCTGTCCACGAGCTGCGCCGACCACATGGGCTCCACCTGGGCCCGCGTGCACACCTGGGATGGCGCCAAGTGGAACTTCTCGTCCGACTGGTACCAGGCCGATGAGCAGATCCTCAAGCCCATGATCAAGGCGGGCGCCGACAAGTACCTGGCCGACAAGAAGATGACGCGCCGGGATGCGGCGGACTGCCAGTCTTGATTCGGACCATCACCCTGAGGCGCTGACGCGCCTTCCCCCTTCTCTCTTGGCGCTTCGCGCTGCGGGAAGGGGGACGCCACCAGCGCGGCGGGGCGGCCCTTGCGCGGTGGCCCTGGCCTGGGCAGCGACCGTTTCAAGGGCCAGTGAACAGCGGTTGCCTCTTTGGCAGCCGCCAATCCAAAGGGTTGTGCAGCAGCTTTTTGGATTGGCACAGGAAGGCAAGACCATGGACTCCAACAGCAACATCGTTCTCAACGTCAACGGCATCGAGGTCATCTACAACCACGTGATCCTCGTGCTCAAGGGCGTCTCGCTGCAGGTGCGCGAAGGCAGCATCGTGGCCATCCTGGGGGGCAACGGGGCGGGCAAGACAACCACGCTGCGCGCCATCTCCAATTTGCTCAAGGGCGAACGCGGCGAGGTCACCAAGGGCAGCATCGAGCTGCGTGGCGAGCGCATCGAGAACCTCTCGCCCGCCGACCTGGTGCAGCGCGGCGTGGTGCAGGTGATGGAGGGGCGCCACTGCTTCGCCCACCTGACGATCGAAGAGAACCTGATGACGGGCAGCTACACCCGTACCAGCAAGGCCGAGATCGCGGCCAACCTGGAGAAGGTCTACAACTACTTTCCGCGCCTGAAGACGCGCCGCACCTCGCAGGCGGCGTACACGTCGGGCGGCGAGCAGCAGATGTGCGCCATCGGCCGCGCGCTCATGGCCAACCCCAGCATGGTGCTGCTCGACGAGCCCTCCATGGGCCTGGCACCGCAGATCGTGGAAGAGGTGTTCAACATCGTCAAGGACCTGAACACCAAGGAAAAGGTCACCTTCCTGCTGGCCGAGCAGAACACCAACATGGCGCTCAAGTACTCGGACTACGGCTACATCATGGAAAGCGGCCGCGTGGTGATGGACGGCGCCGCCAGCGACCTGGCCAGCAACGAGGACGTCAAGGAGTTCTACCTGGGCGTGGGCGGCGGCGAGCGCAAGAGCTTCAAGGATGTGAAGAGCTACAAGCGGCGCAAGCGCTGGCTGGCTTGACGTGCCCCCTGAGGCGCTGCGCGCCTTCCCCTCAAGGGGGACGCACCCGGCGGCCTGGCGAAGCCAGTTCCGCGGGTGCGTTGGCGGGAGCCGCGCACTTTCTGAGACCACGGACGAATCCACTCCCAAATTCATAGCTGATTGCGATTGATGGACAAGCGCTAGAGGCCAATTTCACTTCAAACCACTTCACAAGGAACACCAGGCATGAGCACGTTCTATGACGCCCTGGAAACCCGCAGCCCCGCAGAGCGCGAAGCGGCCCTGATGGCCGCGCTGCCGCGGCAGATCGCCCATGCCCAGCAGGCATCGCCCGCGTTTGCCGGCATCCTGGCGGGCGTGGATGCCGCCGCCGTCACCAGCCGCGCTGCGCTGGCGCAGCTGCCCGTCACGCGCAAGTACGAGCTGCTGGAGCGCCAGCAGGCGGGCCGCGCCGCCAACGTGTTCGGCGGGTTCAGCGCGCTGGGCTTTGGCCCCGGCATGACCCGCGTATTCGCCAGCCCCGGCACCATCTACGAGCCCGAGGGCACGCGCCGCGACTACTGGCGCATGGCGCGGGCCATCCATGCCGTGGGTTTTCGCAGCGGCGAGCTGATCCACAACAGCTTCAGCTACCACTTCGTGCCCGCGGGCTCGATGATGGAAACCGGCGCCCATGCGCTGGGCTGCACCGTGTTTCCGGGCGGCACGGGGCAGACCGAGCAGCAGGTGCAGGCCATGGCCGAATTGCGGCCAGCGGGCTACATCGGCACCCCCAGCTTCCTCAAGATCATTGTCGAGAAGGCCGCGGAGATGGGCATCGCGCTGCCCAGCGTGACCAAGGCGCTGGTCTCGGGCGAGGCGTTCCCCCCCTCGCTGCGCGACTGGTTCGCCGAGCGCGGCATCAGCGGCTACCAGTGCTACGCCACGGCCGACCTGGGGCTGATCGCCTACGAGACCAGCGCGCGCGAGGGCCTGGTGCTCGATGAAGGCGTGATCGTGGAGATCGTGCGCCCCGGCACCGGCGACCCCGTGCCCGAGGGCGAGGTGGGCGAGCTGGTCGTCACCACGCTCAACCCCGACTACCCGCTGATCCGCTTTGGCACCGGCGACCTGTCGGCCGTGCTGCCCGGCGACTGCCCCACGGGCCGGACCAACACCCGCATCAAGGGCTGGATGGGCCGCGCCGACCAGACCACCAAGGTGCGCGGCATGTTCGTGCACCCCGGCCAGGTGGCCACCATCGCGCGGCGCTTTCCGCAGGTGCTGCGCGCGCGGCTGGTGGTCAGCGGCGAGATGGCCAACGACCAGATGGTGCTGCAGGTGGAGACCAGCGAAACCGCCGAGGGCCTGGCGCGCCAGCTGGGCGACGCCATCCGCGAGGTGACCAAGCTGCGCGGCGATGTGCAGATGGTGGCCCCGGGCACCCTGCCCAACGACGGCAAGGTGATCGAGGACGCGCGAAGTTACAAGTAGCCCCCTGCGTCGCCTTCGGCGCCTTCCCCCGAGGGGACGGCCCCCTCGCTGCGGGGCGGCCCTTGCTCGGCGCCTCCCGCCTGGCCTGCGCCGGTATCGAGCGCAGAGGACTGAAGCGGTGCGGTGCAAGCGTGCAGGCAGACAGACAGGCACCCGGTCACTGGACCACCGGCAGTTTGCGGCAACGCAAGAAATGCCCACTTGGCACGGCGGGGCACCGCAGTGTTTACCCTAATCAATACTCCTTTTTTTATAGCATTTAGCGCTTTATTGACGGGCGCTGCAGGCCTTTTTCACTTAAAGCCCCTGCCCCGGGCGGGCTACGTAATATCCGCAATGTTCCCGTAAACCCCCCTCGCTATCATGGCCCGTCATTCACAGGAGAGACCATGAAAAAGATGCTGAAACTCGCACTGATCGCTGCCGCCGCAGCCACCGCTTTCGGCGCCAGCGCCCAGGAGTTCCCCGCCAAGGACAAGACGATCACGATCGTGGTCCCCTACGCCGCGGGCGGCCCCACCGACCGCGTGGCGCGCGACCTGGCCGAAGCCATCCGCAAGCCCCTGGGCGGCATCAGCGTGGTGGTGGACAACTCCGCCGGCGCGGGCAGCACCATCGGCTCCGCCAAGGTGGCGCGGGCCGCACCCGATGGCTACACCCTGCTGCTGAACCACGTGAGCATGGCCACCATGCCCACCATGTACCGCAAGCTGGCCTTCAACGTGGCCAATGACTTCGAGTACCTGGGCATCATCAACGACGTGCCCATGACGCTCATCGCGCGTCCCTCGATGCCCGCGAACAACTACAAGGAACTGGCTGGCTGGCTGCAGCAGAACAAGGGCAAGATCAACCTGGGCAATGCAGGCCAGGGCTCGGCCTCGCACCTGTGCGGCCTGATCTTCCAGAGCGCCGTGCAGGTCGACATGACGGCTGTGCCCTACAAGGGCACCGCGCCCGCCATCACCGACCTGATCGGCGGCCAGATCGACCTGCTGTGCGACCAGACGACCAACACCACCTCGCAGATCGAGGCCAAGAAGGTCAAGGCCTACGCCGTGACCACCTCCAAGCGCCTGACGACGCCCGCCCTCAAGGACCTGCCCACGCTGGCCGAATCCGGCGTGAAGGACTTCAACGTGACCATCTGGCACGGCCTGTACGCGCCCAAGGGCACGCCCGCACCGGTGCTGACCAAGATCAACGAAGCCCTCAAGGTGGCCCTGAAGGACCCTGAGTTCATCAAGAAGCAGGAAGGCCTGGGCGCCGTGGTGGCCACCGACAAGCGCGTCGAACCCGCCGAGCACAAGAAGTTCGTGCTGTCCGAAACCGAGAAATTCGGCGCCGCCATCAAGGCCGCGGGCTCCTACGCGGACTGATCGGCACCTGCGCCCCCAGCCCGCGACCCTGCGGGCTGCGGTGCTCAGGATTGCTTGAAGGATTGAAGGAAGCAGGCAAGCCACCACGCCCCCCGGGGCCTGGTGGCTTTTTTCCTGCCCGCGCCGCCACGGGCCGCCGCACGCCGCCGCGCTCCGGGTAATCCATGTGAACCCCGGCATGCCGGCCCGCGTAAAAAGGGGACCACCGTGGCATTCTCTTGCCGGCAGATCCTCCCTCACAACGAAAGCCCGCCCATGGCGCAACATCGACAAGCCCACCACCACCTTGCGCGCAGCACCTCCCAGCCCCGCGCCCCGGCGCGCAGCCGCCGCGAGGCCCTGGCGTTCGCATTCACCCTGAGCGCGCTGGGCGCCATGGCCATCGCGGCGGCCGCCACCCTGCTCGCGCCGGGCTCCGCCCACGCCCAGGCCACGCCCGCCGCGGGGGGCTGGCCCACCAAGCCCGTGCGCATCGTCGTGCCCTTCGCGCCCGGCGGCACCACCGACATCCTGGCCCGCGCAATGGCCCCCGAACTCTCGCGCGCGTTCGGCCAGCAGTTCATCGTGGACAACCGCGCGGGCGCGGGCGGCAACGTGGGCGCCGAGATCGTGGCGAAATCCCCCGGCGACGGCTACACCCTGCTCATGGGCACCGTGGGCACGCACGGCATCAACCGCGCGCTGTACGCCAAGCTGCCGTACGACCCCATCAAGGACTTCGTGCCCATCACCCTGGTGGCCGCCGTGCCCAACGTGATGGTGATGAATGCCGACAAGGCCAAGGCCCAGGGCATCCACAACGTGCAGGACTTCATCCGCGTGGCCAAGGCCAGCCCCGGTAAGATGAACATGGCCTCCAGCGGCAACGGCACGTCCATCCACCTGGCGGGCGAGCTGTTCAAGAGCATGACGGGCACCTTCATGCTGCACCTGCCCTACCGCGGCTCGGGCCCGGCCCTCATGGACATGGTGGCGGGCAATGCGGACGTGATGTTCGACAACCTGCCCTCGTCCATGGCGCAGATCAAGGCGGGCAAGCTCACGGCGCTGGCCGTGACAAGCTCGGAGCGCTCCAGCGCGCTGCCCGACGTGCCCACGGTGGAGCAGGCGGGCGGCCCCGCGCTCAAGGGCTACGAGGCCAGTTCCTGGTTCGGCCTGCTGGCTCCCGCGGGCACGCCCCCCGACATCGTCCACCGCATCCAGCAGGAAGTCGCCAGGTCGCTGGCCACGCCCGCGATGAAGGAACGGCTCGTGGCGCAGGGCGCGATCCCGGGCGGCAATACGCCGGCGGACTTCGCCAGGCACATCGACAGCGAGCACAAGAAGTGGGCGCAGGTGGTGAAGACCTCGGGAGCGAAGGTCGACTGACCCACCACGCCGGCGGCAGGCCCCCGGCGCAGCCGCCTGCCGGTCAAGTCACGGTGGCGCCGAGGGGGGCGCGGCCAGCAAGCGCTTCTCGCCCTGGGCGAACGAGGCCCGCTGGATCCGCCCCTGGGCCACCTCGTAGACGCAGAGCATCTCCAGGGTGCCCAGCCCCTCCGGGAAATTGCGCGTGATCAGTTCGAGGTCCACCACCACGCCGCCCATCACCGTGCGCGACACCAGCCGCGCATGCAGGTCGGGCTCGGCAAAACGCGCCAGAAAGCGCGGCCGCATTTCAGCATGCCCGTGCGCGAGCCGTTCTCCATGGAGCACATGCTGCTGCGCATCGGCGGCGTAAGTGGCCAGCAGGGCCTCGATGTCCCTGGCGTTGTAGGCATCGAGTTGCGCCTGCACGACGGCCAGCGGCGAAGGGTCGTGGATCATGATGGATGGTGAAACAAGGAAAGCGCAGGAGGGCATGGCACCCGGCCCGCACAGGGGCCCGGCAGGGCGGACAGCGGGAGCCCGCTCTGGCGCGCCGCCACTCCCGCGCGGCCACGCCGCCATTCATGCGGTGCTACACGCCCCAGACCACGTCCACGTCCGCCGCCGCGCTGCGCTTGAGCATCTCGATGAACGGCGCCACCCGCTGGCGCAGGCGCACCGTGTCGGCGCGCTCCTCGGCCACGGCATCGTCGCTGGCGTCCTCGGGCGGGGGCAGCGTTTCCTCCGCCGCCACGGCGGCCTCGAGCGCCGCGATGGCACCCGGGATCTGCGCCGCCGTCACGATGCCGCTCGCACCGGGTGTCTTGCCCATGATGGTCACGATCTGCCGCCCTTGCGGCTCCAGCATGATCAGATCGGCGGCAGCGCGGGACTTGAATTTGTAGAGCATGGTGAAACGTATTCCTCGGTAGGGCTTGAAGCGGCCGGCAAACCCGGCACGGCGATGGTGGACAGGCGTTTGCGGGCCGCTCCGGTTCAGCGGTTGTACATGTAGTCGCGCGTGAACGGATAGTCCGATTGTGCGCCGGCCAGGGCCCCGGCCGCCATCTGGCCGTCGGGCTTCGTGGCCAGCATCTGGTGCAGCGCCATCCAGCCGCGCTCGAACCCCAGCGCGCTGCCCGCCAGGTAGAGGCGGTAGGCACGCAGCACCTTGTCGCCCTGCTCGGCGCCGGACTGCGCGGCCAGCACCTCGCGCGCCGCGGGCAGGCGGGCCTCCAGCCCGTCGGACCACGCCCACAGGGTGCGCGCGTAGTGGGGGCGCAGGTTCTCGGTGTCCACCATTTCCAGGCCCGCCCGGGCCATGTCGTGCAGCACGGCGCTCACGTGGATCAGCTCCCCCCCGGGGAAGATGTACTGCTCGATGAAGTCGCCCATGCCCGCGCCGAGCTGCGCGTTGTCCACCGCGCCCGCCGTGATGCCGTGGTTCATCAGCAGGCCCCCCGGGCGCAGCAGCCGGGCCACGGTGGCGAAGTAGCGTTCCATCTGCGCGCGGCCCACATGCTCGAACATGCCCACGGACGCCACCTTGTCGAAGGGCCGGTCCGCCTGCAGCTCGCGGTAGTCGCACAGCTGCATCCGCACACGGCCCTGCAGCCCCCGCGCCTCGATGAGCTGCTGCACATGCGCGTGCTGGTTGCGCGACAGCGTGATGCCCGTGGCATCCACGCCGTAGTGCTCCGCGGCCCACAGCAGCAGGCCGCCCCAGCCGGCGCCGATGTCCAGGAACCGCTCGCCGGGCGCCAGGCGCAGCTTGCGGCAGATGTGGTCCAGCTTGGCCTCCTGGGCCTGGGCCAGCGACATGCCCGCATCCCGGAAATAGGCGCACGAATAGACGCGCCGCGGGTCGAGCCAGAGCGCGTAGAAGTCGTCCGAGAGGTCATAGTGGAACTGCACCTGGCGGGCATCGCGGGCCACCGTGTGCGCCGCCATGGACCGTGCCCGCGCCAGCACCCGGCGCCACCAGCCGCTGTGCTGCTCGCGGGCCGGGTCGCGGGTGAGCAGGCCCGCCGCGGCGGCCATCAGGTCGCGCATGCCGCCCTCCAGCGCCACGCGGCCCTCGACGATGGCCGCGCCCACGTTGCCGATCTCGCCCATCGCCAGGGCCACCAGCGCCATGCGGTCGCGAAACCGCAGCGTGACGGCGGGCTCGGACGCGCCCAGCTGCTGCCCGGCGGGCAGCTGGACGGCCATGGGCACTGGCAACGCAGCCAGCCGCCCCTCCAGGGTGTGCAGCAAGTGCTTCATGCCGCCTATTTTTGAATGGGTGCTGCACTGCGTCAACACCTCCCCCGCAAGCCCCGCCGGGAAGGCCCCATTGACAGTATTTTGTTTAGGTCTAAACTATTTTCACATGAACATCCTCTGCATTGGCGGCGGGCCCGCAGGCCTCTATTTCGCACTGCTCATGAAGCAGCAAAACCCTGCCCACCGGGTCACGGTGGTGGAACGCAACCGGCCATTCGACACCTTTGGCTGGGGCGTGGTGCTGTCGGACCAGACGCTCGAGAACCTGCGCGCGGCCGACGGGCCGACGGCCGCGCTGATCGGCGATGCGTTCAACCACTGGGACGACATCGAGGTGTTTTTCAAGGGCCGCAGCGTGCGCTCTTCGGGCCACGGTTTTTGCGGCATCGGGCGCAAGCGCCTGCTCAACATCCTGCAGGACCGGTGCCTGGCCGTGGGCGTGGAGCTGGTGTTCGAGACCGACGTGGCCGACGACCAGGCCTTGGCCGCGCAGCACGACGCCGACCTGGTCATCGCCAGCGACGGTCTCAACAGCCGCATCCGCACCCGCTACGCCGCCACCTACCAGCCCGACATCGACCTGCGTGAGTGCCGATTTGTCTGGCTTGGCACTCACAAAAAACTCGATGCTTTTACGTTTGCTTTCGAGCAGACCGAGCACGGCTGGTTCCAGGCGCACGCCTACCAGTTCGACGCCGACACCTCCACCTTCATCATCGAGACACCCGAGGCCGTGTGGAAGGCGCACGGTCTCGACCAGATGGAGCAGCCCGAGGCGATTGCATTCTGCGAAAAGCTGTTTGCCAAATACCTGGACGGCAACGCGCTCATCAGCAATGCCACGCACCTGCGCGGCTCGGCCAACTGGATCCGCTTTCCGCGCGTGATCTGCAACACCTGGGTGCACCGCGAGACCATCGGCGGCAAGCGCGTGCCCATCGTGCTGATGGGCGACGCGGCGCACACCGCGCATTTCTCCATCGGCAGCGGCACCAAGCTCGCGCTGGAAGACGCGATTGACCTGGCGAACGAATTTTCGACGGGCCTGCCTATCGATGAGGTGCTCACCCACTACGAGGCGCGCCGCAGCGTCGAGGTGCTCAAGATCCAGAACGCCGCGCGCAACTCCACCGAGTGGTTCGAGAACGTGGGCCGCTACACCGGCATGGAGGTGGAGCAGTTCGCGTATTCGCTGCTCACGCGCAGCCAGCGCATCAGCCACGAGAACCTGCGGCTGCGCGATGCAGCATGGCTGGAGGGCTACGAGGCGTGGTTGGCAGGCGGCAAAGCTGCTATTCCCCCCATGCTCACACCGTTCACGCTCAACGGCCTCACGCTCAAGAACCGCATCGTCGTCTCGCCCATGGCCACCTACAGCGCGGTCGATGGCGTGCCGCAGGACTTCCACCTGGTGCACCTGGGCGCGCGCGCACTCGGCGGCGCGGCGCTGGTGATGGTGGAGATGACCAGCCCCACGCCCGAGGGCCGCATCACCCCCGCCTGCACCGGGCTGTGGAACGACGCGCAGCAGGCCGCGTTCACGCGCATCGTGCACTTCGTGCACGGCAGCAGCACCGCCAAGATCGGCCTGCAGCTGGGCCACAGTGGCCCCAAGGGCTCCACGCGCGTGGGCTGGGAGGGCACGGACGAGCCGCTGCCCCACGGCAACTGGCCGCTGCTGGCGGCCAGCGCGCTGGCCTACGGCGAGCAGAACCAGGCGCCCGCTGCCATGACCCGCGCCGACATGGACCGGATGACCGCCGCCTTCGTGGACAGCGCCCGCCGCGCCGTGGCCTGCGGCTTCGACTGGCTGGAGCTGCACTGCGCGCACGGCTACCTGCTGGCGAGCTTCATCAGCCCCATCACCAACCAGCGCACGGATGAGTACGGCGGTAGCCTGCAGGGCCGCTGCCGCTACCCGCTCGAAGTGTTCGCCGCCGTGCGCGCCGTGTGGCCGGCCGACAAACCCATGAGCGTGCGCATCTCGGCCCACGACTGGGCGCCGGGCGGCACCACGCCGGACGACGCGGTGGAGATCGCGCGCCTGTTCCAGGCGGCCGGCGCCGACCTGATCGACGTGTCGTCCGGCCAGACCACACGCGCCGCCAGGCCGGTGTACGGCCGCATGTACCAGACCCCGTTCGCCGACCGCATCCGCAACGAGGTGGGCATCGCCACCATGGCCGTGGGCGCGATCACCGAGGCCGACCACGCCAACAGCATCATTGCCGCAGGCCGTGCGGACCTGTGCGCCATTGCCCGCCCGCACCTGGCCGACCCGGCCTGGACGCTGCACGCGGCCGCGCAGCTGAGCCCCGTGGCGGCCGCGCACACCGACTGGCCCGTGCAGTACGCCAGCGGCCGCGACCAGATGCTGCGCGAGATTTCCAAGCAAAAACAGCTTGCAGCGCTTGCCAATCAAGCGCAGGCAGCTACCAAAAGCAGAGCACCCGAGGAAGAAGGCTAGCCATGGACCTTGAAGCCCGCCTGCACGACGCCGCCCCCAGCGAGCACCCCGAGGCCCTGCGCCTGTGGCTGCGCATGCTCACCTGCACCCAGCTCATCGAAAAACAGGTGCGCAGCCACCTGCGCGCGCAGTTCGACACCACGCTGCCGCGCTTCGACCTGATGGCGCAGCTGGAACGCGCGCCCGAGGGCATGAAGATGAAGGACCTCTCGCGCCGCATGATGGTGACCAGCGGCAACATCACCGGCATCACCGACCAGCTCGTGGCCGAAGGGCTGGTGGAGCGCATGGACGTGGAAGGCGACCGCCGCGCGTACCTCGTGCGCCTCACGCCGCAGGGCCGCCAGCAGTTCATCGACATGGCGCGCCAGCACGAGCAATGGATCGTGGAGGCCTTCGCCACGCTGGGCGAGCGCGACATCAGCACCCTGCACCGCCTGCTGGGCAAGGTCAAGGAACACACCCAGAACAACTCTTTGGAGACCACGGAATGAAGCATTTCATCGGCGCGAGCAACCCCATGCGCGAGCAGTTCAATCCCCAGGCCAGCTATGTGGCCGAGCATTTCGCGTGGAGCTTCGATGCTGGCGTGGGCACTGTCACGCTCAACCGGCCGGACCGCAAGAACCCGCTCACCTTTCAAAGCTATTCGGAGCTGCGCGATTTTTTCTACGCGCTGCGGTTTGCCACCGACGTGAAGGCCATCGTCGTCACCGGCGCGGGTGGCAACTTCTGCTCGGGCGGCGACGTGCACGAGATCATCGGCCCACTGACCACCATGACCATGCCCGAGATGCTGGAGTTCACGCGCATGACGGGCGACCTGGTCAAGGCCCTGCGCGCCTGCCCGCAGCCCATCCTGGGCGCCATCGACGGCATCTGCGCCGGTGCGGGCGCGATGATGGCGCTGGCCTGCGACATGCGCTACGGCACCGAGGCCACGAAGACCGCCTTTTTGTTTACCCGCGTGGGTCTGGCCGGGGCCGACATGGGCGCCTGCGCCCTGCTGCCCCGCATGATCGGCCAGGGCCGCGCCAGCGAGCTGCTGTTCACCGGCCGCGCGATGACGGCGCACGAGGGCCTGGCCTGGGGCTTCTTCAACGACCTGTATGAAAGCGCCGACCTGCTGGCCAACGTGCAGGCCACCGCGCGCACGCTGGCCGACGGTCCCACCTTTGCCCACGGCATGACCAAGACCATGCTCAGCCAGGAGTGGAGCATGACCATCGAGCAGGCCATCGAGGCCGAGGCGCAGGCGCAGGCGATCTGCATGCAGACCGAAGACTTCCGACGCGCGTACGAGGCCTTTGCCGCCAAGCAAAAGCCCGTGTTCCAGGGGGATTAAGAGCATGCACGTCGCCACTCCACCCGCCCCCCGCCCGCCCTCGACGGCGCATCTGGCCCTGCCCTTCTTCGACGACGCCCACCGCGCGCTCGCCGAGGGCCTGGTGCCCTGGGCCGCCGCCCAGCAGGTCGATGAGACCGACGACCGCGCCGCCTGCCGCGACTGGGTGCGGCGCCTGGGCGCGGACGGCTGGCTGCGCTACTGCGTGCCCGCCGCACAGGGCGGCGCGCTGCCCGCGCTCGACTCGCGCGCGCTGGTGCTGCTGCGCGAGACACTGGCCTACCACTCGCCGCTGGCGGACTTTGCCTTTGCGATGCAGGGCCTGGGCAGCGGCGCCATCACCCTGGCCGGCAGCCCGGCGCAGCAGGCGCACTACCTGCAGGGCGTGGCGCGCGGCGAGCTGATCGCGGCGTTCGCGCTCAGCGAGCCCGAGGCAGGGTCCGACGTGGGCGCTATGCAAACAGTAGCTACCAGCGCTTATCCACCAAGCGCTAGCGGCCAAAAAGACTCATATTCCCTCACCGGCACCAAGACCTGGATCAGCAACGGCGGCATTGCAGACTTCTACTGCGTGTTCGCCAAGACCGACCCCGCCGGCGGCACGCGCGGCATCAGCGCCTTCATCGTGGACGCCGACACGCCCGGGCTCGACGCCTCGCGCCACATCCACGTGATGGCGCCGCACCCGCTGGCCACGCTGCAGTTCAGCAACTGCACCGTGCCCGCCACTGCCCTGCTCGGCGAACTGCACGGCGGCTTCAAGCTGGCCATGCGCACGCTCGACATCTTTCGCGCGTCGGTGGCCGCCGCCGCGCTGGGCATGGCGCGCCGCGCGCTGGCCGAGGCCGTGCACCACGCGCGCCAGCGCCGCATGTTCGGCCAGACGCTGGCGGACTTCCAGCTCACACAGGCGAAGATCGGCGAAATGGCCGCGCTGGTGGACAGCGCCGCGCTGCTGACCTACCGCGCGGCCTGGCTGCGCGACGAGGGCGAAAAACGCGGAGGCACCCGCGTCACTGCCGAAGCCGCGATGGCAAAAATGACCGCCACCGAAAACGCCCAGCGCGTGATCGACATGGCGCTGCAACTGCACGGCGGGCGCGGCGTGGAAGTGGGCAGCAAGGTCGAGTCGCTGTACCGCGACATCCGCTCGCTGCGCATTTATGAAGGCGCCACCGAAGTGCAGCAACTCATCATCGGCAAGGCCGTCCTGCAGGAGTGATCCCATGAAAGCCGCATCCGCCCAGCCCGACCATTTCGTGCACGACCGCCTGCCCCCGCCCGGGGCCTGGCCCACGCTGCGCTACGACCTGCCGGAGCAGCAGATCCCCGAGCAGGTCAATCTCGTGCACGCCCTGTTCGATCAGGCCGAGCGCGCGGGCCACATCGACCGGCCCCTGCTGCGCGGCCCGCACCGCACGTACACCTACCGCGACGCCTGGACCGAGGCCGCGCGCATCGCCGAGGTGCTCACGCAGGACCACGGCCTCGTGCCCGGCAACCGCGTGCTGCTGCGCGGCGGCAACACGGTGGAGATGGCGCTGGCCTGGCTGGGCACCGTCTACGCCGGGCTGGTGGCGGTGGCCACCATGCCGCTGCTGCGCGCGGGCGAACTGGCCAGCATCATCGAGCGCGCCCAGCCCACGCTGGCGCTGTGCGATGGCCGCCTGCTGGCCGAGCTGCAGGCGGCGCAGGCGCAGCACCCGGTGCTCGCCGCCATCGTGCCCTTCCACACCGCGCCCGACGCGGCCGACCTCATCCAGCGCGCCCAGGACAAACCCGGCACCACACCGCACTGCCCCACGGCGGCGGACGACATCGCTCTCATGGCCTTCACCTCCGGCACCACGGGCGCGCCCAAGGCCGCCGTGCACACCCACCGCGATGTGCTGGCCGCCTGCGAGGCCTGGCCGCGCCACGTGCTGCGCGCCACGCCCGACGACATCGTGGCCGGATCGCCGCCGCTGGCCTTCACCTTCGGCCTGGGCGGCCTGCTCGTGTTCCCGATGTGGGCCGGGGCCAGCGTGTACTTCCCGGACCAGCCCTACACGCCCCAGACCATGGTGACGCTGATGCGCGACGCGGGCGTCACCATCTGCTACACCGCGCCCACCTTCTACCGGCAGATGGCGCCGTTCGCCCAACAGATCGGCCTGCCCCAGCTGCGCATCTGCGTGAGCGCCGGCGAGGGCCTGCCCGACGCCACGCGCCAGCTGTGGAAGGGCGCCACTGGCATCGACATGACGGACGGCATCGGCGCCACCGAGATGTTCCACATCTTTGTATCGTCGGCGGGCGGCGAAACGCGCCCCGGCGCCATTGGCAAGGTCGTGCCCGGCTACACCGCCAAGGTGGTGGACGACGATGGCCATGAGGTGCCACGGGGCACCGTGGGCAAGCTCGCCGTCATCGGCCCCACGGGCTGCAAGTACCTCGACGACCCGCGCCAGGCCAAGTACGTGAAGGATGGCTGGAACTATCCCGGCGACGCGTTCACGCAGGACGCCGACGGCTACTTCTTCTACCAGGCGCGCGACGACGACATGATCATCACCGCCGGCTACAACGTGGGCGGCCCCGAGGTGGAAGACGCCCTGCTGCGCCACCCCGCCGTGGCCGAGTGCGGCGTGATCGGCGTGCCCGACGAGGAGCGCGGCATGGTGGTCAAGGCCATCTGCGTGCTCAAACCCGGCCACACGGGCGACGCGGCCATGGTCAAGACGCTGCAGGACCATGTGAAAGCGACCATCGCCCCGTTCAAGTACCCGCGCGTGGTGGAGTTCGTCACGGCCCTGCCCCGCACCGAGACCGGCAAGCTGCAGCGCTTCAAGCTGCGCCAGGGCGCCGTCGCCGCCACGACCACCACACCCTCCTCGACCAAGACACCATGAAGAACACCCTTTTGCAACCCGAAGGCTGGGTGACCCCCAAGGGCTACGCCAACGGCGTGGCCGCGCGCGGCACGATGGTCTTCACCGGCGGCCAGATCGGCTGGAATGCGCAGCAGCAGTTCGAGAGCGATGATTTCATCGACCAGACCCGGCAGACGCTGCTGAACGTGCGTGCGGTGCTGGAGGCCGGCGGCGCGGGGCCCGAGCACCTGGTGCGGCTGACCTGGTACGTGGTGGACCGCACGGAATACAACGCGCGGCTGAAGGAGCTGGGCGCGGTGTACCGCGAGGTGCTGGGAAAAAATTTTCCGGCGATGGCGTGTGTGCAGGTGGCGGGGTTGATGGAGGAGCGGGCGAAGGTGGAGATCGAGGCGACGGCGGTGGTGCCGGATGCCGGGTGAGCGATATCTTTGCAACGGGATTGGAAGGCAAATCATCGGTTTGCGCCTGTCCTTCAATCGCTGTTAGCTATTGTTCTTATAGTTCACGCCGTGCCTGAGTGAAGGGCGGAGGCCGGGATGTCGCCCCGGCGGGCGAGGTACTTGTTCTTTGCTTCGCCAAAGAAAAGTACCCAAAAGAAAGGCGACCCACAGTCTGCGACCCCTGCGCTGCGCTGCGGGGCAAACCTGCGTCGGTGCGGTTGCGGGGTGCGCCGTGGAACTCGCTTTGCGCCTGCGGCGCGCCGCTCGGACAACCACGGCGAGTCAGAGCACGAGGCATGGGCGCTGCGACGCCCATGCTCACCCCGCAACCGCCCCGCCGCAGGCGCAGCCAGATGGGGGTGGGGAGCGAACAGCCAAACAGCCATACGGGCCATCGCTGCGCTTGGCCACGCCTGCGCAGCGCGTGGCGCTTGCGCCCGCGAGATGGGGCCGAGCGCAGCGATGGCCCGAAGGGATGTCCGATTTGTGGGTTCCCTTCTGGATGCGCCTGGGGCGCGCAGGGCGCGGGGTGGCATGTGTGCCGAAGGACACACATGCTTCGTGAACTGACTCACCGCAGTTGTCCGAGCGGAGCGCCAACGGCGCGCAGCGAGTTCTGCGGTGCACCCCGTGACCGAGCACCCCAGGTTGCCCCGCAGCGAAGCGAAGGGGTCGCAGACAGCAGGGTCGCCTTTTCTTTGGTGACTTTCTTTTGGCGAAGCAAAAGAAAGTCACTGCGCCGCCGGGCGCACACCCCGGCCTCCGCGCTCAACCGAGGCACACCACCAACTACAAACCAACAGGCAACAACCAACCCCACTACCCAGCCAACTATCCAGCCCGATACCCCACCCACGACGCCCTCCGCGCCACCCACCACCCCTGCAACGCCTTGCCATACAAAATCAACACCAGCGCCGCCCCAATCAAAGGCAACGCCGCAAACACCCACCCCGTCAGCAACTCCCCCCCCAGCGCCACCCCCACCAGCAACGCCACCGCCGGATTCACGAACGAATAGCTCCCCGCCAGCGCGGCCGACGTGTTCTGCAGCAGCCACAGGTACGCATTGAGCGCCACCAGCGTGCCAAAGACCAGCAGGTACACCCACGCCGCCCACGACCGGGCGCTCACCTGCCCCAGCGCGCTCACGGGCTCGAAGCACAACGCGGCCACCAGTCCCATCGCGCCGCCCACCAGCCACTGCGCTGCAGCCGCCATGGCCGGCGCGGGCAGCGACAGCTTGCGCGATGCGTACGAGCCCACGCTCCAGCACAGCGGCGCGCCAAAGGCCAGCACGGCCCCCAGCCAGGTGGCGGAAAAGTCGCCCTCCATCGCCAGCAGCAATGCGCCCACCACGCCCAGCGCCAGGCCGATCCAGCTGGTGGCCGGCACGCGTTCGCCGCCCCAGTGCGTCCACAGCGCCAGCCACATGGGCATGGTGGTGACCACGGTGGCCATGAGGCCGGAGCCGATGCCCAGCTTCTGCGCAAAGCCCACGAGGTTCATCGCGAGGAAGACCATGAGGGCGCCGACGATGGCCGAATTGCGCCACTGCGCGGCCGTGGGCAGCGCATGCCCTTGCCACAGGGCCACCAGCAGCATCACGCCGCCCGCGCACAGAAAACGGATGGCGCTCATGAACAGCGGCGGCATGGTCTGCAGCGCGATGCCGATGGCGAAATAGGTGGTGCCCCACACCACATAGACCAGCAGCAGGGCCACGGCCACCGCCCAGGTGCGCTGTGGGCGGGCTTGCGCATTGAAAATCGCCGGCATATTCTTCACCTTACCGAATAATTTATGGAAACCGCGAGGTTTTCGGAATTTTTACCAAAATCAGGCGGCTATGCAAGCAAATATTCAGACAGATGACATGGACGCCAGAATTATTTCGGCATTGGGTGCGGATGGCCGACGTTCCTATGCCGATGTGGGCGCCGAGGTGGGGCTGTCCACCGCCGCGGTGCACGAACGGGTGAAGAAGCTGCTGGACAAGGGCGTGATCCGCCGTTTTTCGATCAGCGTGGACCCCGAGCGCGTGGGCCTGAACTTCACGGCGTTCGTGGCCATCCGCAACGATGGCGGCATCCACTGCCGCGACGTGGCGCCGCGCCTGCGCGCGATGCCGCAGGTGGAAGAACTGCACAGCGTGGCGGGCGAGTACGACTTTCTGGCCAAGGTGCGCACCACCCACGCGCGCGCGCTGGAAGACGTGATCTACGAAATCAAGGCCATCGCGGGGGTGGCGCGCACCACCAGCACCGTGGTGCTCAACACCGAGTTCGAGGACCGGCCGCTGGACCTGGGGTGGATGGGCAGCGGCAAGGCCCCGCCCTGACGCGGGACACAGCCCGGCCCACCCGCCAGGTCAGCGCACCCACGCGGCCGAGCAGCGGTACGGGTAGGCCACAGGCTTTGCCTGGGCAGGCGCATGGGCCACACGGCCCATCAGCGCCACATAGTGCTCCAGGGCCGGCGTCGGCAGGCCAGGCACCTTGGCATGGTCGTCGTAGCGGCGCAGGCGAATGGCCTCCTGGGCAAAAGGCAGGGCTTCGAAGCGCATCGCCTCCTGCGCCGTGAAAGGCCCCCCCTGCAGGGCCAGGCTGTGCCGCGACGCGGGCGAGAGCGTCTCCCGGTAGCCCGGCTCCAGGGTGCACAGGTAGCGCTTGGCGTCCACGTGCAGGCGGATGGGCTCCAGCACCGCATCGGGCAGCAGGCCGCGCAGGAACGGGAGGGCCATGTACTGGTGCAGGTCGTCCTGTGCGGTCGCATCGCCACCGGGCGCCAGCAGATGCCCCAGGTCATGCAGCAGGGCGGCCACCACCGTGGCGGGGGTCTCGCCGGATTTCTCTGCCCATTGCGCGCACTGCAGCGCGTGCTCCAGCTGGCTGACGGCCTCGCGGCCGTACTGATGGATGCCCCGGGTGGCCAGCAGGTGGGCGATGTCTTCAAGGCTCAATGCCACGGTGCGCCCCTGTGTCAGACCAGGGCCTTGCGGATGCGCGCCGACACCACGTCGATCGCGCTCACGGTGACCACGATGATGAGCATCACCGCGCAGGTCTCGGCGTACTGGAAGCCGCGGATGATCTCCCACAGCACCACGCCAATGCCGCCGGCCCCCACCATGCCCACCACCGAGGCAGAACGCACGTTGGCCTCGAAGCGGTAGAGCGTGTAGGAAATCCACAGCGGGGTCACCTGGGGGATCACGCCGTAGATGATCTCGTGCAGCGCGCTCGCGCCGGTCGAGCGGATGCCCTCCACGGGCTGCGGGTCGATGGCCTCGACCGCCTCGGAGAACAGCTTGGCCAGCGTGCCGGTGGTGTGGATCCACAGCGCCAGCACCCCCGCGAACGGGCCCAGGCCCACGGCCACCACGAAGAGCATGGCGAACACCATCTCGTTGATGGCACGGAAGGCGTCGAGCACGCGGCGCACCGGCTGGTTCACCCACCACGGCGCGATGTTGGACGAGGCCAGCAGCGCCAGCGGCACGGCAGTGACCACCGCGAGCGCCGTGCCCCACAGCGCGATCTGCAGGGTGACCAGCATCTCCTGCACGTAGATCTGCCACTGCGAGAAATTGGGCGGAAAGAACTCGGCCGCGTACTGGGCCATGTTGCCCGAGTCCTTGACGAGGTCGAGCGGGCGCATGTCGGCGCCCTTCCAGGATGCGGCCAGCACCACCAGCAGGATGCCCCAGGAGAGGTACCAGGCGAGGCTGCGCTTGGGCGCGGCGGTGCTCGCCAGGGTCGCGAGCGAAGGGGTCAATGCGGAAGACATGGTGGGGGCTGGCCGGATGCGTTGCGTGCTTGCGTGTTTACTTCAGGGACGCCAGCTGCTGGTCGATCTCGGCCAGGCGGGTCTTCTTGTCGGCGTCGGCCAGCGTGGCATCGGCCTCGATCTTGTTGCGCTTGCCGAACAGGTCGAGCTGGCGAATGGGCGTGAGCTGCGCATTGGTGGATGGCTTGAAGCCCGAGAGCTTGGAGATCTTCATGACGATCTCCTTCTCGCGCGCATCGGTCTTGGCGTAGTTGTAGAAGAAGTCCTTGATCTTGGCCTTGAGCGGCTCGGGCAGGTCCTTGCGGATCACCATGGGGTCGAGCGGAATCAGGGGCGAGGTCCAGATGACCTTGATGTCCTTGAACTTCTCGGGCTGGCGCTCCTTGAGCTTCTCGAGGTTTTCGCTGTTGTTGGTGGCCACGTCGACCTGCTTGTTGGCCACGGCCAGGGCGTTGGTCTCATGGTTGGCGCTGCGCGCGATCTTGAAGTGCGTCTTGGCGTCGACCTTGTTCTGCGCGAAGGCGTAGTAGCCGGGCACCAGGAAACCCGAGGTGGAGTTGGGGTCGCCGTTGCCGAAGCTCAGCGACTTGCCGTTCTTGAGCACGTCGTCCAGCGAAGCCAGGGGGCTGTCCTTGTGCACGATCAGGTGCGAGTAGTAGCCCTGCGTGCCATCGGCGTTGACCATCTGCGCGAACACTTCACCATTGGCGCGGTCCACCGCCTCCATGGCCGACTTGTTGCCCAGCCATGCCACCTGCATCTTGTTGAAACGCATGGCTTCGATGAGGCCCGCATAGTCAGACGCGAAGAAGGCGTTGATCTTCAGGCCCGTCTGCTTGGCCATGTCGTCCAGCAGGGGCTGCCAGTCGGCCTTGAGGTTCTGCGAGGCTTCGGTCGAGATCATGCCGAAGTTGATGGCGTCCTGGGCGAGGACGCCCGTGGTCAGGCCCAGGCCAAGGGCCAGGGTTGCGCAGAATTTCTTGATCATGGAAGGCTCCGGAAGGTGAAAGCGGGAGGGGAGAAAGGAAAAAACGAAGGGCGAAGAGACAGGGGACGGCGGGCAGGCCTCAGGCAGCCTGCGCCAGCGGCTGTGCGGCCCAGCCGGGGGTCGGCGCCTGCGCCGGTGCGGGCACCACGGCCAGGGGCAAGGTGGCGCCCAGGATCTCGTCGGCCTGCACGCCATACAGCTCGCGCAGCAGGGCGGGTGTGAGGGCGGCCGAGGGGCCGTCGTAGACCACACGGCCCTGGTGCAGCGCGACCACGCGGGAGCAGTACTTGATGGCCACGTCCACCTGGTGCAGCGAGACGATGACGGTGCTGCCGTCCTCGCGGTTGATGCGCGCCAGGATGTCCATGACCTTGCGCGAGGATTCGGGGTCCAGCGAAGCGATGGGCTCGTCGGCCAGCACCACCCTTGCGCCCTGCACCAGGGTGCGCGCAATGGCCGCACGCTGCTGCTGCCCACCCGAGAGAGTGGACGCACGCTGCGCATGGCAGTCGGCGATCCCCACGCGGGCCAGGGCCTCGAGAGCCAGGGCGCGCTCATGCGGGCGGAATACGCGCAGCCAGCCGCGCCATTGGGGCGTGCGGTGCAGCAGGCCCACCAGCACGTTCATCATCACCGGCAGGCGGTCCACCAGGTTGAACTGCTGGAACACGAAGCCCACCTGCGAACGCACCTTGCGGATATCGCGGTGGATGCGCCCGCCCTGCTGCACGCAGCGGCCATCGACCTCGATCAGCGAGCGGCTGTCGCCATCGGCCACCACCAGGCCGGCCACATGGCGCAGCAGCGTGGACTTGCCCGAGCCCGAGGCGCCGATCAGCGCCACCATCTCGCCGGCATGCACCGTGAGGTCGATGTCGCGCAGCGCGTGCTTGCCGTTGGCGAAATGCTTGTTCAGTTGTTCGATGCGCAGGGCAATGGGCATGGCGGATTCCAAGTCGTCTATACAAATGCAGTGTGGAAGGCGGCTGTGACAGTGCCTTGACAGTTGCGGGAAATTTGCATGTCAGGCTACGTTCAGAGCACGCGCTGCCCCTCGCGCCAGACACCGCGCACCACGGCCTGCTGTGAGCCATCGGGCAGCTCGGCCATGTGCACCTGGACCAGGTCGGCGCGCAGGCCCGCAGCCAGCTCGCCCCGGTCCTGCATGCCCGATGCGCGTGCCGGGTTGCGCGTGACGGTGGCCACGGCCTCGGGCAGCGTGAGGATGCCGTCGTGGACGAGGCGCATCACCGCGCTCAGCAGGCTGCCGGGCACGTAGTCCGACGAGAGGATGTCCAGCAGGCCCTGGCGTGCCAGGTCGGCCGCCGCCACGTTGCCCGAATGCGAGCCGCCGCGCACCACGTTGGGCCCGCCCATCACGGTGAGCAGGCCGCGCTCGCGCGCTGCCCTTGCCGCCGCCAGCGTGGTCGGGAACTCGGACATGCCCGCGCCTTCGGCATGGGCCTGCTCGACGTGCGCCACCGTGGTGTCGTCGTGACTGGCCAAGGCGATGCCATGGGTGCGGCAGTAGTCCACGAAGTAGGCACGGTGCGGCTCGGCGTACTGCGCCTGCAGGGTGGCCGCATGCTGCACCTGGCGCTCGAACTTCTCGCTGCTCCAGCCCTTCTTGCCGGTGTAGTAGGTGCGCGCCTGCTCGATGTTCTCCCACTGGCGCTGGCCGGGGGTGTGGTCCATCAGCGAGATCAGCGACAGGCGCGGATGGCCCTGGAAGGGGCCGAACAGGTCGATGGTGTTGGGCGCGGGCAGCTCGCAGCGCACGTGCAGGTGGTGGTCTGCGCGCAGCAGATTGCGCTCGGTGCAGGTGTCGATGGTGTCGAGCACGCGGTTCCAGGCGCTGCCGCGCAGGCTGTCCACGTCGGCCTCTCCCACGCCCAGCGCGTCGAGCACGGTGGTGATGCCGGCGGCGGCGATCTCGGCATCGTGCGCCAGCAACGCAGGCATCTCGGCCCACTGCACCTTCGGGCGCGGCATCAGGTGGCGCTCGAAGTTGTCGGTGTGCACCTCCACCAGACCGGGCAGCAGGTAGTCGCCCCCGAGGTCCATGCCCTGCAGCGCGGCGGTGCCGCCCGAGGCCAGGGCGGCTATGCGCCCGTCCTGCACCGAGAGCGAGCCCTGCACCACCTCGCCGGGCAGCACCATGCGAGCGTTGTGAAAGACCGCAGCAGCGCTCATGCGGCCACCCCGCGGAAGTCAGCCACGTTCACGCGGCGCGTGGCGACGGCGGCACCCACGTGCGCGTCGTGGAAGATGCCGACCAGGGCGGCGCCGCGCGCCACCGCCTCGCCGATCAGGGCTATCACCGTGTCGGTGTTGGCGGCGTCGAGCGATGCCGTGGGCTCGTCGAGCAGCAAGAGGGGCTTGGGCTTGATCATGTTGCGCGCGATGTTGATGCGCTGCTGCTCGCCGCCCGAGAAGGTGGCGGGCGGCAGGTGCCACAGCCGCTCGGGGATGCGCAGGCGGGTGAGCCACTGGCGCGCGGTCTCGCGCGCGGCTTCCAGTGCGTGGATGTCGTCGCCCGCGTCTTCGGCCAGGGGCTCGGCCACCACGTCGAGCGCGCTCACGCGAGGGATCACGCGCAGGAACTGGCTCACGTAGCCCACGGTGTCGCGGCGCAGTTGCACCAGCGCGCGCGGGCTGGCCTGGGTCACGTCCACCGCCGGGCCGCTGGCGGGCTGCACGGTGATGCTGCCTGCGTTGGCGCGGTAGTTGGCGTAGATCATTTTCAGCAGCGTGCTCTTGCCCATGCCCGAGGGGCCGTCGAGCACCACGCATTCGCCCGCGCCAACGGTGAGGTCCACGTTGCCGAGCACGGGCAGCTCGATGCCGTTCTGGTGGTGCAGGGTGAAGCGCTTGGCCACGCCCTTGAGCTCCAGGATGGGTGGTTGGGTGTTCATCATCATGGTTGCAGTACCGAGGAAACGAGGAGCTGGGTGTAGGGGTGCTGCGGGTCGTCGAGCACCTGGTCGGTCAGGCCCGACTCGACCACCCGGCCGCGCTGCATCACCACCATGCGGTGCGCCAGCAGGCGGGCCACGGCCAGGTCATGCGTGACCACGATGGCGGCCAGCTGCATCTGCCGCGTGAGCTGGCGCAACAGGTCCAGCAGGCGCGCCTGCACCGAGACATCGAGGCCCGAGGTGGGTTCGTCCATGAACACCAGGCGCGGCTGGGTGACCAGGTTGCGCGCGATCTGCAGGCGCTGGCGCATGCCGCCGGAGAAGGCGCGCGGCGCGTCGTCGATGCGGCTGGCATCGATCTCCACGCGCTGCAGCCATTCGGTGGCGGTGGCGCGCAGGCGGCCGTAGTGGCGCTCGCCCAGGCCCATGAGGCGCTCGCCCACGTTGGCCCCGGCCGACACGTCCATGCGCAGGCCGTCGGCCGCGTTCTGGTGCACGAAGCCCCAGTCCGTGCGGGCCAGCAGGCGCTGCTGCGCCTCGCTCATGCCGAGCACGTCCTGCAGGCTGCCGTCACGCGCCTGGAACTGCACGCTGCCCGCATCGGGCCGGCTGCGCGCGGCCACGGCGTTGAGCAGGGTGGACTTGCCCGAGCCTGACTCGCCGACCACGGCCAGCACCTCGCCGGGCCACAGGTCGAACGAGGCATCCTGCAGCGCGACGCGCTGGCCGTAGCGCTTGCCGATGCCGCGCACGCTGAGCAGGGGGATGGGGGATGAAAGGGTGGCGTCCATGGCGATCAGGGTTCGATGGAAAAGCTCAGGCCGTGCTGCGCAAAGCCCAGGGATTCATAGAAGGCATGCGCATCGGTGCGCTTGCGGTGGGACGACAGGGCCAGCTTGTAGCAACCGGCCTCGCGCGCCTGCTGCACGGCGTGGGCCATCATCTGGCGGCCGATGCCCTGGCCCTTGCGGTCGGCGGCCACCACCACGTCCTCGACCACGGCCGAGGGCGCGCCCCGGTGGGCCAGGTTGTGCATGACCAGCAGGGCGTAGGTGCCGACCACGTCGGCATCTTGCTCGGCGCTCTCGCAGGCCACCCAGAGGCGGTAGCTCGGATAGGCGCGGAACTGCGCAAGCATGGCCTTCGCCTCGGCGAGGCTGAGCACCCGCTCGGGGCTGTCCTCGATGCCCTGGTACAGGGCCAGCACCTCATCCAGATCGGCCTCGGTGGCCTCGCGCAGGGTCACCGTGCTCATGCGGTCGCCCCTTCGGACACAGTTGCCGCTGCGGCGGCCTGGCGCTCCTGGCAATAGTCCGAGTCGGAACACACGTGCATGCGCGTGCCCTGGTCGTCGGTGATGACCTCGTCGAGGAAGCTGTCGGTGGCGCCGCACAGGGCGCAGGCGCAGTCCCAGCGCTGCACCTCGAAGGGGTGATCCTCGAAGCCCAGGCTCTCCACCGGCGTGTAGGGCGGCACGGCGTAGATGCGCTTTTCGCGGCCTGCGCCGAAGAGCTGCAGCGCCGGGTTCATGTGCATCTTGGGGTTGTCGAACTTGGGGATGGGCGACGGCGCCATCGCGTAGCGGCCGTTGACCAGCACCGGGTAGTCGTAGGTGGTGGCGATGTGGCCGTAGCGCGCGATGTCCTCGTAGAGCTTGACGTGCATGAGCCCGTACTCGGCCAGGCCGTGCAGGGTGCGCGTCTCGGTCTCGCGCGGTTCCAGGCGCTGCATGGGCTCGGGCACGGGCACCTGGTAGACGAGCACCTGGCCCTCGGCCAGCGGCGTCTCGGGGATGCGGTGGCGCGTCTGGATCAGCGTGGCGTCGGTGGTGCGCGTGGTGGTGGCCACGCCCGTGGTGCGCTCGAAGAAGCGGCGGATGTTGACCGCGTTGACCGTGTCGTCCGAACCCTGGTCGATGACCTTGAGGCAATCGTCCGGCCCGATGATGGCGGCCGTGACCTGGATGCCGCCCGTGCCCCAGCCATAGGGCAGCGGCATCTCGCGCGAGCCGAAGGGCACCTGGTAGCCCGGGATGGCCACGGCCTTGAGGATGGCCCGGCGGATCATGCGCTTGGTGCGCTCATCGAGGTAGGCGAAGTTGAAGTGGCCGTCGGTGGGCGCGGCATCGGCGGGCAGGCCCATCAGCGCGGGCTCGTGGGGCGCGTTCATGCGTCGTCTCCCAGGGTGGTTTCTTCGGAGGGGTGGGACGCCGCAGTGGCGCGCATGCGGCGCACCAGCTCCAGCTCGGACTGGAAGTCCACGTAGTGCGGCAGCTTCAGGTGCTGCACGAAGCCCGAGGCTTCCAGGCTGTCGCTGTGCGAGAGCACGAACTCCTGCATCTGCGCGGGCGACTCCACCGGCTCGCCCAGCTCGTCGGCGCGCAGGGCGCGGTCCACCAGACTCATGGCCATGGCCTTGCGCTCGCTGTGGCCGAAGGCCAGGCCGTAGCCGCGCGTGAACTGCGGCGGCTGCTGCTTGCTGCCCGCGAACTGGTTGACCATCTCGCATTCGGTGATCTCCATGTCGCCGATGGAGATGGCAAAGCCCAGTTCCTCGGGCACGATCTCCACGGCCACCGTGCCCAGGCGCAGCTCCCCCACGAAGGGGTGCGAGTGCGCGTAGCCGCGCTGCGTGGAATACGCCATGGCCAGCAGAAAGCCCTCGTCGCCGCGCGCCAGGTTCTGCAGGCGTGTCGCTCGATTGGCCGGAAAGCGCAGCGGCTCGCGCGTCAGGTCGGCGGGGGCCGGATCGCCTTCGGGGATGGGGCGGGTCTCGATCAGCCCTTCCTGGTTGAGCAGGTCCACCACGCGCGGCGTGGTGGCAGGCGCATCGGCCAGCGGCGCAGTGGTTGGCGCTGCGACCGATGCGTCGCCCCGGGCCAGCAGCGTGAAGTCGAGCAGGCGCTGGGTGTAGTCGTAGGTGGGGCCCAGCACCTGGCCGCCGGGCAGGTCCTTGAAGGTGGCCGAGATGCGCCGGGTGAGCGCCATGCGCGCCGTGTCCAGCGGCACCGTGGTGCCCAGGCGCGGCAGCGTGGCACGGTAGGCACGCAGCAAAAAGATGGCTTCCACCAGGTCGCCCGCGGCCTGCTTGATGGCCAGGGCCGCGAGCTCGGGGTCGTAGACCGAGCCTTCGGTCATCACGCGGTCCACGGCCAGCTTGAGCTGCGCACGGATCTGCGCCACCGAGAGTTCCGGCTCGGCCGTGTCGCCCCGGCGCTGCTCGGCCAGCAGGCGGTAGCTGTTGAGGATGGCGGTTTCCCCGCCCTTGACGGCAACGTACATGCGGCTCAGGCCTCCACGGTGGATGGTGATTCGATGCGGGTGGTGCGCGGCAGGCCGGCGATGTGCGTGGCCGTGGCCAGCACCACGTCCACCCCGCGCGGGAAGGCACCGTGGTTGTCGGCCCACTGCGGCACAAAGTCCTCGGGCAGGCCGGCCACGCGCAGGTGCTGCGCTGCCTGGATGCCGGGGCCCGTCAGGCGCCAGCTGTCCGTGCCGGCCAGCGCGGGCGCCAGCACCGCGACGTCGATCACGCAGGTGGCGGACTGGTCGGGGTACTCGTCGCTGCCGCGCTGCAGGCTGGCCAGCGCAGGCAGGGCGTCCCCTGCGGCCACCCAGGCAAAACGGGCCTCCCCAGGGGCGTCCACCAGCACGCAGCCGGTGTGAAAGCGCAGCCAGGTGCCGGCCTGGCTGGCAGCGAGCCTGGGCGAGAGCCACAGCGTGCATTCGCTGTCGAGCAGGGCCAACAGCACGGCGGCCGATGCGGCGTGGCCCGTGGCGGGCACCTCGGCATCGTGCTCCAGCGCCACCGGGTCGCCAGGCTGGGACAGCGCCTTGAGCACCGAGCGGAACACGCCCTGGCTGCCCAGGGCCTCGCTGGAGAAGCCCTCACCCAGGGCGGACAGGGAAGTGGTAGGGGTCGCGCTCATTCCTGGTCCTCGTCGCTGTCGTCATTGCCACCGCTTTCGCGGGCCACCGTGAAGAAGTCCACCCGCGTGCTGGCCGTGCGGGCCTGGCGCTCGGACTGCACCTGGGCCAGGTGGCGGCGGATGGGGTCGAGCAGGCTGGTGTCGAGCCCGGCCTGGCGCGCGGGGTCCTGCAGCAGCGCATCGGCCAGGGCCGCCAGTTGCACCTGGCGGTGCGAGCGGCCGAGCACGTAGGCCACGCCCACGGTGGGCTCGCCGCCATCGGCGCCGTCCACGTCCACGCGCAGTGCGCAGCGGGTGACCGTGACCTCGCCCAGGTTGAAACGCTCGCCGGTGCCGCCGGCGCGGCCCTGCACCATCATCAGACCGGTTTCGGGGGCGCGCAGCCAGCGGGCGGGCAGTGCGGCGTGGTCGTGCAGCGCGGGCTCCAGAAGGTCGATGGGCGCGCGGGCCAGCAGCGCCATCCAGTGCGCCCGCGAGAGCGGGCGGCCCGGGCCCGGGTTGTCAAAGGCTTGAAACATGGAGGTGGTACTCTTGAAGTTGTATAGACAAATTGAACAACTGGCGCCAGCTTAGACAGCGCGCATGTAGGTTTCATGACAGCCACCACCAGCACACAAGTTCTTGCCCACCCCGCCCCTGCCGCACGCCCGGCACGCGACAGCTTCTGGACCCGCATCGCCGCCGAACTGGCCGAGGCCATCGGCAGCGGCATCTACCCCCCGGGCCAGCGCCTGCCCTCGGAGCACGCACTGGCCGAGCAGTTCGGGGTGAACCGCCACACCATCCGCCGCTCGCTGGCCAGCCTGTGCAGCCAGGGGCTGGTGCGCATCACCCAGGGCAGCGGCACCTACGTGGAGGACTTCGCGGTGGACCTGGCGCTGGGCAAGCGCGTGCGCCACCAGCAGGGCCTGGCGCACGCCGGCCTGCGCGGCAGCCTGGTGGTGCTGCAGGAACAGACGGTGCGCGCCACGGCCGCGCTGGCCAAGGCCCTGCAGGTGCCGACGCGCAGCCCGCTGCTGCAATTGCGCGTGATCGGCCAGGCCGAGGGCCAGCCGCTGCACGTGAGCGAGCGCTACTTTCCCCTGCCCCGCTTCGCGGGCCTGGCGGCCGTGGTGCGCGAGACCGGCTCCATCACCGCCGGCTTCACCGCGCATGGCGTGGCCGACTACACGCGGCGCGAGAGCCGCATCACCGCCGAGCTGCCCGATGCCGCCGTGGCCGCCGAGCTGCGCCAGCCCGCCGCGCGCCCGGTGCTGCTGGTCGAGAGCCTGAATGTGGACCTGGCCGGCACGCCCATTGAATGGGCGCGCGCCTGGTTTGCGGGCGACCGCGTCAAACTCACCATCACCCATGACGAATAACCACGCCACGGCCTCCACGGCGGCCCACCGCTATGCGGTGTACTTCGCTCCCCACCCCGGCACCCTGGCCTGGCTGGCCGGCAGCCACTGGCTGGGCCGCTGCGCGGCGCTGCTGCGGCCCCTGCCACAACTGGACATCCACGGCGTGGCCAAGGAAGAACTGGAGCGCCTGACCGCCGCGCCGCGCCGCTATGGCTGGCACGCCACGCTCAAGGCGCCGTTCGCGCTGGCGCCGGGGGTGGACTGGCTCACGCTGCAGCATGCCGTGCAGACGCTGGCCGACAGCCTGCGCCCCTTCAGCATGCCGCCCCTGCAGGTCCAGCGCATCGACGACTTCCTCGCGCTGGTGCCCATGCCCTCGCACCCGGCCAACGCCGAGATCCAGGCCGCAGCCGCCGCCTGCGTGACGCAGCTGCAGCCGCTGGCGGCGCCCCTGTCCGCCAGCGACCTGGCGCGCCGCCGCGCGGCCGGGCTCACGCCCCGGCAGGATGCGCTGTTGCAGCAGTGGGGCTATCCCTTCGTGCTGGAGGAGTTCCGCTTCCACCTGTCACTGACCGGATCCCTCGCGGGCGAGCGTGAAGACACCGTGGAACTGGTGCTCGATGCGGCCGAGCAGTTCTTCGCCGACCTGCCCCCGCTGCGCTTCAACAGCCTGGCACTGTTCGCCGAGCCCGCGCCGGGCGCCGACTTCGTGCTGCTGGACCACCTGGAGCTGGGCGCATGACGGCCCGGCTGGTGTACTTCATGGGCCCTTCCGGCGCGGGCAAGGACAGCCTTCTCGGCTGGCTGCACGCGCACCTGCCCGCCCCCTGCCCCGTGCACTGGGCACGGCGCACCATCAGCCGCCCCGCTGCTCCCGGCGGCGAGGCGCACGAGAGCGTGCCGCCCGAGGCCTTCGCGGCGCTGCGCGGTGAGCAGGCGTTTGCCCTGCACTGGGAGGCCAACGGCCTGGGCTATGGCATCCGGGCCGCGCAGCTCGCGCCACTGGCCCACGGCCAATGGGTGCTGCTCAACGGTTCGCGCGCCTACCTGGCCGATGCACTGGCGCGGTTCCCCGACCTGGTGGCCGTGCACATCACCGCCAGCCCGCACGTACTGCGCGAGCGGCTGCTTTCGCGCGGCCGCGAGACCCCCGGGGAGGTGGAGGCCCGCGTGCAGCGTGCGGCGGCGTTCATGCCGCCCCCGGGCGCGGCCAGCCTGGAAGTGCGCAACGACGGAGCGCTGAACGACGCCGGCCAGCAACTGCTGCACGCGCTGAAGCGGTTGCCGGGCTGGCCCGCGCACGGTGGCAAACTTTCAGGTCTTCACACCGCCCCTTCGTCAGCAAACCACCACGCCCCACCATGACCGCCATCACCATCTATCACAACCCAAAATGCGGCACGTCCCGCAACACGCTGGCCATGATCCGCAACAGCGGCGCCGAACCGGAAGTCATCGAATACCTCAAGACCCCGCCCGACCGCGCCACGCTGCTGGCGCTGATCGCCGCCACGGGCGAGCCCGTGATCAACGCCGTGCGCACCAAGGAAGCGGTTTTCACCGAACTGCAACTGGATGCGCCCGGCGTCACCGATGACCAGCTGATCGACGCGATGCTGGCCCACCCCATCCTCATCAACCGCCCCCTCGTCGCAACGCCGCTGGGCACGCGGCTGTGCCGTCCCTCGGAAAAGGTGCTGGACATCCTGCCCTCGCCCCAGCAAGGCGCCTTCACCAAGGAAGATGGCGAGGTCGTCGTCAACGCCCAGGGCCAGCGTGTCTGAGACCGTGGCGCCTCGCACGGCATGAGCGCCGCGCCACAGCGCTGGACCGTGGCGCGCCTGGGCACGGCCCAGACCCTGGCCTGGGCCTCGTCCTACTACCTGCCCGCCATGCTGGCCGTGCCCATGGCGCGCGACCTGGGCGTGGCCACGCCCACCGTGTTCGCCGCGTTCTCGCTGGCGCTCATCGTGTCCGCCCTGCTGGGGCCGCTGGCGGGCCGGACCATCGACCGCCATGGCGGCCGGCCGGTGCTGGTGGGCACCAACCTGCTGTTTGCCACCAGCCTGGCGGGCATGGCACTGGCACAGGGCCCGGTGGGCCTGTTTGCCGCCTGGGTGCTGATGGGCGTGGCCATGGGATCGGGCCTGTACGAAGCGGCCTTTGCCACGCTGGTGCGCCTGTATGGGCAGGGCGCGCGCGGCGCCATCACCGGCATCACGCTGATCGCGGGCTTTGCCAGCACGGTGGGCTGGCCGCTGTCGGCCTGGATGGAGGTGCACTGGGGCTGGCGCGGCGCGTGCGCGGGCTGGGCCGCGCTGCACCTGCTGGTGGGCGTGCCGCTGAATGGCTGGCTGCCCCGCACCGCGCCCGGCGAGCATGCCCCGGCCGCACCAGCGGGCGCCGCCCCCGCCGCCACGCCGGTGGCGCCCGCAGTGCCTGCGCCAGGCCACGCTGTGCGCACCACCGTGCTGCTGTCCTTCGTTTTCGCCGTCACCTGGTTCACCAGCACGGCCATGGCCGCCCACCTGCCGCGCCTGCTGCAGGCCAGCGGCACCTCGCTGCAGGCGGCGGTGGCCCTGGCCGCGCTGGTCGGCCCGGCCCAGGTGGCGGCGCGGTTGCTGGAGTTCGGCTTCCTGCGCCGCCTGCACCCCTTGCTGTCTGCGCAGCTGGCGGCCGCGGCCCACCCGGTGGGCGCGGCCTTGCTCATGGTGGTGGGCGGCCCGGCCGCGCTGGTGTTCACCGTGCTGCACGGGGCCGGCAACGGCATCCTGACCATCGCCAAGGGCACGCTGCCGCTGGTGTTGTTCGGGCCCGCCGGCTACGGCGCGCGCCAGGGCCTGATGATGGTGCCCGCCCGCGTGGCGCAGGCCTTCGCGCCGGTGCTGTTCGGCATGCTGCTCGATGGCGTGGGCGCAGCCGCCCTGTGGGCCACCACGCTGCTAGGCCTCGCGGCGCTGGCGGCGCTGTGGGTTCTGCGGCCGGTGGCGCGGCCCTGATCAGCCGCGCGGCGGCACAAACTCCGCGCGCGCCCGCAGCGCCGTGGCGCGCGAATGGCAGCCTTCCAGGTGGTCGTTCACGAGCCCCATGGCCTGCATGAAGGCGTACACCGTGGTGGGGCCCACGAAACTCCAGCCGCGTTTTTTCAGGTCCTTGGACAGGGCGATGGACGCGGGCGAAGTGGACAGGGTGCGCGCCACCTCGCGCGTGAGGCGCCCGGGCCGGTCGGCGGAGGAAGGCTCATAGCGCCAGGCGTAGTGCGCCAGCGATCCGAACTCGCGCCGCAGCTCCAGCACGCGCCGCGCGTTGTTGATGGTGGACTCGATCTTGCCCCGGTGGCGCACGATGGCCGCGTCCTGCACCAGGCGCTCGACGTCGGCCGGGCCGAAGGCGGCGACCTGCTCCGCGTCGAAGTGGGCAAACGCCGCGCGAAAGCCCTCGCGCTTGTTCAGGATGGTGAGCCAGCTCAGGCCCGACTGAAAACCCTCCAGGCAGATCTTCTCGAACAGCCGCCGGTCGTCCGCCACGGGAAAGCCCCATTCGTGGTCGTGGTAGTGGCGGTAGAAGGGCGTGGCCTGGCACCAGGCGCAGCGCGGGCAACCGGCCTCGTCGGCGAACAGGCCGGCAGGCAGGTCGGGGGTGGGTTCGGCGGTCATGCGCCGCATTCTAGAAACTGCACCGGCCACGCTGCTGACAACCATTCGGACGCCCGGCGCGATCTTCTGCCCATAAACTGCCCCCATGCGCCAGTTTCTCCCCCGCCTGCGGGCCGTGTCCGCCCCGTTGCTTTGCCTTGCACTGTCCGGGTGTGCCAGCACGACCGGTTCGCTGGGCTACTACTGGCAGTCCATGGTGGGGCACCTGGAACTCATGCAGTCGGCCGAGCCCATCGACCGCTGGGTGGCACGCACCGACATCGCGCCCGCGCTGCGCGAGCGCCTGCAGCTGGCGCAGCGCGCCCGGGCCTTCGCCGTGGCCGAGCTGGGCCTGCCCGACAACGCAAGCTACCGCCGCTACGCCGACCTGAAACGCCCCGCCGCCGTGTGGAACGTGGTGGCCGCGCCGCCGCACGCGCTCACGCTGCACACCTGGTGCTTTCCGGTCACGGGCTGCATCGGCTACCGCGGCTACTTCGCCCAGGCCGACGCCCAGGCCGAGGCCGACCAGCTCGCCGCGCAGGGGCTGGAGGTGGAGGTGTACGGCGTGCCCGCGTACTCCACGCTGGGCTACATGAACTGGGCGGGGGGCGACCCGCTGCTTTCCACCTTCATCTCCTGGCCCGAGGGCGACTTCGTGCGCCTGCTGTTCCACGAACTGGCGCACCAGGTGGTGTATGCCGAAGGGGACACGCTGTTCAACGAGTCCTTTGCCACGGCGGTCGAACGCATTGGCGTGGCGCGGTGGCTGGCCACCCATTCCACCCCCCAGGCGCGCGAGGCCTACGCCACCAGCGAGGCGCGGCGCGGCGCGTTCCGCGCGCTCACGCGCGCCACGCGCGAGCAGCTGGCCGCCATCTATGCACAAAAAGATGCCCTGGCGCTGGACGATCAAGCGCTGAATGCTATTAAAAATGAAGCAATGCAGGCATTCCGCGGGCGCTACGCCCAACTGCGCGCGCAGTGGCTGGGCACGGCTTCGGGCACCCAGCCTTCGGTCACCACGGCCCAGGTGGCAGGCTACGACCGCTGGGTGGCCAAGGCCAACAACGCGAGCTTTGCCGCCCAGGCGGCCTACGACGAACTCGTGCCCGCGTTCGAGGCCCTGTTCGAACAGCAGGGCCGCGACTGGCCCCGGTTTTATGATGCCGTACGGCAGCTGGCGCAGCAGCCCCAGCCGCAGCGCCGCGAGGCCTTGCGTGCCCTGCTGCCCGCGCAGCCCCCACAAAAATCCTCTTAAGGAGACACCCTGTGCCTGACATCCACATCCATCGCGAACACCACCTGGGCCTGAAAGAGGCCCGCAAGATCGCCTTCTCCTGGGCCGAGAAGGCCGAGGAAAAATTCGACATGGAATGTGTCTATGAAGAGGGCGACACCGAAGACACGCTCACCTTCACGCGCTCGGGCGTCAAGGGCACGCTGCTCGTGGACGCGCGGCAGTTCGAGATGAAGGCCCAGCTGGGTTTTCTGTTCGGCGCGTTCAAGGACCGCATCGAGGCCGAAATTGGCGAACAGCTCGATGCCCTGCTCAATGCGCCCCACCCCGGCACCAAGAAGCCCGCCACCGACAAGAAGAAACACGCGGCAGAGGCGGGCGCCGGCAAGCCGGGTACCAAGGCGGCGGCCAAACCTGCGGCCAAGGCCAAGAAGGCGTAGCCGCCAGGGCCCGGACCATGACATCCACCGCCACCGCCGCCCACAGCCCGGCGTTCGACACCCTGTCCGCGCTGCTTCACACCCGCTACAGCTGCCGCGCCTTTCTGCCCGAACCCCTGCCGCGCACCACCATGCAAGCCATCCTGGCCACCGCGCAACGCACGGCCTCGTGGTGCAACGCGCAGCCCTGGCAGCTCACCATTGCCAGCGGCGCCACGCTCGAGCGCCTGCGCGGCGCACTGCAGTCGCACATGTCCGCGGCAGCCCCTGCGCCCGACCTGCCCTGGCCCCGCGAATACCGGGGCGTGTACCAGGAGCGGCGGCGTGAATGCGGCTGGGGACTGTACGAGGCCCTGGGCATCGCCAAGGGCGACCGCGAGGCCTCGGCGCAACAGGCGGCGCAGAACTTCACGATGTTCGGCGCGCCGCATGTGGCCATCGTCAGCAGCGATGAGGCGCTGGGCGTCTATGGCGCGGTGGACTGCGGCGCGTACGTGTCAAGCTTCATGCTGGCCGCGCACAGCCTGGGCGTGGGCTCCATCGCGCAGGCCGCGCTGGCCTCGTACCCCGGCGTGCTGCGCGAGGTGCTGGGCATCGGCGCGGACCGCACCATCGTCTGCGGCATCTCGTTCGGCCTGGCCGACCCCGCGCACCCCGCCAACCACTTTCGCACCACGCGGGCAGACCCTGCCGACAGCGTGGTGTGGCGCGACTGACGGGGCGGGCACGTCCTCAGGCCGCCGCGCGCAGCAAGGGGCCGCGCGCGTGCAGCACGCCAAACAGGTTCTTGGGGTCGGACAGTTCGGGGATGAGTTCGATGGGCTGGCCCACCCCCAGTTCGGCCGCGGCATGGCGCATGAACCGCAGCGCGGAAAAATCCTCCAGCGCGAAGCCCACCGAGTCGAACACGGTCACCTGCGCATCGCTGCCGCGGCCCGGCAGGCGGCCCGCCAGCACCTCCCACAACTCGGTCACCGCGAAGTCGGACGGCAGTTGCTGGATATCGCCCTCGATGCGCGTCTGCGGCGCATATTCGACGAACACCTGCGCCTGGCGCAACACGTCGGCATGCAGCTCCGTCTTGCCGGGGCAGTCGCCGCCCACCGCATTGATGTGCATGCCGGGCGCCAGCATGTCCGGCGTGAGGATGGTGGCGTTGGTCTTGTCGGCCGTCACCGTGGTCACGATGTCGGCGCCGCGCACGGCCTCGGCCGCGCTGGCGCAGGCCACGGTGCGCAGGCCGCCGCCCTGCAGGTTGGCCTGCAGCTTGGCGGTGGCGGCCGGGTCGGTGTCGAACAGCCGCAGCGTGTCGACGCCCAGCAGGTGGTGGAACGCCAGCGCCTGGAACTCGCTTTGCGCACCGTTGCCGATGAGCGCCATGGTGCGCGCGCCGGGGCGTGCCAGGGCACGTGCGGCCACCGCCGACATGGCGGCCGTGCGCAGCGCCGTGGTGAGCGTGAGCTCGCTCAGCAGCAGGGGCGCCCCCGTGGCCACGTCGGCCAGCACGCCGAACGCCATCACGGTCGACAGGCCCAGCCGGGTGTTGCGCGGGTGGCCGTTGACGTACTTGAAGGCATACGTCTCCCCGTCGGCGATGGGCATGAGCTCGATCACGCCGTCCCGCGAATGGCTGGCCACGCGCGCCGACTTGTCGAACGCCTGCCAGCGCAGGAAATCGGCATGGATGTTGTCGGCGATGCCGCGCAGGCAGGCCTCGATGCCCTTGCGGCGCACCAGGTCGATGACATCGGGCGCGCTGAGGTACAGGGTGGTGAAGGTGTTCTGGGAACGCATGGTGCTTGTCTCCGTAAGGGATGGGACAAGTTTCCCGGAGCTCCGCAGCAATGTGAATCGCCAGAACTGCCGCATATTGCAGGCCGGGTTGGCGAAACGGCAGCGCAAACTGCCCTTCTGCCCAATCCCGCGCACCACCTCTGTCTCAGCCTCTTCTGGCTACACCTGCCCGTTCAGGCGGCGTGCCGCCTCCAGCACCGGCTTCACGTAGCGCTCGTCATAGCGGTGCGCGGGCATGGTCAGCGTGACCGCCGCCGCCAGGCTGCCATCGGCATGGAACACCGGTGCCGAGATTCCGGCGACCTCGTCGAGCCGGTCGCCCACGCTGGCGGCATAGCCATCGGCCCGGATGCGCGCATGCAGCGCGCGGTCCCGCGCGCCCAGCACGCGCCCGGGCGCCGGATCGAACGCCACCAGCACCCGCCCGCCCGTGCCGCGCTCGAGCGGCAGCAGATCGCCCGCGCGGATGTGGTCGCGCACGGGGTGTGGCGAATCCACCCGGAACTGGCACAGGCGCACGTCCCCCTGGCGCACGTGGTAGGCCGCGCTTTCGCCCGTCGCGGCCACCAGATCGCGCAGCACCGGCAGCACCACCCGGTCGAGGGAGAACGCGGCGGCGTACAGCGCATACAGCCGCGCCACCTCGGGGCCCAGGGCGTAGCGGCCGTCCGCGAGCCGCTGCACCCACCGTGCATGCTCCAGCGATGCGAGCAGGCGCAGCGCCGTGCTCTTGTGCAGCTGCGTGCGCGCGGCCAGTTCCGCGAGCGGCAGGGCACCGTCGCCCTGCCGGAACGCACCCAGCAGCGTGAGCGCGCGGTCCACGGCCGCCACGCCGCCCGGGGCGGCATCGGCATCGGCCAGGGATTCATGGGCGGATTTGCGGGGCATGCGGGCGCGGGGTGGAAACAGGACGCAGGGGCGGGGGCTTGACGCGAAAGCGCAAACCGTCAATCATTTCAATAGAAAGAACTTCGTTCCATCTATTAGAACGACAACCCTCCGCAGCGTCAAGCCCCGGCGCTCGGCCAGCCCCGCAGGAATCCGCCCATGCCCGTCCCCGACATCCTCATCAGCGAAGTAGGCCCGCGCGACGGCCTGCAGTCCGTGAAAGCCACCATGCCCACGCAGTACAAGCTGCGCTGGATCGACGCGCTCGTGGCGGCGGGCCTGCGCGAAATTGAAGTCGGCTCCTTCGTGCCCGCGCGGCTGCTGCCGCAGATGGCCGACGTGGCCGAGGTGGTGCGCCACGCGCTCACCCACCCCGGCATCACCGTGATGGCCCTGGTGCCCAACCTGCGCGGCGCGGAGGCCGCGCTGGCCAGCGGCGTGCACAAGATCACGCTGCCCGTGTCGGCCAGCGCGGCGCATTCACTGGCCAACGTGCGCAAGAGCCCGGACGCCATGGTGGACGAGCTGCACGCCATCACCCGCCTGCGCGCCGAGACCGCGCCACAGGTGCTGGTGGAAGTGGGCATTTCCACCGCGTTCGGCTGCACGCTGCAGGGCGAGGTGCCCGAGGACGACGTGATCCGCCTGGCCGCCAGTTGCGTGGCGGCGGGCGTGGACGAGGTCGGCCTGTCGGACACCACCGGCATGGCCAACCCCGCGCAGGTGCGCCGCCTGTTCACGCGGCTGCGCAGCGAGATCGGCCCGCGCGCGGGCGCGGCCCACATGCACAACACGCGCGGCCTGGGCCTGGCCAACTGCCTGGCCGCATACGACGTGGGCGTGCGCACCTTCGACGCATCGCTGGGCGGCCTGGGCGGCTGCCCCTATGCGCCCGGAGCCTCCGGCAACGTGGTCACCGAAGACCTGGTGTTCATGTTCGAGGCCATGGGCGTGACCACCGGCGTGGACCTGGCACGGCTGTTCGCCGCGCGCATCCCCCTGCAGGCCGGGCTGCCCGGCGAACCGGTGTACGGCATGACGCCCGAAGCGGGCCTGCCCAAGGGCTGGACCCAGGAGACACCACATGCCTGAAAACAACGAGAGCGCCCCAGGCGGCTGCCGGACCGCCCTGCCCTACACCGGCATCCGCGTGGTGGAGTTCACCCACATGGTCATGGGCCCCACCTGCGGCCTGGTGCTGGCCGACCTGGGGGCCGAGGTCATCAAGGTCGAGCCCATCGGCCATGGCCGCGAGGGCGATGCCACGCGCAAGCTGCGCGGGTCGGGGGCGGGCTTCTTCCCGCTGTTCAACCGCAACAAGAAGAGCCTGGCGCTGGACCTGGAAACCCCCGAGGGCAAGGAGGCCGTGCTGCGCCTGATCGCCACGGCCGACATCGTGAGCGAGAACTTCAAGCCCGGCACCATGCAGAAGCTGGGACTGGACTACGCGAGCCTGAAGGCCCTGAACCCGCGCCTCATCTACGTGAGCCACAAGGGCTTTCTGCCCGGCCCGTACGACCACCGCACCGCCCTGGATGAAGTGGTGCAGATGATGGGCGGCCTGGCCTACATGACCGGCCGGCCCGGCGACCCGCTGCGCGCGGGCACCAGCGTGAACGACATCATGGGCGGCATGTTCGGCGCGATCGGCGCCATGGCCGCGCTCGCACAGCGCGAGAAGACCGGGCGCGGCCAGGAGGTGCAGAGCGCGCTGTTCGAGAACAACGTGTTCCTCGTCGCGCAGCACATCATGCAGTTCGCCGTCACCGGCCAGCCGGCCGCCCCCATGCCCGCGCGCATCTCGGCCTGGGCGATCTACGACGTGTTCCAGGTGAAGGACGGCGAGCAGATCTTCCTGGCCGTGGTGAGCGATGGCGCCTGGGCGGTGTTCTGCGATGCCTTCGGCTTTGCCGACCTGAAGGCCGACCCGCGCCTGGCCAGCAACAACGACCGCGTGCGCGAACGCGCCTGGATGATGCCGCTGCTGCGCGAGCGGCTCGCGCCCTACAGCGCCGCGCACCTGGCCGACGTGTTCGAGCGCCACGCCCTGCCCTTTGCGCCCATCACGCGGCCAGAGGACCTGCTCACCGACCCGCACCTGAACGCCACCGGCGCCCTCGCCCCCATGACCCTGCCCGACGGCCGCGCCACCCAGACGGTGCTGCTGCCGCTGGCCATGGACGGCCAGCGCCCCGGCGTGCGCCTCTCGCCGCCCCGGGTGGGTGAGCACAATGCGGAGCTGCTGGCCGAGCTGGGTTACGACGCTATAAAAATTGAAGCGCTTGGCGCTTACCCAGCAAGCGGTAGCGCCTGATTTTTCTCTGGTTGCTGAGGGCCTGCCAACAAACAAGCGGCCGAGGCCGCTTGTTTTTGACTCCGCCAGCCCGCCCACCAAGGGGCAGGGCCCAGACCAGTGTCACCGTGGAACCGGCTTTGCCGGGCCACCGGTGGCGTGTCCCCCCTGAGGGGGAAGGCGCGCAGCGCCTCAGGGGGCTACTGGAGTGACATGATCAGGTCGACATATTGCTGCTTGGCGGCATCCGCTTCAGTGCCCTTGAGCTTTTCCCACGCGTCCCATTTGGCACGGCCCACCATGTCGGAGAAGCTGGGCTTCTTCTCGGTGTTGTCGCCCGCGGTGGCCTGCTTGTAAAGCGCGTAGATCTTGAGCAGCGTGGCGTTGTCGGGGCGCTCGCTGAGGTTCTTGGAATTGGCTACGGCGGCTTCGAAGGTGGCGTTCAGGTCGGCCATGTCGGTTGCTCCTTGGATGGAAAACAAAAGAAGGGGAAGGGGGAGGGAAAGAACGGTGTCGGCAAGGGTTTGCTGCGTTGTATCTTACGGGCTGCGCACCGCGCCAAGCGGTGCCATCCATAGAGGCAAGCCCCCAAAAACAACCACAACAGGTGTACATCTGATGGTGACCCGCATCCCAGCCCCCCGCGCCCCGGCCACCGAAGGCGCCGCCAGCCCCCTGCGCAAGGTGCGCGCCCAGGCCCCCGACGTGGCCCGCCGCGCGGCCCAGGCCCTTCCGCCCGCCGCGCGCAAGGCCGCCGGCGTGGTGCAAAAGAACGTGCGCCGTGCCGCCACCGGCATGCTGGGCCTCTCGGGCGAACGCATGAGCAAGGTCGACACGGCCTGGCTGCGCATGGACTCGGCCAGCAACCTGATGATGATCAACGGCGTGTGGACGCTCTCTCCCGGCATCGGCTGGGACGCGCTGTGCGAGCGCGTGCAGCAGCGCCTGCTGCAGTACCCGCGCTTTCGCCAGCGCGTGGTGGAGGACGCGGCCGGGGCCACCTGGGTGGAAGACCGCCAGTTCGACATCGCCGCCCATGTGCTGCGCGAGACGCTGCCCCGCACCCCCGGGCAGAGCATGCAGCGCGCCTTGCAGGACCGCGTGGGCGAGCTGGCCATGCAGCCGCTGGACGCGCGCCGCCCGCTGTGGCAGATGCACCTGATCGAGGATTTCGTGGGCGACGACGGCCAGCCCGGCAGCGCCCTCGTGGTGCGCATCCACCACTGCATCGCGGACGGCATCGCGCTGATCTCGGTGACCATGTCGCTGGTCGATGGCGGTGCCGAGCCCCCCAGGCGCAAGTCCCGTGCGGACAAGGACGCCGCCACGGCGGAGGACTGGATCGCCGACACGCTCATCAAGCCTTTCACCGGCATGACCGTGAAAGCGCTCGATATGGCCGGCGACAGCGCGGCCAGGTCGCTGCAGATGCTGGGCGACCCCGAGAAGGCGATGCAGAACGGCCTGTCGGGCACCCTGGACATGGCGCGCGTGGCCTACCAGCTGGTGAGCGACGCGGCCGCCCTGGCGCTGATGCCCGACGATTCACCCACGCGCCTGAAGGGCCAGCCCGGCCAGGCCAAGCGCGTGGCGTGGTGCCCGCCCATCCCGCTGGAGGAGGTCAAGGCCATCGGCAAGGCGCTCAACTGCTCGATCAACGACGTGCTGCTGTCCTGCGTGGCCGGCGCCATCGGCGGCTACCTGCGCAGCCAGGGCGACGACCCCACGGGGCAGGAGATCCGCGCCATGATCCCCGTGAACCTGCGCCCCATGGAAGAGGCCTGGAAGCTGGGAAACCGCTTCGGCCTGGTGCCGCTGGTGCTGCCCATCGGCATGGCCAACCCGGTGGAGCGCGTGTACGAGGTGCGCAAGCGCATGAATGCGCTCAAGGGCAGCACCCAGCCCATCCTCGCGTTCGCGATGCTCGCCGTGGCGGGCCTGATGATCAAGCCCGCGCAGGACGCGCTGCTCAACCTGTTCGGCCGCAAGACCACGGCGGTCATGACCAATGTGCCGGGGCCCAAGGAGCAGCTCACGCTGTGCGGCGCGCGCGTCACGCAGTGCATGTTCTGGGTGCCGCAGTCGGGGGACATCGGCCTGGGGGTTTCCATCCTGAGCTATGGCGGCGGCGTGCAGTTCGGCGTGATCACCGACACCACGCTGTGCCCCGAGCCGCAGCGCATCATCGACGCGTTCGCGCCCGAGTTCGACCAGCTGTCGCTGCTCACGCTGATGCTGCCCTGGGGCGAATGAAGCGGCACCCTGTGACGCTGCGCGGCCTGGCGGCCCTGGCACGGCGGCCGCGGATGAAGGCCGCCGCACTGCTGGCGGCGCTGTGGGCCGCTGTGCCCCTGGCGCAGGCCGCCGTGCGCGAGGAGCATGCCGAGCGCCCGTACGCCGTGCATGCGGAGCCTGGCGACACGCTGCGCCAGGCGCTGAACGCGGCCACGCCCATCGTCACGGACGGCCAGCGCTTTCACGGCCACACCCGCTGGAGCGTGCGCTGGACCTTCCGCTGGGGGCGCGAGGCCTCGTCGGGCGAATGCCGCATCACCGAGGTCACCACACGGCTGCGCACCGAGGTGCAGCTGCCCGAGCTTCGGCGCGCCACGCCGGCGCAGCGGGCGCTGTTCGACCGCTACCTGCCGGCCCTGTCACGCCACGAGCAAGGCCATGTGCAGTTCGGGCGCGACGCCGCCCGCGCCATCGACCAGGGCATTGCGCAGCTGCCCGCCGCGCCGGACTGCGCCACGCTGGAGCGCCAGGCCAACGCGCTGGGCCACCGCCTGCTGCGCGAACACGCCGAGCGCGAGAAGCAATACGACCACGACACGCGCCACGGCGCATCGCAAGGCGCCAGGCTGGAGTGAGCGGATCATCGCCCGCCCTCGGCCAGGCTAGCCCCGCACCGCGCTGCGGAAAGCCGCGGACAGCGCCGCCAGGGCGTCGCGCGGGCGGCCGTCCCTGATGCGGGTGTGCAGCAGCACGGGCAGGCGGGGCAGTGCGGGCAGCGCAAGGCGCGTGCCGACGTCCACCGCGCCCAGGGGCAGCATGCGCGGGGCCAGCGCCGCCACCCCCAGCCCGGCCATCACGGCCGCGGCCACCGCCGCCACGCCGCCGCCCACAAACACCTCGGCCCAGGCCATGCCGGCGGCATCCAGCGACCGCCCCGCCATCGCGCGCACGCCACAGGGCTCGGCCAGCGTGGCCAGGGGCAGGGGTTCGCCCACGCGGTGCTGCCAGCCGGGGGCCGCGAGCCAGCCGAACTGCTCTTCGGCCAGCAGCTCGCCGTCGCTGCGGCCCACGTGCATGCGGGCCAGCACCGCATCCAGCTCGCGCCGGTCGTAGGCTTGCAGCAGGTCGCCGGACGAGCCGATGCGGATCTCGATCAGGAGCTGCGGGTCCTGCGCGTTCATGCGGGCGATCAGCGCGGGCAGCTCGGGCCCGGCCACGTGGTCGCTGATGCCGATGGTCAGGCGGTGGCGCGCCTGGGCGAACGTGGCGAGCGCGCGGTCGTGCACGGCCAGGAGTTCACGGGCGTGTTCCAGAAAGGCGGCGCCCCGCGCGGACAGCTGCACATGCCGGGGCGTGCGCTCGATGAGCCGGCAGCCCAGGCGGGCCTCCAGCCGCTGGAGCTTGAGGCTCATCGCGGCCTGCGCCGTGCCCATGGCCTCGGCGGCGCGCGTGAAGCTGCCCAGCTCGGCAATGCGCACGAAGGCCTCGACGGCATCCAGATCCAGGGATCGCTCAACCATTTGAATTTGATATTTCTGAAATAGATATCCATAGCATATTCATATGGATAGCATTTCGCCAGCTTCTTCTTTTGTTGTTCAAAAAGGATCTTGCGATGCCCCTCATCCACATTGCCATGCGCGCCGGGAAGCCCGCGGCCTACCGCCAGGCGATCTTCGACACGCTGTACCGCGCCCTGCGCGAAACCTTCAACGTGCCCGAGGACGACCAGTTCATGACCATCACCGAGCACGAGGCCGCGAACTTCCGCTACAGCCCCACCTACCTGGGCGTGGTGCGCAGCGACGACGTGGTGTTCATCCAGATCACCGCCAACAACACGCGCACTCTGGAGCAGAAGAAGGCGCTGTTTGCGCGCATCGCGCAGCTGCTCGGGGAAAGCCCGGGCCTCAGGCCCGAGGATGTGTTCGTGAACATCGTGGAGGTCGCCAAGGAGAACTGGTCCTTCGGGCATGGCCTGGCGCAGTACGCGTAGCCATCCCTTCCACGGCGCTGCGTGCCGTGGGCGGCGGTGAAGGCGGGTCGGCACGGCACCTGCGAACCAGCCGCCGGGCGGGGTGAACGGGCCGCCATGGCGGCCCGCCGCGTTCAAGACGCCGAGCAGGTAAAGCTCTCGGCCTTGGCGGGGTCGCCCATGCCGTTGTAGCGCGGGAACTTGGGGTACTCGCACACCGGGCGCTGGGCCAGGGGGGTGCTGGTGCCGGGGGCAAATTTCGTTGCCACCAGCTTGTCGGGGGCCGCGCCTTTTTCCACCCAGGCGTCCATGGCAGCGAGCAGGTCGATGGAACGCGGCTCGGTGCCCGCCCCGTCCAGGTCATGCCCGTTGGAAGGCGAGGTGACCATGCGCGCAAAGCCCTGCACCTTGCTCGCGCCCAGGCGCTGCTTCACCGTGTCGAAGTATTCCGCCGTGCGGTACACCGACACGCAGGTGTCGCCCAGGCCATACCAGATCAGCAGCTTGCCACCGTTGTCGGCAAAGGCGGAGATGTCCGGGTCGGTACCGTCGATCATCTCCGCCAGCCGCAGATATTTCGCCTGGTACTGGGTCGGGTCGTGCGTCAGGATGTTGGCGTTGGGGTTGCCTTCCACCAGGCGCGCGGCTTCCGTCACGGCCATGTGGTTGAACGAGTCGGGGTTCTCAAAACTGGTACCGAACATGTACGACTGCCAGTCCGAGGTGGACGCGCCGCCCCGGCCGTAGCGCGGATAGCCCACGGCACCGCGCGACAGGGTCACGGGCGTCTTGTGGTCGCTGTAGATGAGGCGGATGGATTCGATCTGGCCGGCCGTCAGGCAGCTGTCGTTGTCGGCGCCCTGGCACAGCAGATCGGTGGGCACGTAGTTGCATGCCTCGACGTTGCCGATGATGCCGTCCTTCAGGCCATCGAGACCATCACACGCGGCCGTCTCGGCCTTGGCATACAGCGCGATCTTGGCCGGGCTCATCCAGTTCTCGCGGCTCTTGAAGATGTGGCGCAGCACCGTGGGGCCCAGGTTGACCTGGTGCGCCTGCTGGCTGATGGCGGGCTCCATGGCCACCACGCCGTCGTAGTCCTTGGGGTACTTCTGCGTGGAGATCAGACCCGAGCGACCGCCGTTGGAGTGGCCCATGTGGTAGCGCCGCACGGGGCGCTTGCCGTAGAACTCCGTGGCGATGGTGGTGCCAATCTCCAGCACGAAGTGGTTGGCATCGAACGCATGGTTGCGCAGCGCCACATCGCTGTTGCCCCAGGCAAAGCCGCGCACCTGGTGGCCAGAGTCGGAACTGATCTTCACATAGGGATTGGCCGATGGCCCCACGAGCTGCTGGTACCACGGGTCATCGGTCGGAATGAACCCGTCGAACCCACCGCCGCCAATCGTCAGCGTCTTGCCGTTCCACTGCGCCAGCGTGGGCAGCTCCACCGCCCAGTTGATCGTCGACTCGGGCGAGGACACGATCTGGCCGCGCACGATGCAGGCGTCCGGGAGCGTGCCCTCGGCCTTGCGCAACTCGGTGCGCGTGACCTTGGCGCCATGGGGCAAGGCGGTGGAGGTGTAGGCGGCGCAGGCCTCGGCCAGGGGCCTGCTGGCCAGGGGCGCGGGGGCATCGCCGCCGCCGCAGGCCGTCAGCGCCACGGCGGCAAGGGCAGTCAGGGTGCAGGCGGCCCACCGCCCCGGGGGGGCACGGTGGTGGACGCGGCGATGGGGTGCCACGCCGGCAAGGAATGGAATCGGGAACATGCGGGAGTCTCCAGTGATGGTGGTTTTCAGGAGCCCAGGCACTGGCAGCAGCAGCAGGACGGCCGCCACCGCAGCCCTTGTGGCTCCGGTGGGGACGATAGGAAAAGAAGGCTCCCTTGCAGCCCCTGCAAATGCAGAGGGCCCGGGAAACTACCGAGCAGGCCTGGCTACCCGTTGCGCAGCGCCGCCACCAGCGCCAGCTTGTTGTTCACCCCCAGCACGGCGTAGGCGGTGCGCAGGTAGGTGCGCACGGTGGCGGGTGTGAGCCCCAGGGTGGCGGCGATGTCCTTGTGGGAACGCCCCTGGGCGTAGAGCATGGCGGCGCTCAGCTCGCGCGGGGCCAGTGGGGACTTCTGGTGGCGCGATGCCATGCTGACAGCCACCAGCGGACCGCAGGGTTCGAGCCGCAAGCGGCAGGACTTGCCCACCAACAGGCTGCAGGGAGCACGTGGCAGGGCCTGCAGAACCTCCAGCGGCACGCGGGTTCCCGTCCAGCCGGGGCACGCCTCGCCCAGCGCCATGCTGATGCGCAGGCCCGCAAACAGCAGCTCTCCCGAGGGCTCCGCCAGCGCAAAACTGTCCCAGGGACGGCTGGCGGACTCGCTCTGCAGCCGCTGCAGCACGTGGTGCCAGTGCTGCAGCAGATGCACCACAAATTCGCCAAACAGCACGGTCTCTTCGTCGGTGAATTCCGAACGCGCCTGCGGGCGGTACACCGAGACAAAAAACATCAGCCCGCTGTGGGGCAGCTCGGCGGTGAGGGCCATGCAGTGGTACAGGCCATGGCGCTGGCTGAACGCCACCACCTCGGGGTGTTCCACGATATCGCCCACCACATCGCGCTCGCGGATCACCACGCCCAGCCGGGTCATGGACTGGCGCGCGAACTCGTCCACCGCGGACAGTTCGTTCCATTCCTGCGCAAAGCTCTGGCTCAGGCCGATGCTGCCATGCAGCCAGTTGCGCGGACCGGTGTGCACATCGCCGGCCGACACCTCGCCCCACCAGGCCGCGTCGAAGGGGACCAGCTCCCGCAGCGTCTGCAAGGCCTGGTGCAGCATGTCCTGCGGCGGCGCTTGCTGCGCCCCCCGCGCCAGCGCGAGCAGGCTGCGGCTGAGCGCCCGCAAGGCATCGGTGGGGCCGCGCCCGCCCGTTGGCCCGCCCGTTGCGGAAGGGCGCATGCTCATCGGCATACCGCCGGGGCGTCTTGCGCTGCGCGAAGCGCGTCGTCTGCGTGGGCCATGGCGCCAGTCTCCTGTTTTTCAGGCGATGGTAGCGGCCACGCACGGGCCGCCACCCCAAGCCCCACCCGAGGCGGCGGCAGGTGCGTGCGCAGCCCGCTACGCGGCTGCAGCCCGCGCCGGCGCAAATGCTATCATTTTTATAGCTTTCTGCGCTTATTCACAAAGCGCCAGCGGCCAATTCCATTCCATTCCATTCAGCGGGCCAGTCCATCCACCGCCTGGAACATCGACTGCCGCGCCTGGCTGATGATCTGGCCCTTCCATTCATCGGTGTCGGTGTAGAACGCCGCCAGCATCTGCGCCTTGATCTGCGCGGCCTTGTCGGCGGGGGTGCCGGGGTGCAGGTTGAGCCACTGTTCGGCGCGAATCGCGTTCATCACATCGAGCACGGGCACGGTACCGTATTCCATGGCGATGCCGGTGTACTCGGCATGCGGGCATTCGTCGTAGATCGAGGTCCACATGAGGCCGGTGAGGAAGGCCGAGGTGGACGAGCCGTCATAGATGGAGGTGACCGGCGTGGCGCCGCCGCCATCCCACCAGGCGCGTGCGCGCGCCACGGCCACATCGTCGTCGTTGCCGGCGTAGATGCGCTCACCATGGCCGCTGGGGCCCAGGCCCGTGTGCAGGTCGATCCACGCGATGTGCGACGCACCCGCGCCATGCTGGCGCAGCACCTGGCGCAGCGTGCGGTTGCTCCAGGTGGGCTCGGTGCCGCCAAAGAACAGGCCTTGCGGAAACTCGTGCTGGCCCCGCGAGATGGCGGCCTGCCAGGCCGCCTCGCCCTTGGTGTCGATGTACTGCTGCACGGCGGCGGCATTCTCGGGCAACGGGGGCCACGCCTCGGGCAGCAGCAGCGGCTGGACTTCGCGGTAGGCCTCGTTCACGGGCAGGGGCTTTGAAAAGTCCTGGAAGTTGCGGTTCAGGTCCACGTTCTCGTGGGTGAAGCGGCGCACGTGCGAAAAACCATAGGGGTTGAGCGCGTGGATGTAGAGCGTGGCCACGCCGGCCGCGCGCGCCTTGTCGCGCCACTCCTGGTCGTGCAGCGCAAACACCTGCACGCCACTGCCGCAGTAGCCTTCCACGCCGTGGCAGGCGCTGCTCACGATGAGCAGCCTGGTCGCATCGGCCGGGCCGTCGCGCACCACGTCCATGGCCAGGTCTTCGCCGTCGCGCCCTTTGAGCGGGTGGGCGTGCGATTCGATGGGCAGGCCCGCAGCGGCCGCGGCCTCCAGAAATTTCTTGCGGGCCTGGGCGTAGCTGGGCGAAAAGGCGCGGGCGATGCCGATCATGGGCGGTGGCTTTCGTGGGTGGGTTGGGAACAAGAGAAAAGAAAGCCCGGGCACGCAGGGGGCCCGGGGCGTCAGGACAGCCAAGAAGCCGGCGTCAGGCCGCCGTTGGCTGCGCCAGCCACTCCTCGGCCAGCTTGACCCAGTAGGTGGCGCCCAGCGGGATCAGGTCGTCGTTGAAGTCGTAGCTCGGGTTGTGCAGCGTGCAGGGCCCGCCGCCATGGCCCATCTCGCGGTGCGCGCCGTCGCCATTGGCGATGAAGCAGTAGGCACCGGGCTTGGCCTGCAGCATGAAGGCGAAGTCTTCCGCACCCATGGTGGGCTCCTGCACCAGCACATTGGCCTCGCCCACGATGCCGGCCATCACCTTGCGCGCAAAGTCGGCCTCGGCCGGCGAGTTCACGGTGGGCGGGTAGTTGCGGTGGAAGTGGAATTCGCAGGTGGCGTCGTGCGCGGCGCAGGTGTGCTCGGCGACCTGCTTCATGCGCTTTTCGATCAGGTCCAGCACCTCGATGGAGAACGTGCGCACCGTGCCCTGCAGCTCGCAGCTGTCGGGCACCACGTTGGTGGCCTCGCCCGCGTGCACCATCGTCACCGAGATCACGCCCGCGTCCACGGGCTTCTTGTTGCGGCTGATGATGGTCTGGAAGGCCTGCACCATCTGGCAGGCGATCGGCACCGGGTCGATGCCGTTGTGCGGCAGCGCCGCATGGCTGCCCTTGCCGCGGATGGTGATCTTGAATTCGTTGCTGGACGCCATCACCGGGCCGGGGCTCACCGCGAACTGGCCCACGGGCATGCCAGGCCAATTGTGCATGCCGTATACGGCCTGCATGGGGAACTGCTCGAACAGGCCGTCGGTGATCATCTCGCGCGCACCGCCGCCGCCCTCTTCGGCCGGCTGGAAGATCAGGTACACGGTGCCGTCGAAATTGCGGTGCCTGGCGAAATGCTGCGCCGCGGCCAGCAGCATGGCCACATGGCCGTCATGGCCGCAGGCGTGCATCTTGCCCTGGTTCTTGCTGGCGTGGGCAAAGGTGTTGAACTCCTGCATGGGCAGGGCGTCCATGTCGGCGCGCAGGCCGATGGCCCGTCCGCTGGCGCCGCCGTCGCGGCCCTTGACGATGCCGACCACGCCCGTGGTGCCCAGGCCACGGTGGATGGGAATGCCCCATTCGGTGAGCTTTTGCGCCACCACATCGGCGGTGCGCACCTCTTCGAAGCACAGCTCGGGATGCGCGTGAATGTCCCGGCGCACGGCGGCAATACTGGCCGCCTGCGTGACGATGGAATCAATAACGTTCATGATATGTATCCTTACGATCTCACAGTCTAGCCCGCTGGCCTGCCCTGCGCCACCCGGGGTTTATTTGCACTGCAACATGAAGCTCTCCCCACACGCCCTCGAACTCGCGCAAACCCTGGTGCGCATGAACACCGTCAGCCACAACTCCAACCTGGAGCTGATCCATTTCATCCGCGACCACCTCGCCCGGCTGGGCGTGAAAAGCCGGCTGACCTTCAACGAGGACAAGACCAAGGCCAACCTGTTCGCCACCCTGGGCGAGGGCAAGCCGGCCGGCGTGATCCTTTCGGGCCACACGGACACCGTGCCGTGGGATGGGCAGGAATGGACGATGGACCCGCTGAGCGCGCGCGTCCTGGACGGCCCCGAGGGCCCGAGCCTGTATGGCCGGGGCAGCGCCGACATGAAGGCCTTCATCGGCATCGCCGTGTCGCAGGCCGAGCAGTTCCTCCACAGCAACGCGCCCTTCGCCGTGCACCTGGCCTTCAGCTATGAGGAAGAGATCGGCTGCTTCGGCGTCAAGGAACTGATCGCCGACCTGCGCGAAGCGAACATCAAGCCGCTGGCCTGCATCGTGGGCGAACCCACCAGCATGGTGCCCGCCATCGCCCACAAGGGCGTGTACCGCTACAAGTGCTGCGTGCGCGGCAAGGAGGCGCACTCGTCGCTCACGCCCCATTCGGTCAACGCCATCGAGATGGCGGCCCGCGTGGTCGGCCGCCTGCGCGACATGGGCGAGGGTTTCGAGCGCGAGGAGCCCCGCTTCGAGGGCTTCGACGTGCCGTTCTCGACCACCAGCGTGGGCCAGTTCCACGGCGGCATCGCCGACAACGTGGTGCCGCGCGATGCCGAGTTCCGCTATGAATTCCGCGACCTGCCCACGGCCAACGCCGCGCAGATGCAGTCCGAGGTGGTGGCGTATGCGAAATCTCTGGAGCCGCGCATGAAGCAGGTGGCGCCGGCGGCCGGGTTCTCGTTCGAAACCATCTGCGAGATCCCGAGCTTCCTGGGCAGCAAGGACGACCCGGTGACGCGCCTGGCGCAGACCCTGTCGGGCGAGAAGAGCACCACCCTCGTCGCCTTCGGCACCGAGGCCGGCCTGTTCAAGAACGCCGGCATCTCCACCGTGGTCTGCGGCCCCGGCAGCATCCGCCAGGCGCACCAGCCGGACGAGTATGTGAGCCTGGAACAGCTGGCGCGCTGCGAGGCGTTCATGCAGGGGCTGGCGCGCACCACCTCGATCGACTAGCCAAGTCCTGCAAAGCCTCTGGCCAACGCAATCTCCACGCGGGCTGCAACTGGCGCGCCCCAGACCAGTGCCACCGTGGAACTGGCTCCGCCAGGCCACGGGTGGCGTCCCCCTCTGGGGGAAGACGCGAAGCGGCTCAGGGGGATATCAAGTCCTCACGCGTCCGTCCCCCGTCAGCATCGACATCTCGACAAACTTCGACGCCGCGTGGCTGGTGGCGCTGAACGACACCGGAAACCCCGAGATCACCTGGTTGCCGATCGCCTCGATGCCGGCGATGAAGCTCTCGCGCGTGAGCTTGCCGCCGCCTTGCGCCTGCCGCAGGCCCTCGGTGAAGATGCGGGCGGCCAGGTAGCCTTCCATGCTGGAATAGTTGGGCTGCACCTTGTCGCCCCCCTTCTTGATGGCCTCCAGGAATTCGCGCGTGATCTGGCGCGAGGGCTGGTAGGGCGAGGGCACGACCTGCGAGACCACCACGCCCGCGCCGTCCTTGCCCAGCTCATCGGCCAGGGCCTGCGTGCCCACGAACGACACGTTGTAGAACGTGCCGCCGTACCCCGCCTTGCGCGCCGCGCGCACGAAGGCCGCGCTGCCCGCATAGGCGGCGATCTGCACCACGGCGTCGGGCTGGGCCGACACCAGCTTGTCCACGGCGGCCTTCACATCGGTGGAATTGCGCTCCACCGTGGCCGTGGCCACCGCCGCGAGCTTGAGCTCGGCCAGGGCCCGGTTCACGCCGTCGAGCCCGGCCTTGCCGTAGGCGTCGTTCTGGTAGAACACGGCGATCTTCTTGAGCCCGAGGTTGGTGAGCTGGCGCACGATGAGCGCGGTCTCGTCGTAGTAGGACGCGCGCACATGGAAGATGAGCCGGTTGAATGGCTGGCGCAGCGCCTCGGCCCCGGTGAAGGGGCCGAAGAACGGCACCTTCTCCCGGGTGAACAGAGGCAGCGCGGCCAGGCTGGTGGGGGTGCCGATGTAGCCGAACAGGGCGAACACCTCGTCGGCGATGAGTTTTCTGGTGTTTTCGGCGCAGCGGTCGGGCTCGTAGCCATCGTCCATGGTGCGGATCTCCACCATGCGCCGGCCCACGCCGCCCTGGGCGTTGAGCTGGTCGAAAAAGAGCTTGGCCCCCAGGTTGAACTGCACGCCCAGTTGCGCCGCCGGGCCGGTGAAGGCAGCCGACTGGCCCAGCACGATGCGGCCTTCGCCCTGGGCACCCGCCCTCTGGAAGCCCCCCAGCGCGGCCGCACCCAGGCCGATGGAAAACTGTCTGCGCCCCAATGCCATTTGCTTCATGGTGAAATCCCTCTTCCTGTCAACACAACGAGGCTGACCCCTCGATGCTGCCGGTGAGCAGCCTGCTGGGGAAGCGATGCGCAATTTGATAGATGTTGGTTAGATATGCACGCCGTTTCCAACCCTCTGGCAGTTTAACGACCACCCCACATATGTCCACGCCTTCCGCCACCATTTCTCCACCAGCTGTCCCCGTCCAGGTGCGTGGCGCCTGCCCGCACGATTGCCCCGACACCTGCGCCCTGATCACCACCGTGGACGACAACGGCGTGGCCACCCGCGTGCAGGGCAATCCCGACCACCGCCACACCGACGGCGCGCTGTGCGCCAAGGTGAGCAAGTACACCGAGCGCAGCTACCACCCCGAGCGCGTGCTCACTCCGCTCAAGCGCACGGGCCCCAAGGGCAGCGGCCAGTTCGCGCCTGTCAGCTGGGACGAGGCCCTGGACGACATCGCCCATCGCCTGCAGTCCATCGCCGCGCGCGACCCCGAGGCCGTGCTGCCCTACAGCTACGCCGGCACCATGGGCATGGTGCAGGGCGAGAGCATGGACCGCCGCTTCTTCCACAAGCTCGGTGCATCGCTGCTCGACCGCACCATCTGCGCATCCGCCGGGGCCGAAGCGCTGACGCAGACCCTGGGCGGCAAGGTGGGCATGAAGGTGGAGTTCTTCGCCGAATCGCAGCTCATCCTGATCTGGGGCAGCAACTCCATCGGCAGCAACCTGCACTTCTGGCGCTACGCGCAGCAGGCCAAGAGGAATGGCGCCCGGCTGGTGTGCATCGACCCGCGCAAGAGCGAGACGGCCGACAAGTGCCACGAGCACATCGCCCTGCGCCCGGGCACCGATGCCGCGCTGGCCCTGGCGCTGATGCACGAGCTGATCGCCCACGACTGGCTGGACCACGACTACATCGCGCGCCACACGCTGGGCTGGGACCCGCTGCGCGAACGCGCCCTGCAGTGGCCGCCCGAGCGCGCCGCCGAGATCTGCGGCATTCCGGTCGAGCAGATCCGCCAGCTGGCCCGGGACTACGGCACCACGAAGCCCGCCGCCATCCGCCTGAACTACGGCATGCAGCGCGTGCGCGGCGGCGGCAACGCGGTGCGCGCCGTGGCCTGCCTGCCCGCCCTCACCGGCGCCTGGCGCCACCGCGCGGGCGGCGTGCTGCTATCGAGCTCCGGCCAGTTCCCGGCGCAGCGCGCGGTGCTGCAGCGGCCCGACCTGATGCCCCAGGCGGCCTCAGGGCGCGTGCCCCGCACCATCAACATGACAACCATCGGCGACGACCTGCTGCGCGAGGCATCGCCCGCCTTCGGCCCGAAGGTCGAGGCCGTGGTGGTCTACAACAGCAACCCCGTGGCGGTGGCCCCGGACTCGGGCAAGGTGGTGCGCGGCTTTGCGCGCGAAGATTTGTTCACCGTGGTGCTGGAGCACTTCAAGACCGACACCGCCGACTACGCGGACTACATCCTGCCCGCCACCACGCAGCTCGAACACTGGGACGTGCACCTGTCCTACGGCCACACCGACGTGGTGCTCAACCGCCCCGCCATCCAGCCCTTGGGCGAGGCCCGCAGCAACGCCCAGATCTTCCGCGACCTGGCCGCGCGCATGGGCTTTGCCGAGCCCTGCTTTGCCGACACCGACGAGGCGCTGTGCCGCCAGGCGTTTGGGGATGCCGTGGACTACGCGTTGCTCGAATCCCAGGGCTTTGCCACCGTGGCCATCCCGGATGCACTGTTCGCCGAAGGCAACTTTCCGTCACCGTCGGGCAAGTGCGAGTTCTACAGCGCCCGCCTGGCCGCCCAGGGCCTGGACGGCCTGCCCGACCACCTGCCCAACTACGAACTGCAGGGCACGGATGCACGCTACCCGCTGGCGATGATCTCGCCGCCTGCGCGCAACTTTTTGAACTCCACCTTCGTGAACGTGACGAGCCTGCGCAACATCGAAGGCCGCCCGATCCTGGAGATCCACCCCGACGACGCCGAAGCCCGCGGCATCGCCAACGACGCCGTGGTGCGCGTGTTCAACGACCGTGGCAGCTACCAGTGCCACGCCACCGTCTCCCGCCGCGCACGGCCCGGCGTGGTCAACGGCCTGGGCATCTGGTGGCGCAAGCTGGGGCTCGATGGCACGAACGTGAACGAGGTGACGAGCCAAGCACTGACGGATTTGGGGCGCGCGCCGACGTTTTATGACTGTTTGGTGGAGGTGGAGGCTGTGGAGGCAGCGGCAATAGCAGGCTGACCGCGCTCTGCCAGACACGCAGAATGCTCATTTTTTGATAGCTTCTGGCGTTTATTGGACAGGCGCCAGCAGCTATTTTCACTAAAAACCACCTCTCACTGCGCCTGCATGGCATGGGCGCGGCCTGCGTCCCCCGCAGTCAACGCCAGAAAGTGATGCACCACGGGCCGCTCCGCTCCCTGGTGAAACCGCAGCGCCTCTGCCTGCAGGTCCGCATCGGCCTTCGACACGCGGTGGTGCTGGCGCAAGTGTTCGGCCCAGGACTCGACCAGGAACCACTCGATGACCCGGCCCGGCTCGCCGGTGTGTTCGGCCACGCCCCAGGCGTAGGCGCCGTCGCGGCGGCGTTCCTGGGACAGGCGCTGCATGGCCTGCAGGAAGGCGGGCAGGTCGGGCTTGGCGATGCGGTATTCGATCTGCACCATCACCGGGCCCCGGTCGTGCGCGACGGGCTCGGCCAGCAGGGGCTCGGGCCAGTGGTTGGAGGGCTGCAGGTCGGCCTCGCCGGTGGGCAGCTTCACGCGGTGAAAGATGAGCGATGCCACCACCAGCCCGGCCGCGCCCATCAGCAGCGTGACCGGCAAGCCGGCCTGCCCCGCGATGAGGCCCCAGCCCAGGCTGCCGGCGGCCATCGCGCCGTTGAAGACCATGAGGTAGATGGCCAGGCCGCGGCCCCGCACCCAGTTGGGCAGTACGGCCTGGGCCACGCCGTTGAGGGTGGTCAGCGCGATGATCCAGCCCAGGCCCAGCACCAGCATCAGCACCACGGCGGCCCACTGGGGCGGGGCCACGGTCAGCACGCCCATGACGGCAGCGGTGAGCAGGGATGCCAGCAGCACCAGGCCGTCGGTGTCGAGCCGCTGGCGCAAGCGGGGCAGCAGCACGGCGCCCAAAATGGCGCCCGCGCCCACGGCGCCCAGCATCACGCCGTAGAAGCCTGCCGAGCCGCCCAGCATGCGGCGCGCCACCAGCGGCAGCAACGCCCAGACGGAGCTGGCAAACAGAAAGAACACCGCTGCGCGCAGCAGCACCACATGCAGCTCGCGGCTGGCGCGGGCGTAGCGCACGCCGGCACGGAAGGCGCCGAAGAACTGCTCGTTCAGCCCCGAGGCCTCGGCCTTCGGGCGCTTCCACCACAGCAGCGCGGCGATCACGAACACGTAGCTCAACACGTCCAGGCCGTAGGCCATGGCCGCGCCGAAGCTGGCCAGCAGCAGGCCGCCCGCCGCGGGGCCGATGGCGCGTGCGATGTTGATGCCCAGCGAGTTGAGCGCCACGGCGCTCTTGAGCTCGCTGCGCGGCACCAGCTCGGGCACGATGGATTGCCAGGTGGGGCCCATGAGCGCGGCACCGATGCCGCCGACAAAAGTCAGCGCCACCAGCCACTCCACCGTCAGCGTGTGGGTGTTGGCCAGGATGAGCAACGTGCCGCTGACGGCCGCCAGCAGCACCTGCACGCCGATGAGGAAACGGCGGCGGTCCAGGATGTCCGACAGCACGCCCGCGGGAATGGCGAGCAGAAAGACCGGCAGCGTGGCAGCGGTCTGGATCAGCGCAACCGCGGTGGGGCTGGACGAGAGCTCGGTCACCATCCAGGCGCTGGCGACGTCGCGCATGAAGCTGCCGATGTTGCCCAGCACGGTGGCGGCCCAGAGCACCGCGAAGACGGGGATGGCCAGCGGCGCGAAGCTGCCGGAAGCCGCCGGAGCAGCCGATGCCGGCGCGGACGCTGCAGCAGGGGTGTGGTGGTGGTGATGATCGTGTTGGTTATCCGGCATGGTGGCCTCCGAGGTCGTGCTAGGCGACGAGCAGCATGCCGCCCACCAGGCCCCAATGTTCAAAGAATGCGTTGGCGCTGCGCTGCCGATCGGCGGGCGGCGCGGCCCAGAAGCGGTCTGCCAGCAAGGCGGCCAGCACGGTGAAGCCCGCCAGGGCCAGCGCCCCCAGCCAGCGCCCCCAGCCAGCGGTACCAGCCCGACAGGATGAGCGCCGAGGCCGAAAGCTGCAGCACCAGCGTGGCGGCGGCAATGGGCGCGGCGGGCGCCAGGCCGAGCGAGCGCACCTCGGCCACGGCACCCGCAAAGTCGCGGGCCTTGCCGATGCCACCCTGCAGGTACGCGACGCACAGGCACAGCAGCGCCAGCGTCTGCACCCAGGGCGCGGTGGCGGCGGTTTGCAATGCGTGCTGCACCGTCACACCGCCCAGCAGGCGCAGCCGAGCGCACCCCAAAAGCCCTGCAGGTCGGACACGGGGAGCTTGCTGCTCCAGGCCGTGGCATGGGCGTGGCCGTGCAGGTTGCAGTCGCTCGCACAGCCGCAATTCGCCGCCGCGTTGCGCAGCACGGCCTGCAGCGGCGCGCCGTCCGGCCCTCCCTGAGCGCCCCAGGCGCCGTAGCCGCCGAAGGTGCGCACGGGCGACCAGTCGGGCATGGCGGGCGGCGGGGCCGCGTCGTCGAAGCGCGCGAAGTCGCCCACGCCATAGACCACCTTGCCGCCCACCACGGTGAGCAGGGCCGTGGTGTCGGCGATGTCGGACTCGGGGCAGGCAAAGAAGTCGCGGTCGGGCACGACGAGGTCGGCCAGCTGGCCTGCCTCGATGCGGCCCTTCTTGCCCTGCTCGTTGCTGAACCAGGTGACGTTCTCGGTCCACATGCGCAGGGCCTGGTCGCGGGTGAGGCAGTTGCGCTGCGGCGTGAGCTGCAGGCCGCCCACCGTCTTGCCGGTGACGAGCCAGGACAGCGACACCCAGGGGTTGTAGCTGGCCACGCGGGTGGCGTCGGTGCCGGCGGACACGTTGACGCCCTTCTCCAGCATGCGCTTGACCGGGGGCGTGGCCTCGGCCGCCGCAGCGCCGTAGCGCTCCACGAAGTACTCGCCCTGGTAGGCCATGCGGTGCTGCACGGCCACGCCGCCGCCCAGGGCGGCGATGCGGTCGATGGACTTTTCCGAGATGGTTTCGGCGTGGTCGAAGAACCAGTTCAGGCCGGCCAGCGGCGTGTCCTGGTTGACCTTCTCGAACACGTTGAGCGCGCGCTCGATGGTCTCGTCGTAGGTGGCGTGCATGCGCCAGGGCCAGCGGTTCTGCGCCAGGATGCGCACCACCTCTTCCAGCTCGCCTTCCATGCCGGGCGCCAGCTCGGGCTGGGGCTGGCGGAAGTCCTCGAAGTCGGCGGCAGAGAACACCAGCATCTCGCCCGCGCCGTTGTGGCGAAAGTAGTCCGTGCCCTGCTTGTACTGCGAGGTGGCCGTCCAGTTCAAGAAGTCTTCCTTCTCGTGCTGGGGCTTTTGCGTGAACAGGTTGTAGGCCAGGCGGATGGTGAGCTGGTCGGCATCGGCCAGCTCCTGGATCACGTCGTAGTCATCCGGGTAGTTCTGCATGCCGCCGCCTGCGTCGATGGCGCCGGTCACGCCCAGGCGGTTGAGCTCACGCATGAAGTGGCGCGTGGAGTTGACCTGGTAGTCGTGCGGCAGCTTGGGGCCCTTGGCGAGCGTGGCGTACAGGATGGCCGCATTGGGCTTGGCCAGCAGCAGGCCCGTGGAGTTGCCCGCGCTGTCGCGCACGATCTCGCCGCCGGGTGGCGCGGGCGTGTCCTTGCCATAGCCCACGGCGCGCAACGCGGCGCCGTTGAGCAGCGCGCGGTCGTACAAGTGCAGGATGAACACGGGCGTGTCGGGCGCCACGGCGTTCAGCTCGGCCAGCGTGGGCAGGCGCTTTTCCGCAAACTGGTGTTCGGTGAAGCCGCCCACCACGCGCACCCACTGCGGCGCGGGCGTCACCGCCACCTGGGCTTTGAGCATGACCATGGCGTCGGCCAGGCTCTTCACGCCGTCCCAGCGCAGCTCCATGTTGAAGTTGAGCCCGCCGCGAATGATGTGCAGGTGGTTGTCGATGAGCCCCGGCAGCACGCTGCGCCCGCCCAGGTCGATGACCCGCGTGCCCGCACCGGCCAGCGCCATCACTTCGCGGTCGTCACCCACCTTGGTGAAGCGCCCTTGCGCAATGGCGACCGCACTGGCCACGGGGTTGGCGCGGTCCAGCGTGGTGAAGCGGCCGTTGCGCAGGATGAGGTCGGGAGGGGTGGCAGGTTGGTTCATGTCTTGGGGCTCAGAGAATTTCAGCAATGGCAGAGCGCAAAAAGGGTGCAGTGGCCGTAGCGAGCGGCCCTAGCCTGCATCGAGGACCGCAGCCGTACAAGCGTACGGCGAGAACCGCAGGTGCGGGATCGGGTCGCGCAGTAGGCCAATGCACCCTTTTTTTAGGCTTCTTGGGCGTTGAACATGGTCTTGGCGTAGGTGATGCCCAGGCCATAGCCCCCGCCGAACTTCCTGGCGATGCCCGTCGTCATCTCGTACGTCTCGCCCCGCGCCCAGTCGCGCTGCAGCTCCAGCAGGTACTGCAGGGCCGTGATGGGCCGCGCGCCGGCCTGCACCATGCGATCCATGGCGCGGTTGTGGGCTTCGGCCGAGATGTCGCCGCTGGCGTCGGCGATCACATACACCTCGAAGCCCTGGTCCAGCGCCGACAGCGCCGGGCCCACGATGCACACGCTGGTCCACAGGCCGGCCAGCACGATGCGCGGCTTGCCAATGGCGTTGACACGGGCGATCACGGCCTCGTCTTCCCAGGTGTTCATGGAGGTGCGGTCCAGCAGCGCCTGGCCGGGGAACGGTGCGGTCACTTCCTCGAACATGGGGCCGCTGAAGCTCTTCTCAGCCACGGTGGTGAGGATGGTGTCCACGCCAAACCCTGCGGCCGCGCTGGCCACCAGGCCGGCGTTGGAGCGCAGCGTGATCGCATCGATGGAGTGCGTGGCAAAGGCCATCTGCGACTGGAAGTCGATCATGACCAGGGTGTGGTCGTTCGCGTTCAGCAGCGTGGCGCCGGGCTTGGCGTAGGCGACGGGACGGGCGGTGGCGTTGGCTGCGGTGGTCTTGTTGGCGTTGGTCATGGTGAGCTCCCTGGAATTTGAAGAAGATGAAGCAGTACGTGAAGAAGAAAAAGAACAAGCAAAAAATCGAGACAAGGAAATGCGGCGGGCGAGAGGGCGGGCGGCATCGCCCACCCGCTCCTCAAGGCGCCCATTCGCTCAGTGCGGCATCGTGGGCAGCTCGTTCGGCCGCAGGTCGAACACCAGCACCTCGGCACCTTCGCCGTGGGCAAAGCGCAGGGCCCCGGCGTCGCGGATGCGGGCGCCGTCGCCCTCGGCCAGCCGCTCGCCGTTCACCTCCAGGCTGCCCCGGGCCACGTGCACATACACGTTGCGGCCCGGGCCCACGTCGAGCTCGGCGGCCTCTTCGCTGCCGTTGAACAAGCCGGCGTAGACCCGGGCGTCCTGGTGCACGGCCAGCGATCCGTCGGCCCCTTCGGGCGAGATGATCTGGCGCAGGCGGCCGCGCTTGTCGGCCTCGCTGAAGTGCACCTGCTGGTAGCGGGGTGCGGCGCCGCGGGCACCAGGCACGATCCAGATCTGCAGGAAGTGCACGGGCTCTTCGCCCGAGTGGTTGAACTCGCTGTGGCGCACGCCGGTGCCAGCGCTCATCATCTGCACGTCGCCAGGGCGGATGACCGAGCCGGTGCCCATGGAGTCCTTGTGCTCCAGCGCGCCTTCCAGCACGTACGAGAAGATTTCCATGTCGCGGTGCGGGTGGGTGCCGAAGCCCTTGCCCGGGGCCACGCGGTCGTCGTTGATGACCAGCAGGTCGGAAAAGCCTTGCTGGTTGGCGTCGTGGTAGTGGCCGAACGAGAAGGTGTGGCGCGAATGGAGCCAGCCGTGGTTGGCGTTGCCGCGGTGTTGGGCTTTGCGGATGTCGAGCATGGTGTCTTCCTTTCAATGTCTGTCGATGAATTTCACACTGGGTGGCCGGTTTGAAATCTGCTGGATTTCATTGGGCTTCAGTGCTGCGATGGATGAAGTATCCGGCGCATGGCAGGCCATCAGGTTGAAAGGTTTGGTCCGCAATCATCGATAATTTCGATGATTGAAATTCAGGGCCTTTTGCCATGCTGAAACTTTCCCTCGAAGCCATCGAACTGGTGGATGCGATTGCCCGCTACGGCTCGTTCGCGGGCGCCTCGGAGCGGCTGCACAAGGTGCCGTCCACCATCTCCTATGCCGTGGGCAAGCTCGAGGAGCAACTGGGCCTGGCCCTGTTCACGCGCAACGGGCCGCGCGTGGCGCTCACGCCCGCGGGGCACGAGCTGCTCAAGGAGGGCCGCTGGCTGCTGGCCTCGGCCCGGCAGCTCGAATCGCGCCTGCGGCAGATCGCCACCGGGTTCGAGTCCGAGCTGCGGTTGGTGCACGACTCGCTGATACCCACCAGTGCGTTCAACGACGACATCGCGGCCTTTGAGGGGCTGAACTGCGGCACGCGCCTGCGCATCGGCTGCGAGGCGCTGACGGGCACCTGGGAGGCGCTGCGCGACGGGCGCGCCGACATCATCGTGGCGGCGGGCGAAGGCCCCGCCGGCGGCGGCTACAAGGCCGTGGCGGTGGGCAGCCTGGACTTCGTGTTCTGCGTGACCGCGTCGCACCCGCTGGCGCGCCTGGGCCGGCCGCTCACGCGCAGCGACCTGCTGGAGCACACGGCCGTGGTGGTGGGCGACGGGGCGCGCACGCTGTCGGACCGCACGGTGGGCCTGCTGTCGGGCCAGCGGCGCATCACCGTGCCGTCGATGCAGGCCAAGATCGCCTGCCAGGCCGCCGGGCTGGGCCACGGCTTCGTGCCGCGCGCCTGCGTGCGGGTGGAGCTGGAAAACGGCATCCTGGTGGAGGTGCCGGTGGAAGAGCCCCGCGCTGATGAAACCTTCTGGCTGGCCTGGAAGCCCGAGCACCGGGGCGAGGCGCTCAAGTGGTGGTGCCAGCGGCTGGCGCGGCCGCTGCTGCCCGGAATCCTGCCGTATTGAGATGAAACACCCCCTGAGTCGCTTCGCGCCTTCCCCCTCTCTCTGCGCGCTGCGCGCTACGGGAGGGGGACGCTCCCAGCACTGCGGGGCGGCCCTTGTGCGGGAGCACTGGCTTGGGCAGCGCCTGTTTCAAGCATCGCGGGGAACGCGCAGCGCCATGGATAACAACTGAAGCGGCGCTACGTAGCGACTCCCGCCATAGACGATACTTGGCTTTGCCATATTGCTATTATATTTATAGCACAAAAGTATTAGCCAACAAGCGGTAGCGACCATTTTTAGCCAGAACGCCGCCGCCCACGTTCCTCGCTCATTTCAACTGCTGCGCGAAGAACTCCACCACCTGCGCCTCCAGCACCGCGTGGTAGGCCACGCGGTCGAAGCCCGCCGGGTTGGCGGCGGCGTCGCCCGCGTCGGACGGCAGGCTCTGGCTGGGCTGGGCCATGAAGGCGAAGTGGCCGGCACCCGGCACGGTGTCTGCCTGCGCGGTGGCCAGATTCGCGGCCACCAGCCCGCCGTGGTACTTGCCCGTGAGCACGGCATCCTGCTCGGCCACGCGCAGCAGCACCGGCGCGGTCACGGCCTTCAGGCTCTCGGGGGTGAACACCACGGCCATGGGCGCCAGGGCCACGACGGCGCGGATGCGCGGGTCGGGCACGGAGACCAGGGCGCTGTCCGGCACTAGATTGGCGGGTGTTGCAGCGTTGGCAGCGGCCGGCTGCGGCGCCTTGGGGCCCTGGGCCAGGCCGCAGAAACCGGGGTCGTTCTGCACGCTGCGGCAGTGCTGCGCAGCGCGGGCGGGCTCGGCCTGCGCGCCGGCCAGGGCCAGCACGGTGTAGCCGCCGGCCGAGTGGCCCAGTGCGCCGATGCGGCCGGCCGGAATGCGGGGTCCCCACTCAGGGCTGGCCAGCAGCGCGTCGAGCACGCGGCTGACCTGGCGCGGGCGCTCGCCGAAGTAGCGGCCCGAGGTGATCATGGAGCGGTCCTGCCAGTTGTCGCCCGGGTGGCGCACGGCGGCCACGAGGTAGCCCTCCGCCGCCAGGCGCGTGGCCAGGTTGTGGTGCGCGAGTTCATTGCCGCCCGTGCCGTGCGACACCAGGATCAGCCCCTTGAGCGGCTCGGCCGACACGGGCGCGCCCAGGCCGACCAACGGGCGCCAGGGGCCCAGCTGCACCACGCCCGCGCTGCGCACGGTGGGGTAGAACAGCGCGACGTTGATCGGCTCGTCGCCTGGCACGACGAGGGTGCGCAGGCCGGCGTGCTGGGCCGATGCGGCGCCGGACAGCATGGTCAGCGCCACGAAGGCGGCGGCCATGAAGGGGCGGATATGCCGCGCGGCAAAGCGCAGGGCCAGGAGGAGGAGGAGGATGGTCACGGTGCGCCTTTCGTCGGGTCTGCCAGAAGCCGCCACCGTGCGGAAGTGTGGTGGCGGCATGGCGGCACTGTAGGCGCGGCCCCCCTGCACGGGGAGAGGCATGCGACGAAATGCCCGTGGGCGGCGCGAAACGGTGGGCGAAAGGTGCAGGCCGTGCAGCGGGCGTCCCGGTCAGGGCCGCAGCATCACGCCAGCGCCTGCAGCAGGGCCTGCGCCGCAGGCTCGGACGACGCGGGGTTCTGCCCAGTGATCAGCAGCCCGTCGGTGACCACGTGCGGCTTCCAGTCGGCCTGCTTGGTGTACAGCCCGCCGTGGGCCATGAGCATGTCTTCCACCAGGAAGGGCACCACATGCGTCAGGCCGGCGGCGGCTTCCTCGCTGTTGGTAAAACCCGTGACGTTCTTGCCGCGCACCAGGGGCGTGCCGTCGGGCGCCTTGGCATCGCGCAGCACGCCGGGGGCATGGCACACGGCCGCCAGGGGTTTGCCGGCGGCCAGCGTGGATTCGATGAGGGCGATGGAGCGCGCGTCCTGTGCCAGGTCCCACAGCGGGCCGTGGCCGCCGGGGTAGAACACCGCATCGAACTGGGCGGCATCCAGCTCGGACAGCTTCAAGGTGCTGGCCAGTTGCGCCTGGGCCGCTGCGTCGTCCTTGAAGCGGCGCGTGGCATCGGTCTGCGCATCGGGCGCGTCGCTCTTGGGGTCCAGCGGCGGCTGGCCACCCCGGGGGGACGCGAGGGTGACCGAGGCGCCCGCGTCCTGGAACACGTAGTACGGGGCGGCGAATTCTTCGAGCCAGAAGCCTGTCTTCTTGCCCGTGTCGCCCAATTGGTCGTGCGACGTGAGAACCATGAGGATGCGGGGCATAGGCGTTTCTTTCCTGGGTGCGGTTGAAAAATGTCCAGCCCCTCACCGTACCCGCAATCCCCTCGGCTGCGCCCTCGCAGGGCGCAGTTCGCGGCGTTGGCTTACAGCGCCGCTTCGAGAATCCGCCGGCTCACGGCGGGCGTGATCTCGCGCTGCTCGCCCAGCGTGACCATGCCGTGCGCCTCCAGCTGCGCCACCACGGCGCCCACGGTGTCGGCGCCCAGGCCGTAGCCAGACAGGCGCGTGGCGATGCCCATGGCCTCGAAGAAAGCGCGCGTTCGCTCGATGGCGGCGGTGATGCGTTCGTCGTCGGTGCCGGTGGTGATGCCCCACACGCGCTCGCCGTACTGCAGCAGCTTGGCGCGCTTGGGGCCACGGCGCTCGTGCAGCAGCGCGGGCAGCACGATGGCCAGCGTGCGCGCGTGGTCGATGCCGTGCAGCGCGGTGAGCTCGTGGCCGATCATGTGCGTGGCCCAGTCCTGCGGCACACCCGCGCCGATCAGGCCGTTGAGCGCCATGGTGGCCGCCCACATGAGGTTGGCGCGGTCGTCGTACACGGGCTCGGGGGCGGTCAAGAGGCGCGGGCCGATCTCGATCAGCGTCTGCAGGATGCCTTCGGCAAAACGGTCCTGCACGGGCGCGTTGACCGGGTACGTGAGGTACTGCTCCACCGTGTGCACGAAGGCATCGACCACGCCGTTGGCCAGCTGCTGGGGCGGCAGGGTGTAGGTCTTGGTGGGGTCGAGCACCGAGAACACGGGGTAGGTGTGGTGGCTGCCAAAGGCCAGCTTGGCGCCCTTGGCGCGGTGGGTGATCACGCCGCCGTTGTTCATCTCGGAGCCCGTGGCGGGCAGCGTGAGCACGGCGCCGAAGGGCAGCGCGGCGGTGACGTTGCGGCCGTGCTTTTCCAGAATGGCCCAGGGGTCGCCGCCTTCGAACTTGACGGCCGCGGCGATGAACTTCACTGCATCGATCACCGAGCCGCCGCCCACCGCGAGCAGGAAGTCGAACCCGCCTTCGCGGATCTGCGCCACGGCCTTCATCGAGGTTTCATAGCTGGGATTGGGCTCGATGCCGCTGAAGGTGGCGTGCTGGCGGCTGGCGAGCGCCGTGCGCACCTCGGCCAGCGTGCCGGTCTTCTCGGCGCTGGCGCCGCCCACCAGGATCAGCACCTTGGCGGCGGCGGGCACGAGCTTGTCCAGGTCGGCGATGCGGCCCTGGCCGAACGCGATGCGGGTGGGGTTGTGGAAGTCGAAGTTCAGCATGGCAATCCTTGGGTGGGGTGCGGGCATTGTGTCGTGCCCTGGGCCGGGGCGAGCGTCGCCTGCGCAACACGGCGGGCAGGCACACCGGCCCGCCAGCGCGCCATGCCCCTCCCTGCCCCGCCTACCGCAGCACCACCAGCGCCGCAAACCCGAGCAGCAACACCATCGCCAGCGCCACGATGCCGGCGATGCCCACCGTCAGCACCTTGGCCACGGAGAATCCCCCGCTGCGGCGCAGGGTGCCCAGGCCCCGCAGCAGCAGGACCAGCGCGGCACACAGGGTGCACAGCACCGTGCCAAAAGCCGCGGCGATGCAATCGAGCCCGAACGTACCGCATGCCATGGCCTGCCCGAAGCCGGTGAGCAAGGCCAGCGACACGCCAAGGCCCACGGCGAGCACACCAAGCCCCGCCCAGACCGGCACCGGCACGCGCGCCGCCGCCGAAGATGTAGTGGTGGTGGTGGCCATCGATCAGCCCTCGGCCTCTTCTCGTGCCGCCTGCCAGGGCAAGGCCGGGTCGGTGAAGGCGGGTTGCCACAGGTCGGCATAGACCGCAAACGCCTGCCGGCGGGTCTCGTCCGACTCCAGCTCGACCGCGCCATCGTCAAGCCCCCGCACGCTCCAGTCGGCCAGCACGGCGTAGCGCCGCTGCGCCGTGTCGATCAGCACCGAATGCAGGGCGTGGGTCGTGCACGCCACATAGCGCCCACCGGGGCTGACCAGGAAGTAACCCACGTCGCCGGGCCGCAGGGCAGCCAGTGGCAGGGCGCGGCGCAAGGCATCGGCCCATTCGGGCGGGGCGGGTACGGGCATGGAAGAAAGAAACTCCTGGTGGGGCGCGGAACGTGCGCGCCGCGGTGGCGCGTCCTGCGTGGACCGACTGTAGCGGCAACGGCCACGGCCACGCTGGCGCCGCCCCTCAGGTGCTGCGGTCCCCGGGAGGCCCCGATCAATCCGGCGCCCCTGCCGCCCCACCCCTGGTTTCGCCCTGGCGACCGGACTCCGCGCCCGCCAACACCTGCAGCCGCTGCGCCATGAAGTCGCGCAGCGCGCGCACCAGCGGCGTGAGCTGGCGGCGGCTGGGCGCCACGAGGAACAGGGGCACGGCCTCGGTGGTCCAGCCCGGGCACAGCGGCACCAGGCGCCCGGCGGCAAGGTCGTCCGCCACGTCGAAGTACGACTTGTAGGCGATGCCCCGGCCCCGCACGGCCCAGCGGCGCACGGCGTCGCCGTCGTTGGACACATTGCGGCTGCGCACGCGCACCAGCACCTCCTGGCCCGCCGCATCCCAGAAGCGCCAGCGGTCGTGCACGTCCTCGCCGAGCATGAAACACAGGGCGTCATGGCCGGCCAGCGCATGCGGCGTGGCGGGCGCCCCGCGGGCCTGCAGATAGGCGGGCGCGGCGCACAGCACGCGCCGGTGGTCGGCCGCGAGCGGCAGGGCCACCAGGCTCGAATCCTGCGGCTTGCCGTAGCGAAAGGCCGCGTCCACCGGCTCGCTGTAGACATTGGCCATGCGGTCCGACAGCTGCAGGCGGATGTCGATGCCCGGGTGCTCGGCCTGGAAGGCATCCAGCCACGGCAGCAGCACGTTGCGCCCCAGGTCGGAGGGGGCGGCGAGCAGGAGCGTACCGCGAAATCCGCGGGCCTGGCCGCCTTGCAACTGGCCCCGCACCTGCTGCAGCGCGGCCAGCGCGGGGCGGCAGTGCTCCAGGAACAGCTCGCCCTCCTGCGTGAGCCGCAGGCTGCGCGTGGAGCGCACGAAGAGCGCCACGCCCAGCTCGGCCTCCAGCCGCTTGAGGGCCGCACTGGCCGCCGCCGGCGTGAGGTCCAGCGCCCGCGCGGTGGCCGACAGGCTGCCGCTGTCCACGGTGCGCACGAAGATGTCGAGGTCCTGCAGGCTTTTCATGGGGGTTTGGGGAGTTTTAGGGTTTTATTTTCAAATTTTCTTTGAATATTGATTCAACCACCAGCCTATTTAAAACAAAAGACAACAGGATCACCATCACGGCCATGTTCCACACCGCTTGCCAAGGCACAACGCCATGACCTCCACCGCCACCGCGCCCGCTCTCGCGCGCCCCTTGCAACTCGGCCCGCTCACCTTGCCCAACCGCATGGTGATGGCCCCCATGACCCGCGCCCGCAGCAGCCAGCCGGGCGGCGTGCCCAACGCGCTCATGGCCGACTACTACGCCCAGCGCGCCAGCGCCGGGCTCATCGTGAGCGAGGCGAGCCAGGTCTCGCCCCAGGGCCAGGGCTACAGCTTCACGCCCGGCATCCACAGCGACGCGCAGGTGCAGGGCTGGCGCCGGGTGACCGACGCGGTGCATGCCGCCGGCGGCCGTATGGTGCTGCAGCTGTGGCACGTGGGCCGCATGTCGCACGCCAGTTTCCACGCCGACGGCCTGCCCGTGGCGCCCTCGGCCATTGCCCCCGAGGCCCGGGTGTGGGTGGCGGACAGCGACGGCGTGGGCCACATGCTCGACTGCCCGGTGCCGCGCGCGCTGCAAGCGAGCGAAATCGCCGGCGTGGTGGACGACTTCCGCCGCGCCGCCGCCAACGCCATGCGTGCTGGGTTCGACGGCGTGGAGATCCACGGCGCCAACGGCTATCTCATCGACCAATTCCTGCGCACCACTTCCAACCACCGCAGCGATGCCTATGGCGGCCCGGTGGCCCACCGCACCCGCTTCGCCCGCGAGGTGGCCGCCGCCGTGGCCAGCGAGGCCGGGGCCGAGCGCACCGGCATGCGCCTGGCGCCGTTCATCACGCAGCGCGGCATGGACTGCCCGGACATCATCCCCACCATCCTGCACCTGGCACGCGAGCTGGACACCCTGGGCCTGGCCTACCTGCACCTGGCCGAAGCCGACTGGGACGATGCCCCCTCCATTCCCGCCGATTTCCGCCAGGCCCTGCGCGCGGCCTATGGCGGCCGCGTGATCGTGGCGGGCAAGTACACGCCCGAACGCGCGCAGCAGATCCTGGATTCGGGCATGGCCGACCTGGTGGCCTTTGGCCGGCCGTTCATCGCCAACCCCGACCTGCCCGCGCGCTATGCGGCCGGGCTGCCCCTGGCCGGCTACGACCCGGGCACGCTGTTCGGCGGCGCGGCCCAGGGGTATTCCGACTACCGCGCGCACGCGGCCGCGGCGTGACGCCTGGCCGCCACCGCATGGACCGCTCTTTTTCCACCTCACTTTTCTGCAAGGACACACCACCATGAAAGCCATTGGCTACCAGGCCCCCCGCGCCATCGACCACCCCGCATCGCTGCTCGACATCACCCTGCCCGACCCCGTGGCCACCGGCCGCGATCTGCTCGTGGAAGTGCATGCCGTTTCCGTGAACCCCGTGGACACCAAGGTGCGCAAGGGCAGCGGCCCCGCCGAGGGCCAGGCGTACAAGGTGCTGGGCTGGGACGCCAGCGGCATCGTGCGCGCGGTGGGGCCCGACGTGACGCTCTTCGCGCCCGGCGACCGCGTCTGGTACGCGGGCTCCATCGCACGCCCTGGCACCAACAGCGAACTGCACCTGGTGGACGAGCGCATCGTGGGCCACGCCCCCCAATCGCTGGACTTTGCCGAGGCCGCCGCGCTGCCGTTGACCACCATCACCGCGTGGGAGCTGCTGTTCGACCGCCTGGGCGTGGTGCCCGGCAAGCAGCCCACCAACAAGACATTGCTCATCATCGGCGCGAGCGGGGGCGTGGGCTCCATCCTCACGCAGCTGGCGGCGCGGCTCACCAGCCTCACGATCATCGGCACCGCATCGCGCCCCGAAACGCGGCAATGGGTGCGCGACCTGGGCGCCCACCACGTGATCGACCACAGCAAGCCCCTGACGCAGGAGCTGGCCCGCATCGGCCACCCCTCGGTGGACATCATCGTGAGCCTCACGCAGACCGACGCGCACTTCGACCAGATCGTCGAGGCCATCGCGCCGCAGGGCCAGTTCGCGCTGATCGACGACCCGGTGTCGCTCGACGTGACGAAGTTCAAGCGCAAGTCGGTGTCGGTGCACTGGGAGCTGATGTTCACCCGCGCGCTCTTCGGCACCGCCGACATGATCGGCCAGCACCGGCTGCTGACCGAGGTGGCGCAGCTGGTGGATGCGGGGCTGATCCGCACCACGCTGGACCAACGGTTTGGCACCATCAATGCCGAGAATCTGAAGCGCGCGCATGCGCTCATCGAGAGCGGCAAGGCGCGGGGCAAGCTGGTGCTGGAGGGATGGGCCTGAAGAACTGCGGGCCACGCAGGGGGGCGCAGCACCATCCGCGCGGCAGATTGTGTGCCGGGTTGAAAAACACTGTATTTACAAACAGTATTTCAGGTATAAAACAGGGCACCACAACCCGAGGAGACCTCCCATGCTGGACCACATGACCTTCCGCGTCACCGACATCGCCCGCACCAAGGCGTTCTACACCGCAGTCCTCACGCCTTTGGGCTACAGCCTGTGTTTTGAAGGCAACTACGGCTCCAACATGCTGGGCTATGCCTACCCGGCTCCGTCCGAGCCCGACGGCAAGAAGGCGGATGTGTGGTTCATCGACGGCCCCTCGCCCTACGGCGGCCCGCCCGCCAGCACGGGCTGCCACCTGGCGTGGCGGGCCGCCACGCGGGCCCAGGTCGATGCCTTCTACCGCGCCGCCATCGAAGCCGGGGGCCAAGACAACGGAGCCCCCGGCCTGCGGCCCGACTACCACCCCCACTACTACGGCGCGTTTGTCATCGACCCCGAGGGCAACAACATCGAGGCGGTGTGCCACCTGCCTGAATAGTGGATGGGCCTGCTGGGGCCAGCGGCCTGCCAGGCTGAAGGGGTGGAGGGGCCTGCCAAAGTCAGGCCACCCAGTGCACCGTTCCGTGCACCGAGGTGCTGAGGGATCAGTCCAGCTTCACGCCCGCCGCCTTGATGATCTCGCCCCAGCGCTTGGACTCGGCCCGTGCCATGGCGCGGAACTGCTCGGGCGTACCGGGCAGGGCTTCCATGCCGAAGTCGTTCATGCGCTTGACCACGGCGGGGTTGAGCAGGGCCTTGTTCAGGTCGCCGTTCAGGCGCGCCGTGATCGCAGCGGGCAGACCGGCGGGCGCCAGGATGCCCTGGAACGCAAACACCTCGGTGTTGGGCACACCGGCTTCGGCCAGCGTGGGCACGTCGGGCAGCGCGGCCACGCGCTTGGCCGAGCCGATGGCCAGGGCACGCACCTTGCCCGAGGTGATCACGGGCAGGCCGGCGGCCAGGTCCAGGAACATGCAGGGCACCTGCCCGCCCATCACGTCCTGCAGCGCGGGCGCCGCGCCCCGGTAGGGGATGTGCGTGAGGAAGGTCTTGGTGCGGTTCTTGAACATCTCCATCGCCAGGTGGTGCGGCGAGCCGTTGCCGGGCGATGCGTAGTTGAGCTTGCCGGGGTTGGCGCGCGCGTAGGCCAGGAATTCCTTCAACGTCTTCGCTTCGAACGCCGGGTGCACCACCAGCGCCAGCGGAAAGCGGCTGATGCCCCCCACGTAGGTGAAGTCCTTCTCGGGATTGAACGGCAGCTTGGTGAACAGGTGCTCGTTGTAGGCCAGCACGGCGTTGTCGGCCGACATGAAGGTGTTGCCGTCGGGCTTGGCCGTGGCCACCAGCTGCGCGCCGATGTTGGTGGACGCGCCGGGACGGTTGTCCACGATGATCTGCTGGCCCAGGGTCTGGCGCATGGCCTCGGCCACGGTGCGCGCCAGCACGTCGGTGCCGCCGCCGGCCGGGTACGGCACCACCCAGCGCAAGGGCTGGTCGGGCCACGCGGACTGGGCGGCGGCCCAGGGGGCGGCGGAGGTGGCGCCTGCGGCGGCCAGGGCGGTCAAGAGGGTTCTGCGGTGCATGGGGCTGTCTCCTTTTACTATTTAATTGATAGCTGCTTGCGCTTATATATCAAGCGCTAGAGGCCATTTTGGCTTAAAAATCTCTATGCCACACGTTCAGCGCACGGCGCATGAAACGGGCACATCCTCAGGCCAGTGCCACCGTGGAACTGGCTCCGCCAGGCCAATGGTGGCGTCCCCCTGAGGGGGAAGGCGCCGAAGGCGACTCAGGGGGCTGCAATGGTCTGGTCGATCGCGCCGAAGATGCTGGCGCCGTCCTTGCCCTTGATCTCGATGCGGATGGTGTCGCCGAACTTCATGAATTCGGTGCTGGGCTTGCCGTCCTGGATGGTCTCGATGCAGCGCTTTTCAGCGATGCAGCTGTAGCCCTTGGGCCATTCGGTGCGGCCGCTGGCGTCGGTCACGCCCTTGTTGCTCACGGTGCCGCTGCCGATGATGGAACCGGCGCGCAGGTTGCGCGTCTTGGCCACGTGGGCGATCAGCTGGCCGAAGTGGAAGGTCATCTCGGGGCCGGCGTCGCACATGCCGACCTTGCGGCCGTTCCAGGTGGACTGCACCGTGAGGTTCACGCGGCCATGGTCCCAGGCGTCGCCCAGTTCGTCCAGCGTCACGGCCACGGGGCCAAAGGCGGTGGCGGGCTTGCTCTGGAAGAAACCGAAGCCCTTGGCCAGCTCGGCGGGGATCAGGTTGCGCAGGCTCACGTCGTTGGCGATCATCACCAGGCGGATGCCGTCCAGCGCCTGGTCGGCGGTGGCGCCCATCTTCACGTCACCGGTCACCACGGCGATCTCGGCCTCGAAGTCGATGCCCATGGCTTCGCTGGGCACCACCACATCGTCGCAAGGGCCGATGAAGTCGTCGCTGCCGCCCTGGTACATCAGGGGGTCGGTATAGAAGCTCTCGGGCACTTCGGAGTTGCGCGCTTTTCGCACCAGTTCGACGTGGTTGATGTAGGCCGAGCCATCCGCCCACTGGTAGGCGCGGGGTAGCGGGGCCATGCACTGGGCGGGGTCGAAGGGGAACGCGTGGCGCGCGCGGCCGCTGTTGAGCTGGTCGTACAGGTCCTGCAGCTGGGGCGAGATGAAGCCCCAGTCGTCCAGCGCCTGCTGGAGCTTGCTGGCGATGCCGGTCGCATAATGGGCTGTGCCCAGGTCGCGGGAGACGACAACCAGTTGGCCGTCGCGCGAGCCGTCTTTGTAGGTAGCGAGTTTCATGGTGGCAGGACCTTTGTCTCAAGGGGTTGAAAGTCTTCACCCAACACGAATTACGCTTGGGTAAATTGATTTAACTAAACAAAACTCGCAAATTTTAGTGCACATGGACAAAGAACGTGCAGGAATTCAATCGGTCGAGGTGGGTTTTGCCCTGCTGGAGGGGCTGACCCGCTCGCGCGGGCCGCTCATGCTCAAGGATGTGGCGGCCTCGGCGGGCATGAGCGCGGCCAAGGCCCACCGGTATCTGGTGAGCTTTCAGCGCCTGGGCCTGGTCACACAAGACCCGCGCAACGCCCGCTACGACCTGGGCCCCGCCGCCCTCAAGCTGGGGCTGGCGTCGCTGGCCCGGCTCGATGCCGTGCGCCTGGCGCGCGAGCGCATGCCGGAGCTCATGGAAGCCATCGGTCACACGCTGGCGCTGGCCGTGTGGGGCAACCACGGCCCCACCATCGTGCACTGGGAGGAGTCGCCCCAGGCCGTGACCGCCAACCTGCGCCTGGGCGACGTGATGCCGCTGCTCTCGTCCGCCACCGGCCGCTGTTTTGCGGCGCACATGGCGCCTGATGTGGTGGCGCCGCTGCTCAAGGAGGAGCTGGCCCGCGCCGTGAAGATGCGCCGCACCGACCTGCCCTCCACCATGGCCGAGGTGAACGCACTGCTGGCGGAGGTGCGCACGCGCGGCGCGGCCCGCGTGGTGGACACCCTTCTGCCCGGCATCGTGGCGTTCTGCGCACCGGTGTTCGACGCGGACGGCCATCTGGAGCTGGGCATCACCACGCTGGGCTCCATCGCCACCTTCGACCCGGAATGGGACGGCGCCATCGACGTTCCGCTGCGCGCTGCCGCCGCCCAGCTGTCGAGCGACCTGGGCGCCGGCAGCGCCTGACGCCCCCTCCTGCACGCATCGCTGTAGATGCCACGGCGCGCCCTGGTTCTCATCACCGCCCTGGTACTGGCCCTGCACTGGCTGGTGCTGACAGGGGTGCCCCTGGCATGGGACAGCCCCCAGCAGCCAGCGGCGGGCCGCGTCTTCAGCACGCGCAGCGTGGCAGCCCCGCCGCCCGCGCCCGCCCCCACCGCGACTCCAGTGGCCGCGCCCACGCCAACGCCGCCTGCGGCCAAGCCCGTGGTGCGCAGGAAACCTGCGCCGCCCGCCCCCTCCCCGGCCGCGGCAGATCCGCCGGTTGCGGCGCCCGGTGCCTCCGTGCAGGTGGCGGGTGCAGAGGCCAGCGCAAACGCCGCCACCGCCGCGCCAGCCGCCGACGTTGCCACGCCAGACGCGGCCACCCCGGCATCAGCCCCCCAGGCCGAGGCACCGGCACCAGCGGCTTCGGCACCGCCTGCGGAAGAAACCACCACCGCCGCCGGAATCGACATCGCGCCCCCGGGCTCCGGCACAGCACGCAGCGCGGGTGCCCCGCCGCCGCCCGTGCGCATTCCGGCCCCCACGCGGCTGGCGTTCGACGTGAGCGGGCAGGCCAAGAAGTTCGCGTACAACGCCCGCGCCGAGCTGCTCTGGCAGCACGACGGCAGCCGCTACGAAGCACGCCAGGAGGTCAGCGCCTTCCTGGTGGGCAGCCGCATACAGCGCAGCGTGGGCGCCATCACAGCCCAGGGCCTGCTGCCCGAGAAGTTTTCCGACAAATCCCGCAGCGAGCAGGCCGCGCATTTCGACCATGCCAAGGGCCGGGTGACCTTCAGCGCCAACACACCCGAGGCCGCCGTCGGCCCGGGCGCACAGGACAGGCTGAGCCTGTTCATCCAGCTGGGTGCCATGCTGGCGGCCGACCCGGGCCGCTTCGTGCCCGGCACGCAGGTCACCATCACCACCGTGAGCGCCCGTACCGCAGACCGCTGGACCTTCACCGTCGAAGGCCCGGAAACGCTGGACCTGCCCGCCGGCCCCACCCCCGCCCTGAAGCTGCTGCGCCTGCCCCGCAAGGACTACGACCAGAAGGCCGAGCTCTGGGTGGCCCCCGCCCTCAACTACCTGCCCGTGCGCATCAAGCTGACCCAGGCCAACGGCGACTTCGCCGACCTGCTGCTGCGCAGCAGTGGCGCGCCGTGAGGCGTGGTCGCAGCAGGCCGGTTGAAACTGGTCTGCGCAAGAGGGAAGACGGCACAGCAGGCGGCTGCGGCGCCCACTCCTGCATCAAAGTGTTGCGCCCGAGCGCCACCCGAGCTCCGGACCGGTAAAAAACCCCCGGAAGCCCGGCCGCACCGCTTTTTCATGAAATACTGGAACGCAGCAGAGAGCCAAGCCCAGAGCGGGCTTCCCCTGATCACCGATCCGTAGGACAAGGCGTTACGACCTTGCCAGCGTTTCCCGGAAGCTGCCTTGGGCCTTGAACTCTGCGAACCCGCTGTCATCTGACATCTATATCGACAAGGGGAACACGATGCACATGCTCTACGACTCAGAATCCTTCGTGGTGGTCCACATGCTGCCCGACGCCGTGGAGAAAAAGAGCACCCAGGCGCTCAACGACACCGCCCCCGCCGTTCCCCAGCTCGCACGCCATGGCTTTGAAATCGTGGACAAGCGTTCGGGCAAAGAGGTGTACCTGGACGGCTCCTGGGCCGAGATGTTCCAGGAGCAGATCCTGGCCTGGCAGCGCGACACCCCCACGCAGGAAGAAGTGGAAGACGCGCTGGACCGTTATGCGGGGCTGGCGCAGAACCCGGTGGTGGTGCACTGATCCAGAGCGGAAGCCCGCATCAAGATCCCAACATAGCTCGCGCCCAGAAGCGCTGGGCGGCTTTGCCTATACCTCGATCACTTCGGGCGGCAGCCCCTTCCTTTTTCTCTCATACATTGCCACATAGGCAGCCTCGATATCGCGGGCAAATTGCCGAGCATTGAACAGGGAAGAACGGGTTTTTTGCGCGTTCAATTTGTCGCGTAGCGCTTGCAAGCGTGCAAGATCACAGGCAAGCGTGATCGCCAAGGCCTCATATTCGGCCACACTGCGCGTCACTAGTTCTGGCAGGCCCACGGCCTGCAGCAAACTGGCCGCCACGCGCGCAGCAAAGGATTCACCCAGGCGGGTGAGTACCGGCAGTCCCGCCCACAACGCATCGCTCGCGGTCGTATGGGCGTTGTACGGCAAGGTGTCTAGAAAGAGGCCAGCCAGACGGTGGCGCGCCAGATGCAGATCCAGTGGCATACGCTGCGCAAACACCAGCCTTTCTGCGGCAACTCCCCGTGCCTGGGCCTCACGCCGCAGGTTCCCCACCACGGCCGGGTTGTCCTCGTACAGCCAGAGGACGCTGCCCGGCACAGCTTGCAGGATGCGCATCCAGCTGTCAAAGACCGAAGGAAGAATTTTGTAATTGTTGTTGAAGCAACAGAAAACAAACCCCGTAGAGGGCAACCCGACCTCCTCGCGAGTGAATATCCTGTCGCTGATCGTTCGTTTCGAGTCGTTGACCTGGTAGCTGTGCGGCAAGTAGGCCAACTTCTCTGTGAAATACGCCTGAGCTTCGGGAGGGACGACCACCTTGTCTGCAATCACGTAGTCCATATAGCCCGCCCCCGTGGTGCCAGGGTATCCCAGATAGCTGACTTGGATGGGCGCACAACGGTGGGCAAAAATGCCGAACCGGTTGTCCGTGGTGAAGCCCTTGAGATCGATGGCAATGTCAATGCCCAACTCCCTCGACAGGCGGGCAATGTCGATATCTCCCTGATCGCGCACGTCGACAAAGTGGTCAAAGCTTGCCGCCAAGCGCTCGCGCATCGCATCCTGGGAATGAGGTCCAAACGAGAACGCAAACCACTCGAAGCGATCGCGGTCATGGGCCTCAAAAAGCTCCGCCATCAGATACGCAGTGGCGTGGCCATGAAAATCGGCAGAGTAGTAGCCAACGCGAATTTTTGCTTCTCGCCGGCCTGTATGGGTAGGCCCCAGGTCCATGGCTTGCGGAAAGTCGAACTCAACGCGAATCTGCGCCGCACGCTTATGCAATTCCGGAGTGTCAAACAGAGCGAGCGCCACAAAGGGCTGTACGGTCAATTCCCCCGCTCGAAGACTCCGATCACATCGCTCGAGGTCACTGGACAGGTGCGCCCAATCGCAGGTTTTAAGTCTGCTGTTCACTAGGTAGCCCAGCAAATACTTGACGTCTGGTTTTGCGTCGTACACCGCCAGATAGTCGGCAACGGCGTCTTCGTGCTGGCCGAACCGGGTACGCAGGTTCGCACGGTTGTAGTAGAGATCTGGCGCCTCGGCGGCCAACCGGATGGCCTCGTCATAGACGGCCATCGACTCCGCGTACCTCCCGGCGCTTGTCAAGGAAAGTGCCAGCAGCGACAGGATTTCCACATCTTCGGGCTGCAGTTGGGCTGCGGTCTTCAGCGACTGCGCCGCCTTTGAAAACTCGGACGCGGAGTATTGCGCTCGCGCCAGATTCTTGTAGGCCTGGACATATTTTTCGTCCGCGTGGATCGCGGCCTGAAAGTGTGCAATAGCTTGGTCCCGCTGTTCTCTCTGCGCCAGGATGACACCCTTGCCATTGTGGGCTGCGGCATGCCCCGGCTGCAAAGCAATTAGCTTGTCGAAACACCCCAAGGCGTCCTCTGAGCGGCCTGCTTCGGCATGCAAGGTCGCCATGTTCTGACATGCATCAACATGGCGGCCGTCCAACGCAAAGGCCTGCTCATAACATTGCAGCGCTTCTCCCAAGTGCCCCAGATGGCGCAGGGCATTGCCCTTGTTGTTGTAGGCGGCAGCCAGCCTGGGTTGAAGGCCAATGGCCCTGTCGTAGCTTTCGATGGCTTCCTCTGTGCGCGAGAGTTCCGCCAGGATCTTGCCGCGGTTGACATACGCTTCTGCAAAATCAGGACGCAGGGCAATGGCCTTCCCAAAATGAGCCAAAGCTTCTTCACTACGCTTCAGGGCGCTCAGCGCGAGCCCACGGTTGACATAGGGCGCGGGGTCCTGGGGAGAGATGTCAATGGCTTGTCCAATCAGGTCGCAGGCGGCTTCATGGTGACCAGTCTGATATGCCAATACACCGAGCATGTGCAGCGCGCCAGCGTTGCGTGAGTCGGTCTGCAAGATGGTGTTGTATGCCTGATTCGCCTGGGCCAGATGCCCCAGCCGGTGCAGGCGCATGGCTTGCTCCAGCAATGCTGCATGCTGCGCCTTGGTCGTGCGGGGCGGACGGCCACCGAGGTTGTAGTGGATACTCATGGTCGAAGGAAGGCCACCGTTCACGGTGGCGTCAGTACACGGGGGCAAGACACCCAGCCGAAAGACAATGGGGGTGCTGGAGCTGGCATAGCAGATGCGCACGCACCAACAACCGACTGCGGCTATCATAAATCGGTTGGCTCATTGCCCATTCTGATGCTGACCGCCAAGAACCAGCCCCACTCTCACCAGGCAACTGCCGGCCATGGCATGGCCCGACTGAAGTTTTCAATCCTCTTTCAGCTCGCTGCCGGGTATATCCGCCGGTACAGCGGGTCCACCAGCATCAGCACCGCGATCAGCCGGCACACCTGGAACGCCGTGACGACCGGCACGCCCAGCTGCAGCACCTTGGCGGTGATGGCCATCTCGGTGATGCCTCCGGGCGAGGTCCCCAGCAGCAGGGTGACCCAGGGCAGACCTGTCGCCCAGGCCAGCGAGGCCGCGAACAACGCGCACACCCCCATGAGCACCAGGGTGCCCACCGCCACCGACACGAGCCAGCGCGGCGCCGTGTGCAGAAAATCCGCACGAAAGCGGACCCCCAGGCTCACGCCGATGACCAGTTGCGCCGCATTCACCATCGCCTGGGGCACGGCGGACAGGGTGATGCCTGCCATGGTGAGCCCCATGGACACCAGCATCGCGCCCATGAACCACGGGTTCGCCCGGCCCAGCCTGTCCATCAGCAGGGCTCCGGCCCCCGTCAGCAGCGCCATCAGCGCCAGACCGGGTGCGCTCACCACCCGGGCCGTGGGCGGCAGGATATCCAGGCCATGCAGTCCGCTCCATTGCAGCGCGAAAGGGATCGTGACCGTGACGATCAGCAACCGCAGGCTGTGGCTGGCCGCCACGAGGTCGGTGCGGGCGTTCTCGCGTTCGGACAGCAGGGTCATTTCGGATGCCGCACCGATGGCCCCCGAGAAGTAGCTCGTGGCCCGCAGCATCGGCGCAGGCACCCCGTGCATGCGCGGCGCATGCACCCGGTACAGCCAGGCGCCGAACAGCCAGCCCAGGAACAGCGCCCACACGATGCCCAGCGCGATGGCCCACCAGAGCCCGCCAATCAGTCCCACGACCTGGGGCGTGAAGTACAGGCCCAAGGCGGCGCCAATGGTCCACTGCCCCGCATTGCGCAAGGGCCGCCAGCTTTCCGTGGGCCCGCCAGCGATGGACACCACCGAAGTGGCCAGCAGCGGGCCGATCATCCAGGGCAGCGGGGTGTGAAGGGCTGCGCAGCCGATCGCGCAAGCCAGAGCGAGCAACAGGGTCAGGAGGATACGGAGAAACAGATTCATGGCAACGGGGGCTCGGTATCGGCATCGGAAAGGACCAAACCCCGGCGGGCACCATACCCGCACCTCCTGCCCCTCGACATGTTCCAAATGGAACGGGGGGCATCGCGGAATGGCACAGCGGGGGCGGATGCCAGACACGCGCTGGCTCCGCCTCCCGGGGCTCAGCCGGCGTCCGCCTCCTTGAAATAGGCAATGGTCCGGCGCAAGCCCGCGTCAATGTCGACGCGGGGGACCCACCCACCCAGCAGCTGGCGCGCCAGCGAAATGTCGGGCTGCCGCTGCCGGGGATCGTCTCCCGGGAGCGGGTGGTAGGTGATCCGCGCGGACGAGCCCGTCCCTGCGAGGATTTTCTGCGCGAGTTCCAGGACGGTGAACTCCCCTGGATTGCCCAGATTGACCGGTCCCGCCACCTCGTCCGGCGTGGCCATCATGCGCACCAGGGCTTCCACGAGGTCATCCACGTAGCAAAAGCTGCGGGTCTGCGTCCCCGCCCCGTAAACGGTCAGATCCGCCCCATGCAGCGCCTGGACGATGAAGTTGGAGACCACCCGGCCGTCATCCGGACGCATGCGCGGGCCATAGGTATTGAACAACCGCACGACCTTGGTGCGCACGCCATGCTGGCGCCGGTAGTCGAAGAACAGGGTCTCCGCGCAGCGCTTGCCCTCGTCGTAGCAGGCCCGCACCCCGATGGGATTGACGTTGCCCCAATAGGACTCTGGCTGCGGATGCACGCCGGGGTCGCCATACACCTCGCTCGTCGACGCCTGAAGAATCACGGCATGGCACTTGCGGGCCAGCTCCAGCAGATTCATGGCACCCAGCACGCTGGTGCGCAGGGTCCGCAGCGGATCGGACTGGTAGTGCACGGGCGACGCGGGACAGGCCAGGTTGTAGATCTCGTCCACTTCGGCATCCAGGGCCTGGACGACGTCGTGGCAAAGCACACGAAACCGCGGAGAGGCCAGGAGGTGGGCGATGTTCTTTTCCAAGCCGGTGGAGAAGTCGTCCACGCACAGCACCGCATGGCCATCCTTCAGCAGGCGCTCGCACAGATGGGAGCCAAGAAAGCCAGCGCCTCCCGTGACCAGGATTTTCTTTTCCGTCGTCATGCTGCCGTGGCCCCGAGTGCGTCCGCAGCCCTGCGGCCCACGGTCAGATAGTCGAACCCCAGGGCCCGCATGGAGCGCGGCTCGTACAGATTGCGCCCGTCCACAACAAGGGGCTGCCGCAGGGCCGCCCGCAGGGCATCGAAATTGGGACTGCGAAACACCTGCCATTCGGTCACGATCAGCAAGGCGTCTGCACCGCGCGCGGCGTCAATGGGATCCTGGGCATAGCTGATGTGCTCGAGCAGTTCGGGCCGGTCGTGCAGATCCTCCTCCAGGCAACGGCGGGCCTCCTGCATGGCCACCGGATCGAAGACCCGAAGCACCGCCCCGCGCTCCAGCAATTCACGGACCAGCACCCGGCTGGAAGCCTCGCGCATGTCATCGGTATTGGGCTTGAAGGCAAGCCCCCACACCGCCAGCCGACGGCCGGAAAGATCCGGTCCGAGCCGCTGGGCGAGCTTGTCCACCAGCAGCCGCTTCTGTCCATCGTTGACCTGTGCCACCGCCGCGAGCAATCGCAGCGGCAGCCCGACCTCCTCGCCCATGCGCTGCAACGCAGTCACATCCTTGGGAAAGCAGCTGCCGCCATAGCCCACGCCCGGGTAAAGAAAGCTCTCACCAATGCGCGGATCCGCGCCGATACCCACGCGCACGGGTTCGATGTCCACACCCAGCCGGTCGGCCAGGTTGGCCATCTCGTTCATGAAACTGATGCGCGTGGCCAGCATGGCGTTCGCCGCATACTTGGTGAACTCGGCACTGCGCCGGTCCATGCAGATGACGCGGTCGTGGCCATGCCCGAACGGGCGGTACAACTCACGCATGAGGTTGCCGGCCCGCAGCTCCTGCGGCGTGTCGCCGCAGCCGAGAATGATGCGGTCGGGCCGCATGAAGTCCTCGATCGCGCTGCCTTCCTTGAGGAATTCTGGATTGGACACCACGGCGTAGCCAGGGGCCGGGTCCGCGCCTTCCCCGCGTCGCGCCAGCGTGGCGGCGACAGCACGGCGCACCGCTTCGCCCGTGCCGACGGGCACCGTCGACTTGTTGACGATGACCTTGAAGCCCGTCATGTGCGTGGCAATGGCACCAGCCACATCGAATACATGGCGCAGATCCGCACTGCCGTCCTCCGCAGAAGGAGTGCCCACCGCGATGAACTGGACATCCCCGTGGGCCACTCCGCGCGCCATGTCGGTGGAGAACCCCAGCCGGCCCGCGCGGGAGTTGCTGACGACCAGCTCCTGCAGCCCGGGCTCGTAGATGGGCACTTCTCCGCGCTGAAGGGCTGCAATCTTGTCGGCATCCGTGTCGATGCACAGGACATCATTGCCCAGTTCCGCAAGGCACACCCCGGTGACAAGCCCCACATAACCGGTTCCGAACAGGGTGAGATTCATTTTTGGAGTCAGAGCAAAGTTGTGGAATTGGCACGCGCTGCGTACGCACCCGTGACGGCGCCAGCCACCGCTGCTCGGGGCTGCCAAGGAGGGAGCATCACACCTCGATCACATCGGGAGGCAAACCCTGGCACAAGCGGTCGTACATGGTGGTGTACGCCGATTCCACATGGCGTGCGAAGAGCCTGGCATCGAACAGCGGCGACACAGGGCCCTCCCTGCGCAGTTTGCCGCGAATATGCCCAAGCTGCGAGGGGTCACGGGCCAGCTCAATCGCCCGCGCCTCGAAATCGCCCTGGGTCTGCGCGATGAGTTCCGGCAGTCCGACGGCGCACAAGAGACTGGCAGCCACGCGGCTCGCGAATGACTCCCCCATGCATGTCAACACCGGCAACCCCGCCCACAAAGCATCGCTGGCGGTGGTGTGCGCGTTGTAGGGCAGGGTGTCCAGGAACAGGTCCGCCAGCCGCAAGCGCGCCAGATACTGGTCCATGGGCATGCGCGGTGCAAACACCAGGCGCTCCGCGGAAATCCCCCGGGCCTGCGCCTCGCGCCGCAAGTTCCGCGCGGCTGTCGGGTTGTCTTCCAGCAGCCACAGCACGCTGCCTTCGACAGCGTGGAGGATGCGCATCCAGCCGCCGAAAGTGGGTGGCATGATCTTGAAATTGTTGTTGAAGCAGCAAAAGACAAACCCGCTGGCTGGCAGACCCACCTCCTCGCGAGTAAATTCGCGCTCCGCAATCTTGCGCCGCGAATCGTTGACCTGGTAGCTGTGGGGAAGGTAGACCACTTTTTCAGTGAAATGGGCCTGGGATTGAGGCGGGATCACCACCTTGTCGGCAATCACGTAGTCCATGCAGTCGGCCCCGGTGGTACCCGGATAGCCCATATAGCTGGCCTGGACAGGGGCACACCGGTGGGAAAAGCAACCCAACCGGCTCGCCATGGTAAAACCCATCAGGTCAATGGCGATATCGATACCGAGTTCCCGAGAGAGACGGGCGATCTCGATATCACTGCGCTCACGGACATCCAGAAAATGATCAAACGCCGCCGCCACGCGCTGGCGCATCCTATCCTGTACGTCAGGCCCCACGGAGAAGGCGAACCACTCGAACCGCTCGCGGTCATGCACCTCAAAGAGCTCGGCGATCAGGTGCGCCATGGGGTGATCGCGAAAATCTGCCGAGTAGTACCCCACGCGGATTTTTCCGTGCCTTGCACGTGCAGGAATGGCGCCCAGTGCCGGAGCAGGAAGCTCGCGCTCGGCCTGGAGCCGCGCCGTCTCCTTGTGAAGCGCGGGCACATCGAACAATGACAACGCAATGAACGGCTCCAGCGCGTGCTTCTGGTGTGTGACTGCCTGCTGCAGCTGAAGGATCTCCTCCTCCAGACCCTGCCAAATGCAACCATTCACCTTCGCCGTGGCGATTTCGCACTGCAGCACAGGAATCGGGGCAGACAGGCGCTGAGCCAGGTACAACTGCTGCAGTGCTTCGTCATACCGCTTCATCTCCCGCAGAAGCCTGCCCATGAGGAATCTGGACTCCCCTTGCTGGGGCCGAAGCTCGACCGCGCGGCGGACATCCGCCAGCGCGTTTTCCAGGTTTCTCAGTTGCAGTTGCGCCTCGCCCCGGTTGTTGTATGCCTCTGCGTACTGAGGCTGGAGGGCCAGTGCCCGGCTGAAGCTGGCAACTGCTTCGGCATAACGCCCCAACCGAAGCAAGGCCGTGCCCCGATTGTTGTGCGGCTCCGGTATCTCGGGTGCGCGCGCTATCACTTCGTCCATGCATTCCAGGGCTTCTCCAAACTGCTTCATCTGCAGGTGCACGCAGCCCAGGTTGAAACGCGCCTGCGCATTCCCGGGCTCCATCGCCAGCACGCGGCGGTAGCTTTCCATGGCCTCCGGCAACCGGCCCAGCGTTTGCAGGACGGTTCCGCGGTTGTAGTGCGCCAGCACCAACCCCGGCGAAAGCGCGATGGCCTGGTCGAATGAGGCCAAGGCCTCTTCGTTGCGCTGCAGGCGCAGCAGGGCGTTGCCGCGGTTGAAGTACGGATCGACGTAATCGGGCTTGAGTGCGATGGCCCGGTCGTAGGCACGAATGGCGTCGGCAGTCCGGTTGGACAGCAGCCAGTCATTTCCCCGCGTGTTGCAGGATGTCGCGTCATCGGGGAGGGCTGGCTCAGCGGCGACTCTATTGCCCGACACCAGGCCCGTGCCGTAGTTGATTCCGAACTTGAAACCAGGCGGTGTGGAAGATAGGGAGCCCACCTTGAAGGGCTGGCCAAAATGGGGTTTCTTTGCGTCGGTCAAGGTGCGTCCCGGTGCAGATGAGAGAGTGACATCCCGTGATGGTAAACACCTGCACGGCTCCAGTCCCGATCCGCCCTCCACCCGGGTGCCATCGGCCTCTGGACCTGAGAGGCTCCGGGGACAAGGCTCCGCGCGCTCCGTCTAGTCAACCGTTCCGGAACACGGGTACTGCGGCACCCGGCTCAATCACGGCACACGGGGGCGCTGCAGAGGGCACCACCGTGTCAGGCAGCGCCGCGGCGGCGCGCCATCTCCCGCCCCATCCCGTCCAGCGCAGCGGGCTCCAGCAGGTGCAGCGCCGCCGGGTAGGCCTCCTGCTCCTCGCGGCGGATATGGCCTGCATAGCGGTCCGCAAATCGATCAAGGAGCGCCTCCTCCGATTCCGCGAATCCCTGGATGGCTCCTTGTTCCAGCGCCTGCAGCGCAACCCGTGCTGCAGCCCAGTCCGCCACCATGCGGACATGGTCGTCCTGCAGGCTGCGCACCAGCGCCTGGACCCCGGGCGCGGCCTGGGCGAGCAGCAGCGGGAAGACGTGGAGTTCCTCGTCTTCATGGTGCAGCGGTGCGGCGATGTCGAAATACCGCAGCACGTCGCGCGCCGCCTGGCGGGCGCTCTCGTCGGCACCCTGCAGGCGCACATGGGCGCGCAGGCGGCCCAGCAAGGCCAGCGAACGCTGCACGCGCTCATGGCAGGCCTCCAGCATGGCGAAGGGTTGCTCGAACCCGACGGCCGGCGCGCTGAAACCGGGGATATGGCGGGCGGATTGGGCGGGCGAGGCCATCTGCGCCTCAACCGAACCGGACGGGCTGGCCCTGCCGGTCGAAGGGTATATACGCCCCATGGGACCCGCCCTTGATCGCATCGACCATGCGTTGCAAGGGCGCCTGGGCATCCGCACTGGTGGGTGCCTTGTCCAGCGTGCCCGACAGGGCTGCTGCGAACACCATGGCCCAGTCATGGCCCGGGGCGCTGAACTGGCTGGCCTCTTCCACCAGCGCACTGAACGAAGGCAGCTCCTGCGGCGCCTTGTCCACGCACATCAGCGGCACCAGGGCTCCGCCCTGCCCCGCTTCGAAGCGGGCACGCTGGGCCGGGCTGGCGTCGTCCGGCAGCTCCACCGCGGCAAACACGAACAGGAGGCGCTGGGGCTCGGGCTGCAGGCGCGCAGCCTGCAGCAGGTCGTCAAAACTGGAAATGTCCATGAAGGTTTCTATGAAATGAAAGGAAATGAAAGGAAAGGAATCGCCGGGCGCGCCCCGCTTCAGAAGCCGGGCAGCACCACGCCCTGCTGCGCGTCGAGCGTGCTCACATAGCTGTCCGCCGCGGGCCGGGCACGCGCGGCCTTGCGCGACTGCACGGTCCCGATGCTGACAAAACACAGCGCCTGCTCCCAGGGGGCCAGCTGGAACAGCCCCCGCAGCCCGCCCGACGTGAGGGCCTTGCCGCTCGTGAGCGCCGACCCATACCCCTGCGCTGTGGCCATGAGCAGCATGTTCTGCACCGCGCATCCCGCGGAAACCTGGCGCTCGGACAGGTCGATGCCGGGGTCGCCGCATTGCCCGTTCACCACCACCAGCATCAGCACCGGTGCCCGGTAGGCCTTCTCGCGCGCCTGCTCGACCTGCGCCAGCGTGGCTGCGGGATCGCGCTCGCGCAGGGCCTGGGCAAACACATCGGCCAGCGCCGGGCGCGCTGCCTCGGGCACCAGCACGAAGCGCCACGGCACCAGCTGGCCGTGGTCCGGTGCGTGGGACGCGGCGTTGAGGATCTGCGCCAGTTCCAGGGCACTCGGCCCCGGGGCGGCCAGCCGCTTGGGCAGGATGGTCTGGCGCGACTGGATCAGCGCCGCGGCCATGGCGGCGACATCCTCCGGCGCGGCGGCCGCGCGTGCAGCGCCATGCGCCGCAGGGGGCGCGGGCCGGGGCGTGTGGTTCAAAGGCCAGGGAATGACAGCCATGGAATATCCTTGAAAAGGTGCTTCAGCCCGGACGGCCATCGGCCCGCACCCGGCCATACCACCGGCCCAGCCGGAGGCCCCACATGCCCATGGTGACGGCCCACAGGCACGCTGCCAGCGGCAGCAGCCAGGCCCACGCGATACCGAAAACACCCGGCACCGCCGACGCGATGCGCAGCACCGTGGCCGCCTGCAGCAGCCAGAACAGCGACCACGCGATGCGGTCGGCGACCAGCGCCCGGCCACTGTGCCCGCACGACACCCGCGTCACCATGGCCAGCATCAGCGACGCCAGGCAGCCCATGGTCAGCGCGTGCAGCGCGCCCAGGCCCAGCGTTCCCAGGCCAAAGCCCCAGGCCAGCCACTGCGACAGGCCTCCGAGCACGAAAGCCAGCCCCAGCCACAGAAATCCGATGTGCAGCATCGCCAGCAGCCGGTTTCTGAGGCTTTGCACCAGCCCCCATACGCAGGCCAGCCAGACCAGCACGCCCCCCACCACCAGCTGCAGCGTGCCGTGCACCAGCGTCCAGGCGGGCCCCGCCCGGGTGGCGGGCAGCCCGGCCCACTCCAGCCAGGCGGCGAGCACCTGCAGCAGCGCGGCGGCGAGCATGAGCCACAGCACCCAGAAGGGCCGCCACGCCTGCACCATGGGCATGGCGCTGGAGGTGAAGAAGGGGATCATGCGGTGCGCCACCGTGACGTAGACCACGACGACAAACCCCCACAGGCCGGTGAACACCCAGGCGCGGGCGAGCGCATGTGTTCCCACGGCAAGGCTCAGCCACAGGCCCGCGAGGCTGAGGCAGCCCAGCGCGCAGGCGCCCGCGACGACACGCGCATGCAATTGGTCCTGCGCCTGGCTCTGGCGCACACGGCCCCAGAACAGCGCCGACATCCACACCAGGCCAACGGCCGCCAGCGCCAGCCCCGCGAGGGCCGCGCCAATCCGCCAATGCGCGCCCGCCAGCCACAGCAGCCAGCCCGCGGCCTGCGCCACCAGGGGTGCGCGCAACGCCTGCGCCGGCAGGGGCGCCACCCCGAGCCATTTGGGGCCGGCCGTGAACAGGAAACCCGCAAAGAACAGCGGGATGAAGCCGAATGCCATCACGACCGAATGCACGAGCGTGGGGGACAGCGCATAGTAAAGGCCCCACCAGCCGGTGGACCTGGCCACCTGCACCAGCGCCCACCATCCCCCCGACGCCACCAGCACCACCATGGCCAGGAAGAAACCCAGCCGGTGCGGTGCCAGCATGAGGTAGCGCCAGCGCCACCGCGTGTCCAGCGCGGCCAGCACCTCAGGCGAGGGTTTTCCCGCCGCGGGGCGCACGGGAATGACCGGCCGGGAGGTCACCCACAGGTCCCCAGGTGTCCACACTGCGTGCAGTAGTCGCAGCCGTCCTTGCGGATCACGGCGTGGGCGCCGCATTCGCTGCACTTCTTGCCCGCCATGGCCTGCGGCACGGCCACCGGCGGCGGCGCGGGTTCGTCCAGGGGCAGCTGCTGCTGCACGGGGTCGGCCACGCGGCGCGCCAGGATGTTCTGGATGGCATAGGCCATGGCCGCCACTTCGGAGTCGTGCCACATGGGCACCAGGGTGCCATCGTCCTTGCGGTGCTGCCCCAGGCGCACCGGGCCCCGGTCCCAGGCCACCTTGCGCATGTCGGACAGCGCCCGCTCCAGGAAGCCGCCGCGCGCCGCCAGCGACAGCATGCGCATGCTGGAGGTGATCCACTGCTGCGATTCACCGCTCTGGCCCACGGGCATGAAGAACTCGATGGCGCGGTCCACCGTGCCGTTGCCAACCCCCGTGGGCACGGGCAGGAACGACACAATGAGGTACAGCGTCTTGTGGCCTTCCTGCGTCCAGTACTCGAGCTTTTCGGCCACGGCCGAAAGGCCGCCTTGGGGGCGGCTTTCGATCACGGTACGCATGGGGTCCACCGGAGGTGCGGGGGGTGCTACAGATGCTGGTTCAGGCGCGGCGTGGGTTTCCAGCACCGATCCCAGGATGGCATTGGGCCGGTAGGTGGCCAGGCCCTTGAGCCTGGCGCGCCAGGCCTGCAGGTACAGGTCCTTGAAACCTTCGTAGGGATAGTCGGCGGGGATGTTCACCGTCTTGGAAATGGCCGTGTCCACAAAGGGCTGCACGGCTTCCATCATCGCAATGTGGCCTTCAGCCGGCATGGCCAGCGCCGAGACGAAGTAGTCCGGCAAGGCCTCCACATCGCCGCCCAGCTCGCGGTACAGCCGCCAGGCGTGGTCTTCGACGGCGTACTCCGAGGTGCTGCCGTCGGACTCGCGCTTCTTGCGCTTGTACATCCACGAGAAAGGAGGCTCGATGCCGTTGGAGGCGTTGTCGGCAAAGGCCAGGCTCACGGTGCCCGTGGGGGCGATGGACAGCAGGTGGCTGTTGCGGATGCCGTGCTGGCGGATGGCGGCCTTGAGCGAATCGGGCAGGCGGCTGGCGAACGTGCCCTCCGACAGGTAGGGCTCGGCCTGGAACTTGGGGAACACCCCTTTCTCGCGCGCCAGGTCCACCGAGGCGGCATAGGCGGCATCGCGCATGCACTCGGCGATGCGCGCGGCCATGGTGCGGCCCTCGGGCAGGTCGTAGCGCAGGCACAGCATGGCCAGCGTGTTGCCCATGCCGGTGAAGCCCACGCCGATGCGCCGCTTGTCCATGGCCTCGTCGCGCTGCTGCGGAAGCGGCCAGTAGGTCACATCGAGCACGTTGTCCAGCGCGCGCACCTGCAGCGCCACGGCCTTCGTGAACGCATCGAAATCAAACGCGGCCACGCCCCCGAAACCGAAGGGATGGCGCACAAAGCGGGTCAGGATGATGGGGCCGAGGTCGCAGCACCCGTACGACGGCAGCGGCTGCTCGCCACAGGGGTTGGTGGCCGCGATGTCTTCGCAATAGTGCAGGTTGTTGTCTTCGTTGATGCGGCCCAGGAACAGGATGCCGGGCTCGGCGAAGTCATAGGCCGACTTCATGATCGTGTCCCACAGCTCGCGCGCGGGCACCGTGGCGTAGACCCACTGGCCATCGGCGCGCTGGCGGGCTCCCTGGGCCAGCAGGGCAGTGCCGGGGCGTGCCTTGTGCACCAGCTCCCACGGCGCGCTGTTCTGCACGGCATGGATGAACTCGTCGGACACCCCCACCGACACATTGAAGTTGTTCCAGCGCCCCGGCGTGCGCTTGGCCGTGATGAATTCGTGCACATCCGGGTGGTCGATGCGCAGCACACCCATCTGCGCGCCCCGGCGCGCGCCCGCGCTCTCCACGGTGGAGCACGACTGGTCGAACACGTTCATGTAGCTGCACGGCCCCGAGGCCATGGACGCGGTGCCCTTGACCTGCGCGCCCTTGGGCCGGATGCGCGAGAAGTCGTAGCCCACGCCGCCGCCCCGGCGCATGGTTTCCGCTGCCTCGCGCAGCGCCTCGTAGATGCCCGGGAAACCCTCGTCGTCCACACCCTGGATGCAATCGCCCACGGGCTGCACGAAGCAGTTGATGAGCGTCGCCTGGATGTCGGTGCCCGCCGCGCTCATGATGCGGCCCGCCCCGATGGCGCCCGCCTTCAGGTTGGCCAGGAACAGGGTTTCGTACTTTTCGCGGAGTTCTGGTTTTTCGACCGAGGCCAGGGCCCGCGCCACGCGCTGGTACAGCTCGTCGGCGGTGGTTTCCCCGGGTTTGAGGTATTTCTCGCGCAGCACATCCAGGCTGATGGGCTGCAGGGACGAGGTGGGCTTGAGGGGGGGCTGGGGTTCGCGTTTCATGGGGGCCGATGATTTGGGTTTCACGCCAGTGAGGTCTTGCGTTCCATCAAGAGGGACTCATTCCTCGCGGATCTGCCACGAGCATGCCCGACAAGGTCAAAGCTCGTCCAGAAGAACCTGCCCATCATGCTCCACGTACGGATGGTAAGGACCGGTTCCGCTGTTGTCCGCCCGCGAGGCCGGCACAAAACCGCCCGTCTTGACATCAAACACATGGACTTCTCCTTCCTCGATCACATAGTGCCAGCCATGCAGGCTGATCTGCCCTGACTGCACACGGCTGCGCACCATGGGGTACTCCATGAGGCGTTCGAGCTGCAGCACCACCGCGCGCTGCTCGGTGCGGCGCAGCACCTCGGGGCCAGCCTGCATCGGCAGCAGGGCCTCGCGCCCCAGGTCCAGCCAGCGGTTCAGGTTGGGCGCTTCGGGCGAAACCTCACCATACATCGCCTTGATAGCCCCACAGTGACTGTGGCCGCACACCACGATGCGGCGCACCTGCAGGTTGAGCACCGCGAACTCGATGGCCGCCGTGGTGCCATGGTGACCGTGAGATCCGTCATACGGCGGGATGAAGGCACCCACGTTGCGCACCAGGAAAAGCTCCCCCGGGCCCGCGCCCGTGAGCAGATAGGGCACCAGGCGCGAGTCGGAGCAGCCGATGAACAGGGTGGTCGGGTGCTGCCCTTCGTCCACCAGCGCCTGGAACCGCTCGCGGTACTGGGGAAAGGCGTCGTTGTGGAAGCGGCGCAGGCGATCAAGCAGCTCGTCGGGCATGGGCAGGCAATCGGGTGGCGTGCGGTGCAACTACTGTACAAGCGGCGAGTCGGCCGCGTCCAGCGACACGCCGTCCACCACGGCCGCGCCCGCCAGCACCTGCAGGTACTGGCGAAGGGCGTTCACCCAGGCCTGCTGGCGCAACGTGAGGGCGATGGCCCGGCGCACTTCCTCGAACGACGGCTGCTGCCCCGGGTCGCGGGCCACCACCTCCACCACATGCAGGCCAAACCGGCTGTGCACAAGGCGTGCGAGCACACCGATCTCGGCGCTGCCAAACACCTCGCGGGCGAACTCGGGGGCGCAGTCGGCGCGGGTCAGCCAGCCCAGGTCGCCGCCTTGCTGGCCGCTGGGGCAGTTGGACCACTGCGCTGCCGCTTCGGCAAACTTGGCGCCACCGTCGTCCGCGCAGCGCAGGTCAATCAGCATGGCTTCGGCACGCAGCCGCAGCTGCTTCACGTCCACACCCGGCGTCACGGCGAACAGCACGTGGCGCAGCTGGGCCCGCTCGCCATGGGCGTGTGCCGCAGGGTGGGCATCGTGGTAGCGGCGGCAGGCTTCTTCCGACGGGTCGGGGATGGGCAGCTCGCGCTCCAGCAGTTGCTCGATGGCATTCGAGGCCTCGGTGCTGATGGCACCTTCGACACCCGGCACATCGTCCTGCGCCAGCAGGCCGCCTTGCTGGGCAGCCTGTCGCAGCAGCTCGGTGCAGGCACGCTGGCGCAAGGCTTCGTCATCCAGCCACTCGGCTGTTGAATTCAATGCCACGCCGTTGATGCGCGCCACCGGGGCCAGCCCCATGGGCTGAGGGGTTGCCATGGCGGGCGTGTCTGCCATGGCCGTCGCTCCTACCGTGGCGGAGAGCGCCTCGTAGGCGGCCGTCTGCTCCGGGGAGAGCATGCTTTGGGGGGCGCTCTGGCTGGTTGCGCTGGTGCCGCAACCGCAGCTACCGGTTCCACATCCGCTCATGGTGTGCTCCTTTTGTGATGCGAAATCAAGCGCCACGGCGGTCTTGCGACTGCATATGTCCGGGTGGCAGATTCAGGCGGCGCGCACGCACTACCTGATAGGGGCGCAGCACATAGGCCAGCGTGCCAAAGCCGCTCCACACATGCACCAGGCGGGTGAAGGGGAAGATCAGGAAGATACTCATGCCCAAGAACATGTGCGTCTTGAAGATCCAACCCGCACCGGCCAGCAGATCGACCGCGCCACTGCGGAAAGTGACGATGCGTTGCCCCCACTCAGCCAGGCGCATCATCATGGAGCCGTCCAGATGTTGTGCCGACAGCGGGATGGTGGCCAAGCCCAGCGCCAGTTGCACCCACAGCAGCACCAGGATCAGGATGTCGCTGGTCTTGGAGGTGGCGCGGATGCGCGCATCCGACAGGCGGCGGTGCAGCAGGAGGGACAGGCCCACGAAACCCATCAGGCCTGCAATGCCCCCCGACACCATGGCCATGAGCTGCTTGGCGCCTGCGCCGATGAAGTGCTCATACAAGAAGTGCGGCGTGAGCATGCCCACGGTATGGCCAAAGAACAGGAACAACACACCCACATGGAACAGATTGCTGCCCCAGCGCAGGCTGCCGGTGCGCAGCAGCTGGGAGGAATCGCTTTTCCAGGTGTACTGGTCGCGGTCGAACCGCGCCCAGCTGCCGATGAAAAAGACAGCGAGGCAAATATAGGGATAGATGCCAAACAACAGGGTGTCAAGCCAGGCGGTCATACGGAGACTCCTTCTGGTGCCCGCTCGGCGCGGGGGGTACGAACAAAATGCAGAGGCTGCGGCTGGTCGGGCTTGGACTGGCCCTGGGTGCTGCAACCGCCAAACGCTTCGGGCTCGGCCCAGGCCTCGTCCATGGGCGGCTCGGGCGTGAGCGCCACCGACTGCACGCGCTGGCCCGACACTTCGAGCACCGCAGCAATCACGCTGGCATAGGGGCTGTTGCGCGCCACCAGCGCGCTGAACAGCGCGTTCAGGATGTGGGCCATTTCGCCCAGGAACTCCCTGGCCACTTCCACCGGCTGGGTGGAGGCGAACTCCAGCACCACCGGCAGGTGATCGGGCAGCTCTTCGGCTTCGAACTTCAGGCCCGCCTTGTCGTAGGTCTGCAGCAGGTCGATGAGCGCCGGACCCCGGTCGCGCGAGTCGCCGTGCACATGCTCGAACAGGTGCAGCGAGGTCTGGCGGCCCCGGTCGAAGTTGTCCACGTAGCGGGCTTCGGCTTCCAGCGGGTCGATTGCCGCAAGGTGCTGGCACACGGCTTCGAGCTCGGCCATGCGCTCGGGGGTCAGGGCCTGCTCCACCTGCAGCGCGTCGATGAGCTGCGGCATCACGCTGCGCAGTTGCGCATCGGGGTAGCTCAGCAGGTAGCCCAGGGCGCGCAGGGTCAGGCGCACGGAGGTCGGGTTCTTCTTGAACATGGTGATTCCTTTGCCTGTGCTTCAGACCGTGGCTTTGATCGGGATCGTGCGGGGCTTCTTTCCGCCGAACATGCTGGTCTCGGTGGCGCCATCGGAACAGCCGTTGCCAAACGAGAAGCCGCAACCACCCCGGATGTCGAACGCGTTTTCGGCATATTCGCGGTGGGCCGATGGGATGACGAAGCGGTCCTCGTAGTTGGCAATCGCCATCACGTGGTACATCTCCTCCACCTCGGCCATCGACAAGCCCGCCTGCTTGAGCACGGCCAGGTTCTGGCGCTGCTCCACATGCTTGTCGCGCTGGTAGGTGCGCATGGCCAGCATGCGCTCGAGCGCCCGCACCACGGGCCCCGTGTCGCCTGCGGTCAGCAGGTTCGCCAGGTACTGCACAGGGATGCGCAACTGCGACACATCCGGTATGTCGCCATTCACGCCCACATGGCCTGCGTTGGCTGCGGCCGTGATGGGCGAGAGCGGCGGCACATACCAGACCATGGGCAGCGTGCGGTACTCGGGGTGCAGCGGCAGGGCCACCTTCCATTGCACGGCCATCTTGTAGACCGGGCTGTTGCGGGCGGCGTCCATCCAGCTGTCCGGGATGCCGTCGATGCGGGCCTGCTTGATCACGTCCGGATCGTTCGGGTCCAGGAAGATGTCGAGCTGCGCCTGGTACAGGTCGCGGTCGCGCTCCACGCTGGCGGCTTCCTGGATACGGTCTGCGTCATACAGCAGCACGCCCAGGTAGCGGATGCGGCCCACGCAGGTTTCCGAGCACACGGTAGGCTGGCCCGCTTCGATGCGCGGGTAGCAGAAGATGCACTTCTCGGCCTTGCCCGACTGCCAGTTGTAGTAGATCTTCTTGTAGGGGCAGCCCGAGACGCACATGCGCCAGCCACGGCACTTGTCCTGGTCGATCAGCACGATGCCGTCTTCCTCGCGCTTGTAGATCGAGCCGCTGGGGCACGATGCCACGCACGCCGGGTTCAGGCAGTGCTCGCACAGGCGGGGCAGGTACATCATGAAGGTGTTCTCGAACTGGCCGTAGATGTCCTTTTGCACATCGTCGAAGTTCTTGTCCTTGCTGCGCTTGCTGAACTCGCCGCCCAGAATTTCTTCCCAGTTCGGGCCCCACTCGATCTTCTCCATGCGCTTGCCGGTGATCAGGCTGCGCGGGCGGGCCGTGGGCGCGGCCTTGCTCTCGGGCGCGGACTGCAGGTGGTCGTAGTCGAACGTGAAGGGCTCGTAGTAGTCGTCGATCTGCGGCAGGTTGGGGTTGGCGAAGATGCGCATGAGCAGCTTCCACTTGCCGCCCTGGCGGGGGGCGATGGAGCCGTCGGGGCTGCGCACCCAGCCGCCATTCCACTTGTCCTGGTTTTCCCATTCCTTGGGGTAGCCGATGCCGGGCTTGGTTTCGACGTTGTTGAACCAGGCGTATTCCACCCCGGGGCGGCTGGTCCAGACGTTCTTGCAGGTGACGGAACAGGTGTGGCAACCAATGCACTTGTCCAGGTTCAGCACCATGCCGATTTGTGCGCGAATTTTCATCGTGTTTCTCCTTGTCTTCGGCTTCAGGCGTGGGCTGCCGTGCTGGACACGGGCTCATCGTCGAGCCAGTCCACGCGGTCCATCTTGCGCACCAGCACGAACTCGTCGCGGTTGGTGCCGATGGTTCCGTAGTAGTTGAAGCCGTAGCTGTACTGCGCGTAGCCACCAATCATGTGGGTGGGCTTGAGCACGATGCGGGTGACCGAGTTGTGGATGCCGCCACGGGTGCCGGTGATCTCGGAGCCGGGGGTGTTGATGATCTTCTCTTGCGAGTGGTACATCATCACCATGCCGGGGTTCACGCGCTGGCTCACCACCGCGCGGGCGGCGATGGCGCCGTTGGCGTTGAAGAGTTCGACCCAGTCGTTGTCCACGATGCCGGCGACCTTGGCGTCGTCTTCGCTCAGCCACACCACCGAGCCACCCCGGTTCAGCGTGAGCATCATCAGGTTGTCGCTGTACGTGCTGTGGATGCCCCACTTCTGGTGCGGCGTGATGAAATTCAGCGCGATCTCGCGGTTGCCATTGGGCTTCTTGCCCTCCACTTCTTCCAGCGTCTTGAGGTGCACGGGTGGGCGGTAGCTCACGAAGCCTTCGCCGAAGTCACGCATCCACGGGTGGTCCTGGTAGAACTGCTGGCGGCCCGTGAGGGTGCGCCATGGGATGTACTCGTGCACGTTGGTGTAGCCGGCGTTGTAGCTGACCTTTTCGCTCTCCAGCCCCGACCAGGTGGGCGAGCTGATGATCTTGCGCGGCTGCGCCTGGATGTCGCGGAAGCGGATCTTCTCGTCCTCGCGGTGCAGCGCCAGGTGCACGTGGTCGCGCCCGGTCTGCTTGCCCAGGGCCTCCCAGGCCTTGCAGGCCACGTGGCCGTTGGTTTCGGGGGCCAGCATCATCACCACTTCGGTGGCGTCGATGTCGGTCACGATGCGGGGCATGCCCTGCGTCACGCCCTCTTCCTTCACACGGCCATTCAGGTCGCCCAACTGGCCCACCTCGGTCTGCGTGTTCCAGCCGATGCCCTTGCCGCCGTTGCCGGCCTTGTCCATCAAGGGGCCCAGGGCGGTGAAGCGCTTGTAGAGGTTGGGGTAGTCGCGCTCGACCACCGTGACCTGGGGCGCCGTCTTGCCGGGAATGAGTTCGCACTCGCCGTTCTTCCAGTCGCGCACGCCATAGGGCTGCGCCATTTCACCGGGGGTGTCGTGCATGATGGGCGTGAGCACCACGTCCTTTTCGACGCCGAGGTGGCCCACGCTGACCTCGCTCACGGCCTTGGCGAAACCTTTGTAGATCTCCCAGTCGCTCTTGGCCTGCCATGCAGGGTCCACCGCGGTGGACAGCGGATGGATGAAGGGGTGCATGTCGCTGGTGTTGAGGTCGTTCTTCTCATACCAGGTGGCCGTGGGCAGCACGATGTCGGAGTACAGGCAGGTCGTGCTCATGCGGAAATCGAGCGTGACCAGCAGGTCCAGCTTGCCTTCGGGCGCGTGGGTGTGCCACTGCACTTCCTCGGGCTTGGCTTCGTCCTTGCCCAGGTCCTTGCCCTGCACGCCGTGGGTGGTGCCCAGCAGGTGCTTGAGGAAGTATTCGTGCCCCTTGCCCGACGAGCCCAGGATGTTGGAGCGCCACACGAACATGTTGCGCGGCCAGTTGGACGGATGGTCCGGGTCCTCGCAGCTCATCGTGAGCGTGCCGTCCTTCAGAGACTTGACGACGTAATCCTTCGCGTCCATACCCGCGGCAGCGGCATCCTTGGCCACCTGCATGGGATTGGTCTTGAGCTGGGGAGCCGATGGCAGCCAGCCCATGCGCTCGGCGCGCACGTTGTAGTCGATCTGCGCACCGTGGTAGGCCTTCTTGTCGGCCAGGGGCGAGAGGATTTCCTCCATGCCCAGCTTCTCGTAGCGCCACTGGTCGGTGTGGGCGTAGAAGAAGCTCGTGCTGTTCATCTGGCGGGATGGGCGGATCCAGTCCAGCGCAAACGCCAGCGCCGTCCAGCCGGTCTGGGGCCGCAGCTTTTCCTGGCCCACGTAGTGCGCCCAGCCGCCACCGCTCTGGCCGATGCAGCCGCACAGCATCAGCATGTTGATGATGCCGCGGTAGTTCATGTCGCAGTGGTACCAGTGGTTCATCGCCGCGCCGATGATCACCATGGACTTGCCATGCGTCTTGTCGGCGTTGTCGGCGAACTGGCGCGCCACGGTGATGATCTGCTCGCGCGGCACGCCGGTGATGGCCTCTTGCCAGGCAGGGGTGTAGGGGCGATCGGCGTCGTAGCCGCCACCCGGCTCTTCGCCGGGCAGGCCTCGGTCGATGCCGTAGTTGCCCGCCAGCAGGTCGAACACCGTGGCCACCATCACGCGGCCCTGGGCTTCGTGCCCGGCCAGCTCCAGGTGGGACACCGGCACGCGGCGCACCATCACGTCGCCACCTTGTTCGTTGGCCGTGAAGTTGGGCGTTGCCACACCGCCAAAGTACGGGAAGGCGACGTCGGCCACGTCATGGGCCTGCGCGCCGTCCTCGATCACCGACAGCTTGAGCTTGACGGTGTTGCCGGTGCGTGCCTCTTTGTTCTCCAGGTTCCACAGGCCCTGGTCGGGGCGGCCGTCGGCCCCCCAGCGAAAGCCGATGGAACCATTGGGCAGCGTGACCTGGCCCAGCTCGTCGTAGCCCACCGTCTTCCAGTCGGGATTGTTGGACTGGTCGAGCTGGCCGGGGAAGTCGCTGGCGCGCACATAGCGGTCGGGCACCATCACCGTGCGGCCATCGGGCAGCGTCTTTTCCTTGAGCACCACCAAGAGCGGCAGGTCGGTGTAGCGGCGGGCGTAGTCGTCAAAGTACGCCGAGCGGCCCTTGCCGCCGTCCTTGAAGTAGAACTCCTTCAGGATCACATGGCCCATGGCCATGGCCACGGCGGCGTCGGTGCCCTGCTTGGGGTGCATCCAGAGGTCGCCGAGCTTGGCGACTTCGGAATAGTCGGGCGTGATGGACACCACCTTGGTGCCCTTGTAGCGCACCTCGGTCAAGAAGTGGGCATCGGGCGTGCGCGTCTGGGGCACGTTGGAGCCCCAGGCAATGATGTACGAACTGTTGTACCAGTCGGCCGATTCGGGCACGTCGGTCTGCTCGCCCCAGGTCTGCGGGCTGCTGGGTGGCAGGTCGCAGTACCAGTCGTAAAAACTCATGCACACGCCGCCGATCAGGCTCAGGTAGCGTGAGCCAGCGGCGTACGAAATCATCGACATCGCGGGGATGGGCGAGAAGCCGATGATGCGGTCCGGCCCGTGCTTCTTGATCGTGTACACGTTGGCCGCGGCGATCATCTGGTTGACTTCGTCCCAGGTGCTGCGCACGAAGCCGCCCAGGCCCCGCTGCTTTTGCCATTCGCGCTTGGAGGCGTCGTTCTCGACGATGCTGGCCCAGGCGTCCACCGGGCTCTTGGCCAGGGCGATGGCGGCGCGCCAGTGCTTGAGCAGGCGGCCACGCACCATGGGGTATTTCACGCGGTTGGCGCTGTACAGGTACCAGCTGTAGCTGGCGCCGCGCGCGCAGCCACGGGGCTCGTGGTTGGGCAGGTCGGGCCGGGTGCGGGGGTAGTCGGTCTGCTGGGTTTCCCAGGTGACGATGCCGCCCTTGACATAGATCTTCCAGCTGCAGCTGCCCGTGCAGTTCACGCCGTGCGTGCTGCGCACGATCTTGTCGTGCGCCCAGCGGTCGCGGTAGGCGTCTTCCCAGGTGCGGTCTTCACCGTTGGTTTCGCCGTGGCCCTGGGCAAAGGTCTCGCGGGGCTGCGAGAAGTACGAAAGGCGATCGAGGAAATGGCTCATCGGGGGCTCCTTGTTCTGTCTTGTTCAGGTGTGCTCAGCAAGGCATGGCGGCGTTCTTGCGCGCGTAGTGCCACCAGGTGATGACGATGCAGACGATGTAGAACGCGAAGAACGTCCACAGCGCGGCATGGGGGCTGCCGGTCAGGGCAATCGAGCTGCCATAGCTCTTGGGAATGAAGAACCCGCCGTAGGCGGCCATGGCGGCGGTGAAGCCCAGCGTGGCCGCGCCCAGGGTGTTGCCTTCCTTGTTGGCATGCGCGATGGCGGCCGGGTCGTTGCGGTCCACGCCGCGCATGGCTTCGGTCAGGAAGATCACGGGGATCATGCGGAAGGTGGAGCCGTTGCCGATGCCGGTGGTGAGGAACAGCACCAGGAAACACACGAAGAAACCCGCGAACTGGCCTTCGTTGCCGCCGGGGCCGCCGGAGGGCAGGAAGAACGTGACGCCCACCACCGCGATGGCCATGACGATGAAGTTCCACAGCGTGACGCGTGCGCCGCCGAGCTTGTCGGCCAGCCAGCCGCCAAAGGGGCGGATCACGGCGCCCACCAGCGGGCCCAGCCAGGCGTAGGCCAGGGGGTTCACGCCGGGGAACTGGCTCTTGATGAGCAGCGGAAAGCCCGCCGCATAGCCGATGAACGAGCCGAAGGTGCCGAGGTACAGCACGCACATCAGCCAGTTGTGCTTGCGCCTGAAGATCGCGGCCTGCGCGGCGAACGAGGCGCGCGCGTCGGCGATGTCGTTCATGCCGAACCAGGCGGCAAGCGCCGTCAGCGCGATCCATGGCACCCAGATGAAGGCGGCGTTCTGCGTCCACACCTGCACGGTCTGGCCGTTCTTCACGATGGTCTGGCCTTCGCCGCCAAAGATGCCGAAGATGCCGGCCGTGACCACGAGCGGGCTCAGGAACTGCACCACCGACACGCCCAGGTTACCGAGGCCCGCGTTCACCCCCAGCGCCGAGCCCTTGCGCTCCTTCGGAAAGAAGAAGCTGATGTTGGCCATGCTGGAGCTGAAGTTGCCGCCGCCCAGGCCACACAGCAGCGCCAGGATGAGCATGGTGGGGTAGGCCGTGGTGTTGTCCTGCACCGCAAAGCCGATGCCGATGGCGGGGATCAGCAACGAGGCGGTGGAGATCGCCGTCCAGCGGCGTCCGCCCACGAGCGGCACCATGAATGAATAGAAGATGCGCAGCGTGGCACCCGAGAGCGCGGGCGCCGCCGCCAGCCAGAACAGCTGGTTGGTCGAATACTTGAATCCGAGGCCCGGCAGGCTCACGGCGACCACGCTCCAGACCTGCCAGATGGCGAAGGCCAGGAACAGCGCGGGCACCGAGATCCACAGGTTGAGCTTGGCGACGGCCTCGCCTTCGCGCTCCCAGAACGACTTGTCCTCCGGAGCCCAGAGGGTGAGCAGGCGCCCCTGGCGCCCGCTGGTGGTGGTGGCAGACATGGTGAGGTTCCTTGAAAAATCAGCGGACGCCAGCCGGTGCGGCGGCGTTCGGCGAGCCCATGAGACGGGTGTTGCGCACTTCGGTGAAGTACATCCAGATCAGCGAGACCCACACCACGCCGTACATCAGCATGAAAGCGCTGGAGCGGATGCCGGTGATGTCCATCAGCGCGCCGAACAGGATGGGCAGGATGAAGCCGCCCAGGCCGCCGGCCAGGCCCACGATGCCGCTGATGGCGCCGATGTTGTGAGGGTAGTCGTCGCTGATGTACTTGAAGACACTGGCCTTGCCGAAGGCCCAGGCAATGCCCAGCAGGAACATCAGGCCGGTGAACAGGTAGACGTTCAGGCCGATGTGGAAGGTCTTCGGGCCGTTGACGGTGGCGATGGTGAAGTCGGTCTGCGGGTAGCTCAGCAGGAACAGGCAGATCCAGCTCACCCACATCACCCACCAGGTCACGCTGTGGGCGCCGTACTTGTCAGACAGCATGCCGCCGATGGCGCGCAGCACGCCGCCGGGCAGCGAGAAGCAGGCGGCCAGCAACGCCGCCACGCGGATGTCCAGGCCGAACTCGCCCACGTAGTACTGCACCATCCACAGCGACAGCGCCACGTAGCCGCCGAACACGATGCTGTAGTACTGGCAGTACTTGAGCACCTTGGGGTCCTTGAGCGCCTTGAGCTGGTCGGTGAACTTGACGTTGCTCCCCACCAGGTGGGCCGGGTCGCTGTAGCTGAACAGCCAGAACAGCACCAGCGTGCCGAGCATGATGGCCGCGTACACCTGCGGCACCATGGTCCAGCCAAAGGCCACCAGCAGCACCGGGGCCACGAACTTGTTCACAGCCGCGCCCGAGTTGCCCGCGCCGTACACGCCCATGGCCGTGCCCTGGCGGTGCTTGGGGAACCAGCGCGCCACGTAGGGCGTGCCCACCGAGAACGAGCCCCCTGCCAGCCCCACGAACAGGCCGATGGTGAGGAAGTGCCAGTACTCGGTGGCGTAGCCCATCATCCAGATGGCGGGCACGGTGGTCGCCATCACGGCGGCCATCACGATGCGGCCGCCGAACCTGTCGGTCCAGATACCCAGCGGCACGCGCACCAGCGAGCCCGTGAGCACGGGCATGGACATGAGCAGCCCGAACTGCGTGGAGTTCAGGTTGAGCATCTTCTTGATGGGGATGCCGATGACGCCGAACATCATCCAGACCATGAAGCAGACGGTGAATGCGAAGGTGCTGACGATCAGCACCGACCAGGCCTGGCGGGTGCGCTGTGGGCTTTCGCCCGGGGGCAAGGTGGTGTGTGCCATTGCGCGGTTCCTCTTCCTTCTTCTCTTTGGGGTATGGCTGTATGGTCCGTTTTCAGGGCCGCCCTGAACATCCTTCGCAAGCACACCCGCGCCACGGCAGAAGGACTAGGCCGGAGGGCGCCGCGAGGCCCGCGCATCGTCCGAAGGAACTATGGACACCGGGGCCGCCTGGGTGCAGCAAAGTCCCCAGCGCGCACGCGCGGGCCGCCAATGCCGGGCCCACCGGGGTTGGATATCTAAAGAAAACAGGCTTTCGCGCTGGATGGACAAGCGCCAGAAGCTACCAATTCAGTAGCAAATCACCGCATGCGGCCACCGGGGATGGCGGCCGTGGGCACCCTCTACTCCGTGCGCTGGCGGTCCGAGGCGTAGACCGCCGCCTGCACGCGCGAGGTGAGGCCCAGCTTGCGCAGGATGTGCTGCACGTGGATCTTCACCGTGGTCTCGGCGATGTCCAGGGTGCGCGCGATTTCCTTGTTGCTCGCGCCGCGCGCGATCTCGCGCAGCACGTCCTCCTCGCGCGGCGAGAGCGGCGCCACACCGCCCGCGGGATCGGCCTGCAGCGGCGCGGGCGCGGACGCCAGGGCGTGGGCTGGCGGCGCCTCGGGCGCGCCTTGCGACTGGAACGCCGCCACCAGCTTGCCCATGAGCTCGGGGCTCACCACCGGCTCGCCGCGTGCCGCGCGGCGGATGGCCTGGGCGAGCAGGTCGCCGTCGATGGTCTTGAGCAGGTAGCCCTGAGCGCCATTGCGCAGCGCGGCGGCCAGGTCCTGCGAATCCTCGCTCACGGTGAGCATGAGCACGCGCGATGCGGGCGCCACTTCGCGCAGCCCCCGGATGGCGTCCACGCCCATCACGCCGGGCAGGTGGTTGTCCAGCAGGATCACCTGGGGCCGCAGCTGCGGCGCCAGGCGCAGCGCCTCGGCGGCGTCGCCCGCCTCGCCCAGCACCAGGAGGCCCGCGTCCTGCCCCAGCAGGGCGATCAACCCCCGGCGGAACAGCGTGTGGTCGTCCACCACGAGCAGGGTCACCGGCGGCTGCATCGGGGCGTCCGGGTGCGCAGGGGCAGCTGCCGGAAAAGGGGCGGTGGTGGTGGTGTTGTTCATGGTGCGTGCGCCGCCACCGGGCTGGTGGCTGCGGCAGAGGGGGTGTCCGCGCCAGGCGGCGTGCCGCGCGAGGCGCGGGCCACGGATGGCGGGGTGGCGGGCGGGTGCGCCGGCGGCGCAGGCATGGGGGCGGCGGCCGTCACCGTGGGCAGCTCGATGCACACGCGCGTGCCCTGGCCCGGCGCGGATTCGACCTGCAGGGCCGCCCCCACGCGCTGGGCCCGCTCGCGCATGATGCCCAGGCCCACGTGCAGCGAGTCGGGCGGCACGCTGGCCACGTCGAAGCCCTTGCCGTTGTCCTGCACCTCGAAGCGCCAGCGCGGGTGCCGGTGCACCAGCAGTTCCACGCGCGTGGCGCCCGAATGCTTGCGCACGTTCGACAGCGCTTCCTGCACCATGTGCAGCACCTGGATCTGCAGGTCCGGCGGCAGCGGCAGCCCATGGCCCACCATGCTGAGCACGGTGGCCATGCCGGTCTGGTGCTCGAACTTGGACAGCGTGGCGCGCAGGGCGGACTCGATGTCCTCCTCGCTGGTGCGCGTGCGAAAGTGCACCAGCAGCTCGCGCACGTCGGCATAACACTCGCGCACGCCCACGTCCAGCTCGCCGATGCTGCGGTCGCGCTTGGCCTCGTCGCCGCGCGCCACCGCGTCGCGCAGCAGCTGGGTCTGGATCTTGAGGAAGGCCAGCGACTGCGCGATGGAGTCGTGCAGCTCGCGCGCCAGCAGGCTGCGCTCCTCGGCCACCGCCGCCTCGCGCTCGAGCGCCGTCGCGCGCAGGCCCTCCATGGCGCTGGCCAGGTGGCGCGTCATGGCTTCGAGCAGGTCGCGCAGCTCGTCGGTCAGCTCGACCTGGGAGCGGAAGAACAGGTCCACCTCGCCCAGCAGGCGCTGCTGCATCTGCACGGGGATGGTCACCATGGTTTCAAAGCCCGCTTCGCGGCAGTGGGGCAGCGCGACGTGGGTGGACGGCGTGATGGGAATGACCCGCGTGCGCGCCTGGGCCTGGGGCTGGCCGCACAGGCAGCTGCCCGTGTGCAGGCAGTGCTCACCGTCGGCCATGGAGCGCGGCAGGCCGTCACCGGCCAGCAGCACATAGCGTTCGTTGGCCTCGTTGGACCAGCGCACGGCCGCCGCGTCGGCCCCGGCCACGCGGCGGATCTGCTGCACGAAGCCCTGGGCCAGCAGCTCCAGGCTGCCCGCGGTGGACGCCAGCGCGCTCACCTCGTACAGCGCGGCCAGGCGCTGGTTCTTCACGGCGATGCTGGCGGTCTTGTCGCGCACCTTGTGCTCCAGCTCGTCGTGCGAGGCCTGCAGCGCGTGCGCCATGAGGTTGAAGCCCGCCGAGAGCTGGCCGAACTCGTCATCGGTATCGACCGGCAGGCGCGTGCCCAGCTCGCCCTGGCGCAGCCGGGCCTGGGCCTGCTGCAGGCGCGCCACGGGGTTGATGACGAGCAGGTAGCTCACGGCCATGAAGGTCACGGCCGCCACGATGGCCAGCGCCATCATGAACAGCTGGAACAGGTGCAGCGCGGCCGTCCAGCCCGCGATCTGCAGCTCGATCGCGTCGACGAAGCCGTCCACCTGCTGCACGAACGCGTCGGCCTGCGCCAGCGTGCGCGCGCGGTCGGGTGGCTGCGTGGCCACCCAGCCGCTGCGCGCCTGCGTCCACTGCGCGCGGATCGCGTCGAAGCGCGTGCGCGTCTCGGCGCTCCAGGGCACGAACAGCGGCCGCGAAGGATCGCCCGTGCGCAGCAGCTCCAGGCTCGCATCGAAAAGACGGGCGCGCTCCTGCACCGCCTCGGGCGGTTCGGTCTGCAGCACCAGCACCATGCGCAGCATGTTCATGCGCAGCCGGCCCGCCTCATTGACGGCGGCCGCGCCGCCCTCCAGCTTCCAGGTCACCCACAGCGTGAGGCTGATGGAGGCCAGGGCCACGAGCAGAAAGCCTCCACCCATCGCCAGGAGCTTGGTGGTCAGGGTGGGCTTGGAGCGCATCGGCCCAGTGTAGGCAGGGGGTTCGCCCGAAGTCTTGACCTGCGTCAAGTCGCGGCCGCGTAGCATCGCCCCATGCACACACAGCACCCGAGCACCTTTGCACCGTCTTCGGCCCCGGCCCGTGGCCGCTGGCGGGCTTGTACGCTGGCGTGGGCCGCCGCCACGGCGGCGGCGCTGAGCGCCTGCGCCAGCCCTGAATCCAGCGCCCCGGTGTCGCCCGCCGCCTGGCCCGCGCGCCTTGAGGCCCTGCTGCCCGCCGACGTGCTGCTGCTGGGCGAAAAACACGATGCCCCCGAGCACCAGCGCCTGCAGCGCGAGGCCGTGCAGTGGCTGGCGGCGCGCGGACAGCTGGCGGCCCTGGTGCTGGAGATGGCCGAGCGCGGGAACGGCACCACCGGCCTGCCCCGTGACGCCACCCCGGACCAGGTGCAGGCCGCCCTGCAATGGAAGGACGCCGCCTGGCCCTGGCAGGCCTATGGCCCCGTGGTGATGGCCGCCGTGGCCGCCGGCGTGCCGGTGCTGGGCGGCAACCTGCCGCGCGCGGGCATGCGCGCGGCGATGGGCGAATCCGCGTGGGACCGGCACCTGCCCGCCGCCGCGCTGCAGCGCCAGCACGAGGCGCTGCGCGAGGGCCACTGCGGCCTGCTGCCCGAGACGCAGATCGCCCCCATGGCCCGCATCCAGATCGCGCGCGACGCCAGCATGGCCCGCACCGCGCGGGAGGCCCTGCGCCCCGGCCAGACCGTGCTGCTGGTGGCCGGCGGCGGCCATGTGCTGCGCAGCCTGGGCGTGCCCACGCACTGGCCCTCGGATCTCAGGTCAAAGGTGGCCCTGGCCCAAGCAGGAAAAGCGCAGGAAGCTATCAAAAACGAAGCAGATGCGGTGATCGAGACCCCTGCCCCGCCGCCCCGAGACCATTGCGCGGAACTGCGCCAGCAGTGGGGCCAGGGCGCGCGCACGGGCGGCTGACGGGGGCGGGGCGAGCGTTCAGCGCGGCTCGCCACGCTCCCGCAGCAGCGCGGCGAACCCGTCGGCGGGCAGCGGGCGGCTGCACAGGTAGCCCTGGTAGGCGTCGCATCCGCGCGCCTTCAGGAAGGCCAGCTGGCCCTCGTCCTCCACCCCCTCGGCCAGCACCGACAGCCCCATGCTGTGCCCCATGGCGATGATGGCCGCGCTGATGGCCATGTCGTCCGCGCTTTGGGGGATGTCGCGGATGAAGCCCTGGTCGATCTTGAGCACGTCGATGGGAAAGCGCTTGAGCTGCGCGAGCGATGAGTATCCCGTGCCGAAGTCGTCCACCGCGATCCGCACGCCCACGCTGCGCAGCCGCATCAGCACCTGGCGCGCCTCCTCGGTGCGCTCGGCCAGCGCGGACTCGGTGATCTCCAGCTCCAGCAATTCGCTGGGAAAGCCCGAGTCGGCCAGCGCCGCCGAGGTGCACCCCGCCAGGTCGGTCAGGTGGAACTGGCGCGGCGACACGTTGACGGCCAGCGTCAGGTCGGGCAGGCCCTCGGCGCGCCACTGCTGGCCCTGGCGGCAGACCTCGCGCAGCACCCATTCGCCCAGCGGGCCGATCACGCCCGAGGTCTCGGCCACGGGGATGAAGCGCGCGGGCGAGATCAGCCCCTCCTCGGGGTCGTTCCAGCGCACCAGCGCCTCGGCCCCCAGGATGCGCCCGCTGGCGATGTCCACCTGCGGCTGGTAGTGCATCTGCAGATGGCCCTGGGCCAGCGCAAGGCGCAGGCGCGATTCGAGCGCGAGCCGCTCGCGCGCGGCCTGGGTCATGGCTTCGTGGAAGAAGCACCACGCGCCCCGGCCCCGGGCCTTGGCGCCGTACACCGCAGCGTGAGCGCCCTGCAACAGCAGCTCGGTGGTGGCGGCGTGTTCGGGGAACATGCAGATGCCCACGCTCACGCCGGCCACCACCTCGAAGCCGTCGGGCGAGCGCCAGGGCTCGGCCACGGCGGTGATGAGGTGGCGCGCCACGGCCGCAGCGCCATCCGCATGGCGCAGGTGGCGCGCCACCACGGCCAGCTCGTCGCCGGCCAGCCGCCCCAGCACGTCGCCGGGCCGCAGGGCCGACTGCACCTGCCGCGCGATGTGCTTGAGCACCTCGTCGCCCGTGGTGTGGCCGTAGCTGTCGTTCACGTCCTTGAAACGGTCCAGGTTGAGCAGCAGCACGGCGATGTGCTCGCCGCTGGCGCGCGCCTCCTGCACCACCTGCTCCAGCTGGTGGCCGAACCAGGCGCGGTTGGACAGCCCCGTGAGCGCGTCGTTGTGCGCCAGGAATTCCAGCTGCCGCTGGTGCGCCTTCTCCTCGGAGATGTCGGTGAACATGCACACGTAGTGCGTGACCTCGCCCGCCGGGTCGCGCACGGCCGACAGCGACATGTGCTCGGGGAAGACCTCGCCGCTCTTGCGCCGGTTCCAGATCTCGCCCTGCCAGTGGCCCGTGCGCCGCAGCGTGCTCCACAGGGCCTCGTAGAACGCCTTGTCGTGCCGGCCGGACTTGAACACGCGCGGCGTCTTGCCCAGCAGTTCCTCCTCGGTATAGCCCAGGAGCCGTGTCACGGCCGCGTTGGCGGACAGGATGCGGCTGTGCGCATCGGTGACCACCACGCCCTCGATGGTGTTGTCCACCACCGTGGCGGCCAGCCGCTGGCGGGCCTCGCTGGTCTGCAGCGCGGCGCGCGCGGCCTTGATCTCGTCCAGGTCCTGCACCACGCAGACCAGGTGGGCGGGCTCGTCGCCCGCTTCGGGGATCTGCGTCACGGTGCACAGCACCGGCACCCCGCGCGTCCCGCCGGGCCGCCGGCACTCGCGCTCGTCCACGCAGTGGTCGATCTCTCCCGCCAGCAGGCGCACCAGCTGGGCGGTGGCCCCCTCGGGGTCGGGGGACTGCATCACATCGTGGAAATTGAGGTGGCGCACCTGCGCCAGGGACACGCCCAGCAGCTCGCACAGCCGCTCATTGGCCCAGAGGAAGCGGCCGTCCGGCGCCACGCGCGCGAAGCCCGCGGGTGCATGGCGCACCACCTGGGCCAGCTCCCGGGCCATGGCCCAGCGCACCTTCTCGGCGTAGCGCATGCGCCGCAGCATGCACCAGGCGAGCACGCTGGTGGCCAGCACATAGCCCCAGCCTTTCCAGGTCTGCCAGTGCGTGAGCTGGGCCGGGTCGGTCACCCAGCGGGCCAGCAGCGCGTCGCCCGCGAACACCCAGGCCACCCCGAGCACCAGGTACAGCAGCATCCCCCGCCAGGGGGCAAGACGCGGGGCATCGCCCGGATTGACCATCGATTCCCTCGTTCCTTGGGCGCCTGTAGCCATGCTGCGACAATTGGGCAGCTATGACGACCAACGCCTACATCCTTACTCTGTCCTGCCCCGACCGCCTCGGGCTGGTGCACGCAGTCTCCGGCTTCCTGCTGGAGCACGGCGGCAACATCGAAGAAGCCGCCCAGTACAACGACCACGCCACCGGCCTGTTCTTCATGCGGGTGCAGTTCGCCTGCGACCAGCATGACCACGCCACGCTCAAGACCCGCCTGGCCAGCTTCGCGGAGCCCCACACCATGCGCTGGAGCCTGCACGCCACGGCCGCCCCCATGAAGACGGTGCTCATGGTCAGCAAGGAAGGCCATTGCCTCAATGACCTGCTGTTCCGCTGGAAAAGCGGCCTGCTGCCCATCGACATCCGCGCCATTGTCAGCAACCACCGCGACTTCTACCAGCTCGCGGCCAGCTACAACGTGCCGTTCCACCACATCCCGGTGACTGCCGCCAGCAAGCCGCAGGCCGAAGCGAAACAGTTGGAGATTATCGAGGCCGAAGGGGCCGAGCTGGTGGTGCTGGCGCGCTACATGCAGGTTCTTTCTCTTGATCTGTGTCAAGCTTTGGCCGGACGGGCGATCAACATCCACCACAGCTTCCTGCCCAGCTTCAAGGGCGCCAAGCCCTATTACCAGGCGCACGACCGGGGCGTGAAGCTCATCGGCGCCACCGCGCACTACGTGACGGCCGACCTGGACGAAGGCCCGATCATCGAGCAGGACGTGGCCCGCGCCGACCACACCGACACGGTGGAAGACCTCACGGCCCGGGGCCGCGACACCGAAAGCCAGGTGCTGGCCCGCGCCGTGAAGTGGCACAGCGAGCACCGCGTGCTGCTCAACGGCCACAAGACCGTGGTTTTCCGCTAGCCCGTTCTGCCCCATGGCCACGGCAGCTCCGTCCTCCTTCCTCAGCAGCGCGGCACGGCGCATCCCGCCGATACAGTGCCTGCTGACGTTTGAAGCCCTGGCCCGCCTGCGCAGCGTGACGCAGACGGCGGACGAGCTGTGCGTGACGCCCAGCGCGGTGAGCCACCGGGTCAAGCAGCTCGAACAGATCCTGGGCGTGCGGCTGTTCGGGCGGGCCGATTTTTCGCTGACCACCGAGGGCAGCGCCTACCTGGCCCACGTGCGCGAGGGGCTGGGCGCGCTGCAGCGGTTTCCGGGGGCCGCTGCGGCGCCCGGGCGCCGGCGGCTCAAGCTGGCCGTGACACCCACGTTCGCGCGCACCATCCTCATTCCGCGCCTGCGCCAGTTCACCGAGGCCTACCCCGAGATCGACCTGGCGCTGCAGGTGTCCATCCCGCTGCTGGACGTGGTGGCCGAGGACGCCGACCTGATGGTGCGCTTTGGCCCCGGCCACTACGCCGACGTGGAGCATGTGGAGCTGGCCCGCGACGTGGTCACGCCCCTGGCCTCGCCCGCGTTCGTGCGCGAACACGGCCCGTTCGACCGGCCGGAGGACCTGGAGGGCGTGCCCCTGCTGCGCAGCCCGCTGGAGCCCTGGCGCACCTGGTTTGCCGCCACGGGCCTGGACTGGGCCGAGCCCAGCGAGGGCTCGCAGTTCAACGACATCGGCCTGATGTGCGACGGCGCCGCCGCCGGCATGGGCGTGGCGCTGGTGCGCCTGAAGCTCGGGGCGCCGTGGCTGGAGAACGGCACGCTGGTGCGCCTGTTCGACACCGATACGACCAGCCCCCACGCACACTACCTGTGCTGGCGCACGGGCACCATGGACCGCTGGGAGTGCGCGGCGTTCGCCGAGTGGCTGCGCAAGACCATGGCCTGAGCCCTCGCCGCATTCAAGGCCATTCTGGCCTCCAGCGCTTACCTATAAAGCGTCAATAGCTATACATTTTATAGTACACCGGATCCACCCTGCCCTCCCCTGTGGCGCGCAGGGTTCCAGATTCACGCAGCCCGCCTGACGCCGTCACCCGGCACGCGCCTCTCGCCTGTCCTGTCTCTTGACCTCTCCACCATCTCACCACGCCGTGCCACAAGACGCCCACTTCAAGAAGAGATACCCCACGCTGGAGCAGAACGCGGTGCTCAACGCCACGGCGAGCGCGGTGCTGGTCAACGCGCTCGCGGGCACGGGCAAGACCACCACCCTGGCCATCAAGGCCGCCGACCTCCTGCGCACCCAGGGCGCAAGCCGCATCCTGATGCTCGCGTATTCGGAGGCCGGGCTGGCCGCCATTGCGCAGCGCCTGGAAAAGCTCGTTCCGGCCATTCCGCGCCAGGTGCAGATCATGACCGTGGAGCAGCTGTGCGCCACCGTGCTCAAGGAACAGGGCGACGAGCTGGTGCGTGTCACCGAGCCCCTGCAAAAGAACCTGCTGGTCCGCCAGGCCCACACCGCGCTGCTCCAGGACCCGGCGCTGGACAGGGCGCCCGAGGCCGGCGACTTCCTGTCGCGTGAACTGGACGTGCAGGCCTTCGCCGACTTCGAGGCCCGGGCCAAGCAGCAACTGCTGCTGCGCGACATGGACCGCTCGGACCTCGGCGCCCTGCCCTACTGCCGCGAGCACCAGCTCGACTACGGGCTCTACCAGCTGCTGGTGAAGTACGAACGCCTGCGCCGGGGGCTGAACCACGAACCGCATTTCTACGCACCGGGCGACTGCACGTATGAAGTGGCCACGCAGCTCGGGGAGCTGGATTTCGGCGATGCCTTCGCGCCGCTGCAGGGGCGCTTCGATGCGGTGCTGTTCGATGAGCTGCAGGACCTGGACGAAGCCGCCATGCTGGTGCTGCGGCATCTGGTGCAGGGCGGCAACGGTCTGTTCGTCGGCGCGGGAGACTTCAACCAGCACATCCTGCCCGGCGCGTTCTCCGTCTTCGGCGACAGCCTGGCCCGCATCCGGCAGGAGCTGCCCGCGGACACCCAGGTGGTCGCCCTCAACACCACCTACCGCTTCGGCAACGCCATCTGCCAGGGGCTGAACCCCCTGTTCGGCGTGGAATTTGCCGCGCACTACCCCACCAAGCCCTCCGCGTTCGAGCGGCGCAGCTACACCGACGACGAGGATTGCGCCCGGCAACTGCTGGCGATCCACGACGCCGTGCTGCACCAGCAGCCCCCCGCGCCCGGCGGCACCACGCCCCCTCCTTGCCTGAACGTGGTGCTGCGGTCGCCGGAAGACTCCATCCTGCTGGAATGGATGTTCGCCCACGAAGGCGTGCACTACGCCTGCTTGGGGCTGAAGCGCTTCTACCAGCGCCGCGAGATCGCCCTGGTGCTGGCCATCATGGGGGCCATGCAGGGCTGCGGCACCGGCGTGCGGCTCACGCAGGGCATTCTGAGCAGCGCCATGGAAGGCCTGCTGCGCTACGTGCGGCGCGGCAGCCAGCCGGACCAGGACGTGCTGGCCAACGGCGCGTTCGACATGCAGGCGCTGGTGGAGGACTCCCCCGTCGAAATGGACACCCGCGCCGTGGCGGCGGAACTCATCGGCAGGCAGGACCTGGTGCGCCGGTTTCTGGTGCGCGCCAGCTTCAACCCCCAGGCCCCGGTGGCGTCCCCCGTGTGCGAACAATTGCTGGCCTTGCCCCCCGAGGCCTGCGCCGACGCGGGGCAGCTGTGCGCGCACCCGCTGGTGCACCGCTTCTTCGCGCAGGCGCCCATCAGCCCGCAGGAGCTGCGCTACTGCAGAGACAGCCTGGCGGCGCTGGCCCGCATCTGCGCCGGCTTGTCCGTGGACGAATTCCTGGGCCGGCTCACGCTCATGGTGCAGGCCAGCATCCACCAGCACACCCAGCAGGAAGCCTCCAGCCTGCAGCTGCTGACGGTGGAGCGCTGCAAGGGGCATGAATACGACCATGTGGCCGTGCCCCTGGTGGAGCGCGGGCGCTTTCCGCGCAGTGCCGCCCGGCAGGAGGCCTATCGCGAACGCAACATGCTGTATGTCGCCATGACGCGCGCCAGCAAACGCCTGTGGCTTCTGGAAGGCAGCCAACGCCCGGTGAGCCCCGGGCCGGTGTGAGGAGGAGGAAGAGGAGGGGGGGCTGCGGGCCGCCCACCGGCCCAATTCAAGGCAAAGGAGCCTCCAGCGCTTTGTCCATATGCGCCAGCCGCTCATTGATTGATAGCAAACGGCCACACCCAGGCCATTTCACAGACCGCTGCAAGAAAACTCACGCTCCCGCGCGCGGGCTTCCTCTACAGTGGCGGCCATGAACACTGCCGCCGAACCCACCACAGCCCTGTCCGAACGCGCCGCACGCCAGGCCGAGGTTGTCCAGGCCCTGAGCCGCGTGGTGCCCGCGCACGCGCTGCTGTGGCACGCCGAAGACACCACCCCCTACGAATGCGACGGCCTCACCGCCTACCGCCAGCGCCCGCTGGTGGTGTGCCTGCCCGAAACATACGAGCAGGTGCAGGCCGTGCTCAAGGCCTGCCACCACCTGCAGGTGCCCGTGGTGGCGCGCGGCGCGGGCACGGGCCTGTCGGGCGGCGCCATGCCGCATGCCCTGGGCGTCACGCTCTCGCTCGCCAAGTTCAACCGCATCCTCGACCTCGACCCGGTGAGCCGCACGGCCGTGGTGCAGTGCGGCGTGCGCAACCTGGCCATCAGCGAGGCCGCCGCGCCCTACGGCCTGTACTACGCGCCCGACCCCAGCAGCCAGATCGCCTGCACCATCGGCGGCAACGTGGCAGAGAACTCGGGCGGCGTGCACTGCCTGAAATACGGTCTCACGGTGCACAACGTGCTCAAGGTGAAGGGCTTCACGGTGGAAGGCGAGCCGGTGGAGTTCGGCAGCGATGCGCTGGACACCCCTGGCTACGACCTGCTGGCCGCCGTGATCGGCAGCGAAGGCATGCTCGCGGTGATCACCGAGGTGACGGTGCGCATCATCCCCAAGCCCATGCTGGCGCGCTGCATCATGGCCAGCTTCGACGACGTGCGCAAAGCGGGCGACGCCGTGGCGGCCGTGATCGCCGCCGGCATCATCCCCGCCGGCCTGGAGATGATGGACAAGCCCATGACCGCCGCCGTGGAAGATTTTGTGCACGCAGGCTACGACCTCACGGCCGAAGCCATCCTGCTGTGCGAAAGCGATGGCACGCCCGAGGAGGTGGAAGAAGAAATCGGCCGCATGAGCGACGTGCTGCGCGCGGCGGGTGCCACCGCCATCTCGGTCAGCCAGGACGAGGCCGAACGCCTGCGCTTCTGGAGCGGCCGCAAGAACGCCTTCCCCGCCAGCGGCCGCATCAGCCCCGACTACATGTGCATGGACTCGACCATCCCGCGCAAGCGCCTGGCGGACATCCTGCTCGCCATCCAGGAGATGGAAAAGAAATACCAGCTGCGCTGCGCCAACGTATTCCACGCGGGCGACGGCAACCTGCACCCGCTGATCCTGTTCGATGCGAACGATGCCGACCAGCTGCACCGCTGCGAACTGTTTGGCGCGGACATCCTGGAGACCAGCGTGGCCATGGGCGGCACGGTGACGGGCGAACACGGCGTGGGCGTGGAGAAGCTCAACAGCATGTGCGTGCAGTTCACGGCCGAGGAGAACGCGCAGATGCTCGGGCTCAAGCATGCGTTTGACCCGGCGGGGCTGTTGAACCCAGGGAAGGTGATTCCCACGCTGAACCGGTGTGCGGAGTACGGGAAGATGCTGGTGCGCGGGGGGGCGATCAAGCATCCGGATTTGCCGAGGTTTTGAGGACAGCGGCCCCACCTGCCCGGTTTGTTGACTAAGTCGAAGTTAGCATTCCGGTCAGTAAGATCGCTTGAATCGCTTTCAGACCAGGAAAATCTTGAGCTTTGACACACTGTTGCTTATCTGCTTTGCCCTCGCGTTGGTTCAGTGGATCGTCATCGCCGTAAAAACGAAGAAGCATCGCAAGTTTCTTGATCAATTCAAGGCAAACTCACACGCTTATGCGATGGCGCAACTAGCGCAGACCCATCCGCAGGACGCGTTTTTGATCCGCGCGTGCTATGCGCTTTTTGGTGTTGAAGTAGCTGTGGCAACGCTCTTGAAGACGTTGTTTTATTAAGCCCCCAAAGGCGTTGAAGTTCGTTTCTGACTGAACACGAACGGTCGGTACGGAGCGATAGCAGCCGGCAAACCGCCGACAATCCGAACGCCTATCCTCTGCCATTTTGACCAGATGCTCAGCGACTCCCCCTCCACCCTCCTCCAGTCCGGCAACGCCCTCGTCGCCCAGGCGCAAGCCGTAGCCACGCAAGACTTCGCCGCAGCGCGGGCGCTGTGGCGGCAGGCGGGAGTGTTGTTTCAACGGGCGCATGACGCCGACCCCACTCAACATGCTGCTGCGTTTCGCCTGGGGCAGGCGTGGGTCGCAGAGGCCCATGCGCTGCAGAAAGAAGGATCAGAAGACGCGGCCGCGATGTGGCGCCAGGCGGCGCTGCAGTGCGAGGTGGCCTTTGCGCTCGACCCGCACCATGCAGTGACGGCCATGCACATCGCCAGTTGCTACGCCTGGGCGCAGGACGCCGAGGCCAAACAGGCGTGGGCGCAGATTGCGCAGCATCTGCAGGAAGAACACGCGGCCAACATGGTGGCGGATCAGGCAGCACGCTAGCTGACGCAGCCCAGCCGCGGCCGAGCAACGCGATGGCCCGTGTGGCTGCTCGGCTGTTGGCTGTTCGGCTCCCACCCCCTGCTGGCTGCGCCTGCGGCGGGGCGGTTGCGGGGTGAGCATGGGCGTCGCAGCGCCCATGCCTCGTGCTCTGACTCGCCGTGGTTGTCCGAGCGGCGCGCCGCAGGCGCAAAGCGAGTTCCACGGCGCACCCCGCAACCGCCCCGCCGCAGGTTTGCCCCGTAGCGAAGCGCAGGGGTCGCAGACTGTGGGTCGCCTTTCTTTTGGGTACTTTTCTTTGGCGAAGCAAAGAACAAGTACCTCGCCCGCCGGGGCGAGTCCCGGCCTCCGCCCTCAACACCAGCATGCTTTTCGAACCAGCACGCCCTGGCTGCGACAAGCTCAGCCCGAACGGTTGGGGTGGAACGCACCGGCTTCGACAGGCTCAGCCCGAACGAGTGGTCAGCTGCCCACCACCGCCCGCCAAATCTCCCCAGCGTGCGACACCACAAACAGCATCAGCCCGATCAGCCCGCCCACCACGGTGCCGTTGATGCGGATGTACTGCAGGTCCTTGCCAATGTTCAGCTCAATCAGCTGCGTCATCTCCTCGGTATCCCATCGCCGCACGGTGTCCTCAATGTGCTGCGCAATGAACGCCGACACATCCGGCGCCAGGCCCTCCACCCACCGCTCCAGCCGGTCATTGAGCGACTGCCGCAGCGCCGCATCCCCCGCCAGCGACTGACCCAGCCACTGCCCCAGGTTGCGCACCTGCCGCGCCAGCACCGAATCCGCGTCGGCCAGATCGCGCTGCAGCGCCCCGCGCAGGTCCTGCCACAGCGCCTGCACATAGCCCCCCACCGTGGCATCGGTCTGCAGCCAGGCGCGGATCTCTTCGCCCTTGCGCGCCCAGTCGGGGTCGCCGCGCAGGCGCTCGATGAAGCGCTGCACCGCCGCATCGAACTGCGCGCGCAAGGCGTGCTGCGGGTTGGCGGCCACATCGGCCATCACGCTCTCCAGCGCGCGCGCCAGCAGGGCCGAGCCCTTGTCGCCCAGCCAGTCGCTGGGCAATAGCTTCTCGGTGCGCGGGTGGTCCTTCTTGAGCCAGGCCACGATGGTCTGCGCCACCCAGGCACGGGTCTGCTCGTTCTGCAGCAGCTCGATGAGCTTGCCCAGCACGTCGTCCAGCAGCGCCTGGTGGCGGCCGTTGTGCGTGAGGGTGTCGAGCACCGCCGCCAGGGCCCGCGACATGTCCACCAGCCCGATCAATGCGCGCGCCGCCTTCTGGATGAAGCGCTCCACCTGCGCGTCCTGCACCGTCTCGAGCGCGGCCGACGCCAGGCGGGTGGCCTGGTGGCCCAGGAGCGCGGCGTTGCCGGGTGCCGTGAGCCACTGCGCCAGCCGCTCGGCGGGGTCGTGCCGGCGGATCAGCGCCACCAGCGAGGGCACGTCCAGGAACTTGTCGCGCACGAAGACCGCCAGGTTGCGGCCGATGCGCGCCTGGTTGCGCGCGATGACCGCCGTGTGCGGGATCGGCAGGCCCAGCGGGCGGCGAAACAGCGCCACCACCGCGAACCAGTCGGCCAGCGCGCCCACCATCGCGGCCTCGGCCACGGCCTTCAGGCAGTTCAGCCACAGGCCGCGCTCCACCACGCTGGTGGCCACGAACACGGCCGACACCAGCACCAGCAGCCCCAAGGCGTGGCGCCTCGCACGTTGCAGGGCAAGGGCTTGTGGCAGCGGTTCGGATTCCTGGGTCATGGCATCGGACAGGCAGCATGCGGGCGGGCGGGCGGCGGGCCGGCCGGCGGGGGATTCAAGATGCATTCACCCTACCATGCCCGGCCCCGGCGCATGCCCCGTCTCCACTCGCGCCCCGGCCGTCCAGGCGCACCCACTGTCATTCGCGGGGCGCGGGCTCGCTGGCCAGGATGCCGCGCGCGGCGCGCTCCTCCTCCCGCAGCTCCCGCAACCGCCGCACGTTCGCCAGGATCATCTGCCGCTGGGCGGGCGTCAGGATGAGCCGCTGGCGTTCACGGTCGTCCACGGGCGGGGCGGGCACCACTGCCGCCACCGCCGCCACCGGCCGGGCGCCGTCCTGGGAGCAGCCCCCCACGGGGTGGTCCCGCCCTGCGCAGGGCGGCAGCGATCCTTCGCGGGGGTGGCGGGGGCCGCTGCTGCACACGTCCCGGCCCCCTGTCAGTGCGGCAGCCCGCGCACCGCGGGCGTCACCGCCGCGCAAGTACATGGGTGACTGTGGCGCAATGCAGAACCCCGCACAATGGGCTGGCGGCCGGGCCACCCGCGCGGCCGCCGCCCGACCGGCAGGGCTGCCGCGCGCATGCAGGCACCGGGAAACCAGCCCACCCGCTCCCGCCGGGCTTCCCAGGTTTCCATCCTTCGGTGTTCGACAGCCACGCCACCCTCCTTGCAAGGCCGCTCGTTGCCCCTGAATTGGCGGGCAGACCCGCTACGTAACCAACGAGCAAATTGATTGCGTGACTATATACAAGAATCACCGCAGCTCCTGCGCGCCTTTTTAGTGTGACTGCATGCAGGATGCAAAAAGACAGTTTGCGGACCGGTTACGCAAGGCGATGATGGACGCAGGCTATGAACCCAGGCCGGCGGTGCTGGAGCGCGAGTTCAACACCCGCCACTGGGGCAAGCCCATGACGCTGCACGGCGTGCGCCGCTGGCTGCTGGGCGAGACCATGCCCGACCACAAGAAGCTCACCACCCTGGCCGAATGGCTGCAGGTGCCGGTGCAGCAGCTGGGCTACGGCGATGCAGAACCCCTGCGCGTGCGGGAGCGGCAGGCGCAGTGGCATGCGGGCCTGGGCTACCAGGACCGCGAGCTGTTCGACATCTACCTGCGCCTGCCCGTGCCCAAGCGGCGCCTCGCGCGCGACGTGATCCTGGCGATCGCGCGCGCCCACGCGGCCGAAGAGGCCGAGCGCGAAACCCAGGCCCCCTAGGGATTCTCTGCACGCATGAATCACCGCGCCGTGTGCATCTGCGGTCTCGGGCGGTCCGCGGCGCGCACTTGCCGCCCGGTGCGTGCCGAGCCCCCAGGCACCACCACCGCGCCCGGCCACCACGAAAAAAAGCCACCCGCGGGTGGCTTTTTTTTCAAGAGGCCCGCGAAACACGGGCGGCGGCCCGGTTCAGCCGCGCGGGGCCACCTGGTCGAGCGCGGTGCTCAGGTGGCCCACCGTGCGGTCCACGTTGTGCCACTTCTCCAGGCCGAACAGGCCGATGCGGAAGGTCTTGAAATCCGGCCCCTCGTCGCACTGCAGCGGCACGCCGGCGGCGGTCTGCAGACCCACCTCCATGAACTTCTTGCCGTTCTGGATGCCGGGGTCGGTGGTGTAGCTCACCACCACGCCGGGGGCCTTGAAGCCCTCGGCCGCCACGCTCGGGAAGCCGCGCGACTCGAGCAGCGCGCGCACCTTGGCGCCCAGCTCGATCTGCTCGTCGCGCACCTTGGCAAAACCGTATTCGCGCGTCTCGGCCATCACTTCGGAGAGGCGCACCAGCGCGTCGGTGGGCATGGTGGTGTGGTACGCGTGCTGGCCCTTTTCGTAGCCCTCGGCGATCTGCATCCACTTCTTGAGGTCGCACGAGAAGCTGCTGCTCGTGGTGCCGTCGATGGCCTGGCGCGCGCGCTCGCTGAGCATCACCATGGCGCAGCAGGGCGAGCCGCTCCAGCCCTTTTGCGGGGCCGAGATCAGCACGTCCACGCCGGTGGCTTGCATGTCCACCCACATCGCGCCCGAGGCCACGCAGTCGAGCACGAACAGCGCGCCCACCTCGTGGGCCGCGGCCGTCAGGGTGCGCAGGTAGTCGTCGCTCAAGATGATGCCGCTGGCCGTTTCCACATGGGGCGCGAACACGACCTTGGGCTTTTCGGCGCGGATGGTGGCCGCCACTTCCTCGGCCGGGCACGGCACCCAGGGCGCCTGCGGGCCGCTGCCCTGCGGGCGCGCCTTGCACACCACGGAGCCGCCGCCCAGGCCCTTGTCGGCGTCGAAGATCTGCGTCCAGCGGTAGCTGAACCAGCCGTTGCGCACGATGAGCACCTTCTCGCGATTGGCGAACTGGCGCGCCACGGCCTCCATGCCGAAGGTGCCGCTGCCGGGCACCAGCACGGCGGTGTGGGCGTGGTAGACCTCCTTGAGCGTGGCCAGGATGTCCTGCATCACGCCGGTGAAGCGCTTGGACATGTGGTTGAGCGCGCGGTCGGTGTAGACCACCGAAAACTCGAGCAAACCATCGGGATCGATATCGGGCAGCAGTCCGGGCATGGTGAAAAGTCTCCGTCAAACAGGGGCGCCGCCCCGGCGTGGGGCGGGCAAGGCGGGCCAGCTTAGCATGCAGAGCGCGGCCCGCGCGCTGCCCTACCAGGTGTCCACGAACCGGTGCCCGGGCGGCGCCACCTGCGCCGATGCCAGGCCCCGTGCCAGCCATGCGCGCGTGTCGGCCGGGTCGATCACCGCGTCGATCTCCAGCGTGGTCGCCATGTGCAGCGCCTCGCCGTTGGCGTACGACCTGGCCAGCAGCTTGGCGAACAGCGCGTCGCGCTCGGCGCCCTCGGGCAAGGCCTCCAGCTCCTTGCGGAAACCCAGGCGCACCGCGCCTTCGAGCCCCATGGCCCCGAACTCGCCCGTGGGCCAGGCCACGGTGAACACCGGCGCATGGAAGCCCCCGGCCGTCATGCCCATGGCGCCCAGGCCGTAGCCCTTGCGCAGCACCACGCTGAAATATGGAACGCGCAGGCTGGCGGCGGTGACGAACAGGCGGCTCACGTGGCGCACCTGGGCCGTGGCCTCCACCTCGGGGCCGACCATGAAGCCGGGCGTGTCCACCAGGCTCACGATGGGCAGGCCGTGCGCGTTGCACAGCTGCATGAAGCGCGCGCCCTTGTCGGCCGCATCGGCGTCGATGGCGCCGCCCAGGTGCAGCGGGTTGTTGGCCAGGATGCCCACGGGGCGGCCCTCGATGCGCGCCAGCGCCGTGTGGATGCCCGCGCCGAAGCCGGTGCGCAGCGGCAGCAGGCTGCCGTCGTCCACCAGGCCGGCCATCGCCGCGCGGGTGTCGTACACGCGCAGGCGGTTCTCGGGCACCACGGAGCGCAGGGCGCGTGCGTCCGGCGCCGTCCAGGCACCGGTGCGCCCCTGGAAGAACGACAGGTAGTGCCGCGCGGCCGCCACGGCCCCGGCTTCGTCATCGACCAGCACGTCGATCACGCCATTGGCATGCTGCACGCGGCTGGGGCCGATGTGCTCGGGCTTGAACACGCCCAGGCCGCCGCCCTCGATCATGGCCGGGCCGCCCATGCCGATGTTGCTGCCGCGCGTGGCGATGATCACGTCGCTGCAGCCCAGCAGGGCCGCGTTGCCCGCAAAGCAGCGCCCCGCCGCGATGCCGATCACCGGCACCTGGCCCGAGAGCGCGGCGTAGCTGGCGAAGGTGTGCACGTGCAGGCCGGCCACCACGGGCATGTCGGTGTCGCCCGGGCGGCCGCCGCCGCCTTCGGCGAACAGCACCACGGGCAGTTTCTGCGCCAGCGCCACGCCCAGCATGCGGTCGGTCTTGGCGTGGTTGCGCGCGCCCTGGGTGCCCGCGAGCACGGTCGCGTCGTAGGACATGACCACGGCGCGGGACTTCTCGGGCCCGAACAGCGCACCGTTGATGCCGCCGATGCCCGTGACCATGCCGTCGGCGGGCGTGTTGGCGATGAGGTCATCCAGGCTGCGGCGGCGCGTCTGCGCGGCGATGGCCAGCGTGCCGTATTCGATGAAGCTGTCCGCGTCGCACAGGTCGGCGATGTTCTCGCGCGCGGTGCGCCCGCCCTGGGCGTGGCGCCTGGCGATGGCCTCGGGCCGCGCGGCGTCGAGCGTGAAGGCGTGGCGGTCCCGCACGCGCTGCAGGTCGGGGCGAATGGCATCCAGGTCCTGCTGCGCGCCCTGTGCGTCCTGGGCGGCGTCCGCCCCCTCCACGGCATCGAGCACCAGCAGCGGCTGGCCCTGCACGAGGTAGCCGCCCGGCACCGCGAGCAGCGCGCGCACGCGGCCCGCATGCGGCGCCAGCAGCATGTGCTCCATCTTCATGGACTCGAGCACGGCCAGCTCGGCACCCGCGGCCACCACGTCGCCCTCGGACACGCTCAGTTGCACGAGGCGCGCGGGCATGGGAGCGAGCACGGAGCCTTCGGGTGCGGGCGCTGACGGATTTTGGGGGTTTTGAGCGCTAGCGCCCGAATCATATGCGCCATTAGCTATATTTTTAGTAGCAACCAGCAGTTCTGGCAGCACCGACTCCAGCCAGCGCGTGTGCACCTGCTGGCTTTCCATTTCGGGCCGCGCGGCCAGGGCCTGCAGCAGCGCGAGGTTGGTGGCCACGCCACCGATGCGGCACTCGTCCAGCGCGCGCCGCGAGCGGCGCAGCGCATCGGCAAAGCGCGGGCCGCCCGTGTGCACGATGAGCTTGGCCAGCAGCGTGTCGTAGTGCGGCGAGGGCGTGGCGCCCGCTGCGCCGTGCGTGTCCACGCGCACGCCGGGGCCGGTGGGAAGGTCGAAGCGGGTGAGCGTGCCGCTGCCGGGGGTGGCACCGCCCTGCGCGTCCAGCGTCTCGGCGTTGATGCGCCACTGCACCGCAAAGCCGCGCACGGCGGGCGGCGCGGCGGGGTCGAGCCCGATGTCTTGCAGCCTGCGGCCGGCCGCCAGCGCGATCTGCGCCTGTACCAGGTCCACGCCGGTCACCTCTTCGGTGATGGTGTGCTCCACCTGCAGGCGCGGGTTGCATTCGATGAACACGAAGGGCACGTCGCTGGAGGCCAGGTCCACCAGGAACTCGAAGGTGCCCAGGCCCTCGTAGGCCACCGCGCGCGCCATGGCCAGCGCGGCGGCGATGATGCGTTCACGCAGCGGCGCGGGCAGCGAAGGGCTGGGCGCGATCTCCACCACCTTCTGAAAGCGCCGCTGCAGCGTGCACTCGCGCTCGCCCAGCGCGACCACGTCCTGGCCGTCGCCCAGCACCTGCACCTCGATGTGGCGCGCGTTGGACATGAGCCGCTCCACATACACGCCGTCCACGCCAAACGCTGCCTGCGCCTCGCTGCGGCAGCGCGCGTAGGCGGCGGGCAGGTCGTCCTGCGCCTGCACGGCGCGCATGCCGCGCCCGCCGCCGCCGCCAATCGCCTTGATCACGATGCCGGCGCCGCCCTGCTGCGCGAAGAAGGCCTGGGCCTCCTCCAGCGACACCGCCGCCTGGGTGCCCGGCATGAGCGGCACGCCCTGCTGCAGCGCCAGCGCGCGGGCCTGCGCCTTGTCGCCGAACAGCGCGAGCTGCGCGGGCGTGGGGCCGATGAAACGCAGGCCGGCCCCGGCGCAGGCGCGCGCGAAGTCGGCGCGTTCGCTCAGGAAGCCGTAGCCGGGGTGCACGGCGTCGCAGCCCTGCGCCTGCGCGATGGCGATGATGCGCGCGCCGTCCAGGTACGCGGCGGGCCCGGTGGCGCCCAGGGCGACGGCGGTGCCCGCGGCCTGCACGTGCGGGCTGGCCGCATCGTCATCGGCAAACACGGCCACGCTGGCGATGCCCAGGTCATGAAGGCCGCGCACGGTGCGCAGCGCAATCTCCCCCCGGTTGGCGACAAGAACTTTGGTGAACAGAGCGGGCGATGGCATGGGGTGTTGCTATGGTTGGTGGAGCTGCCAGCGCAGGATGGGCAAGCGCTGGAATCGTTTCTGGTTCAGAGGTCGCGCAGCAGGCGGCGCAGCACCTTGCCGGCGCCCGTGGCCGGCAGCGCGTCGATGAAGCGCACCTCGCGCGGGGCCTTGTAGGGCGCCATGTTCTCGCGGCACCAGGCCACCAGGGCAGCGGCGTCCACGTCCTGGCCGGGTTTCTTCACGATGAAGGCACGCACCACCTCGCCCTTTTCCGCGTCGGGCACGCCGATGACGGCGGCCTGGGCCACGGCGGGATGCTTGATGAGCAGGGTCTCCACCTCTTCCGGGAACACGCTGTAGCCGGAGACCTTGATCATCTCCTTGAAGCGGCCGATGAAGGTGACGTAGCCGTCGGCATCGATCTTGCCCATGTCGCCGGTGTAGACCCAGCCGTCCCGCAGGGTCTTGGCCGTGGCCTCGGGCTTGTTCCAGTAGCCCTTGAAGTTGCCGGGGCCATGGATGGTGATCTCGCCCACCTCGCCCGTGGCCAGCGGGGCGCCGGTGTCGGGGTCGACGATGCGCAAGGTGTTGCCCGGCACGGGCTTGCCCTGGGTGCCCCAGCGGATCGCGTCCACGGGCATGGCGGTATCCACCGTGTGGGTTTCGCTCAAGCCGTAGGCGGCCTCGTGCGCGATGCAATGGGGCGCGAACTGCCGCCACTGCTGGGCGAGCGCCTCGGTGAAGGTGATGCCAAAGCTCGTGACCGGGTTGCGGCGCAGCGCGCTCCAGTCCATGGCGCGCGCGCCCGGCACCTGCATGAGCGCGCCGTTCATGGGCGCGATGCTGTACCACCAGGTGATGCGGTGGCGCTCCAGCGCCTGGGCCACGCCCAGCGGATCGAAGCGGTACAGCAGCACGGCCGTGGCGCCGGTGTAGACGGGCAGGTTCACGCCCATCACCATGCCGGCGATGTGGTACAGCGGCGCCACCGCGAGCAGCGTCTCCTGCTGCGTCATGCCATTGCAGTCGGCCGACGCGGCGGTCTTGAAGGTGGCGTTGCCGTAGCTCAGCATCGCGCCCTTGGGCAACCCCGTGGTGCCCGAGGTGTAGGTCATGAGCGAGACATCGTCCATGGACAGCGCCATGGGCGCGGGCCGCTGCCCGGTGCGCGTGGCGGCCAGGAAGTCCTCGCAACCCGCGGGGGCTGGCGCCATGGCGGCACGCATGGCCAGCAGCTCGGCGGGCGCGTCGATGCTGAGCGCGCCGTCGGGCAGCAGCTCGGCATAGCGCACCACGAACACGTGCCGCAGCGCCGTGCTGGCGCGCACCTTGTCCACCACGGGCAGCAGCACGTCGGCCGCGACGATCACGCGCGCCTGCAGGTCGGTGAGCTGGTATTCCAGCTCGTGCTCCTTGTTCAGCGGCCCGCAGGGGCAGACGATGGCGCCGATCTTCTGGATGCCGTAGTGCGCCATCACGTACTGCGGGCAGTTGTTCATGAACAGCGCCACGGGCTCGCCCTTGCCCACGCCCAGCGCCTGCAGGCGCGCGGCGAAGGCGTCGCTGGCCGCGTCGAGCTCTGCCCAGGTGACGGGCTGGCCGTACCAGAGGTACGCGGTGCGGTCGGGCGTTTCGCGCGCGTGGCGGCGCAGGTGTTCGTGCAGCGGCAGCTGCGGTGCGGTCTGTGGCATGGCGTTGTCTCCGAGGTGTCTGGAATCGCTGGTTCTAAGGGCTTGCTAAGGGTTTGCGATAGGCACCCCTGCCCGCCAGCGTCTTGCCAATATATACCGACTGGTAGAACAATGCTACCCATGGGTATAAATCAACCGTCACACAAAGGACAGCCTGCCATGGGCCAGCAGCTCCCCATGCAGGCCAGCGGCCGGCAGAAAGCCGCCACGGCCGGGTCGGACGAGAAGCGCGAGCGCATCCTGCGCGCAGCAGAGGCGCTGTTCGATGCGCAGGGCTACGCCAACACCACCATCGAGCAGATCGTGCAGAAGCTGGGGGTGACCAAGCCCTTCGTCTACTACTACTTCCGCAACAAGCAGGAGATCTTCGAGACCCTGTCGTGGGCACCCGCCGTGGCGTGCTTCACGGCCATGGACTTCGCCGAGGACGACCCGCGCCCCGCGCACGTGAAGGTGGCCGAGGGCATCGACCGCCTGATTCGCGCCACGCTCGCGCACCACCCGTCTGCGTTCTTTCCGTACCGCGAACCCCAGGTGTACCGCCCCGAATACCTGGCCACCCAGAAGCAGCTGGCCAACCATTTCTACGACAAGCTCTGCGCCCTGCTCGAGGAAGGCCGCGAGGACGGCATGTTCGAGTTCCACGACACCAAGATCACCGCCCTGGCGGCCTGCAGCCTGCCGGGCTTTCTCTACAACTGGTACCGACCGGACGGCCGCCTGTCGGCCGACGAAGTGGCGCAGGAGCTGTCCACGCTGGCCTACCGGGTGCTGGGCCTGCGCGCCCGGCGCCGGCCCGCGCGCTGAGCGCGGCGAGAGTCTTTCGTCCCCACACACCCCTCAAGGAAACCTAGCCACCATGCTGCTGTCACGACGATCCACACTGGCGCTGCTCGGCGCCACATCGCTCGGCCTGAGCCGCGCGCTGCACGCCTCCGCCCCTTTCCCGGCCAAGCCGCTGCGCTGGATCGTGCCCTACCCCGCGGGCGGCGGCTCCGATTTCATGGCGCGCACGGTGGGCCAGCCCATGTCGGCCGCCGTGGGCCAGAGCGTGGTGGTGGACAACAAGCCCGGCGGCAATGGCGCCATCGCCGTGGCCGACGTGCTGCGCGGCCCGGCCGACGGGCACACGCTCATCAACGTGGACAACGGCACGCTGGTCTTCAACCCGGTGCTGTACCGCAAGCTCGGCTACGCGCCCGACAAGGACCTCAAGCTCGTGACGCTGCTGGCGCGCGCCCCGATGATCCTGGTCGTGGGCCCCGCCTGCGACGCCAAGGACGCAAAGGAGTTCATCGAGCAGGCGCGGCGCCAGCCCGGCACGCTCAACTTTGGCTCGGCGGGCGCGGGCACGCCGCAGCACATGGCGATGGAGATGCTCATGCACCACGCCCGACTGAAGATGACGCACATCCCCTACAAGGGATCGTCGCCCGCGCTCGCCGACCTGGCGGGCGGGCAGATCCCGGCGGTGATGAGCGACTACGCGGCCGCGGGCGGCTTCCTGCAGGCGGGCAAGCTGCGCGCGCTGGCGGTGGCCGACAGCCGGCGCCACCCGCGCCTGCCCGATGTCCCCACGTTCGAGGAACTGGGACTCAAGGGCGTGGAGGCCACGGCGCTGGTGGGCGTGGCGGTGCATGCGTCCACGCCGGATGCCACCGTGCAGGCGCTGCAGAAAGCCATCGCCCAGGCCCTGCTGTCGCCGCAGACCAGCGCCCGGTACCGCGAGGTGGGGATCGAGCCCGTGGGCAACACGCCGCAGGAGTTCACGCAGATGATCACGGCCGAGGTGTCGCGCTGGCACCCGCTGATACGCAGCCTGGGCATCGCGCTCGACTGACGGGCCCAGCCTTCTCCCTCCCGCCGGGGTGGCAAGCCCGCCCCGGTCTCACCACGACAAGAAAGCGAGACAAGCACCATGCTGCGCCACCCCCTGACGCGTTCCCTCACGCCCCTGGCCGCCTGTGCGGCCCTGCTGTGCACCGCCGCCGCCTCCACGGCCTGGTCGCAGGAGACCTTCAAGGTCGCCTACATCGACCCGCTCTCGGGCCCCTTCGCCAACGTGGGCGAGCTCATGCTCACGCACACGCAGTACGCCATCGAGGACATCAACGCCAAGGGCGGCGTGCTCAAGGGCACGAAGCTGCAGTTGCTGCAGTTCGACAGCAAGCTCTCGGCCCAGGAGAGCCAGAGCGCGCTGCAGGCGGCCATCGACCAGGGGGCCAAGGCCATCGTGACGGGCGGCTCGGGCTCGTCGGTGGTCACGGCGCTGGTGCAGGCGGCGGCGCGCCACAACCAGCGCAACCCGGGCAAGGAGATCCTGGTGCTCAACCACTCCTCCATCGACCCCGAGCTCACCGGCAAGGCCTGCAACTTCTGGCACTTCCAGTTCGAGGCCAACACGGCCATGAAGATGAAGGCCATCGCCAACTACATCAAGAAGCAGCCGGACATCAAGAAGGTGTACCTGCTCAACCAGGACTACGCGCATGGCAAGCAGTGGGCGCACTACGGCCGCGAGATGGTGGGCCTGGCGCGCCCCGACATCCAGTTCGTGGGCGAGGCGCTGCACCCCATCGGCCGCGTGAAGGACTTCGCGCCCTATCTCGCCAAGGTCAAGAGCACCGAGGCCGACTCGGTCATCACCGGCAACTGGGGGCAGGACATGACACTGCTGCTCAAGGCGGCGGGTGACGCGGGCTACAACCTGCGCTACTTCAACCACAGCGCGGGCTCCATTCCCGGCACGGTACTGGCGGTGTCGCAGGCCAAGCAGGGCCAGCTGACATGGGTGGCCGAATGGCACCCGGGCCAGGCCGACACCCCCAAGGTGGACGCGCTCGCCAAGGCCTACCAGGCCAAGACGGGCAAGGACTTCCTCGCGCCGCGCATCGAGATGACGCCGCGCTTTCTGGCCGCGGCCATCAACAAGGCACAGTCCACCGACCCGGTGAAGGTGGCCCGCGCGCTGGAAGACCTGACCATCGACTCGGTGGTGGGCCCCGTGCGCATGCGCGGCGAGGACCACCAGCTGCTGCTGCCGCAGGTGGTCAACACCATCGCGCCGGTGGACGGCAAGACCGTGAAGGTGGGCTGGGAAGGCACGAACTATGGCTTCCGCACCGATGCCGCCTACACCGGCAATGAGCTGGCGCAAGGCACGGACTGCAAGATGACCAGACCGTAGCCCCCCTGAGTCGCCTTCGGCGCCTTCCCCCCAGGGGGACGACGCCCTCGCTGCGGGGCGGCCCTGGCTCGGCGTCCCTGGCCTCGGCAGCGCCCATGTCGCCGGCCGAGCGCCTTGCGGCCGCAGGGGAGGCCAACGCGACTAACATGGCCGGTCTTTGCATTCATTGACCCGACCCACGAGGACCGCGCCCATGCCCGACTTTCGCAGCGACACCGTCACCCAGCCCACGCCCGCCATGCGCGAGGCCATGTTCAAGGCCCCGCTGGGCGACGATGTGTTTGCCGACGACCCTTCCGTGAACGCACTGCAGGAGCATGCGGCGCAGTTGCTGGGCTTCGAGGCCGCGCTGCTCGCACCCTCGGGCACGCAGACCAACCTGATCGCGCTGTGGGGCCACTGCCAGCGCGGCGACGAGGCCATCGTGGGCCAGAGCTGGCACACCTACCGCTGGGAGGCCGGTGGCATGGCGGTGCTGGGCTCCATCCAGCCGCAGCCGGTGGAGACGCAGCCCGACGGCACCTTGCGCATTGCCGACATCACCGCCGCCATCAAGCCCGACGACCCGCACTTTGCCCGCACCCGCCTGGTGGTGCTGGAGAACACGACCGGCGGCCAGGTGCTGCCGCCCGCCTACATCACCGAGGTAGCCCAGCTGGCGCGCAGCCGGGGGCTGGCGATGCACCTGGACGGCGCTCGCCTGTTCAACGCCGCCACGGCCAACGCGGCGCGCCACGGCACCGATGTGTACGACGAGGCGCGTTCGCTGTGCAGCCATTTCGATTCGGTGTCGCTGTGCCTGAGCAAGGGCCTGGGCGCCCCCGTGGGCTCGCTGGTGCTGGGCTCGCGCGACTTCATCCGCCAGGCGCGCCGCACCCGCAAGATCCTGGGCGGCGGCATGCGCCAGGCCGGCGTGCTGGCCGCCGCGGGCCACCATGCGCTGGAGCACCACGTGCGCCGCCTGGCCGACGATCACGCGAACCTGGCACGGCTGGCCCAGGGACTGAGCGATATCAACCAGCGCCATCCGGTGCTGCAGGGCAAGATCACGGTCCACCCCTGGCAGACCAACATCCTGTTCACCGACCTGCATGCGGACGTAGCCCCCGCCTTCACGGCCTGGCTGGCAGAGCATGGCGTGCGGGTGACGAGCAGCCTGTACGGCGTCGCCACGCGCCTGCGCTGGGTGGCGCATCTGGACGTGAGCGAGGCCGATGTGACAGCGGCGCTGGACTGCGTGGGGCGGTTCCAGCTGCCGGGCTGATCGACCGGCTCATGCTTCAGGCGGGGTAAGTCCGACCTCCAAAAATGCCGGTGCCCACGCGCACCATCGTGCTGCCGGCGTGGATGGCGGCCTCCAGGTCGGCCGTCATGCCCAGGGACAGGGTGTCGAAGCGCTCGAGGCGGGGTTCCTGCAGCGCCGCTATCTGGTCGAAAAGCGCCTTGGCGCTCGCATGAAGGGCGCGTTGCGCTTCGAATTCAGGAGCATGGTCCGGAATGCTCATGATCCCGCGCACCACCAGCCGTGGCAGTTTCGCGACAGCGCGGACCAATTCCAATGCCTCAGTCGGCGCCACGCCCGACTTGGTACGGCCGCCATCGATGTTGACCTGCACGCATATTTGTAACGGCGCCAGGTGCTCCGGGCGCTGGGCCGACAGGCGCTCGGCGATCTTCAGGCGGTCCACCGTGTGCACCCAGTCGAAGTGTTCGGCCACCAGGCGCGTCTTGTTGCTCTGGATGGGCCCGATGCAGTGCCACTGCAGCGCCACGCCGGGCGCGGCGGCGCGCAGGGCGATGATCTTGTCCACCCCTTCCTGGATGTAGTTCTCGCCGAAGTCGCGCTGCCCGGCGGCCACGGCCTCGGCCACGGCGCCGGCGCCAAAGGTCTTGGAAACCGCCAGCAAGGACACGCTGGCCGGGTCGCGCGAGGCGGCTGTGCACGCCTGCGCCATCCTGCCCAGAACCTGTTGGAGGTTGTTAGCAATCGTGGTCATAATGTTTGACAGCGTATCAAACGATAGAGGGATTCCGTGGACATTACCCAACTGCTCGCTTTCAGCGTCAAGAACAAGGCCTCCGACCTGCACCTTTCCGCAGGCCTGCCGCCCATGATCCGGGTCCACGGGGATGTCCGCCGCATCAATGTCGATGCGCTCGACCACAAGACGGTGCATGCCATGGTGTACGACATCATGAGCGACTCGCAGCGCAAGACATATGAAGAGTTCCTGGAGGTCGACTTCTCGTTCGAGATCGAAGGCCTGGCCCGCTTTCGCGTCAACGCCTTCAACCAGAACCGCGGCGCGGCCGCCGTGTTCCGGACCATTCCCTCCAAGATCCTCACGCTCGAGCAGCTCAACGCGCCCAAGATCTTCGGCGACCTGGCCCTGAAGCCGCGCGGACTGGTGCTGGTGACCGGCCCCACGGGCTCGGGCAAGTCCACCACGCTGGCCGCCATGGTCAACTACCTGAACGAAACCGAGTACGGCCACATCCTCACGGTGGAGGACCCGATCGAGTTCGTGCACGAATCCAAGAAGTGCCTGATCAACCAGCGTGAAGTCGGCCCGATGACGCTGTCGTTCGCCGCCGCGCTGAAGTCCGCCCTGCGCGAAGACCCGGACGCCATCCTGGTGGGCGAAATGCGCGACCTGGAAACCATCCGCCTGGCCATGACGGCGGCGGAAACAGGCCATTTGGTGTTCGGCACGCTGCACACCTCCAGCGCCGCCAAGACCATCGACCGGATCATCGACGTGTTCCCGGCCGAAGAAAAGGAAATGGTCCGCGCGATGTTGTCCGAATCGCTGCAGGCCGTGATCTCGCAGACGCTGTGCAAGACCAAGGACGGCTCGGGCCGCGTGGCAGCGCACGAGATCATGCTGGGCACCAGCGCCATCCGCAACCTGATCCGCGAGGCCAAGGTGGCGCAGATGTATTCCACCATCCAGACCAGCAACAGCGTGGGCATGCAGACGCTGGACCAGAATCTCACCGACCTCGTTCGCCGCAACATCATCAGCCCGGCCGAGGCGCGCGCCAAGGCCAAGATCCCCGAAAACTTCCCGGGCTGATCCGCGCGCGGCACCCATGTACCCTGCGGCCCGACGAGCTGCCGCACACCGGAGCACTGTATGAAAGGCATTCTGAGCCTTCTGAAAATGAAAACCCGCGGCGGCAAGCCCATGGAGGACAACACGGATTCGGTGCTGTTTTCCACGGCCTTCGCCGGCCAGGGCGTGGACGATTCGATGCTCGTGCCCTGGGAGGCGCGTGCCGTGGAAGTGGGCGCCAAGCGCCTGCCCACCAGCCGTGGCGGCAAGCTGCTGCAGGGCCTGTGGGCCAAGGACAAGTACATGGCGCACCTGGACAAGGACGCCGTGGAGCGCATGGAGCGTTTCTTCGAATTCGCGGCCATCCCGTCCAACCGCGACGTGATCCGCCAGGACGAATACGGCAACTTCATGGTGGTGCTGCTCACCGGCACCATCGCGGTGGACCGCGTGCAGCCCTGGGGCGAACAGCTGCGCCTGGCCGAGACCCGGCCCGGCGACATCCTGGGCGAGATGTCGCTGCTCGACAGCGGCATCCGCTTTTCGGCCTGCACCACGCTCACCGACTGCGAGATCGCCGTGCTGAGCGCCGAGGCCATGGACGACATGATGACCAAGGACCCGCAGCTCGCCGCCAGCCTGATCGCGCTGCTGGCCCGCAAGCTGTCGCTGCGCCTGCGCGTGGTGAGCGCCCGCCTGAGCGACAACCAGAAATGATGATGCGCGGATACCACCTGCACAACGACCACCCGACAGACGAACACCCCCGGGAGAAATTCTGATGGAACGCGATCAGGCCAGTAAATTCATCAATGACCTGCTCAAGTTGATGGTGAGCCGCAATGGCAGCGACTTGTTCATCACGGCGGAATTCCCCCCCGCGATCAAGGTCGATGGCAAGGTGACCAAGGTGTCGCCCCAACCGCTCACGCCCAACCACACGCTCACGCTGGCGCGCGCCATCATGAGCGACAAGCAGGTGGCCGATTTCGAACGCACCAAGGAGTGCAACTTCGCGATCTCGCCCGCCGGCATCGGGCGGTTTCGCGTCAACGCGTTCATCCAGCAGGGCAAGGTCGGCATGGTGCTGCGCACGATTCCGCTCACGCTGCCCACCATCGACGGCCTGGGCGTGCCGCAGGTGCTGAAAGAAGTGACGATGACCAAGCGCGGCCTGTGCATCCTGGTGGGTGCCACGGGCTCGGGCAAATCGACCACGCTGGCCGCCATGGTGGACTGGCGCAACGAGAACTCGTTCGGCCACATCATCACGGTGGAAGACCCCATCGAATTCGTGCACCCGCACAAGAACTGCGTGGTGACGCAGCGCGAGGTGGGCCTGGACACCGACAGCTGGGAAGCAGCCCTGAAGAACACGCTGCGCCAGGCGCCCGACGTGATCCTGATGGGCGAAATCCGCGACCGCGAGACCATGGAGCATGCCGTGGCCTTTGCGGAAACCGGCCACCTGTGCCTGGCCACGCTGCACGCCAACAGCGCCAACCAGGCGCTGGACCGGATCATCAACTTCTTCCCCGAAGAGCGCCGCGCGCAGCTGCTGATGGACCTGTCGCTCAACCTGCGCGGCATGGTGTCCCAGCGCCTGATCCCCAAGCAGGACGGCAAGGGCCGTGCTGCGGCCGTGGAAATCATGCTGAACACGCCGCTGATCTCCGACCTGATCTTCAAGGGCGATGTCTCCGAGATCAAGGAGATCATGAAGAAGAGCCGCAACCTGGGCATGCAGACCTTCGACCAGGCACTGTTCGACCTGTACGAGGCCAACGTGATCAGCTATGAAGACGCGCTGCGCAACGCCGATTCGCTCAACGACCTGCGCCTGCAGATCAAGCTCAACAGCCAGCGCGCCAAATCGCCGGACCTTGCCTCGGGCACCGAGCACTTCGCGATTGTGTGACAACCCCCTGAGCGGCTGCGCCGCTTCCCCCTTCTCTCGCGCTGCGCGCGGGAAGGGGGACGACGCTGGTGGCCTGGCAAAGCCAGTTCCACGGCGTCCGCTGGCCTGGACCGCGCCAGTTTCAAACGCTGCCCCCGTGGCGGCCTTTTTTTGCAAGAACCACTCCCATGCCAAGCACCAATCCCCGCAACTACGACGCAACCCCATCCCGCAAGGTCGCCTTCCTGGGCCTGGGCGTGATGGGCTATCCGATGGCCGGCCACCTCGCACTGGCCGGGCATGAGGTCACGGTCTACAACCGAACCGCTACAAAATCCATAGCTTGGTGCGCGGAGTACGCCGGCGCCAAGGCGCCAAGGCATGCCGCAACGCCGCGCGAGGCCGCGGCCGGTGCCGACATCGTGTTCTGCTGCGTGGGCAACGACGATGACCTGCGCTCCGTCACCCTGGGGGCCGACGGCGCCTTTGCCGGGATGAAGCCGGGCGCGATCTTCGTGGACCACACCACCGCGTCGGCCGAGGTGGCGCGCGAGCTGTACGCAGCCGCCCGTGCCCTGGGCCTGCACTTCGTGGATGCCCCCGTCTCCGGCGGCCAGGCCGGCGCGCAGAACGGCCTGCTCACCGTGATGTGCGGCGGCGACGCGGCGGCCTTCGAGGCGGCCCAGCCCGTGGCCATGGCGTTCTCGCGCGCCTTCACGCTGCTGGGTGACAGCGGCGCGGGCCAGCTGGCCAAGATGGTCAACCAGATCTGCATCGCCGGGCTGGTGCAGGGGCTGTCCGAGGCGGTGGCGTTTGGCCAGAACGCGGGCCTGGACATGAAACAGGTGCTGGAGGTGATCGGCAAGGGCGCGGCCCAGAGCTGGCAGATGGACAACCGTGGCAAGACCATGGTGGACGGCAAGTTCGACTTCGGCTTTGCGGTGGACTGGATGCGCAAGGACCTGGGCCTGGTGCTCGACGAAGCCAAGCGCAACGGCTCGCGCGTGCCCGTGACGGCGCTGGTGGACCAGTTCTACGCCGATGTGCAGAAGATGGGCGGCAACCGCTGGGACACGTCGAGCCTGATCAAAAGGCTGACGTAGCCCCCTGGGTCGCCTGCGGCGCCCCGGTGGCACGCGCCAGAAGCGCGCGCGGCCTCTTCGGCCTGGCGAAGCCGGCTCTGCGGGTGCACTCGCTTGTGCCGTGCCAGCTTCATGCCGCAACGCGCGATGCAGGGTCTTCAAGAAAAAATCCCGGTCCGCGTCATGCGAACCGGGATGTTTCGACCCAGGGGCTGTGCAGGCTATCGAGCCTGGCCGCCCGCTTTCAACCGCCGGGCGATGCGCTGTTGTCGGTGGTCACTGGCGCGGGCTGCGGCGCGATGCGGCGCAGCTCTTCTTCCGAGACGATCTCGAACACGCGCACGACCTTGCTCACGCCGCTCACGCCCCGGGCGATCTCGGTGGCGCGGTTGGCCTCGCGCTGCGACACGCGGCCCATCAGGTAGACGATGTTGCGCTCGGTCACCACCTTGAAGGAATTCGCCGAGATGTCCTGGGCGTCCACCAGGCTGGCGCGCACCTTGCCGGTGATGAAGGTGTCGTTGGAGCGCTGGCTCAGGCTGCTGGCGGGCATCACGGCCAGGTCATTGACGACCGAGCGCGTGTTCTCCACCTGCGACACGATCTGCTCGACGGTCTGGCGGTCCTGGGCGCTCGGTACCTCGCCGGTCAGCAGGGCCTGGCGGTTGTAGCTGGTCACGTTGACATGGGCGCGGTCGCCCAGGGTTTCGCGGATGCGGTTGGCGGCGCGCAGCTCGATGCCTTCGTCCTCGATCTGCGTACCGGTCGTGCGGCGGTCCACGGCCATCACGCCGCCCACGACGGCGCCGCCCACGATCAACGGCGCGCAGGCCGACAGGCCCGCGGCCAGCGCGGCGGCGGCCAGCACCGTGCACACGGTGCGTCGGGTACGTTTCAGGGTGGTTTGCTTCATAGGGGAATCTCCTGTTCGCCAAGTAACTGGGCGTCCACGCCATCGCTCAGGCAATGCAGCACCAGGGCATGGACTTCGCGCACGCGCGCGGCGCGGTCGTGCGGAACGCTGATCAACACATCGGTCTCGCGCAGCAGGGCGGCCAGCTTGCCGCCCGTGCGGCCGGTCAGCACCACCACGGTCATGTCACGCTCGTGGGCGGCCTCGGCGGCGGCCAGCAGGTTGGCGTCATTGCCGGTGACCGACAGCGCCAGCAGCACGTCGCCCGCCTGGCCCAGCGCACGCACCTGGCGCGCAAACTGCTGCGCCGCATCGTGGCTGCCACCCGTGGCGGCCGTGAGCAGCGTGCTGTCGGAGGTGAGGGCCAGCGCGGCCAGCTCGGGCCGGTCGCGCTCGAAACCGGCCACGCAGAACGCGGCGAACTGCTGCGCCTCGGCGGCCGAGGGGCCGTTGCCGCAGGCCAGCACCTTGCCGCCGCTGGTCACGCAGGCCAGCACGGCCTGCACGGCGGCGGCGATGGGGTGGCTCAGAACCTGCGCGGCCTGGTACTTCAGGTCGGCGCTGTCGATGAAATGCTGTTGGATGCGTTGCTCAAGCATGAGGGCCCGATGATACCCGCCGCGTGTTACAGCTTTTGTAGCAAACCGTAGTTCCCTGCATGGCGCCGGCGCCAGGGATGGCGGCCACCGGGCGCGCGCCTACTGCGCATCGAAGGCGGCCTGCAGCCACTGCACGGACTCCTCGACCAGCACCACGTCGAAGCGGCACGGCGGCGGGGAAGGCAGGCGCAGCAGGTAGTGCCGGGCCGCGAAAATGATGCGCTGCTGCTTGGTGGCGCCGATGCTGGCCCCTGCGCCGCCAAACGCGCGGCCCGCGCGGCTGCGCACCTCGACGAACACGAGCGTGCCGTCCCGTGCACGCATCACCAGGTCGATCTCGCCGCCGCCGCGCCCGGGCGTCCGATAATTGCGCTGCACCAGGTGCAGGCCCGCCGCCTGCAGGTGGGCCAGGGCCTGGTCTTCCGCCGCATTGCCGCGCTCGCGCGTGGTGGCGGGTTTGGCGGCCGGGCCAGGGGCTTCCGCCGGTTTTCTCTTTCCAAGGAATTTCATTGAGCGCATCTTTCGCTTCAGCCCAGGGCGCCGCGCGTGAAGCGGCGGCTGCGCAGCATTATCCCGAGGGCGCCCTGTACGTGGTGGCCACGCCCATCGGCAACCTGGCCGATATCACCCTGCGCGCGCTGCATGTGCTGCAGATGGCCGACACCGTGGCCTGCGAGGACACGCGCCATACGCAATCCCTGCTGCGCGCCTATGGCATCGACAAGGGGGCCTCGCAGCTGCTGGCCGTGCACCAGCACAACGAGGCCGAAGCCGCGCAGAACGTGGTGCAGCGGCTGCAGCAGGGCCAGCGCGTGGCGTACGTGAGCGACGCGGGCACGCCCGGCGTGAGCGACCCCGGCGCCCGGCTGGTGGCCGCCGTGCAGGCGGCCGGCCTGCGCGCCGTGCCCCTGCCCGGCGCCAGCAGCATCACCACCGCGCTGAGCGTGGCTGGCGCCGTGGCCCACAGCACCGAACACGGCGGCTTCGTGTTTGCGGGCTTCCTGCCCGTCAAGAACGCTGAACGCGCCACGGTGATTGCGCAGCAGCTGGCCCATGAGCCCCGCTGCGTGGTGCTGCTCGAAGCCCCGCACCGCATCGGCGAACTGGCCCAGGCCCTGGCAGTGCTGGGCGATCGCCCGGTGACGCTGGCGCGGGAATTGACCAAGCAGTTCGAGGAAGTGACCACGCGGCCCGCCCATGAGCTGGCGGCGTGGCTGGACGGCGCCCCCCAGCGTTCGCGCGGCGAGTTCGTGGTGCTGCTGCACCCGGTGGCGGTGGCCAGCGACGATGGCTCCAGCCTGCGGGTGCTGCGCCTGCTGGTGCAGGAGCTGCCGCTGAAAACCGCCGTGCGCCTGGCCGCCGAGATCACCGGCGCATCGCGCAATGTGCTGTACGACACGGCCCTGGCATGGAAGCGCAGCGGTGCGGACGACGGTGGTGCAGACAGCGGCACCGCGGACTGATTCCGGCCCGGATTTCATGCCAAATTGGCCTTAGACCCTTGGCAGGAAAGCGCCAAAAGCTACATTTTCAATAGCAAACCGACCCGCCACGGCGAGTACCGGCACCGGCCAGGGTGCGCGGCACCTCCCGCCGGACTCTCACCCCGACACCGCCAGCCCGGCCGCCACGCCGCCGAACAGGTCGCCTTCCACCTGGGGGGTGCCGGGAAATGCCGCCTTGAGGGCCTGGCGCAGCGGCCGCAGGGCCGACGAGCCGCCCGTGAGATAGATCGCATCGACCCCCTGCTGCCCCAGGCCCGCCAGCTGCACACATTCCTGCGCGCAGGCCACCACCTGTTCGAGGGGCTGCGACAGGAACCGCGCCAGCCCCTCGGGGGTGACGGATTCAGCCAGCCCGGCCTCGATCCAGTCCAGCGGCATGGGCGCATCGGCATCGCCCAGGGACGCGGCGATCTTGGCCTGCTCCACGGTGTTGGCCATGCGGTGCCCCAAGCGCTCGTGCAGCACCCGCATGAGCCGCGCGTGCAGCCGGGCATCTGAATAGTCGGTGCGCAGGTTCTGCGCGTCGCGCAGCGCGCGCGGCGAGTACAGCCACTGGATCAGGTGCCAGGTGGACAGGTCGAAGAACACCCGGCTGGGCACCTCTCGCCCCGCGGGGCCGGTGTGCCGAAATCCGAGCAGGGGCATCAGCAGGTCCAGGCTCAGCCGCCGGTCGAAGTCGGTGCCGCCCACGTGCACGCCGGTGGTGGCCAGCACATCGCTGCCGCGCTCGGCGCGCGCCATGCGCTGCGGCCCCAGCCTCACCACCGTGAAGTCCGACGTGCCCCCGCCGATGTCCACCACCAGCACCAGCGACTCGTGCGTGATGCGCTGCTCGTGGTCCAGCGCGGCGGCGATGGGCTCCAGCTGGAACGACACCTCGGCGAACCCCGCGTCCACCGCGGCCTGGCGCAGCGCATCTTCCGCCTGCTGGTCGCGGCCGGCGTCCCCGTCCACGAAATGCACCGGGCGCCCCATCACCACCCGGGCCGGCATGCCGCCCAGGTCATCGCGCGCCTTTTGCACCAGCATGCGCAAGAAGAGGCTGATGATGTCCTGGTAGCTCACCAGCTTGTTGTGCACCGCCGTCTTGTCCTGCAGCAGCGCGCTGCCCAGCAGGCTCTTGAGCGAGCGCATCAGGCGCCCCTCCGTGCCCGCCAGGTACTGCCCCACGGCATCCCGGCCAAAGTGGGTGCGGTGGTCTTCCGCATTGAAGAACAGCGCGGTGGGCAGTGTGGGGGCGCCTCCTTCGAGCGCGATCATCCGCGCGGGCCCGGTGCCCTGGCGCACGGCCATCGCGGAGTTGGAAGTGCCAAAGTCGATGCCGAGGGTGGTGTCCTTCAGGAAGGGTGTCATGGGAGGTCAGAGAATCGGTGGCGAAGTCACTCTGCACGGCCGAACTGTCGTGCCCGGGCCGGCGAGTGGCGGCGGTGGCCGCGTGGAACAGGGTGAATGGCATGCCGCGAGGCATGCCGGGGGAAACCGTCCGGCGCCCAGGGCGCCCATTGAAAAGAAAAGGCCCTTGATTCCTTCATCAAATCAAGGGCCTTCGGCTGTGCAGGCGGGTACCGGCACATCGGCCGCGCATTCACACGCCGTTGCCTGGCGTTGCCGCCGGGCCTGGTGCCTGCCACGGCATGGCGCCCTCGGATCGGCAGCGGCAGTGGGGCTCCCGTGGAGCCGCTGCGCAGCGGCGGCATTGTCTCACGCTCCGCGCGCCCTTGGCCCGAAGCGGCATGCCGCCCCCGGCAGGTGCGCATGGAAACCGGCGACCGCCCGCCGCGGCCACCGGCGGGCACGGGAAAGGCAGGCCGTCAGCCCCGGGTGAGGCCCCGGCGCGCCGGGGCCGGCGCCTTCTTCGCCGGCGGCGGGGGCTGGCAATCGCTGCACTGGCCGTACAAGGTGATGTCGTGGCCGTCCACGGTGAAGCCCGGCGGGGCCAGGTGCGCGAAGCCGCCGGGGCATGCATGGATATCGAACACGCGGTGGCAGACCCGGCACAGGAAATGGTGATGGTGGTCCTGCCCCGCCATCTCGTAGCGGGCGCTGCTGCCGGGCAGGGTCACCGGCTCGATCGTGCCGTCCTCCATCAGCGCGCGAAGATTCCGGTAGACGGTTGCCACCCCCAGCGAGGGGATGTCGGCGCGTGCTGCCTCCAGGACCTCCTGCGGCGACAAGGGACGCCCTGCGGTGGCTATCGCGGCGTGGATTGCCGCACGCTGGCGGGTTGCTCGTTCCATGGTCGTGTTTCTTGGGGGGTCGGTGGGCTCCCGCGATTCTAGGGACTCGCCGCGCCCCACGGGACCGGCGGGCGGCGCGCCCTGAGGGGGCCCACAAAGCTCCACCATGCCATCTATTGGTTCCCCGCAAGGCCTCCAGTCGGTATATTCGAACTGGCCGATAGCAGCCAGCCAACGGATTCCTGATGTGCTGCACGATGCAGCAGGCATGGCGAACCCCGTCCTTCCGGTGCCGGCGTACTGTTCGATCCGGGTCCCTCCGGCCGGGTCTCCTCACGGAAAGGTCAATACGGTGGCACGCTGGTCCAGTTTCGAAAGCAAGGTCGCCATTGCATTCGGCGCCGCCGTGCTGGTGGTGGCGGCGCTGGTGGCGGCCACCTGGCGGGTGGCGAACGATGCGTCCCAGACCGCGCTGATGCTCGCGCATACCCATGAGGTGCTCAACAACCTGGCCCGCACCCGTGGCTACACCCTGCAGATCGAGCTGGCCACGCAGAACTTCCGGCTCAGCGGAGACCCCGCCCACATCGCCGAACGCGACGACACCATCGCGCAGAGAGAGCGCACGCTGGAGAGGATCCAGTTGCTGACCGCCAGCAACCCCGACCAGCACCAGCGCTGGGGCCAGCTGCGGGAAATCGTGAACCAGCGGATGGTGATCTCCCGGCAGGTCGAGATGCTGCGCAAGACCCAGGGCCAGGAGGCCGCCAATGCCTTCGTGGCCACGGCGCCGCTGCGGGCCACGCGCGCACGCACCTACGAGCTGCTCGGCGACATGGACACGGCGGAGCGCCACCTGCTCACGCTGCGCGCCAACGCGCATGCCCAGGCACGGCAGAAACTGGTGGTGGCGGGCTCCATCGCCGCCGCGATGCTGGTGGCCCTGCTGGGCGCGACCTACGTGCTGATCCGCCGGCAGCTGCGCGAAACCGAAACCAGCCAGCGCGCGCTGGCGGACAGCGAAGAGAGCCTGTCGACCACGCTGCACTCCATCGGAGATGCCGTGCTGGCCACCGACACCGAAGGCCGCATCCTGCGCATGAACCCCGTGGCCGAGCAGTTGACGGGCTGGCCCATCGCGCTGGCCCGGGGGTTGCCGGTGGAAGTGGTGTTTCGCATCGTCAACGAACAGACCCGCGAGCCCGCCCTGGTGCCCGTGGCCGCCGCGCTTGCCACCGGCGAGATTCAAGCCCTCGCCAACCACACGTCGCTGCTCGCGCGCGACGGCACGGAATGCCCCATCGCGGACAGCGCGGCCCCCATCCGGGATGCCAACGGCCAGCTGCATGGCGTGGTCCTCGTCTTCCGTGACGTCACGGCGGAGCGCCAGGCCGAGCAGACCATTCGCGCGCAGAACATCCTGCTGGAGTCGCACGTCCGGGAGCGGACGACGCAGCTCAAAGAAAGCGAAGACCACCTGCGCAGCGTCATTGGCGCGGTTCCCGCGCTGATCGCGTTCGTGAGCGCCGAGCGGCGCTATGTGTACGTGAACGACCAGTACCGCCAGAGCTTCGCCCCGGAACGCGCGGACATCACGGGGTGCACGGTGCAGGAAATACTCGGCGACGAACGCTACGGCCAGGCCGCCCCGATGATCGACGGCGTGCTGGCGGGCACCCCGCAGGCCTATGACTGGCAGCCCTTCCCCGGGGTCTGGCAGGCCATCCGCTACCTGCCCAGGTTCGAGGCGCACGACAAGGTGGGCGGCTACTACGTGCTGGGCACCGACATCACGGACCGCAAGCACTTCGAGAACCGCATACAGACGCTCAACACCGAACTGGAGCAGCGCATACGGCAGCTGGAGCACGCGACCCGCGCCCTGCGCACCCTGAGCGCCGGCAACCGCACCATGCTGCGGGCCAGCGAGGAACAGGATCTGCTGGACAGCATGTGCCAGGCCATCGTCACGGCCGGCGGCTATGGCATGGCCGTGGTCTGGTACTGCGGCAGCCGCCCGGAGCTGCCCCTTGAACCCATGGCCGAATGCGGCTACCCCGGCGGCATGGACGCGCTGCGGCAGCTGGGGCTGGACCTGAGCGGCACGGCCCTGGGCCAGGGGGTCACCTCCAGCGCCATCCGGACCGAGGAGGTCTGCCTGGTGCGCAACATGAACACCGACCCCGGCCATGCGCCCTGGCACGGCAGGCCCCACGGGCCGAGATCCGGCATCTCGTGCCCGCTGCGGGTGGCAGGCCAGGTCATTGGCGCCTTGTCCATCTACGACCCGGAACCCGACACCTTTGGCGAGGACGAAATCGCGCTGCTCACGGAGTCCAGCGATGACCTTGCCTATGGCATCGCGACCTTGCGCTCGCGCGTCGAACAGGAGCGCGTGCAGGCCGCCATGCACCACTTCACCCGGCATGACCCGTTGACGGGCCTGCCCAATGCCCTCCAGTTCGAAGAGGCGCTGGCCGCCGCCATCCACGAAGGCGGCGAACAGCCGCGCTCGCTGGCGGTGCTGCAATTCAATATCGAGCGCCTGAGCGAAATCAACGAAGCGCTGGGCTTTGCGCACGGCGACGACATCCTGCGCGAGTTCGCACGGCGGCTGCAGCGCAGCGCCCCGCCATCGGCCCTGGTGGCCCGCCTGCGCGGCGATGAGTTCGCGGCCCTCTTGCCGGACAGCGACCTGCACGCCGCCCGCCACACGGTGAACATGCTGGAGCAGAACTTGTCACAGCCGATTTCGGTGGCCGGCATCGCGCTGGATGTGGTGGCCAAGGCCGGCATCGCGCTGTTCCCGGAGCACGGGCGAACCGTGCACGACCTGCTGCGCCGCATGGACAAGGCGGTTCACCAGGCCAAGAGAATGGGCGTGGACCACGTCGTTTTCATTCCTCAGCAGGAACAGGACCAGGCCGAGCGCCTGAACATGGCGGGCGAGCTGCGCCACGCGATCGACGCCGGCCAGCTGCGGGTCTACCTGCAGCCCAAGGTCGATTTCGCCAGCGGCCGCGTCTGCGGCGCCGAGGCACTGGTGCGCTGGCTCCACCCCCAGCGCGGCCTGCTGGCGCCCGGGGTCTTCATCGAACTGGCGGAGCACACGGGGCTCATCAAGCCGCTGACGGAATGGATGCTGGTGTCCGTGCTCGACATACTCCAGGCCTGGCAGCGCCAGGACTGCGCCCTGCCCATCGCCGTCAACCTCTCGGCGCGCAACCTGCGCGATGAGCAGCTGTTCGCCAAGTTCCGCCACTGGCAGCGCGAGCGCGGCGTGGCACGCGGGCTGCTGGAGGTGGAGATCACCGAGAGCACCGTCATGGAGGATGCGCAATACGCCATGGGCGTGCTCCACGCCCTGCGGGAGGAAGGCATTCCGCTGTACATCGACGACTTTGGCACCGGCTACTCGTCCCTGGCATACCTGCAGAAGCTCCCCGTGGACTGCATCAAGATCGACCAGTCTTTCGTCGCCGCCATGACACACGACAAGAGCTCCGCCAAGATCGTGCGCTCCACCATCGACCTGGTCCATGACCTGGACCGCAAGACAGTGGCCGAGGGCATAGAGACCCGCGAGCACTGGGAGCAGCTCTTGCATCTGGGGTGCGACATAGCGCAGGGCTACTTCATTGCCAGGCCCATGCCGGCGGACGAGTTCCCGGCGTGGGCCGCCAGCTTCAGGGCACCGGCTCCCCCGCCCGGGGGATGACCGCGTTCACGCGCCGGGCAGAGGCCGTGCGCCGTGAGGGCCCCTGCACGCCCATCAGCCCCGGCGGCGGCGCAACCCCAGCAAGGCCATGGCGGCCAGCGTGGCCCCCGTCAGCACCACGCCCCATTCGCTCAGCGTGGGAATGGCGGTGGCCAGGCCCGCGGCGGCCAGTGGCATCACCGGGTCCACGATCACGCCGTTCTGGGCCCAATCGTCGTCTCCCAGCTGGCCGTCGGTCAGGTCGAAACTCACGGCGTTGCCGTCGATGGTGAGATTCCTCGGCGCAAAGAAGCTGGCGCTGGCGGCGCCGCTGCTGGCCTTGCCGTACTTGGTGAAGCCGGCGACCGGCTGCGGCCACAGGGTGGTCACGCGCACCGTGGCGCCCGGGGTGCAGTCCACCAGCCGGACGCGGAACGCGCCCTGCGGTGCGCTCTGCCCCGGCGGGGCGGCGCTGGCGGCCATGAAGCCGGTGGCGGCGGGGTCGAACCGGCAGCCGGCGCCTCCACCCGTGAAGCTGGCGCTGGCCGGGCCGCCCGCACCCGTGGTGGGCACGGTGGTGCCGCTGTAGGTGACAGGGATGGCGATGGTCTGCTGCACCTGGGCGGCAGCGGCGTAGTTCGCGTCGCCTGCCTGGTTGGCATTGACGGTGCAGGTGCCCGCGCCGGCAAATGTCACCACGCTGCCCGCGACCGAGCAGGCCCCGGCCGTCGAGGCGGCATCGATGGTGAACACGACCGGGTTGCCCGAGCCGCCGCCGAGGGCTGACACCGCATAGGCCCCGCCCACGACGGGGTACGCCGGTGGCGTGGAGGTGAACGTGATCGCCTGGCCGGGCAGGACCACCTGGTTGACGAGGACGTTCATCGTCGTCTTGATCGTGCCGTCGCCCTTGCTCGTCGCCGTGAGCGTGCGCGAGCCGGGCCCGGCAAACGTCGCCGCGAACGCCGCGCTGCCTTCGCTTTGCTGGATCTCGCCCGGCATCGTGTCGCCCGGGTTGCTGCTCGTGATCGCCCAGCGTGTCGTATCGTCGATGTTCGCATTGATCGGGTCGACCACGGTCAGCCGGAACGGGATCGGCGCATTGGCCGCGACCGTCACCGACGCGGCGCCGGGCACCATGTCGATGGTGCCCGGGCCACCGAGCGACGGCGCGGGCAGCGGCAGGTTCTCGAAGTGGATGACGGCGCGCAGGTTGTGCCCCGGCATGCTGATGATTCCCTGGTACTGGCCCGCGACGCGGTTGGCCCGGGCGTCGTAGATGTAGTAGCCGGTGCCGCCATCGCCCATGAAGCCCTGCTCCGCCGGATCGGGATCACTCTGGATGATCGCGCTGGCGCCGCTGGACGGCACCGCGACGTTGATCGGGGTCGCATAGGGCAGGTAGGAACCTTCGGGGGTCGATGCCCTTGGGTCGATGACGATGGGGTTTCTCGTGAAGAGCTGCCCCAGGCGCGCGCGCAGCGACAGCGACGGGTTGCACATCCCATCGCCCAGCGCAAGGCAGTAGTTGCGGGTGTGTTCGCTGTCGTCCCTGTCGAACTTCATGAAATTGCGCATCCTGTCCGACACGGGCGTGATCGCGGCGACGAAACGCGGCATGTGCCCGGTCCGGGTGTTGTTGTCGCTGTCCAGCGTCAGCGGAGCCTGCAGGTTCGTCGAGCCGGCGATGGCGAAGTTCTCGCGGCGATCCGCGTTGTAGGCACCCGCGAGCGCGGAGACATAGCCCTCACTGGCATCGACGAACAGGGACTGGTTCTGCGCATCCCGGTCGAGCGGTGCGGTGGCGAACAAGGCTGCTGCGGATGGTTCGGTCCAGCCCCCGTTCCAGGAGGTGACCTGCTGGTTCTGCGAGGTGAATCCCGGCCTGGTGTAGAAATTCGCCTGCGGCTGTGCCGTGGCCTGTTCCGGCACCGGCGCATTCACGAACGCCACCATGGTTTGCTTGACCCCCACGGAACCCATCTCGTTCAGGGCGGTGCGCAAGGTGAAGGCGCCCGTGGGCAATGATTGCGGCTGTATCAGCGCATATGCCCGGTTGCCCGGGACGCCGCTCAGCCACAGATTTTCGTCCTGGGCAAAATTCCGTGAAGCCACGGAGGGGTCGATGGACGACTGGCGCACGCTGGTCGCGGCATAGGCGTTCCTGGTGGCGCCCACCGCATCGCTGAGCGTGATCAGCAGCTGGGGCTGGTGCAGTACATGGGCCTGCCCCGCTGGCAGCTCCTTGCTCGCGAACTCGAAACTGCCAAAGGTGTTGTCGTTGGGATCGGGGGCCGCGCCCACACGCATCATCGACTCGACGTTGTTGGCCAACCGGTATTTGACCAGCTTGGTGACATCGAAGCTGTAGAAACCCGGCGTGGTGATGCGCAGGGGCTGCGCGGGACTGTCCGCATCGGTGGCGGCTGCATCGGCGCTGGCCACGGACTGGCCGCAGTGGGGCGCCGTGTCCTCGCGCTCGAAGCAATCGGCACCGTCCTGATGGGCGCTGAATATCGCGATATAGCCAGGCGCGGCCACTTTCTCCACATAGAGCACCAGGCGCGCGCGCGCGACCTTGTCGGCATTCAGCGTGTAGGCTTCCTGCCCCACGGAGGCCGTCGTGCTCGCCTTGTCCACGACCAGCTTGGTCAACGTTCCGCTCGGCAACGTGGCGTACGAGAACTTCAGCTGCGCATTCGCGTCGGGGTTCACGAGCAGCGTGGGCTCGAAGGGGAAATAGTCCGCGTTGCGGGTGTAGCCGTCGGCGACAAGCGGCGCCTCGATCCACGACGACAAGGTCGCTCCGCCGCAGGCCTGCAGCAAGACCACCGCCGCCGCAAGCGCGAGCCCCCGGACCGCCCGGGACCTTTCCAGGGATGCGCCCGCGCTGCGCCCTGGCCGGGAGCTGTGGCGCGCCGTTGCGCCCGGCCGCATCGCGGCCTCTACCATCCGAATCATGTATTCCTCACTCCGTGGTGCGTTCGAGAAAAGCCGCTCGGGCTTGCCCTGAATGGAACGGTGTCGGCCACCGTGTTCTTGTGGATTCAGGTGCAGGCCCCTGCTTGCGGGACCGGAAGTTACCGGATGGGCACGGTTTTGTATGTCCCCCGTTTGGGCGACATGACAAGGGCCCCGGGGGATGGCAGCATGGACAGAGCACCCGCCGAATGGGCGCGCATTGACGACCTGGAACCCATGCAGAAACCCACCGACCCCGCATGCAGCCCGAAGAACCGACCATGATCCGCCGCTTGCCACCGTACCGGCTGGCGCAGCCGGCCTGCCGGGCACAGCAGCCCCGCCAGGCCCGGCGCTTTTGACCTGGGCCTGTGGCAGCATCGGCGCATGGTTTCCCTTCCTCGCACAACTCCCTGGGCGCCGGATGCGGCGCCTGCGCCCCCTGCCATCCGCGTGGCGGTGGTGGAGGACGACTTCGTCTGCCGCAACGCGCTGGCGCATGCCTTGCAAGGCGCGGCCGACATGCATCTGCAGTGGGTGGCGGCCAGCCGCGCCGAAGCGCTGGCGGCGCTGCAGGCGGACGATGCGCCGCTGGACGTGCTGCTGCTGGACCTGGGGCTGCCCGATGGCAGCGGGCTCGACGTGCTGGCCGTGCTGCGCGCGCGCTGGCCCGGGGCGGCGGCCATGGTGAGCACGATCTTTGGCGATGAGGCGCATGTTCTGGGCGCCATCGAGGCCGGTGCGATGGGCTACCTGCTCAAGGACCTGCCACCCAGCGCCGTCGTGGACGAAGTGCGCAGCCTGCATGCGGGGGGCAGCCCCATCAATCCGATGGTGGCGCGCAAGCTGCTGCTGCGCCGCGCGCAGTCTCCCGTGACAGCCAAGCCGTCAGCGGGCCTGGAGCCGGGGTTGGCGGCGGCGGAGATCACGGAGGTGGCACCTTCGGCGCGCGAGGCCGAGTTGCTGCGCATGGTGGCACGCGGCTACACACTGGACGAGGTGGCGCGGGCGATGGGCGTGTCGCGCCACACGGTGCGTACCTTCGTGCGGCGCGTGTACGCCAAGCTGCAGGTGACGACCCAGGCCGAAGCGGTGAGCGCCGCGGCGCGCAAAGGGTGGATCGATGTGGCTTGATCTCGCGCGCCTGGCGCTGCGGCTCTTGCTGGCCGGTGCCGCCGCCGGGGGCGCGGCGCTGGCAGGCATGCTGCCCGCGCACCTGGTGCAGGCGCAGGCGTGGAACCCCGCCAGCGGGGGCTGGGCACCGCCGCCCTCGCTGCACGAATCACCCGATGCAGTGCTTTCGAGCACCATACCGTGGAGCACGGTGGACCTGCCACATGCCCGCGCACGCAGCACGGTCTCGACAGCCGCGCAGGCCGATGCGCCACCCGAGGTGTGGTGGTACCGCCTGCGGGTGCCGGGCGAGGCGCTCGCCGCCACGCCCCAGGGCACGCGCCTGTACATCCCGCGCTGGCAGACAGTGGGCACGGTGGCGGTGTATGCCGATGGGCACCTCGTCTGGCAGTCGCACGGCAGCCGGGTCTGGAACAGCTTCAACCGCCCGGTGTGGGTGGACCTGGCGGGCCATGCTGCGCCCGGCGTTCCCCTGGAGGTGCATGTGCGCATGGCCAACCTGCCCGGCGTGGGCGGCGCGCTGTCCAGCGTGTGGGCCGGGCCGGCCGAGGCGCTCTGGCCGGGGTGGCGGCTGCGCAGCCTGCTGCAGACCGACCTGGTGGCCTACCTGCGCGGTGCCTACCTGGTGCTGGGTGTGTTCGCGCTGGCGGTGTGGCTGGTGCGGCGCGGCCGGGGCGAGGCGGGCTACCTGCTGTTCTTCCTGCTGTCGGTGGGGCATTTGCTGGCCACGCTGTTCTACCTGGTCGATGCCGAGGGCTTCGGCGTGCCCGATGAATGGTTCTCCTGGCTCACGCTCGTGGGCTCGCTGGGGTCGTCGGCCTGCTCCTTCTTTCTGTTGTGCCGGATGCAGGGCCGGGGCTATCCGCGGCTGGCGCGCGCCGTGGTGGCCTATTGCGGCTTGGTGGCGCTGGCGGCCCTGCCACTGTGGGACCTGCGGCACGAGGCGATGCTGCCGCTGTTGCGCCTGGCGCTGTTTCCTCCGGCCCTGGTGGTGCTGTGCGTGGCGGCGCTGGGCGCGTGGCGCGAACGCTCCTGGTCCAGCGTGCTGCTGGCCGGGGCCGTGGCGCTCTCGTTTCCCCTGGCCATCCACGACCTGGCGATGCAGCGCTACCGCATCAGCATCGAGCACATCTACCTCACGCCCTACGTGTACATGGGCGTGTTCACCATGTTCCTGCTGGTCGGGTTCACGCGCTACCACCGCGCGCTGGAAGTCGCCGAGCAAGCCAATGCCGTGCAGGCCGAGCGCCTGGCCGCGCAGGAATTGCAGCTGCGCGAAACACACGAGCTGCTGCGCGCCGCCGAGCGCGAGCAGACGCTGCTGCACGAGCGCCAGCGCCTGATGCGGGAGATGCACGACGGCGTGGGTTCCTCGCTGATGAGCGCACTGCGGCTGGTAGAGACTGCGCCGGCGGCACCCGTGGACGTGGCGCAGGTGCTGCGGGAGTGCATCGACGACCTGAAGATCTCCATCGACTCACTGGAGCCCGTGAATGCGGATCTGCTGGCACTGCTGGCCGGCCTGCGCTATCGGCTCGGGTTGCGGCTGGAGGGCGCGGGACTGGTCATGCACTGGCAGGTGGACGACCTGCCGCCGCTGCCCTGGCTGGACGCGCAAAACGCGCTGCACGTGCTGCGCATCCTGCAGGAGATCCTCACCAACATCCTCAAGCACAGTGGCGCGACGGAGATCGTGCTGAGCACGGCCGAGGCCGTCTGGCCCCCGCCAGAGGGCGGCGGCGATGGCACGCGCGGCGTGCAGGTGTGCATACGGGACAACGGCCGTCCATTCAGCCCCCCGGCGTCCGAGGCGCTGGCGCCCGCCCGCCGGGGCCTGCCCAACGTGCACAGCCGCGCGCTGGCGCTGGGCGCGCATTGCACCTGGAGCACCAGTGACGGCGCCCAGGCGCAAGGTTCCACCTTCACGCTGTGGCTGCCGCTGCACAAGCAGGGCTGACACCCCGCCCTCCGCGCGAGCCAGCCGCCACGGGATCGTTGGCACCGGTTCAGGGCCGATGGCGCCAGCACAAGGCATCCACCGCAGCGACAGCGGTGGCGATCCAGAGGGCATGAAGTGCCGCCATCGAGCGAAGAAGACTGTGCGATGGGGACTTCCGTGCGCAGCGGGACCCTAGCCGCGCAGGAAGTCTCTTGCCACCAGGCCATGCCGGCGCAACTTGTCGTACAGCGTCTTTCGGGGGAGATGGAGCTGCTCGGCGGCCTGGGCCACGCGGCCCCGTGCCTGGCGAAGCGCTTCACGTATCAGCGCGGCCTCTGTTTCGTCCACGCGCGCGGTGAGCGACGTAGAAACCGGCGGCGGATCGGCTTGCGAAAGCCCGTCGGGCAGGCCCAGGCAAAGCCTCTCGGCAACGTTGCGCAGCTCGCGGATATTGCCGGGCCACCGGTGGGCCTTCCAGCGGCGCAGGTCGTCATCGCTCCATTCCGGTTGCGCCATGCCGTGGTGTTGGGCGAACTCGCGCAGGAAGTGGGCCATGAGCAGCGGGATGTCCGGCATGCGATCGCGCAATGGCGGGACGTCGATCGTCACCACATTGAGCCGGTAGAACAAATCCTCGCGGAATCGGCCTGCCGCCGTCATGGCCTTGAGGTCCCCCTTGACGGCGGCGAGCACGCGGCAATCGACGGGTATGGAGACATTGCTGCCCAGCCGTTCGATCTCGCGCTCCTGCAGCACCCGCAGCAGCTTCAGTTGAACGGAGAGCGGCATCGACTCGATTTCATCGAGGAACAATGTGCCTTTGTTGGCGAACTCGATGCGCCCCACGCGCCGCTTGGCGGCGCCGGTGAAGGCACCCACCTCGTGGCCGAAGATTTCACTCTCGATGACGCTCTCTGGCAGGGCGCTGCAGTTGAGCGCAACAAAGGGCCCGCTGCGGCCGCTGGCGGCATGAATCGCCCTTGCCACGACCTCCTTGCCCGCGCCCGTCTCACCGGCGATCAGGACATCCACGTTGGTCGCCGCCAGTGCGCGAACCAGCTGGCGGACACGCTGCATGGCGGGTGTCTGGCCAATGAGCGGACGCCCCTCTTCGCAAGGCAAGCGCTCACGCAGGCGCCGGTTCTCTTCCAGCAGCACGCGCCGCTCGACGGCCCGGCGCACGACGCCGACCAGCGTTTCCGAGGAAAACGGCTTCTCTATGAAATCGTAGGCGCCTTCGCGCATTGCCTGCACCGCCATGGCGACGTGCCCGTGCCCGGTGATGAGAACCATCGCGACTTCACGATCATGCTGGCGCAATCTGTTGAGCAGCTCCAGGCCATCCATGCCGGGCAACTTGACGTCGCTCACGACGGCCCACGGCTGCACGTCCTCGAAAACATCCAGCGCGGCCTCCGCGCTGCCGACCGCCTTCACGGCGATGCCGGCAAGCACCATGGCTTGCTCGAGGCCGCGCCGCACGGCGGGCTCGTCATCCACGAGGAGAACTCGCGGCCTTTCGTCGGCAGGGATGGGTGGCACGGGCATCAATAGACCTCCAGCGTGATGGTGAAGAGCGCGCCCTGCCGGTCCAGGTTGCGCGCTTCGATGCGCCCGCCGAAGCTCTCGACGATGCTTTGCGAAAGGGCGAGCCCAAGACCCAGCCCCGCGCCCGCGGGCTTGGTGGTGTAGAACGGTTCGAACAGCCGTTGCATGGCCTCTGGCGCGATGCCGCCGCCCGTGTCGCTGACGGAGATGACGGCATGGCGCCCTTTTTGCCGGACCGCCACCCTCACCAGGCGCTCCGCCCGGGACTCGACCGCGTCGAGCGCATTGCGCATCAAGTTCACGAGCACCTGTTCGAGCCGGGTGGCGTCGGCCCGCACCGGGCGGGTCGCCAGCGTTGAGCTGACCAGGATATCCGCCCGCACCTCGCACCGCCGAGACTCTACGAGCATGAGCGCATGATGGATCGCCATGTCCATGGCCACGGGTTCGAGGCTGGTGCTGTCGGCGCGGGCAAAGGCCTTGAGCAGCGCCATGATGCGCCCCATGCGGGCGGTGAGTTCGCTGATGAGGTGAAGGTTCTCGCGCACCTCTTCCAGGCGCGCGCCGTCAAGCAGCGTGATCGCGTTGTCCGACAGGGTCCGCAGCGCGGTGAGCGGCTGGCTGAGCTCGTGGCCCATGCCCGCAGACATCTGCCCGAGCACGGCGAGCTTGCCCGCATGCACCGCACCGTCCCGCGTCTCATGAAGAATCGCCTCGGTACGACGCAGTTCTTCTATCTTGCGTTCCAGCGAGGCATTGGCGTGGCTGATATCCGCCGTGCGCTCGATGATGCGCTGCTCAAGCCGGGCATTCGCTTCCACCAGCGCGCGCTTGGCTTTGCGCATCTCCTCACGACGATACCGGCCTTCCTGAAAGCCGATGGTGAGCGCCCCCAGGAAGGCGACGACGGAGGCGGCGGCCAGTGCGGCCAGGACGGCGGCGCGGCGCGAGGGTGCCTGGTCCACCAGAAGTGCGGCACGCCAACCCAGATCTTCGCTCGCATGGGTGGCCATGGTGTAGTGCGTGATGCCCCCTTCGCGCACGAGCGTTGCGTGGGACCGGGTGAAATCCAGCCCCGGCCCGAGCAGCGCGAGCAGCGGCAGGTCCCCATACTGCCGCGATTGCCGGATGCGGTCGCGCGCGGCCGGTGCGAGCGCGGCGACGGTGCGGTACCGCCACTCGGGAACGGAGCTGAGAATGACCACGCCCTCGCGGTCCGTGAGGATCACCACGTCGGTGCTCTGCCGCATGGCTTCCTCGAACTTTTCGAGCGAGAGCTTGACCGCGATCACACCGCGGGCGCCGCCCGGCGCCACCACGCCGGCCGCCAGGAAGTAGCCGGCTTCGCCGGTGGTGGATCCGATGCCGTAGAAGCGCCCGGTGCGGCCCGCCATCGCATCCTTGAAGTAAGGCCGATAGGCATAGTTCTCGCCAACGAAGGTCAGCACCTGGTTCCAGTTGCTCGAAGCCAGCGTCGTCCCGCCGGCATCCAGCAGGTAGACGGCAGAAATGCCGGAGGCCTTCGCCACTGTTTCAAGATACGCGTTGGCGGCGGCCTGGGCCGCCAGCGTGTTCGTGTCCAGCAGCGAGCCAAGCGTTGACTTGAGTCCGATGATGCCTGGCAGGGCTTCGTTGCGATGGACGAGCGCCTGCAGGCTGAGCACGACAAACTCGAGGCGTTTCGCGGCGCCCCGGGCCTGCTCTTCCCGATAGAAAGTGAAGGAGGCCACATAGGCGACCGCGCCGCACAGCGCGCATGCCGCCAGCACGACAACGTGGCGCCACCGCCAGCGGAGCGTCGTGCCCGCCCGGGCGGGTATCGAGAGATCGCCCGAGGATGCATCGCGCGCCGGATCCGCCGCAGGCAAGACCCGCAGCGAAGAGGCATTGCGGGGTGTCGTCATGGGCGATCCGTGGGGTCAACCTGCCTGCACGGCGCAGGCCCATTCTTCCATCAGCGCCGTCCCCGGCGCGATGCAGGGGGCTCGGGCTCCAGCTCCCCGGGGGTGGTGTCGGTGGCATCCCTGAGCTGCCCTTCATGGTCGTGGTGAACCAGCAGCTGCCGCGTGCGCTGCCAGGACGACAGGCGGGCGGGCGGCACGTCAATGTAGGAGGCCAATGCGGACAGCGACGATGGCTCATGGGTGGATGGCGCCTCGCGTTCATGCTGGCGGCGGCGCCACGGTGCCACCACCAGCATCGATACAAGGATCGCGGCGATCACTGCCGCGTACAGGCCAAGCAGATGTAGCACTTCGGGCTGCGAGCGGGCATTGAGCACATAGGGCCAAGCGTACCAGACCGCACAGAACCAGATCGCGAGGGTGAGCGCAGGGCGCAGCACGCGCAGCCAGAGGTACATGGCGAGCGTGCGCCGCGGTGACCGCCCCGCGCCGAACGCCTGCAGCGAGACCCGGGCGGCATCGATGATCGGCTCCTCGCCCACTGGCTGCCCCCAGGAATGCCGCCGGCTCGGTGGGCGCACGTCGGCGTGCGGCGCGGGCGGCAGGGAATGGTCGTCAGGCTCATGAGACATCGGAGACTCCTCGGTCGGGGCTCGTCCACACAGCGCGCTTGCCGCGGCGGCGCATCAGAGCGTTGGGAAGCGCGACCACGGTGGTGGTCATCGTGATGGTCCAGAATGCGATCGGATACCAAATCGTTCCCGCGAAATAGCGCATGAGATCGCGGTCGTAGCGCCGGTCGATCCACAGGCTCAGCAGCATCTGCAGGATGCAGGTCATGGCCAGCAGCGTGCCTTGCCAGTGCGGAAGAAGCGTGGAGTGCCAGACCGACTCCTGCGGCAGCAGCGGACGCATCGCGCTGATCAGCAGCACGATCGCCATCGCGTAGGCCCACACCACGCTCGCCATGTATTCGCCATAGATGAGCCACAGGCGCCAGCTGCGCAGACGCAGGATGGAGGGCGTGATGCGCAGCATGGTCTGGATACCGCCCACCGCCCAGCGCAGGCGTTGTTTCCAGAGGCCGCGCAGGGTTTCCGGCATCAGAATCCAGCACAGCGCGCGCGGCTCGAACCGCAGCCGCCAGCCAAGGAGCTGCAACTTCCAGCTGATGTCGATGTCTTCGGTGAGCACATCGGGGCTCCAGAAGCCCACCTCGAGTACCGCGCGGCGGCGGAACATGGCGAGCACGCCGGACACCGTGAACAGCGTGCCGACAAGCTGCTGCGAGCGCTTGATGAGACCGATGATCGAGGAGAACTCACCCACCTGCATGCGCCCGAGCAGCGTGGTGCGCGTACGGATGCGCGGGTTGCCCGTGACGGCGCCAATGCGGTCCGAGACCAGCATGCGCCGCAGCATCCAGGCGATGGCGTTGGGGTCCACCAGCGCGTCCCCGTCGATGCCGAGAATGTACTCGCCGCGCGCGAGCTGGCTCGCGGTGTTGAGGCCGACGGCCTTGCCCTGGTTGCTGGCGTTGTGGATCACGCGCAGGCGGCTGAACTCCAGCGTCATCGCGTCGAGCAGCTCGCCAGTTCCATCGGTGCTGCCATCATTGACGGCGATCACTTCATAGTTCGGGTAGCGCGTGCGCATCAGCTGCTCGATCACTTCTCGCAGGTGAGGCGCCTCATTGAAACAAGGGACCACCACCGTGACGAACGGCCGCGAGGGCAATGCCAGCAAAGGGTCGGTCTCTACGTCGTCCTTGCGTTCGAACGCCCACGCGTGCGAAAGGCCGCCGGCCATCCACACCCACGCCATGAAGAACGGGTAGTAGAAAACGAAACCGAAGAGCAACGAGGGCAGCGCCTGGACGAGCCACGGGCCGGAGGTCATCGGGATTCCCCGGCCTGCGCAGGGACCGCAGGCCCCGTCTGTGGAGGGACCGTCGCCGCTGCACCCGCCGGCGAGCGCAGCGCGCGCGGCAGCAGCTTGCGCACCGAGATCGCGCGGCGCACCGTGTCGAGCGAGGGATGGTTGCCAAGAAAGTCATCCGGGTAGTAGCCCAGGTGCCGCACGCCTGCGCGCTGCAGCTGCGCCCACTGGCGCGTGAGCTCGTCGTTGGGCACGGGCTTTCCGGTATGCCAGTCGCGGGCCTGCAATTCGAACACGGTGCCGTCCAGGCCACGGGGGGTGTCGGCTGCGCGGCGCGCCAGCCGGGCAAGCCAGCCCTGGGCATCGCTCTCGCGCTCCATGCGCGGCATGGCCATCAGCGCAACATAGTCGTAGGCCGCGAGCGATGCTTCGTAGTTTTGCGCGAACCATTGCTCCGCCTCGGGTTCGAGCACGGGCCGGGCGTACAGGTTGCGCGCGGTTTCCAGCGTCGGCCGCCAGGCGCCCACCCGGCCCAGGAGCTCCTGGGTGAACTCGATGAGGTGGCGGGTCTTGGCGGTGGTCCAGCGGGACCGCAGCGCCGGATCGGAGTGGATGGCGCCCACGTCGGGCGGCAGGCCCCAGCGGGCGTAGGCGGACAGCGCGTCGGGAGAGGCGTCCTCGTCGTCGGCCAGCATTGCGTCGTCGTGGAACAGCAGGCCATCGAAGAAGGTGTAGCGGCCCAGGTCTTCATAGATGTCGCCGATCAGCGTGCGCACCGCCGGATGGAAGGGCGTGAGCCGGTGATAGCGGTCGGCCGGCGCCTTGCCGCCCCGCGTCATCACCGTATGGGCAGACAGCGGATGCGAAGCCGGCAGACGGTAGGCCATCACCGGCATCCAGGCATAGACCTTCACGCCGGCGCGGCTGCGCAGCTGCCAGGCAGCGCGGCCGAACAGGTCGGCGCGCACGGGCAGATGGCGGTTCGGGAAGTACATGGCATCGGCCACGCCGTCGCCATCGGGGTCGGCGTAGGCCTGCAGGAACACCGAGCGCGGCCGCACGGCGGCCACACGCTCGATCAGTGCCGAAAGGTTGCGCTCCTGCTGTCCCGGATCGGGGTCGTACACATAGTCAAGGTCCACGTGCATCACGCGGTTGACAGGCCGCGTCTCGCCGCCCGCAGGGCTGCGCAGGAGCTGGGCGTATTCGGGCGCCGCATTGTCGTAGACGGCCAGCGCGCGGCGGATGCGTGCGAGCGGCACGGCGGCCGTATTGGGGCCATCGTCCAGCGTGAAGGTGATCGGCATGCCCGCGCGCTCGGAGGCCCGCAGCGCCATCGCGTTGTAGGCGCCATAAGGCCAGACGGTGGCGCGGACCCTGGCGCCGGTGCGCGCCTCGATGATCTCCCGGCTGCGGCGCAGGTCGGTCTCGATGCGGTGCAGGTAGGCGGCATCTTCTTCGTAGCGGCCGGCCCCGGGATCGTAGCGATGCGTGGCGGCGGCCGCCAGCATGTTCCCCTGCGGGTTGGCCTGGATGCCCATGTGCATGGCATCGCTGTGGCTGGCGAACTCGGCCAGGCCCGAGCGCGCCATTTCGGCGGCCTCGCGCCAGAGCAGGAAGTTCTCGCGCGGCGCCGGCTTGTCGCCCCAGTGCACCGGCTGGCCTTCGGGCACCTCGAGCCAGCTCGTCACCAGCGCGAACAGCGCCGGGTACCCGTAGCGCTTGAGCAGCGGAAACACCTTGGTGTAGGCGCTGCGGTAGCCGTCGTCGAAGGTCAACAGCACGGGCCGGACGGGCAGGGGCCGGCCGCCCGCACGCGCGTCGATGATCTGCTGCAGGCTCACCGGGTGGTAGCCGCTGTACTGCAGCCAGGCGAACACCTCCACGAGCGTGCGGTCGTCAATGGCGGTGGCATCGGGCGAGCTCTCGAAACTGGCGCGCACGCCGGTGCGCACGTCATGGAACGAGATCACGCGAAAGCTCACGCCATCGTCGGGGTCAGCCGGCGGCAGCGGTTGGGCGGGCGCAAGCCGGGACAGCGCGCACAGCGCAAGCCCGATCAGCAGCCATGCCATGGCGGCCCGCAGGAAGGGGAAGGTGTTCTTTGCGGACATCACTGCAGGGGCATCGAGAAGTTCAGAAAGACGCTGCGCTGTCGTTCGCGCACGCCGTCGTAGGGATGGCTGGCGATGCCCAGGCCGTAGCGCAGCGTGAGCCGCTGGCCCAGGCTCCAGCTGTGTTCATAGCGCAGGCTCCACAGCGGTCCGCTGCCGAAGCCGCGCTGGTGATAGTTGCCGCCACCGACCTCGATGGCCTGGAAGAACTGCCGGTCGTCGCTCTTCCACGTGAGCCATTGGGCCCGCGCCGCAAGCCGCACGCTGGCATCGCGCGGCGGGTTGAAGTACGGCGTGTCCAGCACGCGGCCACGGCCCGTGCCGGCCTCGAGCCGGGTCTCGGCCTGGACGCGCGGCGTGCTGACCCAGCGCTCGGTCCAGCCCAGGCCCAGGCCGCTGCGCACATTGCCGTCGCTGAAATCCAGGCGCTGCCACTGCAGGTTGAAGCGGCGCGCCTCGTTCACCACATGGCCCACGCCGCCCGCCATCTCGCGCGCGCCTGTGCCAGCTACCCGCGCCTTCCAGGGCAGTTCCTTGCTGTCGCCATCGTAGGCAGCCCACAGCCGCCAGGCATCGCTGGCGCGGTAATCGACGCGACCGGCCACCCCGTTGCGGTAAGGGCCGGCAGCGGCATGCTGCAGAGCACCTTCGGCCACCCAGGGACCGCGCTGCCAGCGCAGGCCGAGGCCACCACGGACCCTTTTGGCGTTGCCGGCCTCGGTGCTGCCCTGGGCGAGCGACTGGTCGTAGAACACGCGCCACTGGTCTGCGGTGAGTCCCGAACTCAGCCGGCTGTCGATGCGCCACTCGCTGCTGGCGATCACGGCGCCACCACGCGACGCCGCGGCGTCGACCTCAAGCCGCGCACCGGTGAGGGTATCGCGCTTGCGTTCCATGTCGCGCACCTGCAGGCTGTCGGGAACATCGGCCACCAGCGATGCGGCGCGCTGGCGGGCTTCGCCGAACCAGCCCGCACCGAGCAGCGCCTCGACATGGCCGACGCGCATGCCGATGTCGTCGGGATGGTCCGCCATCTGCGCCTCAAGGCGCGCGAGCCCGGCCTCGGGGCGTTCGCGCAAGCGCTCGGTGAGACTGGCGCCAAGGGCATAGCCCGCGTTGAGCGGCGCGTCCAGCGTCAGCGCCGTGAAGCTCTGCTGAGCAAGCGCGAGCCGGTCGGTGTAAAGCTGCATCAGCGCACGCATGCCAATCACCTCGGTGTATTGGCTGTTGGGCCGGCCAGGTTCGGGTGCCAGGCGCGTGAGCGCCGGCGTGCTCTCCTCGAGCCGCTTGAGCAGCGCTTCAGCCTGTTCGAAGCGGCCGGTGTCCAGGTAGGCATAGACCAGACCGAAGTGGATTTCGCCCGGCATCGGCACGTCCGCCCCACCCTTCGCGATGGCGGCTTCATACAGGGGCACGGCCTCGGCCGAACGGCGCTCCTGCGCGAAAGCGCGGGCCGCCGCGGCGAGTCCGTGGAACGGCAGGTCGATGCCCGCCAAGCTCAGGGTTTCGTAGAGCGCGACGGCGTCCCCGGGACGGCCACGCTCCACCAGCGCGAGCAGCCGATCGGACTCAAGATTCCTGCGCAGCACGCGCCAGGCCTCGGCGTCCGCGCCGCGGGCCTGCTGCGCCGCGGCTTCGAGCCGGACCAGGGCGGCCTCCTGGTCGGCCAGCACCTTGTCGAGTGCGACCACGCGCGCCACGCCCCGGCGTTGGTCGCGCTCCTGGAGGGCCCAGCGCAGCCGCTGGGCCAGTGCCTTCTGCTGCAGCATGGACAGCGCCAGCGCGGAAAAGGCGCCGGGGTTTTTCCCTGCGGCTGCTTCGGCGTCGTCGAAGGCGGTAGGCGCCGCGCCGTTGTCGGCGAGCAGAAAGTCGGCCTCGCGGCGAATGTCCAGGCGCTCGGGGCGCAGCGCACCGGCCTCGGCGTAGGCGGCCATCGCGATCAGTGGCTGGTCTTCGGCGCGGGCCACGGCAGCGCGCAACTCCAGCAGCGCGACACGGACTTCGATGTGCTCTACCGCTTTCCGCATGAGCGCCTCGCTGATTGTTTTCGCGCCCAAGACATCTCCGCTGTCGAGGCGCCAGAAAGCTTCGTGGATGCGGGGTCCGAGCGCCTGCGGCTGCCGCGCGCGCCAGATGCTGATGGTGTCGCCTTGCAGCGCGGTGTCCTGCACGCGCCGCGCGGCCACGGCGAGCGCCTCCAGCGCGTAGTCGCTCAACCCCGCCGCGGTTTGCTGGCGTCCCAATGTCACGGCTTCGGCGAACTGGCCGCCGGCGGTCGCCATCACGACGGCGTCGGAGACCAGACGCTGGCGCACGCTGTCGCTCAATGGCACGTCGAGCCAGTCCTTCAACTGCTGCAGCGCTTGGGCCGGGGGGACATGCCCCCCGCGGTGCGCCAGGATCAAGGCATCATGCCGCTGCGGGTCATAGGCCATGGAACTGCGGCCCGTGGCAGCTGGGGCGGAGTCCGCCGGGTTCGCGAATGCCACCGAGGCACCCAGCATCAATGCGCAGGCGATGGGAGGGAAAGCCGTTGACCACCCTCGATGCCGCAGCGGAACTGCGCCGACAGCCCCGGATGGCCGTTCCGCGGCAAACGATCCGCCGTCTTGTTGGAGGACTGGCACTCGGCAATCCGGCTATCGATGGAATTTGGCAGCAGTGCGCGGCGCCCATGCACACCCCAGGCGCTCGCCGTCATCGCCGATGACTGCCTGGCAAGACGGGTGGAGGCAGGGTGGAGGGGCGTGCGGCTTGGGGTGTGACAGCATGGAGATGGGGGTTCCTGAACCTGTGTTGGACGAAGCCGCCTTGTTCATGGCGGCTTGAAATCACGCAAGAAGATGGTTCACACGGCATCCATTTCTGCAATCGATGAACCGATCAACGAATGTCCATCTAGCAACGCATGTGCCACACGGCGCCATCCTTGGAAGTCATTGATTTCAAAGAGATTTCCATTTCCATGGCGGCACCTTTCCCGCATTCCTGGATGAAAATCCATCCCAGAAAACCGGAGAGGCTGGAAATCCGCACATGCCGCGCGGTGGTGCCCTGCGCCCGCGTTCACCCGGGACGCGGCATGTGCCTGAAGGAAAGACAACCCCGGGCTTGTCCGGCCCGTGCCGGCGGCCAATGAGCCGACAGACCGCCCCCATACGCTGGGCGCCTTGCGGCTGGGGGGTGTCGCTGCGGGTGGATGGCCGCGCTGCGCATCCACAGAATGGCCATGGGGCTTCGGCAGCAACCTCGACGGATCCGAAACCTTTCCAGCCACGGACTGGGCGGCCGCCTTCAACGATCCAGCGTGCGCAACACCTGCGCGAGCTTCTTCACAGCGGTCTCCAGTTCCTTCGGCGCATACGCGGCAAACCCCATGAGGAATCCGGCCCGGCTCGTGCCCGCTGCATGCAATGGCGTCAGTCCCAGCAGATCGATATCGGCACGCTGCGCTGCGCCCATGGCTTCCAGCTCGGGAATGTCGCGAATGAACCGGCAGGGCATTTGCATGCCGCCGTCCGGCACTTCAGGCTCGACGAAGTCCGCCAGGTGCCTGCGCACGAGCAGTTCCAGGGCATCGCGCCGCTCACAATAGACGGCACGCATGGTCCGCACGTGGGCCCCGAAATGGCCACCCTCCATGAAGCGCGCCAGGGTCAGTTGCGGAATCGGCGCACTGTGCCCATCCAGCAGGGTGCGTGCGGCGGTCATCGGAGCCACGAGTTCGGGCGGCAGCACCATGAAGGCAATGCGCAAGCCCGGAAACATCGACTTGGTGAATGTGCCGATGTAGATCGTTCGCCGGTTCGGGTCCAGGCCCTGCACGCAGGCCGTGGGCTTGCCCGCGTAATGGAACTCGCTGTCGTAGTCATCCTCGATGATCCAGGCCTGGTGCTGCCGGGCCCACTCGATGATGTCCAGCCGCCGGTCCAGCGCCAGGGTGGCTCCGGTCGGAAATTGATGCGAAGGCGTGAGAAACACCGCCTTGCCCGGTTGCCGCGCCTTGCGCAGAGGCTCCACCCGCATTCCCTCCCCATCCAGCGGCACGGGCACACATTCCAGCCCCGCGGCGTCGAACGCCTTGCGCGCGCCGTGGTACACGGGGTCTTCAACGAAGATGCGGTCGCCAGCGTCCAGCAGCACGGTAGCGCACAGGGTCAGGGCCTGCTGGGAGCTGGTGAGCACCAGCACACGCTCGGCCGTGGCATGCGCGCCGCGTTCGAGATTGACGTAGTTCGCAATCGCACGCCGTAGCGGCTCCATCCCTTGCGGTGGGCTGTGCAGCAGTGCCGTGGTGCCCCAGTCCTTCAGCACCTGCCGCTCCAGCCGCTCCCAGGTGGCCAGCGGGAAGCCGCGCGTTTCCGGCACGCCGGGAGCGAACGGGCGGGGAGCCAGGAAGTCCCGCACCCCACCGCCGCGGAACATGGCCGATCCGCGCTGGCTCAGCCGCAGAGGTTCCCGCAGTGCTGCAGGGCGCCGCCCCGTGCCCCGCCCCCGCAAACGCTGAGCCCTCTCCGAAACGAAGCTGCCGCTGCCCACGCGCCGTTCGATAAACCCCTCGGCATGCAGCTGGCTGTATGCCGCCTCCACCGTGTCGCGGGACAGGCCCAGCGACTTTGCCAGTGCGCGCGACGCAGGCAGTGGCGCCCCCACCTCCAGCGCACCGTCGAGGATGAGTTGCCGGATGGCGCGCTGAATGCGCGCGTGCAGGGGCAAAGCGCCATGCGCTGGATCGAGCACCCAGGCTTTCACGGATTCGAGTTGCGCATGCTTGAACAATTGGCCGGTATCTCATCGAAAAATTGGCTGGGCACAGTATGCCATTTCAAGCCTATAAATCCGCACCATGGCCCGCTCCATGGGGCCACTTTCAGGAGCCCCGATCCCACATGCCGTCCCCACCGCCCGCCTCCTCTTCCCGCTGGTCCGATCTCGCCCATCCCATTGTCGCGGGCCTCATTTCCGTCATCGTCAACTACGGCGGTACCTTCATTCTCGTGTTCCAGGCGGCCAGGGTGGCAGGCCTGAGCCCGGAGCTGACGGCATCGTGGGTGTGGTCGATTTCGATTGGCGTGGGCGTCACGGGGCTCATGCTCAGCTGGCGGACGCGCGAGCCGATCATTACCGCCTGGTCCACGCCGGCAGCGGCGTTCCTGGTGACTGCACTGGCCACCACGCCCTATGCCGAAGCGGTGGGCGCGTACCTGATCTCCGCCGCGGCCTTTGTGGCGCTGGGGCTGTCAGGCTGGTTCGAGCGCTTGATCCGGCTGATTCCTCCTGGCGTGGCCGCAGGCTTGCTCGCGGGCATCCTGCTGCAATTCGGCATCCAGGCTTTCGGCGGCATGGGCATCGATCCGGTGCTGGCTGGCTTGCTGATCATGACGTATGTGGTGCTCAAGCGCTTCAGCGCACGCTATGCCGTCGTGGGCATCCTGGTGCTGGGCCTGCTCTTTCTGCTCATGCAGGACCGGGTGGACCTGTCGGGACTGAGCTTGAAGCTCGCCGCCCCGGTCTTCACCATGCCGGCGTTCTCGCTCAATGCGCTGCTGAGCGTCGCCTTGCCGCTGTTCCTCATCACGCTGACCGGCCAGTACATGCCCGGCATGCTGGTGCTGCGCAATGACGGGTTCAGGACCAGCGCCAATCCCATCGTGGCGCTGACCGGGCTCGGCTCGCTGCTGATGGCGCCGTTCGGTTCGCATGCCTTCAACATCGCCGCCATCACCGCAGCCATCGCCACGGGCCGCGAGGCGCACGAAGATCCGTCCAAGCGCTGGATCGCGGGCATCGCCGCAGGCGTGTGCTACATCCTCGTGGGCGTGTTCGGCGTGACGCTGGCGGCTGTCTTCATGGCATTCCCGGCAACCTTCATCACCACGCTGGCGGGGCTGGCGCTGCTGGGCACCATCGGCGGCAGTTTGGCCACCGCACTGGCCGATGCCAAGACCCGTGAAGCGTCGCTGATCACCTTCCTGGCCGCGGCGGCCAATATCACGCTGCTGGGCATCGGTGGTGCGTTCTGGGGCCTGGTGGTGGGCCTGGCGGCGCACGCCGTGCTCAATGGCACACTGCCGCGCCGCGGGCGCCCCGCCACCGCGGCAGCGGCCGCAGAGCCCGCGATCATCAAGAGGGAAAGGAACCAGGCCAATGCTTGAGCCACCGGACACCCAGACCCGCCACGGCCAGCATGGCCGCTATCCGCAGGCAGCTTCCGTCGACGACTTCCGGCACAACCTGGCGGCGGTGCGCGCCCGCATGGATGCCGCCTGCCGCCGCGCGGGGCGCGACCCGGCCGGGGTGCGCCTGCTGCCGGTGAGCAAGACCAAGCCCGAGTCCAGCCTGCGCCTGGCCTACGCGGCGGGTTGCCGCCTGCTGGGTGAAAACAAGGTGCAGGAAGCCTTCGGCAAATGGAAAGCCATGCAGGACCTGGCCGATCTGCGCTGGTCGGTCATCGGCCATCTGCAGACGAACAAGACCAGGCTGGTGGCACGCTTCGCCAGCGAGTTCCAGGCACTGGACAGTCTGCGCGTGGCCGAGGCGCTGGAGCGCCGCCTGCAGGCCGAGGGCCGCGCGCTGGATGTGCTCGTGCAGGTCAACACCTCGGGCGAGGCAAGCAAGTACGGTCTGTCGCCCGAGGACGTTCCGGCGTTCCTGCGCGCGCTGCCCGCTTTCCCCGCGCTGCGCGTGCGCGGGCTGATGACGCTCGCGCTGTTTTCGCCAGAGGCGGGGCGGGTGCGGCAGTGCTTCATTCTGCTGCGCACTTTGCGCGACCGCTTGCGCCAGAGTGCGCCCGCCCACATCGCCCTGGAGGAACTGTCCATGGGCATGTCCGGCGATTTCGAGATCGCCATCGAGGAAGGCGCCACGGTGGTGCGTGTCGGCCAGGCCATCTTTGGCGCCCGCCCCCTGCCCGACAGCCACTACTGGCCCGGCGAGCCCAGCACCCAGGAGCCACGTCCATGAAAACCGCCATCGCCCTGCGCCATCTGCATTTTGAAGACCTGGGCACGCTCGAGCCGCTGCTGGCGGCGCGTGGCTATGCCGTGCGCTATCTGGACGCCACCACGGATGATCTGCACGCCGTGGACACGACCGCGGCGGATCTGCTGGTGGTGCTGGGCGGCCCCATCGGCGCTTTCGATAACCACATCTACCCCTTCATCCACGACGAGCTGGCGGTGATACGTCAGCGGCTGCAAAGCCGGCGACCGCTGCTGGGCATCTGCCTGGGCGCGCAGCTGATTGCCCGCGCGCTGGGTGCGGGTGTTGCCAGCATGGGCATCAAGGAAATCGGCTTTGCGCGCCTGGTGCTGACCCCGGAAGGCGAGGCATCGCCGCTGGCGGCGCTGGCCCACATGCCCGTGCTGCACTGGCATGGCGACCGCTTCGACATTCCCGAGGGGGCAACGCGACTGGCGGGTACACCCACCTGCGCCAACCAGGCCTTCCGCATGGGACGCCACGTGCTGGCGCTGCAATGCCATCTGGAAGCCGACCCCCGCCAGATCGAGCGATGGCTGGTCGGCCATGCCTGCGAACTCGCGCAGGCGGGCATCGATCCGCGCGCATTGCGCGCCGAAGCGCAAGCCTTGCAACCCGGTTTGCCGCTGGCGGCACGGGCGGCTTTCACCGCCTGGCTGGACGGGATCGAGGCAGGCCTTCAGGAGGAGACTCCGTGAGAAAAACCCGGCATTCCACCGCATCTCGACCGCCATGAACCGGCCCGGCCTGGACCGACCCCGGGCCAGAAATGGATAGCCCCATTTCTGGCCCGGGACGCACGACGCCGTCGCATGCGCTGAGGGCTGCGGGGCCCCTCAGTGCCTGTGCGAATGATGGGCATCCGGCACGTGGGCGTGGCGGTGCCGCACCGGACCGTGGACGTGCACATGGCTGTGCGGCCTCGCGGGCATGGGCTCATGGGCGTGCCCATGGTGACCGTCGTCATGGGTGTGGGCGTGCTCATGTTCCAGGAACTCGTGCGCATGCTCGTGGTGATGCGACTCCATCAAATGAACGGCCACCCCCAGCAGCATCAGCGCGCCCCCCGGCAGCATGCCCCACCCCCCGGGGCGATCCCCCAGCATGAGCGCCAGCGCCGCGCCCATGAACGGAGCAAAGGCAAATACCGATCCCGTGCGTGCCGCCCCGAACGCGCGCTGTGCAAGCAGGTAGAAACGCAGGCTCAGGCCATAGCCGCTCGCACCCACGGCCAGAAGCCCCAGGGCGGGCCCCGCTGCGGGAGCGGGCTCGTCCGTCAGCCAGGCCAGCGCCAGCGTGGCGGTGACGCCCAGCACGGCCTTCGCCACCACGACCTGCCCCGGGTCACGCTCCGCCAGCGCACGTGACAGCGTGTTGTCCAGACCCCAGGCTGCCGTGGCGCCCACAACGGCCATCAGTCCCCAGAACTGACTGCTGTTTCCGCTCTGCCCCTGGTCCAGCACGAGGGCGATCCCGCCGGCCAGCAGCAGTGCCACGGCCAGTCCCACTCTGCGGTCCATGGTTTCGCCGTAGAGGCGCCAGGCCAGCAAGGCCGTGAACAGCGCCTCCAGGGTCAGCATCAGCGACGCGCCGGTGCCGCTCGTGCGCTGCAGACCCCAGGCCAGGGCCACGGGGCCGATGCTGGCGCCCAGCAAGGCCATCGCCAGCAGGCGCGGAAAGTCTGAACGCCGCAGGCGCGCCTCCCGCTCGGCGGGCTGGCGCAGCAGTGCGCCGATGAAGGCAGCGCCTGCATAGAGCAGCGCCGCCGTGGTGAACGGGCCAACGCCCAGGCCGAGTTTCTGCACCAGCGGCGTGCTGATGCCAAACAGGACGGCCGCCAGCAACGCAAGCAGGCCGCCCCGCAGGGCGGGAAGGGTGTGGGTCGGATCTTTCATCAGCGCTCCATTCTTGCCCATCGGCCCGATCGGCGCCCCCGCCCTGCTGGCATTCTTCTTTCTTTCCCGCCTCCAAAAAAGGCTCCGGCCAGGGCGCTGTTCGCACCCGCAGCGCTGGCCCTTGCCTGCCATGTGTGGCTACAAGCTCGAGCCCCCATCGACGACCAACTGGACCCCGGTGATGTAGGACGAATCGTCCGAGGCAAGAAACAGCGCGGCCTTGGCGATGTCCCAGGGCGAACCCTGGCGCCCCATCGGGCATCGCGCATCACGGGCCCGGTGGCCGGCTGCAGCCTCTTCCGCGCCGCCGTACAGAGCGTCGGCATGGGGGGTGCGGATCATGCCGGGGATGATGCAGTTGCAACGCACCTGGTCCGCGGCATATTGCCGGGCAATGACACGGGTCATGTGGTTCAGGCCGGCTTTGGACGTGCTGTACGACAGAAACTGCATGGGACTCCACTTCAGGCTTGCCGTGGACGAGACATTGATGATGGAGCCCGACTTGCGGGCGCGCATCCCGGGCACCACAGCACGTGACGTGGCCATCGCTCCGCGAAGGTTGATCTCCATGACCCGGTCCCAGTCCTCATCCTTCACCTCCAGGAGGTCGCCCTGCATTTCAATGCCCACGTTGTTGTGCAACACGTCGATGCGCCCGTGCTGCGACAGAAGCTGGCGCACGACATCGTTCACTTGCGCCGTGTCGGTGACGTCCATCTGCACGGCCTGGGCGCGGCCGGATTCCCCGTGAATCATCTTTGCAGCGAGCCCGGCGGCGTCCAGCGAGCGGTCTGCACAAACCACGATCGCGCCTTCCCGCGCGAAGGTGAGCGCACACGCGGTCCCATTGCCCACCTGCCCTGCGTCCGTGAAGTCCTTGCGCAGGGTACCGGCACCCGTGACGAGCACCACCTTGTCTTTCAGTTTCATAGCCCATCCTTTGAGGAAACGTTTCCTCTCATGCTATGCCAACCTCGTCATGGAGCGGATGGGGATAACCCCACGGTCTCGCGGCTCGCCGGGTGAATTTGTGCAACTGGCCTATTGCCTTAGGGGAATTTCAGAAATCAACACCTGTCGGCATGGCAGGGTAAACCCCGGTCAACCCTTTGGCAGAATCTGCGCAAAATAGCGCAAACGTTTCCACAACAAGGAAAAGGACCCATGACCAACGAAGAGTTGCGCCAGGCGCGCATCCAGACCGTGCGAGACCACATGGCGCTCGAGTGCACCCAGGACTGGGACGGTGTCATCGACACCTTCGAGCACCCGCGGTATGAGATGTATGGCAATGGCGCTGTCTACGACGGCGAAGAGCAGGTTCGCGCCTACTTCCACGCTTCGCGCCAGGCCTTCCCGGACCAAGCCAACGAAGTCATCGCCATCGCCGCCGACGATGCACAGAACACCGTGCTGGTGGAGTTCTTCCTTTTCGGAACTCACCTGGGCGAGTTCCGCGTGCGCGACAGGACGTTTGCGCCGACCGGCAAGAGCTTCAAGGTGCGCATGGCGGCCACGTTCCTGTTCAAGCCGGGCTCGGCGAAAATCATCTGCGAGCGCCCCTACACCTCGCCGGACCTCAAGCTTCAGCAACTCGGGCTCCTGTAGGTGCAACACCCACCCCTTCAGGCCGGCGCGCTAGATGGTCGCGCACGACTCCCGCTCGATGAGCCGCATCTCCACAACGGCCGAACGGGGGCCTGTGGATTCGTCTCGCATCTGGGAGAGCAGCAGCGAGGAGATGTCGCCCGACAACGCCTTGATGTCCCAGGCCAGCGAGGTGATGGACGGGCTGTGCAGTTCCGAGAAGTCCGAGTCGCCGATGGATATCACGCTCACGTCTTTCGGGATGGCCCGCCGAGCGCTGCGTATCGCGGCCAGGACGCCCGCCAGAATCTTCGTGCCCAGGCACAGGAAGGCCGTGGGCCGCTCTCCCGGCATGTTCAGGAGCATCTGGGCCCGCTCGGGAGGAAAGTTCATCGACGAATCCGCCAGGCAAATCAGGCTGGGGTCGAAGCCTATGGACGCTTCCACGAGGCAGTCCTGATAGGCCCGGATCCGGTCCTTGATGGGCTGGATCTGGCTGCCCGGTGTCAGAAGGGCGATGCGCCGGTGGCCCCTGGCAATCAGATAGCGCATCGCGGAGCACGTGCCCTGGTAGTGGTCGACCTTCACCGAACTCAGTGCGTTTCCTCCATCGCGGTCGAACAGAATTGTTGGCGTGCCTTTGATTTCAGACACCAGGTGCGCGATGGAGTCGGTTTGGCACGGGCCAAGAATGATGCCGTCGACCTCTCGGCTCTTGAACAGGCGCACGAGGTTGACTTCGGTCGAGATGTCGTTGTTGGAACTGGCGACAAAGCAGGCGTAGCCACTTTCGGACAGGCTGCGCTCGAGTGTCTTGACCAGGCGGCCGTAGAACGGATTGGAGATGTCGCTCACGATAACGCCCACCGCATGGCTCTGCTTGGAACGCATGGCCCGCGCAATCGCATTGGGCTGGTAACCCAGGCGCGCCGCAACCTCCTGAACCTTTTTCACCGTGTCTTCACTGACACGGCCCGCCCGGTTCATGGCCCGAGATGCGGTGCTGATCGAAACGCCCGCCACGCGAGCCACATCGTGAATGCTAACTGCTGCCATCGAATCCGCCGTACGTTCAAATCATTCAATCGCCGCAATTTTACGCCTATTTTTAGTTTTTGCGGAAACGTTTCTTCATATTAACGCGGACAGGATACCCCATGGCAACCCCCACCTCGCTGACCCCACAAGATGAGCTGCTCACGGTCAATATCAGGAACATGGACTATTTCCCGGGCGGAGCACCGGGCTCGGAAATCATTCCGCTCTTTCTCGACCGGGAAAATGGAATATGGGTGCTTTATGGGAAATTCGCCCCTGGCACCAGGCTTCCAAAGCACTTCCACACGGGTACGGTGCACTTTTTCACCACCAAGGGGCAATGGAACTACGTCGAGTACCCCCAAAACCCGCAGACCGCCGGGAGCTACCTCTATGAGCCGGCGGGCTCCATCCACACTTTTTGCGTGCCTGACGACGCACCGGAGCCGGCGGAAGGATTCATGGTCGTTCACGGAGCCAATGTGAATTTCGATGGCGAGGCCTTCATGAATGTCCGCGATGCAGGGGCCATCGAAGACGGGATATTGAATTATGCAAGGACACAAGGGCATTCCATACCCGAATATATCTCACCCAGGGCTGCCGGATACAAAAACAGATAATCCCGGCCTGATTTTCAACCGCAAAAGGAGACATGATATGAAGTCGCGCAGAAACGTTCTGAAAACCACTGCGGCGGTCGCCGCCTCGGTGTTTGCTCCTGCCCTGTCATGGGCGCAAGCCAAATGGACGGCGAAAAAGCCGATTCAATTGATTGTTCCTGGCCAGGCGGGGGGCAACTCCGACATCTTTGCCCGACTGATCTCCAACGCCATCGGCAATGCCCTGGGCCAACCCATCGTGGTGGACAACAAGCCTGGCGCCTCGGGAACCTTGGCATCGGGCATTCTGAGCAAGTCGCCAGGAGACGGCCACTACCTGCTGGCCGCCAGCAGCGACACCCATACCATCTACCCGCACTTCTTCAACAATCCGAACTTCCGCCCCGAAGGCCACGTCCCCGTGGCCGTGCTGTGCTTCGTGCCGTTCGCGCTGGCCGTGCGCAAGGACCTGGACGTGAAGGACGTTGGCGAATTCATCGCGCTCGCCAAGCGCCAGCAAGTGAGCTTCTCGACCTGGGGCGTGGGCACCACCGGCCAGGCCGCCATGATGCTCTTCGGCCGCGCCGCCGGCACCAGGGAGATGCTGCACGTGCCGTTTACCGGCAGCGCTCCGGCTATTCAGGCGCTGATGGCTGGCCAGGTGGATGCCATGATGGGCGCCATTCCGCTGATTTCATCGGCACGCGCACACCTGAAGCCGCTGGCGGTCATGTCCAGGAACCGATCGCCGGCCATGCGCGATGTCCCCACGATGGACGAGGCAGGACTGGTCATCAACGAGACCAAGGAGTTCTGGGTGGGCATCATGGCGCCGCCCGGAACCCCCGCCGATGCCGTGCACACCATCGCCGACGAGGTGCGCAAGGCGATGGCCCTTGCGGCCGTGAAGAGCCGCATCGAAGAGCTCGGTGCCATCGCCGAATTCGTCGGGCCAGAGGACTTCAAGAAGGTCATCTCCCACGAGTTCGCCCAGTGGGCCCGGATTGCCCGTGAAGCGGGTGTGACGCGCCAGAACATTGGCTAGGTGCCCGCATGTCGTCATCCGTGCTTTTCCTGCGATGAAACAGCTCCACCTGGGCAACACCACGGTCGACAAGGTCGTGGAAATCGACAATTTCTGGGTAGACCCCACTTGGCTCTATCCCAACATTGAACCGTCAGCAGTCTTGAAACACCAGGAGGCCTTGGGCCCGACGTTGATTCACCCAGAGACGAAGAAACTCAACCTGAGCTTTCACAGCTATCTGGTGCGCACGGGGACGGCCAATATCCTGGTGGACACCTGCAACGGAAATCACAAGGACCGGCCCCGCGCGAAGTGGCAGCACATGTTCAAGTCGCAGGAGTACTTGCGCAATCTGGCACGCCTGGGCCTGGGCCCCGAGGACATCGACATGGTTCTGTGCACCCACCTCCACACCGACCATGTGGGGTGGAACACCGTGCTCAGTGATGGCCGATGGATGCCGACTTTTCCCCGCGCAAAGTACATCTTTGCACGGGAAGAGTTCGAACATTTCCTTCGGCAGCACCAAAGCGGGCCGGAATTTCCGGTGGGTCAGGGCTCCTTCCTGGACAGCGTGCTGCCGGTCGTGGAGGCCGGGCAGGCCCTGTTGGTCGACTCCAACCACAGGGTGGATGGAGACCTGGCCAAAGGCGTCTGGCTCGAGGATGCCAAAGGGCATACGCCAGGCCACGTCACGGTCCATGTGAAGGACAACGGACAGCACGGGGTCATGACGGGCGACATCTTCCATCACCCCATCATCTTCCTGGAGCCCGGGCTCATCAACACCGGCGACTGGAACCCCACGCTGGCGCGGGAGACGCGGCAACGGCTTTGTGAGCGATTTGCCGACACATCGTCCGTCCTGCTGACGATGCACTTCCCCGCGCCGACCGCCGGCCGCATCCATTCATGCAGTCACGGCTTCAAGTTCAAGTACCTCAGCTGACGGGCCAGTGCAACCCCAAAAAGGAGACAACCGATGACGAAGACATTCAAGCTATCTCGCGTTCTTGCCGGCCTCGTGATGCTGGCGAGCGTGGCGGCCCTTGCGCAAGGCAAGGACTATCCCCACCGTCCCATCAAGCTCTTGCTTCCCTTGTCCGCGGGCAGCGGCGGCGACGCCCTGGGCCGCCTGGTCGCCGAAGCGATGGGCAAGCGCTTGAACGGATCGTTCTTCGTTGAAAACAGGGTGGGGGCCGGCGGCACCATCGGGGCCGCCCAGGCGGCCAAGTCGCCGAGCGACGGATACACCATCACGATGGGAGGCATGACGTCCCACATCATTGCGCCGGCCGTCTATGCGAAGCTGCCCTACGACCCCGTGAAGGACTTCACTCAAATTGGCCGCATCGGTACCGCAGGGGTCGTGGTGGTTTCCACGATGGCATTTCCCGCCAAGGACCTCAAGGGGCTGGTCGCGCACTCCAAGACCCTCGACAAACCGCTTCAGTACGCGACCTGGGGTCATGGTTCCACCGGTCACCTGTGTGGCGAAGTCATGGTTCAGAAAGCGGGAGCGAAATTCGACCACATCCCCTTCAAGTCTTCGTCCGACCTGGTCACAGGCCTTCTGGGCAACCACATCAACGTGGCGGTGCTCGACATGGGCACCGCGTCGCCCCTCGTGAAAGCAGGCAAGATCCGGGCGCTGGGCATCTGCGGAACACGCTCGCCCAGCATGCCGGACGTGGGGACCTACCCGGACCAAGGCATTGATTTCAAGAGCGAGCTCAGCTGGGTGCTGTTGGCCCCCGGGGGGTTGCCGGCGGAGTTGACGCTCAAGCTCACGGAGGCGCTGAAAGAATCGTTGGCGGACAAAGGCGTTGCGGACCGGATGCTGGAACTCGGAATACAGCCGGCCTACCTGCCGCCAGCGCAACTGCGCCAGCTGATGGCCGAAGACGTGGCAACCTGGAAGCAGGTGGCGGAAGCCGCGAACGTGCTGCCAAACTGAGCGCCACGCCCACATTCCTGCCAAGGCGGCGGATGCGGGCCGATTCTGCGAGTTGGCTCACTCGCGGGAAGCTGGGGACCACGGCGCAGGAGCGGTCACCGCACTCGCGGCCTATCGCCCGCCGCTGGCAAGGATGCGCTGCACCAACAAAAAGGGCTCCCAAAGGGAACCCAGTTTGCTTGTCATCAGTGCGGGCCTGTTCAAAACACTCCCCATGGCAGCGGCACCCGCGAAGTACCGCCACCATGGGAAGGCCCGCAACTGCGTCAATTCAATTACATGGCGCTGAATTCGCCCGAAGGGATCTGGCCGGTGCGCACGGCTTCGGCAGCCTGGGCACGCACGGCGGCGCGGTCGGCGGTGGACTTGTAGGTCACCACACGCGAACCGGCGGGTTCGATGGAGCGGGTCTGTGCCACGGTGGCGGCTTCGGCTTGCACTTCAGCGCGGGTGCGGTTGGTCTCGAACTTGGTGGCGAACTGCGAAGCATCGGCTTCATCGGCCTGGGCACCGAAAGAAGCGAAAGCAGCCACAGCGGCGATGGAGAGGAAACGTGCGGTCGTGTTCATGATGAAAATCCTTGAAGTTAAAAAAGCGTCTCAAAAAAGCCGGGACAAAAACCATTTCTGAACCGGGTTCGGTGAGTCGCCTTGCGGGTTCGGCTCATCGATGGGTTGAACTGTACGTCTGGGGTATCCAAAGAAAAACTACCTGGTCGCGAACTAACTGTTCCAGTATTGAGAACAATCGAAAAGGAGCGCAGCTCCCCAGACCATTCTCAACAGCAAGCCGAACATCAACCCCTCGCCCTCCCATGTCCAAGCCCGCCTCAGTCGAGGGACACACTGGCGCTCTTGACGATGGCCTGCCAGCTTTTCAGGTCGTTGGCCAACAAGGTGGCCAGTTCTGCCGGCGTGGAGGCGACGGGCTCCGCACCTTGTTCTTTCAAACTCCGCACGACGGCGGGGTCTACCAGCACTTCGTGAAGCGCCTGGTTCAGGCGGCCAAGGATCGGGGCAGGCAGCCCCTTGGGCGCAAAGACGCCGAACCAGGAGTCCACGACCATGTCTTTCAGGCCGCTCTCCCTTGCGGTGGGCAACTGAGAAAAGAGAGGGGATCGCTGAGCGCCGGTGACGGCGATCGCTCGCAACTGGCCCGATTTGATGAAAGGCAGCGCGGTGGGTATGGTTGAAAACATGACCTGTGTCTGGCCCGCCATCAGATCCGTCAGCGCGGGAGCGGCGCCTTTGTAAGGCACATGGGTCATGGAAATGCCGGCCTGCTGCGACAGCATTTCCCCCGCGAGGTGAAAGATGCTGCCGGGTCCGGCCGAACCATAGTTCACCTTGCCCGGATTGGCCTTCGCATAGGTCACCAGTTCAGGCAAGGTCTTGATCGGAAGTGTCGGGTTGACGACCACCACGTTGTTGACACGCGCCACGAGCGACACCGGATCGAAGCTGTTCACGGGATTCCAGGACAGCTTTTTATACAGCGATGGATTGATCGCATTCGTTCCGTTGTAGCCCATCAGCAAGGTGTAGCCATCGGCCTTGGCGTTGGCGACTGCCGCCGCGCCGATGTTGCCGCCAGCACCGCCACGGTTGTCGACGATCACGGGCTGGCCCAGCTTCTTGCCCAAACCATCCGCCACGATGCGGCCGAGGATGTCGGTGGTCCCACCCGCCACGAAGGGCACCACGAGGGTGATGGGCTTGGTGGGGTAGTCCTGCGCACAGGCAAGTTGCGTGGCGAGCGGCAGTACAGCCGCCAGAGCGGCCTTGGCGGTCGCGGCGAGAACGGATCGGCGAGATGTAGCGGGCATGGTTGTCTCCTATGGATGTGTATGGATGTGGCGAGTCCTCGGGCCGCCAGGGGCGGCCCGTGCTCGGGTTTTCGCGAAAGTGGGAAAGGTCGTCTAGAACGACGCCTCGGCCTGCATGGACACCGCGCCGTCCGGCTGCGCAGTCCACAGCGTCAGGACGTCGCCGCTGGGCGCCGCATTGACGGTCAGCGGGGTGCCGAGCAGATTGGGCTGCACGCCGCGGTAGCGGAATTGCCGGAGCGGCCGCGTCCCCAGTCGTGCCGCAAGTCCCGCCAGGAGGGTGGCCTGCAGCGGTCCGTGCACGACCAGGTTGGCATAGCCCTCGACGTTGCGGCAGTAGTCCAGGTCGTAGTGGATGCGATGGCCGTTGAAGGTGAGCGCCGAGTAGCGGAACAGCACCGTGGAGGTCGCCTCGAAAGGTTCGCTGTGGCTCGGTGCCGGCATGGCCACCGCGGCGGCGCGCGTCGTGCCAGGCGGCGTGGGTTGCTTGTAGACGATGTCGTGGTCTTCGGTGATCGCCACCGTTTGGCCATCGAGAATCTCGTGCCGCACCGTGACGAAAACCAGGTCGCCGCTGCGGCCGCGCTTGTGCTCGACCGAGGTGACGGCGGAGCGCTTGCGCACCGTGGTGCCCAGCGCCACCGGTGCGTGGAACGCGAGGCGACCGCCTGCCCACATCCGGTTCGCCAGGGGCACCGGAGGCAAGAACCCACCCCGGGCCGGATGGCCATCGCGGCCGAGTTCGCTGGCGGGAAGCCCTTCCAGGAAATACAGCCAATGCCACAACGGCGGCAGCGGCGTGCCTTCGGCGAATTGCGCCTGCGGCAGCCCCAGCGTGGCGGCCATGAGGCGGGCATGGCGTACCGACAGCGTGTCTTCTGCGACAGACTCCCGGCCCATCCAGGTTCGAAGGAAATCCAGATCGATGGCGCTGCCATCCGAGGTGTTCAGTGTGCTCATGGAGTGATCTCGTGTCATGCGGGAAGGAATTCGGCGCGCACGGCGGCGCCGTGCTGGTCCAGACCTGGCGCGGCCGTGAAGCGCCCGCTGTCCCAGGGGGCGCGGACGGGCGGTGCGACCAAGTCGAGTTCCTTGTCGCCGACAGCCATGGGCCAAGTGCGCAGCGCGGGGTGCCGGGCCATATCGGCAACGGATCGCACCTGGCCGTAGGCGGTGTTGGCGACCTGCAACTGCTGCAAGGCCTGCGCAAGATCCAGTTCAGCGAACCTCCGGGCGATGAGTGCGTTGAGTTCCAGGCGGTTCTGCACACGCAGGTAGTTGCTGCTGAAACGTTCGTCCTGCGCCAGCGCGCCCTGCCCCAGGAAGGATTCGCAGAAGTTGCGCCATTCGCGCTCGTTCTGGATGCTGATGACCACGCTGCCACCATCGCGCGTGGCGTAGGCCCCGTAGGGGGCGATGGAGGGATGCTGCAAACCCTGGCGCGTGGGAGCGCCGGCACCGTAGATCGCGTGCACGTACGGCACCGTCATCCAGTCGGCGGCGCCATCGAAGAGCGAGACGGAGATGCCGCAACCCTTGCCGGTGCGTGCGCGTGAAGCCAGGGCGGAGAGGATGCCGATCGTCGCATTGAGGCCGGCACCGATGTCGCAGATCGACACGCCAATGCGACCGCACGCCTCGGGGGAGCCAGTGATGCCCGCCAGGCCGCTCTCGCATTGCACCAGCAGGTCATAGGCCTTGAGCGTGCTGGCGGGCCCCTCGGCGCCATAGCCGCTGATGTCGCAGGTGATGAGCCGGGGGTGGCGCACGCGCAGTGCGTCGCTGTCGAGCCCGGCGCGGGCCAGCGCCCCCGGAGCGAGGTTCTGCACGAAGACATCGGCCTTCGCCAGCAAGGCGTCGAGCACCGCGCGGTCATGCGGCTGCTTGAAGTCCAGCGCCACGGATTCCTTCCCGCGGTTGGTCCAGACGAAGTACGAGGCCTCGCCGTTGGCCGCACGGTCGTAGCCACGCGCGAAGTCGCCTTCGGGGCGTTCGATCTTGATGACCCGTGCGCCCATCTCGGCCAGCCTGCACGTTGCGAACGGTGCCGCCAGGGCTTGCTCCATGGCCACGACAAGAAGACCTTCGAACGGTTTTTTTGAAGGGGCGGTCGACGCCAAGGAGGTTGAAAGCAGTTCGGTGTTCATAGGCCGAAGTTTCAAACTCTGCGTCTCTGCCAACAAGCGAGTTTTTCCAAACCCAGCCTTCGTCTTGCGCGAACGCTCTTTGTACATACTAGGCGCTACTGAAGCTCCTGTGCGGGATCAATTCATGCGCTACGACTTGATGGATCTGAGAGTGTTTCTGGCCGTGGCCGATGCACAGAATCTCTCCCGCGGCGCCGCCCGCTGTTTTCTGGCACCGTCTTCAGCCAGCCTGCGCCTCAGGGAGCTTGAGGAAGCCGTCGGGACACCACTCTTCAAACGCCATGCCCGCGGAATGGAACTCACGCCGGCTGGAGCCGTCATGCTGGAACACGCCCGCCGGTGTATTGCTCAGCTCGAACAGATGCATGCCGACCTGGCGCCATTCGCTGATGGAATTCGAGGCCACATCACCCTGTTCGCCAACAACAATGCCATCAGCAGTCACCTGCCTGGCGATCTGGCGCGATTCTTCGCGCGCCATCCATCGGTGCGCATCACCCTGGAGGAGCGGCCGAGCCTGGACATCGTGACAGCCGTCATGGCAGGGCGCGCCGATCTCGGGGTCGTGGCCGTCGAACAACCGCACTCGGAACTGCGCTACCTGCCTTACCGAGAAGACGAACTGATTTTGCTCGTGCCTCGTTCCAGCCCGCTGGCGGGACGCGGCAGCATCAATTTCGGCGCGTGCCTGAGTGAGCCTTTCGTCAGCCTTCAGTCCGGCATGGCCCTGCACACATTTCTGGCCAATCACGCGGTGGCGCTGGGCGGCAAATTGGATATCCGGGTGCAGGTATCGGGCTACCGCGCCATCGCGCAGCTCGTGGCCTCCGGGGCTGGCATCGGCGTCGTGCCACGCTCAGCGCTCCAGGATGCTGACCTGCAGCACCTGGCAGTGCTTGATATCAAGGAAACCTGGGCCATGCGCCATCTGCAGATATGCCTTCGGGAGCAGACCCTGCGCAGCCCTTTCGTTGCGCAGTTCATCGACACACTGTGCGAAGGAAACGCAAGCTCCTGATCACGGGCACCCGGCGGCCACGGGTTCATGCATGCTGGACACTGTCCAAGCGACTGCTCAATGTGACCTGGCGGTGGCCAGCCCGGCCGCAGTTCTCATGGATGTTGCCGGAAGGCCTTGGCGCAGACACGGCGTCAGCGACCATCTGGTCCAGTTTCACGAGCAGCTCTTGCGAAGTGGTTGCGACGATGTGCCCGGCATCGGTCGGTACCAGCCCCCCCTTGCGGCGATAGAAGAGCACAACGCCCAGGCGCTCCTCAAGAATCCTCAAGCGACGGCTGGCACACATGACCGACATGTGGCACAGCGGAGACGCATGCGTCAACGAACCTGTTTGCGCGCAGGCGACCACCAGCCGCAGGGACAACAGGTCCAGCCGAGCCATGTTGGTGGAGGGCGCCGACACCTTCTTCACCGATGCGACTTCATTCGCATTGCGCGACATTCACGCCGCATCCAGGGCTGTTTCGCGGGCAGCGCGCATGCATGGCGCCTGGCGCGCGCCCCACGCCGAAAATGCGGATGGCATATCTCATGGCTCCGTTCAACGGGAAAGGGCACTCCAGGACCTCTACAGAATCAACAACGCTCGGAAGTCATTGACATTGGTATGGGTGGGCCCGGTGACGAAAAGATCCCCGAGCGCCGAGAAGTAGCCGTACGCGTCATTTCTCTCCAGGTGATCGGCCAGCGTGAGGCCAGCCCCGCGGCCACGGGCGATCGTGTCGGGCATCACGAAGGCCCCCGCGTTGTCTTCAACACCATCGATTCCATCGGTGTCGGCTGCCAGCGCCCAAACGCCTGGCTCCCCCTGAAGAGCGTGGGCTAGCCCCATGCAGAACTCTCCCGCTCTCCCACCTCGGCCACGCAGGCTGCCAGCAGGTTGGGACCTGACCGTGACCGTGGTCTCTCCGCCAGAGAGCAGCAGCAACGGGCTCGTTCTGGAGTTGCCATCGCGCAGGGCATATCTTGCCAACGCAGCATGCACTTTGCCTACCTCCCGCGACTCGCCCTCGATGTCGTCGGAGAGGATGCGCGTCTCCATGCCCAGGCGGCGCGCTTCCTCGGCGGCTGCCAGCAATGATTCGTGGGGCGTGGCAATGAGGTGCACGCTGTTCCGCGCAAAACGCTTGTCTCCCGGCTTTGGGGTTTCCAGCTTTCCCTCGGCCAGGGCTGCGTGGACCGCCTCTGGCACCGCGATGGAGTAGCGGGCCAGGATGCCGAGCGCGTCACGACAGGAGGTGGCGTCCTCCACCGTGGGGCCGCTGGCGATGACCGAAACGTCGTCGCCGGGCACGTCGCTGATCGCGAGGGTGACGACCTGCGCGGGCCAGCATGCCGCAGCCAGCTGCCCGCCCTTGAGGCGCGACAGGTGTTTGCGGACACAGTTCATCTCCCGGATGTCGGCGCCACTTTCCAGCAGCTCCTTGTTGACGCGTTGCTTGTCGGCCAGATCGAGTCCGGCGACCGGGAGGGTGAGCAGCGCCGAGCCACCACCCGATATCAGGCAGACCACGAGGTCGTCCTCGCAGAGGCCCCGGGTCATTGCATGGGTGCGCACGGCGGCGATTCGGCTTGCTTCGTCAGGTACGGGATGAGAGGCTTCCATGATCTCTATGCGTTCCGGCAATCCCTTCGGGCGCGGCGGGGTGTGGCCATATCGCGTGACCACCAGCCCGCTCATTGGCGCACCCTCGGGCCACGCCGCCTCCAACGCGTGCGCCATCGCCCCTGCTGCCTTTCCGGCTCCAAGCACCAGCGTGCGGCCTTTCGGGGCAGGAGGTAGATGGGCCGCCAAGGTCTCCGACGGCTGTGCGCGCCGCACCGCCACCCTGAAGAGGCGCTCAAGAAGCGCCCGGGGGTCGGCAATCGGGTTCACGCTGCGGCCCCCACCACGTTGACGGGCTCACCACGGACAAACGCCTCCAGGTTGTCGACGAGCTGGTCTGCAAGGCCCTGGATGGCTTCCTGGGAAGCCCAGGCGACGTGCGGGGTCAGGATGAAGTTCGGCAGGTCCAGGAGCGCCATGAAGGGGTGGTCGGCTGGCGGCGGCTCGGCGGAGACGACGTCGAACGCCGCTCCGGAAATCTGCCCGCCGCGCAGGGCGGCGGCCAACGCTGCCTCGTCCACCAGGCCGCCCCGTGCCGTGTTGACGATGAGCGGCTTGCGCGCCATCTTGGCGAACTCTTCGGCGCCCAGCATGTTGTGGCTCTGGGCGTTCAGCGGGCAATGGAGCGTGATGATGTCGGAACGCGCAAGGACGTCGTCGAATGGGGTGTAGAGGCTGCCCTGGCCAGAACGGCCCTTGAAGGCCGAGAAGAGCACCTTCATGCCGAGCGCGCGCCCGATGGCCGCCACCGCATTGCCAAGCACGCCGTCGCCCACGATGCCCAACGTGGAGCCGGCGAGGTCGCGCACGGGGTAGTCGAAGTAGCAGAACTGGCCTGACTGCTGCCACCGGCCAGCCTTCACCGATTCCCGGTAGGCACAGATGCTCCGCCGGAGCGCGAACATCAGCGCAAAGGTGTGCTCGGGAACTGTGTTTCCAGCGTAGTTGCGGATGTTGGTGACCGTGATGCCATGCTGGGCGCATGCCTTCAAGTCGATGTTGTCGGTTCCGGTGGCCGCCACGGCCACCAGCTTCAGCCTGGATGCCTGCTGCAGGGCCTGGGCGCCGAGCTTCACCTTGTTGGTGATGACGATGTCGGCGTCCGCGATGCGCTGCGCCACCTCGCCAGGCTGCGTGTTTTCGTAGCTCACGAGCTCATGCTCGAACGAAGGTGCGCGCAGAGTGGTGTCAGGGGACAGCGTGGAACGGTCAAGGAATGCAATCTTCATGGCGGTCCTGGCAGCGGCCAGCTTAGTAGTGGAGGCGAATAGGAATGTGGAAACGCAAAAATCAGCTGTCCCCCATTGCAGGGACAGCTGACGAGAGGGTCTACGTCGAGAGAGGCAAAGGTCTAGTCAACAACCGCCCCCGACGCCTTGACGATGGGTGCCCATCGGGCAATGTCTTCCTGCAGCAGCTGCGCAAGCCGTGTCGGCCCCCCGCTCAGCGGCTCGACGCCTGCAACCTTGAATCGCTCCAGCACATCGGGGGCGGCGACCGCGGCGGTGACCCATTGGGTCAGCTTGGATACCACGGGTGCTGGCGTGCCACGTGCCGCGAACAGGCCTACCCAGAGGTCTCCGACGTAGCCAGGAACCACTTCGCTGATGGAGGGCACATCGGGAAGCGCGGGAGACCGCTTGGCGGAACTCACGCCCAGGGCGCGCAGCTTGCCGCTCTTGATGAACTCGATGCACGAGGGCAGGCTGGCGAAGGCCACGGGGACCTGTCCACCCATGACGTCGGTCAACGCAGGTGCCACACCGCGGTACGGAACATGCTGCAGCGGCACGCCCGTGCTCGTGGAAAGCATGGCCCCCAGGAGGTGGTTCAGCGAGCCGTTGCCCGCGGAGGCGTACTGAATCTCTTCCTTGCTGGCGCGAGCCACCTTGATGAAATCGGCCAGGTTCCTGGCGGGAAAGGATGCATTCACCACCAACACGTTGGGCACGACGCCCACGGGGGCGATGGGCTCGAAGTCCTTGACCGGGTCGAATGGCACCTTTTTATACAAGGCAGGGTTGATGGCCTGTGTGCTGCTGATGGTCAACAGCAAGGTGTAGCCATCCTTGGGCGCGCGCGCAGCGAAATCGGTGCCGATGTTCCCGCCGGCGCCGGGACGGTTGTCCACGATGACCCGCTGGTTGCTCAGCTCGCTCAGCTTCTGGGCCAGGATGCGGCCGACCGTGTCGTTGGTGCCACCGGGCGCCTGCGGCACGACGATGGTCACCGGCTTGGACGGGTATGTATCGGCAAAGGCATTCAAGCCCAGCAGGCCCGTTGCGGCCAGGACGCTGAACTCGCGGCGTGTTGGATTCATGGTTGTCTCCTGTATTTCTGGTGTGGGGAACGGGGTTCCTAGAGCTGCGCGAGCAGCTCCTGGGCACGGAGGTACACGGGCTTGTCGACCATGGCTCCATCGAGCTTGATGGCTCCTTCTCCGCGGGCGGACGCCTCGTCAAAGGCATCCACCACTCGCTGGGCCCGCTGGATTTCGTCGGCGGTCGGCGTGTAGCACTCGTTGACCACATCGACGAACTTGGGGTGCACGACGACGGCCCCCCGAAACCCCAGCCCGCGGGCACGCAGCACCACGGCACTGAAGTCCTCGGGAGTACCAAGCTCGGCAATCGATGCAATGAAGCCGATGGGTTGGATCCGGGCCGCACGTGCCGCGGTCAGGACGGCCATGCTGGGATAGAGCAATGCGTCGGCGGTCGGGAGGCCTCCGCAATCGAGCGAGTAGTCCTCACTGCCGAGCATCATTCCCATCACGCGGGGCGAAGACGCCGCGATGTCGTGGAGATGCGGCAAGGCCGCCGCGCTTTCAATCTGCAGGAGAAAACGCACATGCCCCGGTGGCACCGACGCCGCTGCTTCCAGGTCCGTGACCATCTGCGCGATGATCTGAACGTCGCGTGCATGCTCCACCTTCGGGAGCACGATGATGTCCAGGCCGGGCAACACCGCGGATTTCAGGTCCACGACCGCGGTGAGCCAGTCGCCGTTGATGCGCACGGCGGCCAGCTTGTTCACCGCCTTCAGACGGCCCATCGAATCCGCGAGCCGCTCACGGGCAACCGGTCGCTGGGAAGGGTGGGTTCCATCCTCGAGGTCCAGGATGACAGCGTCGCTGGACTTGGTGACGGCGCTCCGCAGCAGCTTCTCATTGGCTGCCGGAACGAAGAGGAAAGAGCGGACAGTTTTCATGGCATCAAGTCGGTTGTGCGGCTGCAGCGGGACCTGCGTCGGCAGACGGCTTGGCGGCGCCAAACCAGGCGGTGTTGTCTTGGCCGAGCGCAGGCGCACCGCGGCGAATAGGGGGGCGCTGCCCATTGATGCGGTAAGGCGCCGCATGGACGGAGACCGTCCGGCCATCTGGAGCGACCTGGTCGACCAGAAGCTGGCTTTCGGCGATATAGGGATGCTCCAGCAGGTCCGCGATGTCACAGACCGGGCCGGCAGTGATGTCCCGCACCGCGAAGAACTCCAGCGCCTCCGGCAGCGTGAGTTGGGTGATATGCCCCTGGATGAGCGCATCCAGGGCGTCTATGTTCTTCAGCCGCGCCTCATGGGAGGAAAACCGCGGGTCCTGAAGGCCTTGCGGGTAGCCGATGCCTTCGAACAAGCGGGCCAGCGTGCCCTCCATGCCGGCCGACAAGGCCACCCACTTCTCGTCGCGGGTCTTGTAGACGTTGCGCGGTGCATGGGTGGGCGAACGGCTGCCCGACCGCGGCGTCGACTTGCCCGTCAGCTGGAACTCCGCTGCCTGGGGCCCGAGGATGGAGAACAGCGGTTCGAACAACGACAGGTCAATCTCCTGGACCGATGCGTTCGCATTGCCACGCTGGCCATGGAGCGCGGCGAGCGCCAGCGCGGCGCCGTAGATGCCGGCCACGGAATCGGCCATGGCGAAGGGTGGAAGCACCGGCGGCAGGTCGGCGAAGCCATTCATGGCCGCGAAGCCGCTCATGGCTTCAATCAGCGAGCCGAAACCACCCTTGCTTGCAAACTGGCCCGTCTGGCCCCAGCCGGAGATGCGAACCACCACCAGCTTCGGGTTCAAGGCATTGAGCCGGTCCTTGCCGAGTCCCATGCGCTCCAGCGTGCCAGGGCGGAAGTTCTCGACCAGGATGTCGGCATCGGCCAGGAGAGCCGTCAGCCTGGCCATGTCGTCCCCGGTGCGCAGGTTGAGCTCGACGCTGTCCTTGTTGCGGCTGTACGCGAGCCAGTAGGTGCTCATGCCTTCGCGCTGCCAGGCGCGCAGCTCGTCGCCCTTGCGCGGCGGCTCCACCTTGATGACCGTGGCGCCGAGGTCTGCGAGCACGTGGGTCAGCATGTTTCCAGACACCAGGCGCGAGAGGTCGACGACTTTCACCCCCGACAGGGGTTGCGTGCCGCCACGGGCCGAAGAGTGGTTTTGTGGGTTCATCAGTAGCTCCTGGGGCAAGTCTCTGTTTTCAGCTGATATCTGTAAAATACATTCGACATCTACTGGATATCGCAAAAATCAATATCAATGGAACTGCGCCAACTTCGGTACCTGATTGGGGTCTGTGAGGCGGGGGGCGTGCTGGCTGCGTCCAAGACCTTGCATGTGGCGCAGCCAGCGCTGAGCCAGAGCATTTCCTCGCTGGAGGGCGAGCTGGGGGTGCAGCTGTTCGTGCGGACGAACCGGGGAATGACCCTCACGGATGCGGGTCGTACCATGCTTGAACACGCGCGGGTTGTGCTTGCCGACATCGAGCGGGCCCGCAGTGCCGTTCAGCATTCGGCGCTGGACATCCAGGGTGAGATGGCCGTGGGGTTGCCGACGACCGTGGCGCTGGTGGCAACGCTGCCCATCCTGCGCGCCACCAGGACGCGGTACCCGAAGCTGAAGCTCAAGATCATCGAGAGCCACAGCGGCTTTCTGGGCGAGTGGCTGCGCGCCGGACGGCTGGACCTGTCGGTTCTGTTCGTATCCGGCAATGAGCCGGCTTTCGAGTACCGCCTGCTTCTTGAAGAACGGCTCGCGCTGGTGACCACGCCCCAGGACACACCTGCCACCAGGGAGATTTCCTTGAAGTCTCTGGCCTCCCGCCCGCTCGTGCTTCCCGCCCAGGAACACGGGTTGCGCAGGATCATCGACAGGGTGTGCGCGGAGCATGGAGTGGAGCTGGAAGTGATTGCGGAGATTGACTCTCTGCCGAACATCAAGAAGGCGGTGCAGGAAGGCATGGCCAGCACCATCCTGTCGCCGGGCGCGGTTGCCGACGAGGTGCAGGCGGGCCGCCTGGCGGTCACCACCATCACCCGGCCGCACATCCCGCGCCAGGTGGCATGTGCGACCTCGATGACGCGCCCCGTGACGCCGGCGACCGCGGCCATGATTTCGCTGGTGACCGAGGAAATGCGCTCGCTGGTTGAGCAAGGGCTCTGGCCAGCGGAGTGGATTGGCGACGCGCCTGCCTAGGTGGCCAGACAGCGGCGGGGATACCCCTTGCGCAGGTGCATCAGCGCCCCGCTGAGCTGAAGTGGTCGCGCACGAAGTCGATGCCCTTGCCGTTGTAGCCTGCGCGCAGGGCCGGACTGGCTCCAAACTCCATGTACGACTGCTCTTGGGCGCTGTACGGCTTCCAGGCACTCAAGCCCTGGCCGTTGGGGTCGCCGGTCTTTGCGAACTGCACCCAGGCATCCGCCATCGTTCTTGCGACGGTTGCATCGACGGCATTGAAGGGGCGGTTCTTCCCGCGGTGCGGTGACTGCAGGTTGTCGAAGACGAACTGCAGCTCATCCCCGTGGATGGGCATTGCCGCCGCCTCATTGCGATGGCGGGTGAACACGTAGCGGTAGCTTTTCAGGCCATGGTCCTGGTAACGCGCCAGCAGTTCCCGCGTGCCAAAGAGGTACTCCGTATCAGCGTAGAGGTCGGCCAGCGCCTGAGGAACCCTGTCGTCGCTGGCCACGGCGTACGCGGCCCAGGCTGCCTGCTCCCTGCCCTTGAAGGACTGCTGGACGAAGCCCTGGAAATCCGCCACGGTCTTGATGGACCAGTTGCGGGTGGCCCCGCCCCCTTCGTTCTCGTTGTTTCCAACAAGGATGGGGACCTTGGCGAACTTGCCGGTGGCGTACGCCTGGTAGTCGGGCGTCTTCACGGCGTAGCCATCGTTGATGATGCTCACCGGCCTTCCGGTGGCGAGAGACCGGCCAGAGGGCTGCTTCTTGATCAATTCCACGAAGTCGGTAGCAGGGAGCTTGCGCAGCGCGCCCAGGTCGCTGCCGAAACGCAGGCCGTACAGCTCCGCATCCTTCAGCGCCATCGTCGGGCGCATCACACCCACGCTCTGCATGAGCGCCTTCTGGAACGTGCCCTGGGCCATGTCCGTGGTCATGAGCGTGCTGATGGCATGGGCGCCGGCGGATTGGCCCATCACGGTCACCCTGGCCGGGTCGCCACCAAAGGCCGCGATGTTCCGCTGCACCCACTTGAGCGCGGCCGCCTGGTCCATCAGGCCGTAGTTGCCCGAGGCCCGATGGGGCGACTCCGCAGTGAGGTGGGGGTGGGCCATGAAGCCCAGCAGGCCGAGGCGGTAGTTCAGTGTGACGACGACCACGCCGCGGCGGGCAAGGGCTTCGCCATCGTAGGAGGGATGGGAGCCTGCGCCGTACGCGAACCCGCCACCATGGATCCAGACGATGACCGCCAGGCGTTCATCTTTGCGCCGGGCCGGTGTCCAGACATTCAGGTTCAGGCAGTCCTCGCTCATGCCACCGCGCTGCTCAGGGTACTCCTGCGGCTGGACGCAGTAGTCGCCGAACGCGGTGCTGTCGCGCACACCGGTCCATGGGGCGGCTGGCTGCGGCGGCTTCCAGCGCAGGTCGCCGGCGGGCGCGGCGGCGTAGGGAATGCCGTAGAACTTCTTCACGTCCGTGCCGTGGCCACGGACAACGCCCGACTCGGTCCGTGCCGTGGCGAGGCCGGTGTCAGCGCCACCACCGGGGGATGCGCAGGAAATCAGGAGGCCCATGGACAGACCCGTCGTCAGTAGACGTAGTGCGAATTTCATGCCCTTGCCCCCTCACTCGGCTTTGATGTTGCCTTCGCGAACCACCTTGGCCCACGCGGCTGTTTCCTGGTCCACGAACTTGCCCAGTTCTGCGGGGCCCATGTAGGCGGCGAAGGCGCCCTGGTCTTCGATCTTTTTCTTGTAGTTGTCGCTCTCGACGATGGTCTTGATGGCTGCGGCGAGGCGGGCCGTGATGGCGGAAGGTGTCTTGGCGGGGGCGAAGACGGCGAACCAGCTTTCAACTTCGTAGCCGGGCAGCCCCGCCTCGGCAGCGGTCGGCACATTCGCAAGGGATGGATGGCGCTTGGGCCCCGCATACGCCAGGGCCTTCAACTTGCCCGCTTGCACCTGGCCAATGACGGATGGCGGCGTCGTGATGAACATGTCGACCTGGCCGCTGATGAGGTCGGTGATGACCGGACCAGCGCCCTTGTAGGGCACATGGGTCACAGGGACCTTGGACTGCTTGCCGAACATCTCGCCGGCAATGTGCTGAATCGAGCCATTGCCAGAAGATGCGTAGAACAGGCCCTTGGGATTCTTCTGACCGTAGGCGATGAACTCCTTCAGGCTGTTGACCGGAAGGGTGGCACTGACCGCCACGACGTGCGGTGCGCGCATCACCAGCGCGATGGGCGCAAAGTCAGAGGTCTTCCAGCGAATCTGCGAGAACAGCGCGGGGTTGCCCACGTGATAGCCCGAGTACTGGACCAGCAGCGTATGGCCATCGGCCGGTGCGCGGGCCGCAAACTCGGTGCCGATGTTCCCACTGCCGCCGGGCCTGTTGTCAACCACGACGGCCTGGCCAAGCGCCGTCTGCAGCTGCTCGCCAATCAGGCGGGCCACGATGTCGGTGGAACCCGCCGGGGCACTGGGCACCACGAGCGTGACGGGTTTGGAGGGGTAGGTTTCCGCGTGCGCAGCCCCGAACGCCGCGCACACCGCGATGCCCAGCAATGCATTTCTACGAATCATGTCTGTCTCCTTTTTTTGTGGAAAAAGCATCCCCATCCCGGGTGCCGTGAGGCCATCCGGGCTGAGAGGATCGGGGGAAGTGTTCGGCGGCTAGCCCACAGGCGCCAGCTCAGAAATCTCGATGAGGTTCAAGTCGGGGTCGCGCAGGTAAATCGAGCGAATCCTGGAAGTGGCGCCCGTGCGCAGGACCGGGCCCTCGGCGATGGGAATCGAATGCTGCCGCAGGCGCTCGATGACCTGGTCGAGCGGAACCGATGCCAGGAAGCACAGGTCCAGCGCGCCGGGTACAGGCGTGTGGGCCTTGGGCTCGAATTCCCGCCCCTTCACATGCAGGTTGATTTTCTGGCTGCCGAACTTGAAGGCCCGGCGCTCCACCGGGGGCGTGCCACCTATGAAGGACTCCAGCTTCATCCCCAGTACTTCGGTGTAGAAGCGAACGCACTCTGTCTCGTTGGCAGTGGTAAGGACCAGGTGGTCGAGGTGGCTGATCATGGTGTGGACTACTTTGCAGATGCCGTGTTGCGAGCGATGGCGCGCTCCCGGATTTCATCGAAGCCCGCCGGTGGCGCATGGCGCTTGAGGCGTTCGCCGGCGCGGCTCACCTGGGCGGGGAGCTCGTGGCCAATCAGCCGCTCCAGCTCGTGGGCCGCCTGGATGAGACCAGGAACATCGACACCCGTGTCGTAGCCCATCCACTGCAGCATGTGGACCACGTCCTCCGTGGCCACATTGCCGGACGCACCTGGGGCATAGGGACAGCCACCGATACCGCCCAGCGACATGTCGAACTGGCGTATGCCAGCCTCGACCGCCGCAAGTGTGTTGACCAGGCCCATCCCCCGCGTGTTGTGGAAGTGGCCGGTGATGTTCAGTTGGGGATAGGCCTTGGCGACTGATTCGCAGATGCCATGGACCTGGGTGGGGTATGCCATCCCCGTCGTATCGCACAGGGTGACGCCTGTAGCCCCCAAGCCAGCGAACTGACCCACCAGGTCCAGCACGGTGGCCTGCGGCACCTCTCCCTCCATGGGGCAACCGAACACGCAGGACAGCGAAATGTTCACAGGTACCTTGGCCGACACGGCAAGGGCAGCCACATCACCCAGCTGGCGCAGCGACTGTGGACGGGTCATCCTCAGGTTGGCCAGATTGTGGGTTTCGCTGGCCGACATCACCAGGTTGAATTCGTCTACCCGGCACTCCAGGGCGCGCTCGCCACCACGGACATTGGGAATCAACGCGGTGTACACAACACCGGGCTCGCGCCGAATGCGGTGCATGACGGCCTCGGCATCCCTGAGCGCAGGGATTGCGGTCGGCGAGGTGAACGACGTCACTTCGATCTTGGAGTACCCCAGTCCGCTCAGATGGTCCACCAACCGCACCTTGTCGTCGGTCTCTACGAACGCGGCCTCGTTCTGAAGGCCGTCGCGGGGGCCGACCTCATTGATCTTGAGCTTGATCGCCCTGCCCTCAAACATGGTGGGCCTCCTTCTCGCTGCGTGCTGGCCATCCTGAGGTTTCCGACAGAACGTGGGTGTGTTCTCCCAGCAGAGGCGCTGGATATGAAACACGTCCGGGTGTGGCGCTGAGCTTGGGAACGATGCCAGGTACCTTCACTCGCGTTCCGTCGGCGGTTTCCTGCTCGACAATCATTTCCCGGGCGATGTACTGGGGGTCGTGCACGATGTCCTCCACCGTGTAGACCTTGCCTGCAGGCACCTTGGCCTCGTCGAGCACGTTGAGCACTTCGGCCAGCGACTTGGTGAGTGTCCATGCCTCGATGGCGGCGTCGATTTCCTGAACCCGTGCGACACGGCCGTCGTTCTGGGCAAGTGCCGGTTCATGCTCCAGGTCATGCCGGCCTATGGCAGCCATGAGCCGTTTGAAGATGCTGTCGCCATTGCCCGCAATCAGCGCATAGCCACCATCAGAACACCGATAGACATTGGTCGGCGCGATTCCTGGCAGCGCGCTGCCCGAGCGCTCACGCACAGCGCCGAAGGCGTCGTATTCGGGCACCAGGCTCTCCATCATGTTGAAGACACTCTCATAGAGGGCGACGTCAATCACCTGGCCTTCGCCGCCCCGGGCATCACGGTGGTAGAGAGCCAGCATGACGCCGAGGGCTCCGTGCATGGCGGACAGACTGTCCCCAATGGAGATGCCGCAGCGCACCGGCACCCGCCCAGGCTCGCCCGTCAGGTGGCGCAGGCCGCCCATGGCCTCGCCGAGAACGCCGAAGCCGGGCTTCTGCCTGTAGGGCCCCGTCTGCCCATACCCAGAGATACGCAGCATGATGAGCCTGGGATTGAGCGCATGCAGCGTCTCCCAACCCAGACCCCAGGCCTCCATGGTTCCGGGCTTGAAGTTCTCGATGACCACGTCTGCCTCGGTGAGCAGCGCACGGGTTGCGTCCTGGCCTTCGGGCGTGCGAAGGTCCAGTGCGACCGACCTCTTGTTGCGGGATTGGACCTCCCACCAGACCGAGGTGCCCTCCCGGAGCAGGCGCCATTTTCGCAGCGGGTCGCCAACCCCTGGCGGCTCTACCTTGATGACATCCGCGCCGAAGTCGGCCAGAGTCTTGCCAGCAAACGGGCCCGCAATCAGCTGCCCGAGTTCCAGTACCTTGATTCCGTGGAGTGCTTGCACGTTCGCCTTATCCGTTGTCTGTGGGGCGACTGTAGGAGGATCATTGCTGTCGTGGAATTGCTCATTTGTGGCACGGCATTCGCGTTTTGCGAAACCTTCCTAGAATTGACCCATGCCCACGCTCATCAACCCCGCACGCGTTGACTTCGTCACCCTCAGGCTCTTTTGCGCAGTCGCGCAGGCGGGCAGCGTTACACGGGGGGCTGAAGCCTGCAGTCTCGCTGTCTCGGCCGCGAGCCGGCGGCTGTCGGACTTTGAAAACGCTTCGGGAACAAGGCTCTTCGATAGAACATCCCGTGGAGTCCAACTGACACCTGCTGGCCACTTGGCAATGCAGCATGCGCTTCGGCTTTTCCAGGGGTTCGAACAGTTCAGCAGCGAGATCCGGGACTACACCAAAGGGATACGCGGCCATGTCCGCCTGTGGGCCAACATGTCCGCACTGACGGAGTTCCTGCCTGGCTGCCTCTCCACGTTCATGGCCGAGTACCCCGACATCCATGTGGAGCTCGAAGAGCAACTGAGCGGTGACATCGTCCGCGCGGTGGTCGAAGGCGTTGCGGACATTGGCATATTCGCCGAGAACACGGCGGTCGGCGACTTGAACGTGGAGCGATTCCAGCAAGACCTTCTTGTGGCCGTTTGTGCGCACAACCATCCATTGGGAAAGCGGAAGCGGGTCAGCTTCAGGGAATGCCTGAAGTACGACTTTGTGGGCCTGAATCGTGGGAGCTCTTTGCTTGAACTGACCTCGCGAGCCGCAGAGCAATACGGCGAAGTGATGCGCGTTCGCGTGCAGGTCCGCAGTTTCGACGCGATGTGCCAGATGATCAACGCGAACCTCGGGATTGGAGTCTTGCCAGTTGCTGTCTTGAGAAGTACGCAACCTCATCCACTCAAGACGGTCCATTTGAGTGAGCCGTGGGCCAGGCGCAACCTTCTCCTCGGAGTGTCGCCGTCCTGTTCAGCCGCGGCGGGACTTCTGCGAGACCACCTGAGGCTGTCCGCCGCGAGTTCCTGTTGAGAACCGGCAGTGTGCGCAAACCGCGGGACGGCTCAGTGCCAGTCCACTGGTTCTTGGGAACGTCGATGCAAGGGTAGCTAGCCTAGGCGACATGGAAGTCGAGACGCATGGCGAAGTGTTCCCACTCAAGGCCATGGCAGCTACCGGGCCTTGTCTTCTTCAGTTTTTTGATCGTCGGACCCACGATACCGGCTGCCTGGGGCTTGCGGCCGACAGCGCATCCCAAAGGTGCCGGGCAGCCAGGCTGTGATGCCGGCTGCGTGAGCGCACCAGGCAGGCTTGCCTGCGTAGTTTCTTGTCAGCCAAAGGGGTGGCGTCGTTCACATCCAGGCTCAGCGCGGCGGCGCCGTTGAGCAGTGCAACCATGCTGTTCTCACGCGCCGCATGCACAAGATCTTCAAGCGCATCGGACTCAAGTTGGACGTTTGGCTTCAGCCCCAGCGCGGCAAAGGCGTTGTCGAGCTGGCGGCGCATTGAATACTCGGCGGGAAGCAATGCCAGAGGGTGCTTCGCGACGTCGGCGAGGCTCAGCGAGCGCCTTCTGGCCCCCAACCCGACAGCAACAGCAGACTCCTCGAAACATGCCAGGACTTCAAGATCCGCATGTGGTTCCGGGTCGAAACTGACAGCAAGATCAAGATCACCGCGCAAAACGCCTTCGGTCAAGGCTTGTGCAGTCCGTCTGCGCAGCGCAATCGAAAGCTCCGGCCACTGAGCTTGCGCGGTGCGCACCACGGGGAGTACCCAGCATCCAGCGTAAGACTGCACCAGGCCGACGCGGACCAGCCCTGCCACGGTGTTCGCACGTTGGCGCGCATCGCGCAGGGCCGACTGCAGTTCCATCAGACAGGTCGAAACCCGGCGGTCAAGCTCCTGCCCAGAGACCGTCGCAATGGCGCGCCCGCTCGTACGGTCGAACAGATGCACATCGAGGGTCGATTCCAACAAGGCGATTTGCTCCGACAGGGCCGCCTGAGAGATCGAGGCATCGCGCGAAGCTGCATTGAAGCTGCGCGCACGCATCGCTGCCGCGAAGTAGCGCAACTGGCGCAAGGAGACAAGATCAAGTGGATCGCGGTCGCGTGTGCCCATTGTTATCGGATTATCCGATAGATACGACCAGAAAATGCAAATTGCGCAGACCCGCTGCACTGTCGACACTACAACACGAGATAACTCCAACCAACTGTGCACCGATGAAAAGACGCAACTTCCTTCAGTACGCTGGCGCGGCCACGGCACTTCCCGCCCTCGGCGTGACGCCCTGCGCTCACGCGCAGGCTTTTCCCTCAAGGCCGATCCGGATCGTGTGCCCCTATCCAGCAGGCGCTACTACGGATGCGGTTTCGCGCCTGATGGCGAATGCCTTGCAAACGCACAGTGGTGCCACGGTGATGGTCGACAACCGCAGTGGTGCGGGCGGGAACATCGGCACCGAGGCGGTCGCACGCGGTGAGGCCGACGGATATACGCTGCTGCTGGGTGCGCTTGGCCCGTTGGCCGCCAACCCTGCGCTGTATCCCAAGCTCAACTTCGATGCAGCAAAGGACTTCACACCGCTGGCATGGGCCGCTTCGGTGCCGTTGCTCTGGGCCGTGCACCCCTCCTTTGCTGCGACGACGGTCAACGAAGCCCTCGAACTGCTGCGCAAGAGCCCCGGCAAGTACTTCTACGCGTCTGCTGGCAATGGCACACCTCAACACTTGGCGGGCGAACTGTTCAAGCAGCAGACCCGTACGTCCATCCTCCACATTCCGTACCGCGGCTCCGCCCCTGCACTCAACGATGTGCTGGGAGGGACAGCTCACATGGTGTTCGAGGCCATGCCGGCCATCTTGCAGCATGTGCACAGCGGGCGCCTGAAGGCGCTTGCGGTGACGGCAGCCCAGCGCATTCCCTCCTTGCCCAATGTGCCAACGCTCAAGGAATCGGGTGTGGATGCCGAAATTGGCGGCTGGTACGGTTTCCTGGCCCCCGCTGCCACGCCGGCCGACCGCACGGACTGGTTGGTCAAACACATGGGCGCAGTGCTCGCAACCAAGACCACTCAAGACAAGCTGGCCGCACTCGGCTCGGTACCTGTCGATAGCTCCCCCCAGGCTTTCGCGCGGCTGATGGCGAGCGAGCGAACACGCTGGCAGAAGCTGATCCGCGATGTCGGCATCAAGATCGACTGAACACGGAGCCCCCCATGCCGCATATTGCCATCCAGGTTTCACCGCCGCTGCTTGCAGCGATTGAATGGGAGCCTGTATTGCGGGCTCTGCACCATGCGCTGGCGGAGCGCGGATGGGCAGTGCTCGCAGACCTGAAGTCGCGCGTGACTCCCATCGCCGCCGAGTTGTGCGGAGTAGATCCGCAAGCGCAGCAACTGATCGCGACCCTCATGCTGACCAACCCGCGCCCGCCGGATACCTGCGCCGCGATGGCCGCGATGGTGTTGGATCATCTTTCTCACGCAATCGACGCCCACCCGGCGACCATGGACTGGGTGCAATGCTGCGTGTTTCTGCGTGAGCATCCGAAGACACACTACCTCAAGCGGGAGTGGAATGGACCACTTCCAACCGCAAGACAACGACCTGATCTTGCCGAACGGCAACCAGCTTAGGAGCAGCGTCCTGCCCAACGTCCCAGACTATGTCTCCCCCGGAAAGGGATACAGGCATCGTTGCAATGCCCGCAGAGTTCCACCGGTCGCCTTTAGGCGCCGCTATCGAAGACCGCAAGCCGCACGCAGCGCGAAGGGCTACCGTGAGCGAGATCGAACGCCATGCTCGCTCCGTCCAATGCTGATCTGAGCTGAGCGGCAGTCCGTCTGCGGGATTCGAATGCCCTGGTCCAGCTTGAAGCACGCCAATCGGACCAAAGGGCTGATCCGCAGCGGCATTGGCGGATCGTCTCGATCCATCACTGCGCTCAATGGTGAATGAAAGCGCGTCGCCCGGACATATTGCTCCCGAGCCCAGCAGTTGCCCCCAAAGTTGCCCCCACTTTGCGCTGGCTTGGGGTGGATAACTACGGACGGGCCCGGAATGGGAAAAGCCCTAAGTCGTTGATTTACTTAGGGCTTTTTGACTTCTGCAGTCGTCTATGTACGACTACAAAATGAGAGTGGTGGCCTGGGGCGGAATCGAACCACCGACACAAGGATTTTCAATCCTCTGCTCTACCGACTGAGCTACCGGGCCTGAGCCTCAAATTATAACCAGAAAAATCGAGGCTTCTGAAGAACCTGAAGGAATTTATTGCGGTGCTGCTAGGTGCGCTTGCCTCGCCCCAGGTCCACGCCCAACTGGCGCAACTTGCGGTACAGGTGGGTGCGCTCCAGGCCGGTTTTTTCGGCTACCCGCGTCATCGAGCCGCCCTCGCGGGCAAGGTGGAATTCGAAATAGGCTTTCTCGAAGCCATCACGCGCTTCGCGCAGGGGGCGGTCCAGATCAAACCCCTGGTGGGCGTGCGGGCCGGCGTCCACGCTGGCCATCACGGCCGATACGGCCGGCAGTTGCGAGAACGTGGGGTCGGCGGGAGCGTGAACGGGCGCCTGGGTGGCGGCCGCCGGGGCCGATTGGTGGGCGGCATTGCGCGCCAGGCCCTGCTCCACCGCCTTGAGCAGCTTTTGCAGGGTGATGGGCTTTTCAAGGAAAGAGAACGCGCCGATGCGCGTGGCCTCCACGGCGGTGTCGATGGTGGCGTGGCCGCTCATCATGATCACGGGCATGGTGAGCACGCCGGCCGTTGCCCATTCCTTGAGCAGCGAGACACCGTCGGTATCGGGCATCCAGATATCGAGCAGCACCAGGTCGTAAGTATTGCCCGACCGGGCAGCACGCGCCTGGGTTGCGTTTTCTGCGAGGTCTACGCTGTGACCTTCGTCGTTCAGGATTTCCGACAACAGATCACGAATGCCGAGCTCATCGTCGACCACCAGAATGTTTGCCATGTGTGTTGAAGCGCCTTGGGTACTGCGGGGCGGTGTTGTTATGACGCCACCGCTGGTTCAGGGGCGAATGATAACGACACTTGGGCTCCCCGCACCACGCCATCTTCGATGCGATTCGACAAGTCGATGCGTGCGCCGTGCTCGTCGGCAATCTTTTTGACCACGGCCAGCCCCAGGCCGGTACCCCGCGGCTTGGTGGTGACGTAGGGTTCGAAGGCCCGCTGAAGGATGTGCGCGGGGAAGCCGGCGCCGCTGTCCGATACCGTGAGCCGCACGCGCCGCGAGGACTCGCTCCAGCGCGTGCTGATGCGCACCGCGGGCACGGGCTCGGAGGTGCTGGCACGGGCCTGTTCCGTGGAATCCTGCGCGTTTTGCAGCAGGTTGTGCACGACCTGGCGCAGTTGCTGCGCGTCGCCCGCGATGCTGGGGCAGCGCGGGTCCAGCTCGGCTTCCACACGCACGGTGGCGTTCTCTTCCCCATACAGGTGGAGCACATCCGCGACCAGCGCATTGAGATCCAGCGCATGCAGCTCTGCGGCGGGCAACCGTGCGTAGTCTCGGAATTCGTTGACCAGCCGCTTCATGGCGTCCACCTGGTCCACGATGGTCTTGACGGACTTGGCCAGGATGGCTTGCTCTGGATCCGGCAGTTTGCCCGAGAGCTTCATTTCCAGCCGCTCGGCGGACAGCTGGATGGGCGTCAGCGGATTCTTGATTTCATGCGCCAGGCGCCGTGCCACCTCGCCCCAGGCCTGCGCACGCTGTGCTGAAACAATTTCCGAAATGTCGTCAAAAACCAACAATCGGGCCGAATCAGGCAGTTCGGCCCCCCGGGCCACGAGGCTGGTGGCGTGCTGCCCCACGCCGCCGGACGACGCATGCAGTTCAAACGGTTGCTGCCAGTGGTCCAGCCCATGGCGTTCGGTGTCCCCCAGGAAGGCGTCGAAATGGCCCTGGATCGATGCCGCAAACTCGGCAAGGCCGGGCACCTCGGACAGCGGACGCCCTTCGTACACCGCCATGGGTGCGCGCAGGATCCGCGTGGCGCCGGGGTTGGACGACCGGATCAGCCCCTGCGCATCCAGGACGATGACCCCCGCTGTCAGGTTGTCCAGAATGGTCTGGAGATTGGCGCGGGCGGCATCGACCTCACCCATGCTCTGTTCCACGGCCTGCCGGGCATCCGCCAGTTGCTGGGTCATCAAGGCGAAGGACCGCGTGAGGCCGCCCAGTTCGTCCTTGCCCTGCAGCACGGCCTTGGGGCTGAGGTTGCCGGCCGCCACCTCGCGCACCCCTTCGGCCAGCACGAGCAGGGGGCGTGCCAGCTGATTGCCCAGCAGCACCGCCAGCAGCACGGCTCCAAATACCGCCAGGAAAAGGCTCAGCGTGAGCGTGCCCACGTACATGCGCCGCAGGCCTCCCCGCGCCAGCGCGCGCTCCTGGTATTCACGGTTGGCCTCCTGCACGGCGATGGCGTTCGCCACCAGCGCGGGCGGCAGCGGGAGCGTGGCTTGCAGGTACCGGGGCTCCACGAGCAAGCCCACACTGGGACTGCTCACCAGGGCCAGCACCTTGACCCGCGCGTTCTGCGCGGCGGCAGGGTCCGATATATCGTCCAGTCCCTCGATCTGCGCGGTGGCGCGCTGCTGGCGCACGGTGCGCAGCAGGGGCACCCCGGGGCGGTCGGGATTCAGGCTGAAGCGCGACTGGCCGGCGCTGGCCACCGCCTGCCCTGCAGCGTTCCAGAGCACGACATCGGTGGCGCCCAGCTGCTCGCGGATGCGTTCGAGCACCAGCCCGGCGGCGGCATCGGGCACCTGGGCCACCTGCGCACCCGCGTTGCGCGTCTTGGCGGCCATGTCGGTAGCCAGCGAGTCGAGTGAAACCCGGGCCAAATTCACCCCCGCCGACAGGGCCCCTTCCACCTTCACATCGAACCAGCTCTCGATGGAGCGGGTGACGAACTGGTAGGACACCACGTAGATCAGCAGCCCCGGCATCAGGCCCACCAGCGCGAAAATGGCCGCCAGCTTGACGAGCAGCCTGCTGCCAAAGCGCCCCTTGCGCAGGCGCATGCCCAGGCGCACCGCCACCCAGACCAGCACGGCCAGCAGCAGCAGCGCCACCAGCACGTTCACGCCAAAGAGCCAGGCGTAGTTGCGCTCGTACAGCGCGCGGTTGTTGGTCGCCAGGGTAAGCAGGAACATCAGCACCAAGCCGATGGCAGACATGGCGGCGGCGCCCACCCCCACCGCCCAGCGCACGGCGCGCGACTGGCGTGCGGCGGCGTGGGCTGATGCGGAGGCCGCCGCCGGCCGGGGAGCGCCGGGGTGACTCACTTCGCAGGCTCCGCTGCCAGGCGCTGGCTGCGCGAAACCAGCAGATTCCATCCGGATCGCCCCACGGCCCCAATCTGAAACGGGCGGGGCAGCTGGGACATGTCGAGCCTGAACCGGAAGTTGACCGTGTGCACGGCATCTGCCTCGATCACCTCGTTTTCAGCGATCTTCCAACGCGAAATCCGCTGAATGGCAGACAACGCGTCGGCATAGTCGTCAAAGTTCTGCCCCAGCACCACGCCCAGGCCGCTGTTGGTGAACGGTACGGGGGAGATGTTCAATCGCCATCTTCGCGTCAATGGCTGATAACTTAGGCGCAGATAGCGGGTGGTTTCCGCCACTTGGCGGTCAGACCAGTACCAACGGTCGCGCAGCACCTGGGCCTCCGCCACGAAGAACATGGGAATGCCTTTGTTCAATGCATCTTCTGCGAGTTCCGGCAGCATGAACTGCAGGTTGGTGCTGAGGTACAGGCCGTCTTCGGCCCGCTCGAGCCGCAGTTCGCCCACCTCGGGCGCGGCGGCTTGCCCTGCCGCGGCCAGCCCCGGCAGCAGGGCGGCACATCCCATGAGCACAAAAATTGCGCAAACCACCATCCACCGAGCCATCACGGACTCATTGCGGCGATTTTTGCAACAGTGCGTAAAAAAATCCGTCGTGGTCACCCGGTTGATTGTCCGGGACAGCCCCGGGCTTGTCCCCGTTGCCGGGAATTAAATGCCCCGGCGACGGCAGCAATTGCGCATCGGTGTTGTGTGCAAGAAACGTTTGCACCTGGTCGTCGCCTTCGGCGCGGAACACGGAACAGGTGCAATACAGCAGCCGCCCGCCTGGGCGCAGAAGGGGCCAGAGCGTCTTCAGCAGGCGGGCCTGCAGGGCGGCCAACTGGGCAATGTCGCTCTCGCGGCGCAGCCAGCGCACGTCGGGGTGGCGCCGCACGATGCCCGAGGCGGTGCATGGCGCATCGAGCAAGATGGCATCGAACAGTTCACCCCCGCAGTGCTGCTGCCACCAGTCCTGGGGGCGTGCGGCGTCGGCCACGACCACCTGCGCACGAAGCCCCAGGCGCTGCATGGTGTCACCGATGCGGGCGCTGCGGGCGGCGTCGATCTCCAGCGCGGTGACCTGTACAGGGGCGCCAGCACCGGCCAGCTCCAGAAGGTGGGCCGTCTTGCCCCCCGGTGCGGCGCAGGCGTCGAGCACACGCAGGGGCTGTGCGAGGTCCAGGCCGTCCAGCAGCAGGGGCGCCGCCATCTGCGCGGCGGCGTCCTGCACCGACACCCAGCCCTGGTCAAAGCCCGGCAGGGATTGCACAGGCACGGGATGCCGCAGCACCAGCCCGGCATCGCCCCACGAAGACGCTTCCAAATTAATAGCACCTAGCGCTTGATGGTATTGCGCCAGAGTGCATTTTTGCTTGTTAACCCGCAACGCCATTGGCGCGTGGGCGTTGTTGGCCTGAAGGATCTGCTCCCAATGCTGGGGATGGTCCTTGCGCAGCCGTGCGATCCACCACTGGGGATGGTTCCAGCGGGCCAGCGGGTCGTCGCCGGTGCGGGCGACCAGCGCATCGCGCTCGCGCAGAAAGCGTCGCAAGCACCCGTTGATGAACGAGGCCTGCGCGCGGGTGGATGCGCTCCGCTTGGCCGCCTCCACCGCCTGATTCACCAGCGTGAAGGCCTCATACGGCGATTCGTCCGGGTTCCAGCACAGCGCCAGCGCCGTGCACAGCAAGGCATCCGCCGCCGGCGGCGGCGTGCGGGCGACCATCTGGCGGCGCAATGCCTCGGCGCGCCCGGCCTGGCGCAGCACCTGGAACAGCAGAGACTGCACACCCGGGCGCAGACCCACGTCCACCGCCGCCATGGCGGCGGTTCCGGACTGGCCCCCGCGAATGGCCAGCAAGGCGCCGGCCACGGCATCCAGCTGCTGCCACAGCGCCACCGGCTGTCCGCCCCCGGACGGCGGGTGGGCGGGGCTGCGGGGCGAAGGAGGTTGTCCCCCGGAAGAAGACATGGGGCGGCGCGCAGGGGGTTGGGTCATGGTGGTCCTGAAAACGGTCTACAGGCCCCGGGCGGCCTTGAATCCGAACACCCAGGCCAGCAGGTTCGCGGGAAACTGGGCAATGGCGGCGTTGTAGTGCAACACCGCATCGTTGAAGACGCGAATGGCCTGGTCGTTCTGCTGGACATGTTCATCCCACCGGATTTGCCAGGGCGACGGCAAGGCGTCCCGCGCGTCAGCCGCTGTGGGCGGTGGGTCGCCCTGCCCTTCCCTGCGCCCCGCCTTCTGCCAGCAAGCCTGCAGCACATCGCGTGCGGCCGTCAGAGCGGCGATTGCATCTGCCTGCAGGGGACGGGCACGCGCCATTGCGAGCGACGCACTCAATTGGGTGGTGGCGCCCTGCAGTGCTGCCATCTCCTGTTCCGGGGCACTCAAGGTGGAGGGCTGGACAGCATGCGCGGCTCCAAACTCTCCCAGCAGCGCCACCAGCCGCACCATGTGCGCGTCAAAACTGCCGAACGCCTGCACGACGGCAGAGCGCAGCCGCATCAGGCGGTTGTAGGCGCCCAGGGCCCAGAAGACGGCGATGGCAAAAACAATCCAGAAAAGAGGCGATGACCACATGCACAGCTGCCGTCTCCGCGTGCACCACGCGTTCCGGCCCGAAAAGTAAATGGAGAAAGGAAAAGAAGAAAGGTGCGCAGACGATGTCCAAAAAAAAGCTCCCGGCCTGCCAGGGACAGGGCGGGAGCTCTTCAGTGACAGCCCTCGGGCTTAGTCAGCAGCTGCGTCGGTGGCCGTGGAGGCACTGCCCTCGACTTCGGTGGCATCCGCCTGGGCTTCCATCTCGGCCGCTTCGGCTTCGGCGATGGCGCGGCGCTCGGCGTCGTCCATGGCATCCTTGGCCTTGCGTGCCTGGTGGTAAGCCAGACCCGTACCAGCCGGGATCAGGCGGCCCACGATCACGTTTTCCTTCAGGCCGCGCAGCTCGTCGCGCTTGCCCATGATGGCAGCCTCGGTGAGCACGCGGGTGGTTTCCTGGAAGGAAGCCGCCGAGATGAAGGAGTCGGTCGACAGCGAAGCCTTCGTGATACCCAAGAGCAGGTTGCTGTAGGTCGCGGGAATCTTGCCCTCGGCCTGCAGCGCCTCGTTGGTGTTGAGGATCTCGGAGCGCTCAACCTGCTCACCGGCGATGTAGTTCGACTCGCCGACGTTCTCGACCACGACGCGGCGCAGCATCTGGCGAACGATCACCTCGATGTGCTTGTCGTTGATCTTCACGCCCTGCAAGCGGTACACGTCCTGCACTTCGTCCACGATGTAGCGCGACAGTTCCTCGATGCCCAAGAGGCGCAGGATGTCCTGCGGATCGGCGGGGCCGTCCACAATCGACTCGCCCTTGTTCACCACCTGGCCTTCGTGCACCAGGATGTTCTTTTCCTTGGGCACGAGCTCTTCGAACACGTGGCCTTCAGGATCGGTGATCTGCAGGCGGACCTTGCCCTTGGTTTCCTTGCCGAACGACACGGTACCGGTCATCTCGGCCAGCGTGCCCTTGTCCTTCGGAGTGCGGGCTTCGAACAGCTCAGCCACGCGGGGCAGACCGCCGGTAATGTCGCGGGTCTTCTGGCCTTCGACCGGAATACGCGCCAGCACTTCGCCGGGGCCCACGTCCTGGCCGTCGCGCACCTGGATCAGCGCGCCGACCTGGAAGCCGATGGTCACCGAGTGGTCGGTGCCAGGGATCTTCACTTCGTTGCCCTGCGCGTCGATCAGCTTCACCTGTGGACGAACGACCTTGGCAGCGCCGCGGCGCTTCGGATCGATCACCACCAGCGTGGACAGGCCGGTCACTTCGTCGACCTGCTTGGCCACCGTGAGACCTTCTTCGACGTTCTCGAACTTGGTCTGGCCGGCGAACTCGGTGATGATGGGGCGCGTCAGCGGATCCCAGTTGGCCAGGATGGTGCCGGCCTTGATCTGCTGGTCGGCCTTGACCGTCAGCGTCGCGCCGTAAGGCACCTTGTGGCGCTCGCGCTCGCGGCCATGCTCGTCGTGGATGATGATCTCACCCGAACGTGCAATGACGACCAGCTCACCCTTGGTGTTGCTCACGTAGCGCATCGTGGCATTGAAGCCGATCACGCCGTTGGACTTGGCTTCCACGCTCGATGCGATGGCGGCGCGCGAAGCGGCACCACCGATGTGGAACGTGCGCATGGTCAGCTGCGTGCCGGGTTCGCCGATGGACTGGGCAGCGATCACGCCCACGGCTTCGCCGAGGTTGATCAGGCCGCCACGGCCCAGGTCGCGGCCGTAGCACTTGGCGCACAGGCCATAGCGGGTCTCGCAGGTCAGCGCCGTGCGCACCTTCACTTCGTCGACGCCAGCGGCTTCGAGTTCCTCGATGAGGTCTTCCTCGAGCATGACGCCCGCCTGGACCAGCACCGCCCGGGTTTCCGGATGCAGCACGTCTTCTGCGGCCGTGCGGCCCAGGATACGGTCGCGCAGCGATTCGATCACTTCGCCGCCTTCGACGATGGCGCGCATCAGCGAACCATTGGAGGTTTCGCAATCCTCCTCGGTCACGACCAGATCCTGCGTCACGTCCACCAGGCGGCGGGTCAGGTAACCGGAGTTGGCGGTCTTGAGCGCCGTGTCGGCCAGACCCTTACGGGCACCGTGGGTGGAGATGAAGTACTCCAGCACATTCAGGCCTTCGCGGAAGTTCGCGGTGATGGGCGTTTCGATGATCGAGCCGTCTGGCTTGGCCATCAGGCCCCGCATGCCGGCCACCTGGCGGATCTGGGCGGCGGAACCGCGGGCACCGGAGTCGGCCATCATGTAGATGGAGTTGAACGACTCCTGGTCCACTTCCTTGCCGTGGCGGTCCATGACCTTCTCTTTGGACAGCCGGGCCATCATCACCTTGGACACTTCGTCGCCGGCCTTGCCCCAGATGTCCACCACCTTGTTGTAGCGTTCGCCAGAGGTGACCAGACCGGACACGTACTGCTGTTCGATCTCCTTCACTTCCTTCTCGGAGCGCTCGATGATGCCGGCCTTCTGTGGAGGCACCAGCATGTCGTCGATGGCGATGGAGATACCGGCGCGCGTGGCCAGACGGAAGCCGTTTTGCAGCAGCTTGTCGGCGAACACGACCGTTTCCTTCAGGCCGCACTTGCGGAAGGACACGTTGATCAGGCGCGAGATTTCCTTCTTCTTGAGCGCCTTGTTCATGTTGGAGAACGGCAGGCCCTTGGGAAGGATCTCGGACAGCAGTGCGCGGCCAGCGGTGGTTTCCACGAGCGAGGTGGACGGAACGAATTCGCCCGTTTCCTTGTTCTTGGTCCACTCGGTCATGCGCACCGTGATCCTGGCGGCGAGTTCGACCTCGCCGGCGTCCAGAGCACGTTGCACTTCACCGGTGTCGGCGAACACCAGGCCTTCGCCCTTGCCGTTGATACGGTCACGGGTGGCGTAGTACAGGCCCAGCACCACGTCCTGCGAAGGAACGATGGAGGGTTCGCCCGATGCGGGGAACAGCACGTTGTTGGAGGCCAGCATCAGCGTGCGGGCTTCCATCTGCGCTTCCACCGACAGCGGTACGTGAACAGCCATCTGGTCACCGTCGAAGTCGGCGTTGAAGGCCGCGCAGACGAGTGGGTGCAGCTGGATGGCCTTGCCTTCGATCAGGATGGGCTCGAAGGCCTGGATACCCAGACGGTGCAGCGTAGGCGCACGGTTGAGCATCACGGGGTGTTCCTTGATGACCTCTTCCAGGATGTCCCACACCACCGGCGTGCCGGATTCGACTTCCTTCTTGGCAGCCTTGATCGTCGTCGCGATGCCCATGGCTTCCAGGCGCGAGAAGATGAAGGGCTTGAACAGCTCCAGGGCCATCAGCTTGGGCAGACCGCACTGGTGCAGCTTGAGCGTAGGGCCCACGGTGATCACGGAACGACCGGAGTAGTCCACGCGCTTGCCCAGCAAGTTCTGGCGGAAACGGCCGGACTTGCCCTTGATCATGTCGGCCAGCGACTTCAGGGCGCGCTTGTTGGCGCCCGTCATGGCCTTGCCACGGCGGCCGTTGTCCAGCAGCGAGTCGACGGCTTCCTGCAGCATCCGCTTTTCGTTGCGGGCGATGATTTCAGGGGCCTTCAGCTCCAGCAGGCGGCGCAGGCGGCTGTTGCGGTTGATGACGCGGCGGTACAGGTCGTTCAGGTCGGAAGTCGCGAAGCGGCCGCCGTCCAGCGGCACCAGCGGACGCAGGTCCGGTGGCAGCACGGGCAGCACTTCGAGCACCATCCACTCGGGCTTGATGCCCGACTTCTTGAACGCTTCCAGCACCTTCAGGCGCTTGGCGTTCTTCTTGACCTTGACTTCGGAGCCGGTCAGGTCGCCACGCAGGCGTTCGATCGACAGGTCGATATCGATGGATTCCAGCAGGTCCTTGATGCCTTCGGCGCCCATCTTGGCGATGAATTCGTCGCCGTATTCCTTGCGCTTGGCGTCGTAGTCGTCCTCGGACATGATGCTGAACTTCTTCAGCGGGGTCATGCCGGGGTCGGTCACCACGTAGGCTTCAAAGTACAGCACGCGTTCGATGTCGCGCAGCGTCATGTCCAGCACCAGGCCCAGGCGCGATGGCAGCGACTTCAGGAACCAGATGTGAGCGCAGGGCGCGGCCAGGTCGATGTGGCCCATGCGTTCGCGACGCACCTTGGTCTGCGTGACTTCAACACCGCACTTCTCGCAGATCACACCGCGGTGCTTCAAACGCTTGTACTTGCCACACAGGCATTCGTAGTCCTTGATGGGGCCGAAGATCTTGGCGCAGAACAGCCCGTCGCGCTCGGGCTTGAACGTGCGGTAGTTGATGGTTTCGGGCTTCTTCACTTCGCCGAAGGACCACGAGCGGATCTTTTCGGGCGAAGCCATGCCGATGCGGATGGCATCGAAATGCTCATCCGGCGTGAATTGCTTGAACAGGTCGAGTAGCGATTTCATAGTGACTCTTTCCTTTTCTGCTTAGGAGCGTTCCAGCTCGATGTCCAGGCCCAGCGAACGGATTTCCTTGACCAGCACGTTGAACGATTCCGGCATACCGGCTTCGATGGCGTGTTCGCCCTTGACGATGGATTCGTACACCTTGGTACGGCCCACCACGTCGTCGGACTTCACCGTCAGCATTTCCTGCAGCACGTAGGCGGCGCCGTAAGCTTCCAGCGCCCACACTTCCATTTCCCCGAAACGCTGGCCGCCGAACTGCGCCTTGCCGCCCAGCGGTTGCTGCGTGACGAGCGAGTAAGGACCGGTCGAACGGGCATGCATCTTGTCGTCCACCAAGTGGTGCAGCTTCAGGTAGTGCATGTAGCCGATGGTCGTCGGACGCTCGAAACGCTCGCCGGTGCGGCCGTCGAACAGGTAAGCCTGAGTGCGGGTGGGCGTGAGGCCCTTGCGCTCGGCAATGTCGTCCGGGTAGGCGATCTTCAGCATGTCCTTGATTTCTTCTTCCGAAGCACCATCGAACACCGGAGTGGCATAAGGCACGCCGCTGGTGAGGTTGGCCGCCATGTTCAGCACATCCTCATCGCTCAGTTGCGAGAGGTCTTCGGTACGGCCGCGGGAGTTGTACACCTCTTCCAGGAACTTGCGCAGCTCGGAGGCCTTGGCCTGCTGCTGCAGCATGTCGCCAATGCGCTGGCCGATGCCCTTGCCGGCCCAGCCCAGATGGACTTCGAGCACCTGCCCGATGTTCATCCGCGAGGGCACGCCCAGGGGGTTCAGCACGATGTCGGCAGGGGTGCCGTCGGCCATGTAGGGCATGTCTTCGACCGGAACGATCTTGGAGACCACCCCCTTGTTGCCGTGGCGGCCGGCCATCTTGTCGCCGGGCTGCAGGCGGCGCTTGACGGCCAGGTAGACCTTGACCATCTTGAGCACGCCCGCTGGCAGCTCGTCGCCTTGTGTGAGCTTCTTGCGCTTTTCTTCAAAGGCCAGGTCGAAGCTGTGGCGCGTCTGCTCCAGAGCGTTCTTGATGGACTCGAGTTGCGTGGCGACTTCGTCTTCGGCGGGACGGATGTCGAACCAGTGGAACTTCTCGACCGACGCCAGGTAGGCCTTGTCGATCTTGGTGCCCTTGGCCAGCTTCTGCGGGCCGCCATTGGCCACGCGGCCGTTGAGCAACTTTTCGATACGGTCGAAGGCGTCGGCCTCGACGATGCGCAGCTGGTCGTTCAGGTCCAGGCGGAAGCGCTTGAGTTCATCGTCGATGATCTGCTGGGCGCGCTTGTCGCGCTGAATGCCTTCGCGGGTGAACACCTGCACGTCGATCACGGTGCCTTGCGAGCCCTGGTCCACGCGCAGCGAGGTGTCCTTCACGTCGGAAGCCTTTTCGCCGAAGATGGCGCGCAGGAGCTTCTCTTCAGGCGTCAGCGTGGTCTCGCCCTTGGGCGTGACCTTGCCTACCAGCGTGTCGCCGGGCTGCACTTCGGCGCCCACGTAGATGATGCCGGACTCGTCCAGACGGTTCAGCTGCTGTTCCGACAGGTTCGGAATGTCGCGCGTGATTTCTTCGGCGCCCAACTTCGTGTCGCGGGCCATGACCACCAGTTCCTCGATGTGGATCGAGGTGTAGCGGTCTTCGGCCACCACGCGCTCGGAGATCAGGATCGAGTCTTCGAAGTTGTAGCCATTCCAGGGCATGAAGGCGATCAGCATGTTCTGGCCGATGGCGATCTCGCCGAAGTCCGTCGATGCGCCGTCGGCGATCACGTCACCCTTGACCAGCTTGTCACCCTTCTGGACGATGGGGCGCTGGTGAATGTTGGTGTTCTGGTTGGAACGCTGGTACTTGATGAGGTTGTAGATGTCCACGCCCACTTCACCGGCCACGGCCTCGTCGTCGTTCACGCGCACCACGATGCGGGTGGCATCGACATAGTCGACGATACCGCCACGGGTCGCGGTGACCACGGTGCCCGAGTCCACGGCGGCCACACGCTCGATGCCCGTGCCCACCAGGGGCTTCTCGGGACGCAGCACGGGCACGGCCTGGCGCGACATGTTGGCGCCCATCAATGCGCGGTTCGCATCGTCATGCTCCAGGAATGGAACCAGCGAGGCGGCCACCGACACGATCTGCGCGGGCGACACGTCCATGTACTGCACACGGTCTGCACCGCACAGGATGGATTCACCCTTTTCGCGGGCAGAGACCAGTTCGCCCGTCAAGCGGCCGTCCTTGTCGAGCACGGCGTTGGCCTGCGCGATCACGTACTTGCCTTCCTCGATGGCCGACAGGTAGTCGATCTCGTTCGTGACCTTGCCTTCCACCACGCGGCGGTACGGGGTTTCGATGAAACCGTATTCGTTCAGGCGTGCGTACAGGGCCAGCGAATTGATCAGGCCGATGTTCGGGCCTTCAGGCGTTTCGATAGGGCAGACGCGGCCGTAATGGGTCACGTGCACGTCGCGCACTTCGAAGCCTGCGCGTTCGCGGGTCAGACCGCCCGGGCCCAGTGCGGAAACACGGCGCTTGTGCGTGATTTCAGCCAGGGGGTTGGTCTGGTCCATGAACTGCGACAGCTGCGAGGCGCCGAAGAATTCCTTCAGCGCAGCCGAGATCGGCTTGCTGTTGATCAGGTCGTGGGGCATCAGCGGCTCTTGCTCGGCCTGGCCCAGACGCTCCTTCACGGCCTTCTCGATACGTGCCAGGCCGGTGCGGTACTGGTTCTCGGCCAGTTCGCCCACGCAGCGCACGCGGCGGTTGCCCAGGTGATCGATGTCATCGACTTCGCCGTTGCCGTTGCGCAGGTCCACCAGGATCTTGACCACGGCAAGGATGTCCTCGTTGGACAACACCATGGGGCCGGTGGATTCGTCGCGGCCGATCTTGGCGTTGAACTTCATGCGGCCCACGCGCGACAGGTCGTAGGTGTCGGGGTTGTAGAACAGGCGCTGGAACAGGGCCTGCACGGCGTCTTCCGTGGGCGGCTCGCCGGGGCGCATCATGCGGTAGATGGCGACGCGCGCTGCGAACTCGTCCACCGTTTCGTCGATGCGCAGGGTCTGCGACATGTACGCGCCCTGGTCGAGTTCATTGGTGTAGATGCACTGCACGTCCTGCACGCCGGCACTGCGCAGCTTCTTGAGCAGTGCCTCGGTCAGTTCGTCATTGGCCTTGGCGATGATCTCACCGGTGTCCGCATCCACGATGTTGCGGGCCACCACGCGGCCGATCAGGAAGTCTTCGGGCACGCTGATGTGCGTGGTGCCGGACTGCTCCAGTTCGCGGGTGTGGCGCGCGGTCACGCGCTTGTCCTTGGCCACGACGACCTTGCCGGACTTGTCGGTGATGTCGAAGCGCGCCACTTCGCCGCGCAGGCGCTCGGAGACGAACTCCATCTGCGCGCCGCTGTCCATCAGGCGGAAATTGTCGTTGACGAAGAAGTTCGCCAGGATGGATTCCGGGTTCAGGCCGATGGCCTTGAGCAGGATCGTGACCGGCATCTTGCGGCGGCGGTCCACACGGAAATACAGGATGTCCTTCGGGTCGAACTCGAAGTCCAGCCAGGAGCCGCGGTAAGGGATGATGCGCGCCGAGAACAGCAGCTTGCCCGAGCTGTGCGTCTTGCCCTTGTCGTGCTCGAAGAACACGCCGGGCGAGCGGTGCAGCTGGGACACGATCACGCGCTCGGTGCCGTTGATGATGAACGAGCCCTTGTCGGTCATGAGCGGCACTTCGCCCATGTAGACCTCTTGCTCCTTCACTTCCTTGACCACCTTGGACTGCGACGTCGAGGACTCGCGGTCATAGATGATCAGCTGCACCTTGGCCCGCACGGCCGACGCGAACGTCAGGCCACGCGTCTGGCACTCGCGCACGTCGAAGGCGGGCTTGGCCAGGTTGTACTCGATGAATTTCATCTCCACGAAACCGTTGTGGGAGACGATAGGAAAGGCAGCGTCGAATGCAGCCTGAAGGCCTTCGATGGTTCTTTTCTGGGGTGCTTTATCAGCCTGCAGGAAAGCGGTGTATGCGTCCTTCTGCATCTGCAGCAGATAAGGAACTTCGAGCACGCTATCGCGGGTGCCGAAGCTTTTGCGAATTCGCTTGCGTTCGGTGTAGGAATAGGCCATGAGATCTCCGGGCAAAGACATGAGTCCTGGGTCTTCGACGACTGACCCGCAAGGAGAGGTGTCCTTGCGGGCTTGGCGGTTGGCCACTACCAACCATGGCGGACGGTGATGCATTGCACATCACCCGAACCAAGGCGTCTTCTGCTGTCGGGGTTGTCAGAAGACACTCGAAAGACTCGTGGAAAACGAGGCTTGCGGGTGCGCTCTGAAAGCACCAAAGGCTGGAGGCCCTTTGAGGAGCACTCCAGCCCTTGAACGAGACCGAATTACTTGAGTTCGGCCTTGGCGCCGGCTTCCACCAGCTTCTTGACGGCAGCTTCGGCGTCGGCCTTGGCAATGCCTTCCTTGACGTTCTTGGGAGCGCCGTCCACCAGGTCCTTGGCTTCCTTGAGGCCCAGGCCGGTGATTTCGCGCACTGCCTTGATGACGGACACCTTGTTGGCGCCGGCTTCCGTCAGCACCACGTTGAATTCCGTCTTTTCTTCAGCAGCAGCAGCGCCAGCACCGCCACCAGCGGCAGCAGGAGCAGCCATGGCTGCAGCGCTCACGCCAAACTTCTCTTCAATGGCCTTCACCAGGTCATTGAGTTCCAGGACCGTCATGCTGTCCAGCGCGGTCAAGAATGCGTCTTTATCGAATGCCATTTTGATTTCCTAACAATTGTGTTGGTTGACTGCCCGGCTATCAAGCCGCGGCAGGTTCGGCGGCCGGTGCGGCTGCGCCTTCGCCTTTTTTCGCCGCCAGTGCGCCCAGCACAACGGCCGTACGCGACATGGGGGACATAAGCAAGCCACAAATCTGAGCCAGCAGCACTTCCTTGGAAGGAATGTTGGCCAGTTGCTTAACGCCGTTGACATCCAGGGCCTTGCCACCGAAAGCGCCACCACGAATCACCAGCTTGTCGTTGGTTTTCGCGAAATCGGCCACCACCTTGGCGGCGGCCACAGCGTCTTCGGAGAAGCCATAGATCAGCGGACCGGTCATCTGGTCAGCCACCACGTCAAACGCGCTGCCAGCTACAGCACGGCGAGCCAGGGTGTTCTTCAGAACACTCAGGTTCACGCCCTTGCTGCGAGCTTCCACACGCAGTTTGGTCATGTCGGCGACCGTGATGCCGCGGTACTCCGCGATCACAAGCGTTTGAGCTTTAGCGGCGAGGCTGGTCACTTCACTGATGACCGCTTCTTTCTCACTGCGATTAAGACTCAAGGTCTACTCCTTAAATTGCACATTCAGGCTTGCACCCTCCTGCGCGCTCTTGTTGCAGCGACCAACTGTTTCGGAACGGATTCCATCTGCAGCGGGATCGCCATCTGCGTTGGCCCCAGGGGGATTAAGTGCGAACTTGCACACCAACGGTCTTGGATGGCCTGAAGGCAGCTTGAATGCCAGCTTCAGCCCACCACATCGGACCCTTTGACAGGTCCGAAGATTTCTTTTCGCAATTACGCTGCGATGGATTGCGTATCCACGCGGACGCCCAGACCCATCGTGGAAGACACGGCGACCTTGCGCAGGTACAGACCCTTGCTCGAAGCAGGCTTGGCCTTGTTCAGTGCATCGATCAGGGCAGCCAGATTGCCTTGCAGCTTCTCGTTGTCGAACGAACGGCGGCCAATCGTGCTGTGCACGATACCGGCCTTGTCCACGCGGAACTGCACTTGACCAGCCTTGGCGTTCTTCACGGCCGTGGCAACGTCAGGCGTCACTGTGCCCACCTTGGGGTTGGGCATCAGGCCACGCGGGCCCAGGATCTGGCCCAGCGTACCCACGACGCGCATCGCATCAGGGGCAGCAATCACCACGTCGAAAGGCATGTCGCCAGCCTTGACCATGGCGGCCAGGTCGTCCATGCCGACGATGTCGGCACCCGCGGCCTTGGCTTCTTCAGCCTTGGCACCCTGGGCGAACACGGCGACGCGCGTCGTCTTGCCGGTACCGTTGGGCAGCACCACGGCGCCACGCACCACTTGGTCGGACTTCTTGGCATCAATGCCGAGCTGCACGGCCACGTCGATGGATTCATCGAACTTGGCGGTGGCGGCTTCCTTCACCAGGGCCACTGCATCCGCGAAGGCGTACAGCTTGGTGCTGTCAACCTTGCCCTGCAGGGCTTTTTGCTTTTTCGTCAACTTGGCCATTTACAAACCCTCCACCGTCACGCCCATCGAGCGTGCGGAACCAGCCAGCGTACGGACAGCTGCGTCAACATTCGCGGCATTCATGTCCTTCATCTTGGTCTTGGCGATTTCTTCGAGCTGTTCGCGCGTGATCTTGCCGACCTTGATCTTCAGCGCATTGGCCGAACCCTTTTCGAGCTTGATGGCCTTCTTGATCAGAGTCGTCGCAGGCGGCGTCTTGATGATGAAGGTAAAGCTCTTGTCTGCGAAAGCCGTGATGACCACGGGCAATGGCAGGCCTGGCTCCACACCTTGGGTCTGCGCATTGAATGCCTTGCAGAACTCCATGATGTTGAGGCCACGCTGACCCAGTGCCGGGCCGATGGGTGGGGATGGATTGGCCTTACCAGCTGGGACTTGCAGCTTGATAAAACCGACGATTTTTTTCGCCATGTTTTACTCCTTACGGGTCATAACGCCTGCGCTGCACCATGCAGCAACCGGCTCCCCGGGGTTAACGACTCGCTATCACGATGTTCGCACCGAGCCGAAAAGCGCGACATCCAATTGCTTGCCCTGGCGTGCCAGGGCGATCAGGGTTTTTATCGAAGACGTTCTTACGTCTTTTCGACCTGACCAAATTCCAGCTCGACCGGCGTGGAGCGGCCGAAGATCATCACGGAGACGCGCACGCGGCTCTTTTCGTAATTGACTTCTTCGACGGAGCCATTGAAATCCGTGAACGGACCTTCCTTGACGCGAACCAGCTCGCCCACCATGAATTCGATCTTGTGGCGCGGCTTGTCCGTGCCTTCCTGCATCTGGCTGACGATCTTCTGGACTTCCTCTTCGGAAATAGGGGCGGGGCGGTTCTTGGCCCCCCCCACGAAACCGGTCACCTTGTTGGTGTGCTTCACCAAGTGCCAGGTATCGTCGTCCATCACCATCTCGACGAATACATAGCCAGGGAACAAGCGACGCTCCGTCGTCTTGCGCTGGCCGTTTTTCATCTCCACCACTTCTTCGGTCGGCACCAGAATGCGACCGAACTTGTCTTGCATGCCAGAGCGACCAATGCGTTCCTGGATATTGCGCTCCACCGCCTTTTCCATGCCCGAATAGGCATGGACGATGTACCAGCGCAGATCCGGATTTGCCGAAGCAGAAGCGCCTGCAGGAGCTTCTGCTCCAGTGATTTCCGCAGCGGTCGTCATGACTTTCTCCAACCCAAAACCAAGTCGTACAAGACCCATTCCAGCGTCTTGTCCGTGAACCACAGGAAAAGCGCCATGATCACCACGAAGGCAAACACATACGCCGTCATCTGCAAGGTTTCCTTGCGGGTAGGCCAGACGACCTTTTTCACCTCGCGCCATGCATCCTTTGCGAAGGCAACGAACTGACGGCCAGACTCCGACACCAGGAACACGCCCGCAGCCGCCACCAGACCGACGATCAGCGCAGCCCATTGGACGAGAGCACCCTGCTTGCTCAGCAAATAAAAGCCCGCAACCGAGGCGATGACCAAAGCCACCACCGCTGCGAGCTTGGCCTTGTCTGCGCCTGTATTGACAGTTTCAACCTGTGAAGTGGCCATCTTTGAGTATTTCCTGCTTCCGATTCACGGCATCACTTAAGACACCGAAGCCCGCCAGGGCCTGGCGGGCTTGTTCTGAGCCACATTCAAGTGGCAGGGGCAGTAGGAATCGAACCTACAACCTTCGGTTTTGGAGACCGACGCTCTGCCAATTGAGCTATACCCCTGTATACCTTTGCCAGTTAAGCAATGATCTTGGCCACGACGCCAGCGCCGACCGTACGGCCGCCTTCGCGGATGGCGAAGCGCAGGCCTTCTTCCATGGCGATGGGGTTGATCAGCTTGACGGTGATCGACACGTTGTCGCCAGGCATGACCATTTCCTTGTCGGCCGGCAGCTCGATGGCGCCGGTCACGTCGGTCGTGCGGAAGTAGAACTGTGGGCGGTAGTTGTTGAAGAACGGGGTGTGGCGGCCGCCTTCGTCCTTGCTCAGCACATACACTTCAGCGGTGAAGTGGGTGTGGGGCTTGATCGAGCCGGGCTTGCACAGCACTTGGCCGCGCTCCACGTCTTCGCGCTTGGTGCCGCGCAGCAGCAGGCCAACGTTGTCGCCAGCCTGGCCTTGGTCCAGCAGCTTGCGGAACATTTCCACGCCGGTGCAGATGGTCTTTTGCGTGTCGCGGATACCGACGATTTCGATTTCTTCGCCGACCTTGATGATGCCGCGCTCGACGCGACCGGTCACCACGGTGCCGCGGCCGGAGATGGAGAACACGTCTTCCACGGGCATCAGGAAGGCACCGTCCACAGCGCGCTCTGGCGTGGGGATGTAGGTGTCCAGGGCTTCGGCCAGCTTCATGATGGCTTCTTCACCCAGCTTGCCCTTGTCGCCTTCCAGGGCGAGCTTGGCCGAGCCACGGATGATGGGGGTGTCGTCGCCTGGGAAGTCGTACTTGTCCAGGAGTTCGCGCACTTCCATTTCGACGAGTTCCAGCAGTTCTTCGTCGTCCACCATGTCGCACTTGTTCAGGAACACGATGATGTAAGGCACGCCCACCTGGCGGGCCAGCAGGATGTGTTCGCGGGTCTGGGGCATGGGGCCGTCAGCGGCCGAGCACACCAGGATGGCGCCGTCCATCTGGGCAGCACCGGTGATCATGTTCTTCACATAGTCGGCGTGGCCTGGGCAGTCCACGTGGGCGTAGTGGCGGTTGGCCGTTTCGTATTCCACGTGCGCGGTGTTGATCGTGATGCCGCGGGCCTTTTCTTCGGGCGCCGCATCGATCTGGTCGTATGCCTTGGCTTCGCCGCCGAACTTGGCGGACAGCACGGTGGCGATGGCCGCCGTCAGCGTCGTCTTGCCATGGTCCACGTGGCCGATCGTGCCCACGTTGACGTGAGGCTTGGTGCGCTCGAACTTTCCTTTTGCCATTTTTCCGACTCCGAAAAAAATCTATACCAATACGACAGGATCTCGGCGCAACCAGAATCGGACGCACCTGAAAGTGGTGCCCATGGCGGGAATCGGACCCGCGACCTCTCCCTTACCAAGGGAGTGCTCTACCACTGAGCCACATGGGCAACTTGATGCCGCTCGCACAACATCAAAATCTCTAACTCAACAAACCAGCACAAGCGAGCAATGGAGCGGGAGACGGGAATCGAACCCGCGTCATTAGCTTGGAAGGCTAGGGTTCTACCATTGAACTACTCCCGCATCGGCCAACAGCCTCTGCGCGCCCGGCCTTGCAATCAAGCAAAACCGGACATCACTCTCAACACTACTCTCTCACTGGTGGAGGGGACTGGATTCGAACCAGTGTAGGCGTAAGCCAACAGATTTACAGTCTGCCCCCTTTAGCCACTCGGGCACCCCTCCGGAGAATTTCGAATTATAGCACTAGTTTTTTGCAACACGGAGAAATTAGCAGCCCCGCAGGATCACCCGAAGAGACACATTCCCTGGATTGCACGCGTCATTGGTGCGGCTGGCGGGGATCGAACCCACGACCCTTGGCTTCGGAGGCCAATACTCTATCCACTGAGCTACAGCCGCACGACCGAACTGGCACAGCCTTGGATTATCGCATGCAACCGCCGCCAGCAAACGCACACCACCCCGATGCACCACAACCAACACGAGCACCCACAGACGCACTAGGGCACAACACGGCAATCCTGGGCATCAACAACCCCTGGCAATGCCAGGCCCAACCCCACAAGAAAGGCATCGGTACTCACCCCGCCGACACCCACCAGATCGAAGCCGCCTTCGCCCAGGATCCAGTTGCGAATGAGCCCATCGAACAAGGCATGCAAGCCCACGGCCGCCTCCATGGGCGTCATTGGCAAGACGACCCCTTGCAACTGCGCAGCCAGCTCGAAGTCGCGCGCCAACTGGCGGGTGAAACCATCCGACGCAGCCACGTGACGATCACGCACCCCCACGAGCTCGCTCACATATTCCACCTTGTAGAGCGCAATCTCGAAAACCCGGCGCGTCCGCTCGTCAGAGGCCACGCTGCGCAGCACAAGCGCCATCACCGCACGCAGCCGCTGCACCGGATCCGGACAGGTGCTGCACTCGAATTCCCCATAGCCCTGCTCGAGCGGAAGGGTCACCCGGTCCATCATGGCACTGAAGAGGTCCACCTTGTCCTTGAAATGCCAGTAGATCGCCCCCCGCGTCGCCCCCGCAGCCTGCGCGATATCGCTCAGGGAAGCACGCGAAACCCCCTTCTCCCGGAAGACCTGCTCCGCAGCATCTATCAGGCTGTTGCGCGTGGCAATTGCATCCTCTTTGGTTCGACGCGCCATGGGGTGTATGTCTCCTCGTTCTCAATGCCTAGTCACCGGCCGGATGCACCAAGACATCCGGCGGTCGCAATTATACATTCATGTTTGTATGTATAATCGCGCACTTATTTTGTCGGGCTCTCATCTTGGGGCGCTTCCAGCCAGCGGCCCTTTCCCCTACAACCCAATTCCTTGACGCCAATCAAAAGGACTCCCATGCCCACACCGCGTGACGCATCTGCCATTCCCTCCTTTCGCGCCTCTACAACCCACAAGGCCATCTCCCTGGTCGCAGCCACCGCAGCGGCGGTGTTGCTGGCTGCCTGCGGCAAAAGCGACGGCCAAGCCCCGGCCGGCGGGCAGCAGATGCCCCCCGTCGAGGTTGGGGTTGTCACCGCAACGCCCGGCGATGTGGGGCTGATCACCGAATTGCCGGGCCGCGTGGAAGCTTCCCGCGTCGCCCAGGTGCGCGCCCGGGCTGCGGGCATCCTGCAGCAGCGCCTCTTCAAGGAAGGCAGCGACGTGAAGGCGGGCCAGCCACTCTTTCGCATTGACGCTGCCCCGTACGCGGCAGCGTCGGAAAGCGCCCGCGCCAGCCTCGCCAAGGCCCAGGCCAACCTCGCGCAGGCCAGCGCCCAGGTGGAACGCTACCGCCCGCTCGTGAGCGCCAATGCCATCAGCAAGCAGGACTTCGTCAATGCGGAAGCCGCCGAAAAGCAGGCCCAGGCAGACGTGGCCGCCGCCAGGGCGTCGGTGCGCACCGCCGACATCAACCTTGGCTATGCCAGCGTGACCTCCCCCATATCGGGCCGCATCGGGCGGGCGCTGGTCACGGAAGGTGCATTGGTCGGGCAGGGAGAAGCCACTGCCCTGGCCGTCGTGCAGCAGATCGACCCGGTGTACGTGAACTTCACCCAATCGGCCAGCGATGTCTTCCAGCTGCGCCGCGCCATGGAAAGCGGCCAGTTCAAGCGCGCCGGCGGCACCGAGGCCGCCAGCGTCAAGCTCGTCCTGGGCGACGGATCGGAATACGCCCAGACCGGCAAGCTGCTGTTCACCGACCTGTCGGTGGACGCCACCACGGGACAGGTCACGCTGCGCGCGGAAGTCCCCAACCCCAAGGGGGAGCTGCTGCCCGGCCTGTACCTGCGCGTGCGCATCGAACAGGCCCAGGCCAGCAATGCCATCACCCTGCCCCAGCAGGCTGTCACACGCACCCAGCAGGGTGACACGGTCAGCGTGGTGGGCGAGGACGGCAAAGTGTCCCAGCGCCCCATCAAGGTCAGCGCGGCCCAGAACAACCGCTGGGTGGTTCTCGACGGGCTGAAGGCTGGCGAGAAGGTCATGGTGGACGGCTTCCAGAAGCTGCAGATGCTGCCGCCCGGCACGCCGGTGAAGCCGGTTCCATGGCAAGCGCCGGGAGCGCCATCCGCGGCCCCCTCGTCGCCGACCGCAGCAGCAGCACCTGCGGCACCCGCCGCTTCTGCCGCGTCTTCGTCGAAGCCATAAAGGGCACCCCAGCATGGCCAAGTTCTTTATCGACCGACCCATCTTTGCATGGGTGATCGCCCTGTTCATCATGGTGATGGGCGGCGTGGCGATCACGCAGCTGCCCATCGCGCAGTACCCACCGGTGGCTCCGCCAGCCATCGTCATCAACGCGGCCTATCCGGGCGCATCCGCGCAAACGCTCGAAGACAGCGTGCTGTCGGTCATCGAGCGCGAGATGAACGGATCACCGGGGCTGATCTACATGGAATCCGTCGCCCAGGCCGACGGCTCCGGCAGCATCACGCTGAGCTTCCAGCCCGGCACCAATGCCGATCTGGCCCAGGTGGATGTGCAGAACCGCCTCTCGCGCGCCACGCCACGGCTGCCCTCGGCCGTGACACAACAGGGCGTGCGCGTGGACAAATCGCGCTCCAACTTCCTGCTGTTCACCATGCTATCGTCGACCAACCCGGCGACGGACACGGTGGCCCTGGGCGACTACGCGTCGCGCAACATCGTCCCCGAGCTGCAGCGGCTGCAGGGCATCGGCCAGGCACAGCTGTTCGGCACGGAACGCGCCATGCGCATCTGGATCGACCCCGCCAAGATGGTGAGCTTCAACCTTTCGGCCGCCGAAATCACCGCCGCCATCCGCGCCCAGAACGCCCAGGTGGCCAGCGGCACGATCGGCGACCTGCCCAACATCGCGGGCCAGGGGATTGCGGCCACGGTGGTGGTCAACGGCCAGCTCTCCAGCGTGGAGCAGTTCGGCAACATCGTGCTGCGCGCCAACACCGACGGCTCCACCGTGCGCATCAAGGACGTGGCGCGCGTGGAGCTGGGGGGCCAGGCCTACGCCACGGCCGCGCGACTGAACGGCAAGCCCGCCGTGGGCATTGGCGTCCAGCTGTCGCCCAGCGGCAATGCCCTGGAAGCCGCGAAAGCCGTGCGCACCAAGATGAATGAGCTCTCGCGCTACTTCCCCGAAGGCATGAGCTGGAGCATTCCCTACGACAGCTCGCGCTTCGTGGACATCTCCATCAAGCAGGTGGCCGAGACCCTGCTGGAAGCGGTGGCGCTGGTGTTCCTGGTGATGTTCCTGTTCCTGCAGAACTGGCGCTACACCATCATCCCCACCATCGTGGTGCCGATCGCTCTGCTGGGCACCTTCGCCACGCTGCTGGCGCTGGGCTTCTCGATCAACGTGCTGACCATGTTCGGCATGGTGCTGGTGATCGGCATCGTGGTGGACGATGCCATCGTGGTGGTGGAAAACGTCGAACGCATCATGAGCGAGGAAGGACTGTCCCCGCTCGAGGCGACGCGCAAGGCCATGCGCCAGATCTCGGGCGCCATCATCGGCGTGACCGTGGTGCTGATCTCGGTGTTCGTGCCGCTGGCCTTCTTCGCGGGCTCCACGGGCAACATCTACCGCCAGTTCTCGGCGGTGATGGTGGCCTCCATCGGCTTTTCCGCCTTCATGGCCCTGTCGCTCACGCCGGCCCTGTGCGCCACGCTGCTCAAGCCCGTGGAAGCCGGGCACCACCACGAGAAGACCGGCTTCTTCGGCTGGTTCAATCGCGGCTTTTCGCGCACCGCCAAGGGCTATGAAGGCTTCGTGGCGCGCATGCTCAAGCGGGCAGCACGCTACCTCGTCATCTACGCCGCCATCATTGGCGCCGTCGCCGTGGTGTACATGCGCCTGCCCACCTCGTTCCTGCCCAGCGAAGACCAGGGCAACATCATCGTCAACGTGCAGCTGCCCCCCGGCGCGACACAGGAGCGCACGCTGGCCGTGATGCAGCAGGTCGAGGAGTTCATTCTCAAGCAGCCCGAAGTGCAGAGCATGGTGGGCGTGCTGGGCTTCAGCTTCTCCGGCCAGGGGCAGAACGCCGCCCTTGCCTTCGTGACCTTGAAGGACTGGAGCGAACGCCACGGCCCGGGCCAATCGGCGCAGGACGTTGCCAACCGGGCCTTCGGCGGCCTGATGGGAATCCGCGATGCGTTCATCTTCCCGCTGAGCCCGCCTCCCATTCCCGAGCTGGGCAATGCCAGCGGCTTCACGTTCCGCCTGCAGGACCGCGGAGGCGCCGGCCACGAGGCGCTCGTGAAGGCACGCAATCAGCTGCTGGGCATGGCCTCGCAAAGCAAGGTGCTCACGCAGGTGCGCCCGGACGGCCTGGAAGACGCCCCACAGCTGCAGATCGACATCGACCGCGACAAGGCCAACGCCCTGGGCGTGCCGTTCGATGCCATCAACTCCGCGCTGTCGACCGCGCTGGGCTCGAGCTATGTGAACGACTTCCCGAACCAGGGCCGCCTGCAGCGCGTGGTCGTGCAGGCCGACGCGCCTTCGCGCATGCAGCCCGACGATCTGCTGAAGATCAACGCCGCCAACAGCCAGGGCAAGCCGGTGCCGCTCTCTGCCTTCGCCACCACCCGCTGGGTCAATGGCGCACAGCAGACGGTGCGCTACAACGGCTATCCCGCCATGCGGATCTCGGGCTCGCCAGCCCCCGGTTTCAGCACGGGCGCCGCCATGGCCGAGATGGAAAAGCTCGCGGGCCAGCTGCCCGCAGGCTTCGGCTTTGAATGGACCGGCCAGTCGCGCGAGGAAAAACTGGCGGGCTCCCAGTCGCTGATCCTCTACAGCTTCGCCATCCTGGCCGTGTTCCTGTGCCTGGCCGCGCTGTACGAAAGCTGGTCGATTCCGCTGGCCGTGATCCTGGTGGTGCCCCTGGGCGTGCTGGGCGTGCTGCTGGCGACCCTGCTGCGGGGCTATGCCAATGACGTGTACTTCCAGGTGGGCCTGATCACCATCATCGGCCTGTCGGCGAAGAACGCCATCCTGATCATCGAATTTGCCAAGGACCTTCAGGCCCAGGGCAAGGGCGTGATCGAGTCGGCGCTGGCGGCCGCGCACCTGCGGTTCCGCCCCATCGTGATGACCTCGATGGCGTTCGGCCTGGGCGTTCTGCCGCTGGCCATCGCGTCGGGCGCGGGCTCGGCCAGCCAGCGCGCCATCGGCACGGGCGTGCTGGGCGGAATGATCACGGGCACGGCACTGGCCGTGTTCTTCGTGCCCGTGTTCTTCGTGGTGGTCCGCAGCCTGTTCAAGGGCAGCGCGCGCCAGCAGGAAATGAACCGCCGCCACGCAGAAGAAGCAGGAGTTGGAACCCATGACTAATCACCGCAGCACCTCCATCGCACTGGCAGCGGCAGCGCTGCTGGCCGGCTGCTCGTTCATCCCCGTCTACGAGCGACCCGCGCCCCCCGTGCCGGCCACGTACACCACGGCGGCTTCCGCCAGCGGCACCACGCAGGGCGCTGCGGCCGCGACCCCCTGGCAGGACTATTTCGCCGAGCCCCGGCTGCGCCAGCTCATCGAAGCCGCGCTGGCCAACAACCGCGATCTGCGCGTGGCCGTGCTCAACATCGAACAGGCACGCGCCACGTTCCAGGTGCGCCGGGCCGACCTGTACCCGGGCGTGGGCCTGGCGGCCAACGCCAGCCGCGCACCGGCCGCGGGCACGGGCGACCTGACCAACTCGTTCAGCGTCGGACTTGCGGTTTCGGCCTGGGAGATCGACTTCTTCGGCCGCATCGCCAGCCTCAAGGAGCAGGCGCTCGCGCAGTACCTTGCCACCGAAGAGGGCCGCAATGCGGCGCAGGTCAGCCTGGTGGCCGCCGTGGCCAACGGCTGGCTGAACCTGCTGGCCGACGAGGAGCTGCTGGACCTGTCGCGCCAGACCCTCGCGTCGCGCGAGGAATCGGTGCGCCTCACGCGCATGCGGCTGGACGCGGGCGTGGCCTCGGAGCTGGACTTCCGCCAGGCAGAGTCCCTGACCCAGGCGGCACGCGCCACCCTGGCGCAGCAGCAGCGCCAGCGCGCGCTGGACGAGAACGCCCTGGCCCTGCTGCTCGGACAGTCCCTGCCCGACGACATCCGCGCCAGCCTCACGGGCAGCCGGCTGGCCGCTGCGCCCGCCATGGCGCAGTTGCCCGCGGGCCTGCCGTCCGAACTGCTGACGCGCCGCCCCGACATCCGCCAGGCAGAGCAGCAGCTGATCGCAGCCAACGCGAACATCGGCGCGGCGCGGGCCGCGTTCTTCCCGCGCATCTCGCTCACGGCCCAGGCAGGCACCGCCAGCGGCGAACTGTCGGGCCTGTTCAAGAGCGGCTCGTGGGGGTTCACGATCGCGCCGTCCCTGCTGCTGCCCATCTTCGACGCGGGCCGCAACCAGGCCAACCTCGAGAGTGCGCAAGCCGGGCGGGGCATCGCCATCGCGCAATACGAAAAGGCCATCCAGACGGCCTTCCGCGAAGTCTCGGATGCGCTGGCGGGCCAGGCCACCCTGGGTGAGCAGGCCGAGGCCCAGCAACTACAGGCCCAGGCGGAAGGCGCGCGGCTGCAGCTGGCCGATCTGCGCTACCGCAACGGCGTATCGAGCTACCTGGACCTGCTGGACGCCCAGCGCTCCCTGTTCGCCACGCAGCAGGCCGTCGTGCAGGTCAAGCTCGCGCAGCTGCAAAACCAGGTGGCGCTGTACAAGGCCCTGGGCGGCGGCGCGCCCGAAGCCGCGGCGGTGGCGGGCAATCCGTCCTGACGCGCACGGCGGCGCCAGGCCACGCGCGCCCGCACCGCAGGGTGGCGGCGCGCGCGGGCTGTCTCGCGCATCTGGCGCGGCGCCTGTGCGATGCTCACGGGGAGGCACCAGCCCCGCAGATATAATTGAGGGTTGATTTCATCAAAGCCCCCCGATACACCCTGAGGACGTCATGAGCGACAACCACCACGAAGAAGCCCATACCGGCCCGATCAAGAACCCAAAGCAGTTGCTGGTCGCGGTACTTTTCTCGTTTGTGATTCCGATCTTTGCCATCATTGGCTTGGTCCTGTATGTCACGTCGGCCGACAAGCCGGCCGCTGGCGCAGCCAATCCCGAGAAGGCCATTGCCGAGCGCATCCAGAAGGTGGGCATGGTCGAAATCCGCGATGCCAACCGCCCCCTGCGAAGCGGCGAAGACGTCTACAAGGGCCAGTGCGCGGCCTGCCATGCCACAGGCGCCGCGGGGGCTCCCAAGTTCTCGGACGCCGCTGCCTGGTCGGCCCGCATCAAGACCGGCTTTGAAGCGCTGGTCCAATCCGCGCTGAAGGGCAAGGGCGCCATGGCGCCGCAAGGCGGCGGCGACTTCAACGACACCGAAATCGCGCGGGCCGTCGCATACATGGCCAACGCCGCCGGCGCCAAGTTCGCGGAACCCGCGGCACCCGCCGGAGCAGCCCCCGCGGCTGCCGCCGACGCCGCGTCCGCAGCCCCTGCCGCTACGGCGGCCGCAGCAGCGCCCGCTGCCGAAGCCGCTCCTGCTGCTGCAGCAGCAGCGCCCGCTCCTGTGGCCGCTGCCGCCGCAGGCGCTGGCGAAGCCCTGTACAAGCAGGCGTGCCAGGTGTGCCACGCGGCTGGCGTGGCCGGCGCCCCCAAGTTTGGTGACAAGGCCGCCTGGTCGGCCCGCCTGCCTGCCGGCATCGATGCGCTGTACAACAGCGTGGCCAAGGGCAAGGGTGCGATGCCTCCCCGCGGTGGCGCCGCTCAGGCGTCGGATGCCGATCTGCGTGCCGCCGTCGAGTTCATGGCCGCGGCCGCCAAGTAAGCCCTTCTCTCCCGCATGCGGCGGAGCGCCGCGCGGGCCCATGAAAAAGCCGGTTCTGTGGACCGGCTTTTTTACTTTCTGCGCCCTGGTTCCTTCTCTTTCTTCTTCAGGTGCGCGCCATGCCCGCCCTGGGCGCCCGCCCCTGCATTCCACCGGCGCTCCAGCGGCCATGCGGGCTCATGACGAAGCCGTAGCGCCCCGGCAAATCCTCTGCCCGCACATCCAGCGGTACCCAGCGGCCCGCCTCCACCGCCTCGGCGGCCAGGGGCACGTCCAGGGTGTGCACCAGCCCCACGCCCAGCTCCGACATCAGGTAGACCCGCCCCTGCGCATCCACCAGGCAGTCCTGCACCGCGCCCCCCCGGCCGGTGTGGGAAAGCACGGAAAAATCCGGCTGTATGCGCCACACGAGGGGCGTGGCTTCCAGTTCCACATACACGCGCTGCGGCCCGTTCTGGAAAAACCATTGCCCCTGCGCGTCGTGCTCGTAATTGCGCGCGATGAATTCGACCAGCTTTTCATGCTGCAGCAGGGACCCCTTGCTGCGCGGAAAGGGGCCCGCGGCCTGGACCTGGTCGTCGCGCAGGTACCAGTGGCCGCGCGCATCCAGGCCGAGCCATCCGTAGCAGTCGGGCACATTGGGCCACTTGGCCAGCGCCTGCTTGACGATGTCATCCATGCGGCGATTGTGCTCCCGCGCGCGCCACGGCCCCCGCATGCTCTGCCAGCCATCCCCCGACTGCATCGGGCATGGCGCGCACATGCCCCGGCAAGCGCCCGTGGGCAAAGCCGACATGGCCGCCGTGCGGGGGCTGCCAGAGCGTGACGAACCCGTTGGCCACCTCCTGCGGCAGCGGCAGGCTGGCGGCCGGAACGAACGGGTCGTTGCGCGCATTGACGACCAGGGCCGGAAGGCGGATGCGGTGCAGCAGCGGCTTGGCGGAGGCGCGCAGCCAATAGTCTTCGGTGTTGCGAAAGCCGTGCAGCGGTGCGGTGAACACGTTGTCGAACGCATACAGGTCACGCGCCGCCACCAGGGCCTGCCGGTCGAACAGCCCCGGGTGCTGCGCCAGCTTCTGCAGCGCCTTGGGCACCAAGGTGCGCATGAACATGCGCGTGTAGACCTGCCGGTTGAAGCCGCGCCCGATCGCGTGCCCGCCTGCGGCCAGGTCGATGGGCGAGCACACGGCGGCCACCGCGTCCGCGCTGCGCGCGGCGTCCTCGCCCACTTCGGCGGCCCAGCGCAGGAGCGCGTTTCCCCCCAGGGAGACACCCACCGCCATCAGCGGCCCCCGGTGCGATGCACGCAGGCGCTGCAGCATCCAGCCGATCTCGGCGTGGTCGCCCGAGTGGTAGGCGCGCGGCGCACGGTTGATCTCGCCACTGCACCCCCGGAAATGCGGCAGCGCGCAGGCCCAGCCCTGCTCGCGCGCCAGGTCGGCGAACGCTTCGCAGTAGTGGCTGCGCGACGAACCCTCCAGGCCATGAAAGACCACCAGCAACGGCCGGGGCGCGCCGGCCGCCGCCACGCCATCCTGCAGGAAGTCCACATCCACGAAGTCACCATCCGGCGTCTCCCAGCGCTCGCGGCGGTACTCGGGGCGGGGCCCGAACACCCGGCGCGAGTACAGGGCCGGCCAGATGGTCTGGAGCTGGCCTCCGGGCAGCCAGCGGGGTGCTACATATTTCATAGCTGCCAGCGCTTACAGTTCCGGGGCAAGAAGGCAAAAAGGCTCGAACATGGGAAGGCCATCGGCTCAATGGAGCACGGGCCGCTGTGCGTCCGCCGTCTGCACGTCCGGCGCGGCCCCGGGGCTGGCGTGGTGCGCCACCATGCGCCAGCCTTCGGGGGTCTTGTGGTAGACGTTGGTGGTCAGCACCACGGCCTGGTGCAGGCCGTCGGGCAGCATCACCTCCACCTGTTCGGCGACGCTGTGCACGGCGCTGGTGAGGGCCACCACCCGGTGCACCTGCACGGGCCGGGCCCGCACCGTGCCATGCGAAAACATGGCCTCGAATGCCGCCCGGATCGCCCCCGCGCCCAGCAGCCGCGGCCCGCCGGGGTGCACGCAGACGATGTCGTCCTCGTCGGCCCAGCAGGACATCAACAGCTCGATATCGCCACGCTGCAGGGCCTCGTAGAACGCGGCTTCGGTTTCGTCCGAGGAACCTCCAAGGGTGGCGGCGCTGGAGCGGGGACGGGGCATGGTGATCGGCAGGATGGGGTGAAGGAAAGGCATGGCGGCCGGGGGCCCGTCCACGCGCAGGGCACTATTGTGCGGCCATCCCCTCGCGGGCGTGGTGACCATGTGCGGCCTGCCCGGCACCGGAAAGCGGTGGCGGCGCGCGCACTTGTTGCAGAATCTGCCGGGTGGCCACTGTCTGGCCCATTCGCACCCCGGTCCCTTGTCCTGACTCCACCTGGCGAACACCACCATGATGATGAAACGCATCCTTGCACTTCTGGCAGCCGTGCTGGCCCTGAGCGGCTGCGGCTACAACGACTTCCAGCGCCTGGACGAGCAGTCCAAGGCCGCATGGAGCGAGGTCCTCAACCAGTACCAGCGCCGTGCCGACCTGGTGCCCAACATCGTCGCCACCGTCAAGGGCGAGGCGAATTTCGAGCAGGAAACCCTGACCCGCGTGGTCGAGGCGCGCGCCAAGGCCACCTCGATCCAGGTCACGCCCGAAACCCTGAACAACCCCGAGGCGTTCAACAAGTTCCAGCAGGCGCAGGGCGAATTGTCGGGTGCGCTGTCGCGGCTGATGGCGGTCTCCGAGCGGTATCCCACGCTGCAGGCCAACCAGGGCTTCCGGGACCTGCGCGTCACGCTGGAAGGCACCGAGAACCGCATCACCGTGGCGCGCAACCGCTACATCCAGACCGTGCAGGAGTACAACGTGCTCGCGCGCAGCTTCCCCACCAACCTGACGGCCATGGCCTTCAGCTACCAGCCCAAGCCCAGCTTCACGGTGGCCAACGAGGCCCAGATCTCCGCGCCCCCCACCGTGGATTTCTCCGCCTCCAAACCCAAGCCCTGAGCGGACTTGCCCTTCCACCGGACAACCGAGAAAATATGCCCCTAGCGCTTATCCACAAAGCGCTGATAGCTATATTTTTTATAGCATTCGCCTTGCCCTGGGCCCGGGCCGACGGGGGCCTGCTACCCGTGCCTGCGCTCACCGGCCCAGTCATCGACCAGACCGGCACGCTGGACGCCGCCGACACGGCGGCGCTGGAAGCGCAGCTGCGCGCGCTGGAGCAGGCCCGGGGTGCCCAGATCGTGGTGCTCATGGTGCCTACCACCGCCCCCGAAGACATCGCGTCGTTCGCCAACCGCGTGGGCAACACGTGGAAGATCGGCCGCAGGGAGGTGGGCGATGGCGTTCTGGTGATCGTCGCCAAGAACGACCGCAAGATGCGCATCGAGGTCGCCAAGGCCCTGGAGGGCGCCATCCCCGACATCGCGGCGGCGCGCATCATCGACGGCGCCATGAAGCCCAGATTCCAGCAGAACGACTATGCGGGCGGCCTGCGCGACGCCATCGCCCAGCTTGGCGCGCGCATCGCCGGCGAGGCACTGCCCGCGCCCAGGGATACCGGCACAGGCCCATCGACGCCGCAGGACAGCGGCCGCGGAGGCTTCGACTGGACCGACCTGGCCATCTTCCTGTTCTTCGGCGTGATGGTGGCCGGTCCGCTGGCGCGCAGCATCTTCGGCGGGCGGCTGGGAGGCCTGTTCATGGGCGGGGGCGTGGGCTTTCTTGCCTTCGTGTTCACGTCCAGCCTGCTGGTGGCCGGCGGCGCGGGGATCATCGCACTGCTCTACACCTGGCTCTTCAGCGGCGTGGGCGGCGGCGCCCGGCAGGGCCGAAACGCCGGCCCGATCGGCGGCTGGGGCCATGGCGGCGGCGGGGGCTGGGGAGGCGGCACCAGCGGCGGCGGCGGGGGCTTCAGCTCCGGAGGGGGTGGAGATTTTGGTGGCGGCGGCGCCTCGGGAGACTGGTGACATGGGCCCTGAAACTGCAGCACCCTCGACCTTTCCGGGCCTGGCCACCGCCCTGTGGCGCCTTGCGCGGCATCGCTGGGGCGAACCCGATGCACGCCGTGCGCTCTCCAGCGAAGCCCTGGAGCGGCTGGCCGCGCGGGTTGCGGCCAGCGAGCGGCAGCACACGGGCCAGATCCGCATCGTCGCCGAAGCCAGCCTGCCCTGGAGCTACCTGCGCCGCCATGCCAGCGCGCGCGAACGCGCCATCATGCTGTTCAGCAAATACCGCGTGTGGGACACCGAGCACAACAACGGCGTGCTGATCTATCTGCTGCTGCCCGAGCATGCGATAGAGATCGTGGCCGACCGGGGCCTGGCCCGCCATGTGGCGGGCAGCGAATGGCGGGATGTGATCGCACAGATGTCCACCCACTTCCGCCAGCGGCACTACGAAGAAGGCCTCGCGCAAGCCATCGAGGCCGTGTCGTCCCGCCTGGGCAGGCACTTCCCGCGGACATCGGACACGCCCGGCGACAACGAATTGCCGGACGCCCCCGTGGTGCGCTAGGAGTCCACCCGGCTGCAGCCCGGGGCGCGCCGAGCGCCGCCGGAAACGGGCGGGCGGACCGCGTGCGGGGGACGCAGGTGCGCCGCCACCCTTCGCAAGGGTGCGGCAGCCGCCGCGACGGCCTTTCCCAAGCCATTCACACTGTCCCAAACTCGCACCAGGGTTTTCCTCTAAAAACGGCTTCAGATGCCGCGTCGTGCCGCGAAATCCGGTGGGTTGCGGCAGAGTTCCCTCTTCATTGTTTCCAATACTGGAACAGTTAGTTTGCGACCCGGTGGTTTTTCTTAGCGCCCCATCCACGTACAGTTCATCCCATCGATGAGCCGATCCCGCAAGGCGACTCACCGAACCCGGTTTGAAGCAGTTGTCACTTTCCGCTTTGTCCCGGTTTTTCTGAGACGCTTTTTTAACTTCAAGGATTTTCATCATGAACAAGACCGCGCGCTTCCTCTCCATCGCCGCCGTGGCCGCTTTCGCTTCTTTCGGTGCCCAGGCCGACGAGGCCGATGCCTCGCAGTTCGCCACCAAGTTCGAGACGAACCGCACGCGCGCCGAAGTGGCCGCCGAAGCCGCCACCGTGGCCCAGACCCGCTCCATCGAGCCCGCAGGTTCGCGTGTGGTGACGTATCAATCCACGGCCGACCGCGCCGCCGTGCGTGCCCAGGCCGCCGATGCCGTGCGCACCGGCCAGATCCCTTCGGGTGAGCGTGGTTGATCAGCGCTTGATTCGCTGAATCCAGGCCCCCTCCTGCTGCGTATTTCCAAGTACATCGCCCTCATTTTTTTGAATTTCACCGGAGTTTCACCATGAACAAGACCGCACGTTTCCTCTCCATCGCCGCCGTGGCCGCTTTCGCTTCTTTCGGTGCCCAGGCCGATGAAGCCGATGCTTCGCAGTTCGCCACGAAGTTCGAGACGAACCGCACCCGCGCCGAAGTGGCCGCCGAAGCCGCCACCGTGGCCCAGACCCGCTCCATCGAGCCCGCAGGTTCGCGTGTGGTGACCTACAAGTCCACCGCCGACCGCGCTGCCGTGCGTGCCCAGGCTGCTGAAGCCGTGCGCACCGGCCAGATCTCCGCGGGCGAAATCGGCAACGCCATGTAATGCCCAGATCCCGCATGCGGCGCATGCGGGACGGAAGGTGCAGATGCAAGCCAAAAAGGCTGGGGCCCCGCGAAGGGCCCCGGCCTTTTTCGCATGGGCCGGTCGGTCACAATGGCCGGGCTGATGGTTCCCGCCACGCCGCCGCCATGCCCCCCTTCCGATCCATCGACCACGTCATGCTGCGGCTCCCTGCGGCAGAGCCTCTGTTCGAACTGTTCAGCCGGACCTTCGGCCTGCCCGTGGCGTGGCCCCTGCAGCGCACCGGCTTCGCCACCTATGGCTGGGTGCACGTGGGCAACACGGACCTGGAGTTCTGGGCGGCAGCCGACAATGGCGACCTGCCGGCCTGCGCGCGGCCGCCGCTGGTCCATGGTTTCGCATTGGAGCCCTCCGGGCCCTTGCCCGGCGCCATGGCCCACGCCACCTCGCTGGGCATCGCCTGCAAACCTGCCCGCCCCTTCCAATCTGCAGGCCACCGAGGCGAAGTGGTCACGAACTTCACCAACTCTGTCCTGCTGGATCTGTCAGCCCCCAGCTGTTGCGTGTTCTTCTGCGAATGGGCACCGGGCGCCCCCATCTACCCCTGGGACGATGCCACCACACCCGTGGAACGCCGAATGCGGCACAGGCAGGTGCTGGAGGCAAGCGGTGGCGGCCCCCTGGGGTTGCTCGGGCTGCACGCGGTCCGCATGGGCACGCCGGATCTGGCGGCCCATCGGCGCCATTGGCAGGCGCTGAGCGGTTCTTCCCCCGGCGGCCACTCCATCGCGCTCACCCCGGAGGTCTCGCTGGAACTGGTGCCGGGCGAGCACCTGCGGATTGAATTGCTGTCCTTCAGGGTCCGTTCGCTGGCCGTGGCACGCACCTTTCTGGCCCACCACCAACTGCTGGGGGCCGGCACGGAGGATGGTCAGCTTGGCGTGGCCTGCGAAGGCCTGCACATCCATCTGGTGGAGGCACCGGCTCCGCCCGGCGTCCGCGGCTGCGGCTGCGGCAGTCCATGAAACACCTGCGCCCGCCCAGGCGCTGCAGCCCGGATGGCGCGGGGTGTGGAGGCTCCTTCATTGCATTGCGGCATAAAAAAACCCGGCAAAGCCGGGTTTTCTCTGGGCAGATCCGCGAGGGTCTGAATTGCTTACTTCTTCTGACGGAACTTGCGCAGTGCCGCGATCTGCGCAGCCATCACAGCCAGTTCGGACTGCGCCTTGGCCAGATCGATCTCGCTCTTGGCATTCTTCAGTGCTTCCTCGGCAGAGGCCTTGGCAGCATTGGCCTTCTCGTCGTCCAGGTCCTTGCCGCGGATGGCGGTGTCGGACAGCACGGTCACACAGTTGGGCTGCACTTCCAGAATGCCACCGGCCACGAAAACGAACTCTTCGCTGCCGTCGGCCATTTCGATGCGCACCGAGCCCGGCTTGATGCGCGTGATCAGCGGGGTGTGGCGGGGAAAGATGCCCAGTTCGCCAGCTTCGCCAGGCAGCGCGACAAAGCGTGCTTCACCGGAGAAGATGGACTCTTCGGCACTGACCACATCAACGTGGATGGTGTTCATCATTGCTCCTAGGAAAAGGGGATGGGTTGCTTGATTGCAGGGGAAGGCCGAGCGGCGGTAGGCTGCTCAGCCGCCGGGCAATCAGGCCACCTTCTTGGCCTTTTCGAAGGCTTCGTCGATGGTGCCCACCATGTAGAACGCCTGTTCCGGCAGGTGATCGCATTCGCCGTTCACGATCATCTTGAAACCACGGATGGTTTCCGACAGGGGAACGTACTTGCCTGGCGAGCCCGTGAACACTTCGGCCACGTGGAAAGGCTGCGACAGGAAACGCTGGATCTTGCGCGCGCGGGCCACGGCCAGCTTGTCTTCAGGAGCCAGTTCGTCCATCCCCAGAATGGCGATGATGTCGCGCAGTTCCTTGTAGCGCTGCAGCGTGCCTTGCACCGCACGGGCCGTGGCGTAGTGGTCTTCGCCCACGACGTTCGGGTCCAGCTGGCGGCTGGTGGAGTCCAGAGGGTCCACGGCAGGGTAGATACCCAGCGAAGCGATGTCACGCGACAGCACCACGGTGGAATCCAAGTGGGCAAACGTCGTGGCAGGCGATGGATCGGTCAAGTCATCGGCAGGCACGTAAACGGCCTGGATGGAAGTGATCGAACCCACCTTGGTCGAGGTGATACGTTCTTGCAGACGGCCCATTTCTTCCGCCAGCGTAGGCTGATAGCCCACGGCGGAAGGCATGCGGCCCAGCAGGGCGGACACTTCGGTACCGGCCAGGGTGTAGCGGTAGATGTTGTCCACGAAGAACAGCACGTCACGGCCTTCGTCACGGAAGGACTCGGCGATGGTCAGGCCGGTCAGCGCCACGCGCAGACGGTTGCCTGGGGGCTCGTTCATCTGGCCGTACACCATGGCAACCTTGGACTCTTCGAGCTTCTCCAGGTTCACCACGCCGGAATCGGCCATTTCATGGTAGAAGTCGTTCCCTTCGCGGGTACGCTCGCCCACACCAGCGAACACCGACAGACCGCTGTGGGCCTTGGCGATGTTGTTGATGAGCTCCATCATGTTCACGGTCTTGCCCACGCCGGCACCACCGAACAGCCCCACCTTGCCGCCCTTGGCGAACGGGCACACCAGGTCGATCACCTTGATGCCGGTTTCCAGCAGCTCTTGCGAAGGCGACAGTTCGTCGTACGCAGGGGCCTTGCGGTGGATGGATGCCGTCAGTTCCTGGCTCACGGGACCACGTTCGTCGATGGGCGCGCCCAGCACATCCATGATGCGGCCCAGCGTCGCCTTGCCCACGGGCACGGTGATGGAGTTGCCGGTGTTGGTCACCATGATGCCGCGGCGCAGGCCGTCGGACGAACCCAGCGCAATGGTACGCACCACGCCGTCGCCCAGCTGCTGCTGCACTTCCAGCGTCAGGGTCGAACCGTCGAGCTTCAGAGCGTCGTAAATCTTGGGCATCTGGTCGCGTGGGAACTCAACGTCCACCACAGCGCCGATACATTGAACAATCTTGCCTTGCACTTGAGCCATTTTTCGCTCCAATAAAGATGTTGGTTGAGCTGCTTACACAGCAGCGGCGCCAGCCACGATTTCCGAAAGTTCTTTCGTGATCGCTGCCTGGCGCGTCTTGTTGTAGACCAGCTTCAACTCGCCAATGACGCTGCCGGCGTTGTCGGTGGCGGCCTTCATGGCCACCATGCGTGCCGACTGCTCGGACGCCATGTTTTCCGCAACCGCCTGGTAGATCAGGGACTCGACATAGCGGACCAGCAGATCGTCGATCACGGTCTGTGCATCGGGCTCGTAGATGTAGTCCCAGCCATGCTCGGTCTTCTCGGCCTGCATCTGCGCGGACGACAGGGGGAGCAGCTGCTCCACCACCGATTCCTGCTTCATGGTGTTGATGAACTTGGTGTACGAGAGGTACACCGCGTTGATCTTGCCTTCCGCATAGGCGTCGAGCAGCACCTTGACCGGGCCGATCAGCTTGTCCAGATGGGGCGTGTCGCCCAGGCCCGTCACGTGCGAAACCACCTTGGCACCGACACGGTTCAGGAAACCCAGGCCCTTGTTGCCGATGGCAACCGCCTCGGTGGACACGCCAGCGCCCTGCAGCTCACGCAGCTTGGACGTCACGACGCGCAGCACGTTGGTGTTCATGCCACCGCACAGGCCCTTGTCGGTCGTCACCACGATCACGCCGGCCGTCTTGGCATCGTTCACCTTCATGAACGGATGCACATATTCCGGATTGGCGTGGCCGAGGTTGGCTGCAATGTTGCGGATCTTCTCGCTGTAAGGGCGGGCAGCCCGCATCCGTTCCTGCGCCTTGCGCATTTTGGATGCAGCCACCATTTCCATGGCTTTGGTGATCTTCTTGGTGTTTTCCACCGATTTGATCTTGCCGCGTATTTCCTTGCCTGCTGCCATGATGGATCCTCGTCCGGTTTAAGCGAACGACTTCTTGAACGCGGCGATGGCAGCGGTCAATTCGGCTTCTGCGTCCTTGTCCATGGCCTTGGCCTGTTCCAGCTTGGCCAGCAGTGCGGCGTGGCTGGTCTTCAGGAACTGGTGCAGGCCGTGTTCGAAGTCGAGAACCTTCTTGACGTCGATGTCGTCCATGAAGCCCTTGTTCACCGCGAACAGCGTGGAAGCCATCAGCGAGATGGACAGCGGGCTGTACTGTGCCTGCTTGAGCAGTTCGGTCACGCGGGCACCGCGGTCCAGCTGCTTGCGGGTGGCTTCGTCCAGGTCGGAAGCGAACTGCGCGAACGCAGCCAGTTCACGGTACTGGGCCAGGTCGGTACGGATACCGCCGGACAGGTTCTTCACCAGCTTGGTCTGGGCAGCACCACCGACGCGCGACACCGAGATACCGGCGTTGATGGCGGGGCGGATACCGGCGTTGAACAGGCTGGTTTCCAGGAAGATCTGGCCGTCCGTGATCGAGATCACGTTGGTAGGCACGAAAGCGGACACGTCGCCGGCTTGCGTTTCGATGATCGGCAGTGCGGTCAGCGAACCGGTCTTGCCCTTGACTTCACCCTTGGTGAAGGCTTCGACGTAGTCGGCGTTCACGCGGGCTGCGCGCTCGAGCAAACGGCTGTGGAGATAGAACACGTCGCCAGGGTAGGCTTCGCGGCCTGGTGGGCGGCGCAGCAGCAGCGACACCTGGCGGTAGGCAACAGCCTGCTTGGACAGGTCGTCATACACGATCAGGGCGTCTTCGCCACGGTCGCGGAAGTACTCGCCCATCGTGCAGCCCGAGTAGGCCGACACGTACTGCATGGCGGCCGATTCGGAGGCCGATGCGGCCACGACGATCGTGTATTCCATGGCGCCGGCTTGTTCCAGCGCGCGCACCACGTTCTTGATCGACGAAGCCTTCTGGCCGATGGCGACGTAGATGCAGGTCACGCCCTGGCCCTTCTGGGCGATGATGGCGTCGATGGCCACGGCGGTCTTGCCGGTCTGGCGGTCGCCGATGATCAGCTCGCGCTGGCCACGGCCCACGGGCACCATCGAGTCGATGGACTTCAGGCCGGTCTGCAGGGGCTGGTCCACCGATTTACGGGCGATCACGCCCGGCGCGACCTTTTCGATCACGTCGGTGAGCTTGGCGTTGATGGGACCCTTGCCGTCGATAGGCTGGCCCAGGGCGTTCACCACGCGGCCGATCAGCTCGGGGCCGACCGGCACTTCCAGAATGCGGCCCGTGCACTTGACGGTGTCGCCTTCGGAGATGTGTTCGTACTCACCCAGAATCACGGCGCCGACAGAGTCGCGCTCGAGGTTCAGGGCCAGGCCGTAGGAGGGCTGGCCGTCCTTGGTGGCGGGGAACTCAAGCATTTCGCCCTGCATCACGTCCGACAGGCCGTGAACGCGCACGATACCGTCGGACACGGACACCACGGTACCCTGGTTGCGGATATCGCTGCTGGCGGCCAGACCTTCGATGCGGCTCTTGATGAGTTCAGAAATTTCTGCGGGATTGAGTTGCATGACTCTTTCCTTCTTTCTTTGGTTCGCTGTCCTCGCCGCGCGTTACGCGGTGAGGGCCGCTTTCATTTGTTCAAGACGGGCCTTGACCGAAGTGTCCAGCACCTCGTCACCCACCACTACGCGAATGCCACCGATCAGGGATTCATCCAGCTGAACGGCGAGATTGAGCTTGCGGCCAAAGCGCTTTTCCAGCGCAGCGCTGACCTCGGCCAATGCTGCTGCGTCCATCGGAAAGGCGCTGTGCACCACGGCATCCGAAGAGCCGCTGCGGCGATTCACGAGGGCACGGAACTGCGCGGCGACTTCCGGCAGCGCGTTGAGGCGCCCGTTGTCGATGACCGTGCGCAGGAAATTCTTGGCCGTGTCGGACAGCGCCGAACGCGCAACCCCCGTGACAACGGCAAACACCTGGTCTGCCGTCACCTTGGGGTTGTCCGCCAGCTGACGCAACTGGGGGTTGGCGGCAATGGCCGCCAGTTCATCGACCCAGGCAGCGGTGCTGGCCAGGTCCATGCCCGCACCCGCGGTAGCGGCCTTGAACAGGGCATCGGCGTAGGGGCGGGCAATGGTGGCGAGTTCAGCCATGTGTGTCCCCTTACAGCTCGGTCTTCAGGCGGTTGAGCAGGTCGGCGTGAACGCCGGCATTGACTTCCTTGCGGAGAATCTGCTCAGCACCCTTGACGGCCAGCGCAGCCACCTGCTCGCGCAGGGCTTCGCGGGCTTGCACCGTTTGCTGTTCGGCTTCGGCACGGGCGGAAGCAACGATCTTGTTGCCTTCTTCCGTGGCGCGTGCCTTGGCTTCTTCGATGATGGCCTGGGCACGTCGGTCGGCGTCCGCAAGACGCGAGGCCGTTTCGTTGCGTGCCTGTGACAGTTCCTTCTCGACGCGCTGGTTCGCAGCGGTCAGTTCGGACTTGGCACGGTCGGCAGCAGCGAGGCCTTCGGCGATTTTCTGGGCTCGTTCATCCAACGCCTTCGCGATCGGGGGCCACACGAATTTCATCGTGAACCACACCAGGATCAGGAAGACGATGGCCTGAATGAACAGGGTCGCGTTGATACTCACGGCAACACCTTTCTAGAGTGGCGTTGAGTGGGAATTACTTGGGCAGGTTGACCAAGAACGTGGAGACGAAGGGGTTGGCGAATGCGAACAGCAGGGCGATGGCCACGCCGATCAGGAAAGCAGCGTCGATCAGACCGGCCAAGATGAACATCTTGGTTTGCAGTTCGTTGATCAGCTCAGGCTGACGTGCCGACGATTCGAGGAACTTGCCACCCATCAGTGCGATACCGATGGAAGCGCCGATAGCGCCCAGACCAACGATCAGACCACAAGCCAGAGCGACGAGACCGAGAATGTTTTCCATGATGACTCCTGAGTTAAAAAAGAAAGGTTGAAAAGGAAAGAGAAACGAAAGGGAACCGTTAGTGCGCGTTGTGCGCCTGACCGAGGTAGATCAGCGCAAGCATCATGAAGATGAAGGCTTGCAGCGAGATCACCAGAATGTGGAACAGCGTCCAGATGGTGCCAGCGATGACGTGGCCCACAGGCAGCAGCACACCCGACAGCGACAGTGCAGCCGCGCCACCCATCAGGGCGATCAGCATGAACACCAGTTCGCCAGCGTACATGTTGCCGAACAACCGCATGCCATGCGACACGGTGTTGGCGACATATTCAATGACCTGCATGAGCAGGTTCACCACGCCCAGGATCAGGGCGAAGATGGGATTCTTGCTGGTGCCGAACGGGGCCGACACGAGTTCGTGCGCCCAGCCGCCAGCGCCCTTGATCTTGACGCTGTACCAGAAGCGCAGCACCAGGATGGCGAACGCCAGGCCCAGGGTGGTGGACAGGTCGGCCGTGGGCACGACGCGCAGGTAGGCGTGGTGCGGGTCGTGGCCGGCGGCGCCATAGATCTGGGCCCAGATCGCGGGCAGCAGGTCCACGGGCAGCATGTCCATGAAGTTCATCAGGAAGATCCAGACGAACACCGTGAGGCCCAGGGGGGCGATGAACTTGCGGCTTTCGGCGTTGTGGATGTTGGCCTTGGCCTGGTTGTCCACCATCTCGACCAGCATCTCCACAGCCGCCTGGAAGCGGCCCGGCACGCCGGAGGTTGCCTTACGGGCAGCTGACCACAGGATCAAAAGAGTGAGGGCACCCAGAACCAAACCCACGATGATCGAGTCATAGTTGATGACCGTGAAGTCAACAATCTTGGTCTGGTTGATGTTTTGAAGATGCTGCAGGTGGTGAACGATGTATTCACTTGCAGTCGGAGCGTGCGCTTCTGCGGCCATCGGACAACTCTTCTCTCTATCAATCGGTTTTTCGGACACCGGGCCGCACCAACAGTGCCACCCAGTACGTTTTCATTGTGATCACCATGCCTACCAGCAGGGCAATCCAGTTCAGGCCCGCCACCAGCCGGGGTGCCGCTGCGAGCAGCGCCACCGTCAACACGATCTTGGCGATTTCCCAACCAAAGAACCCCACCATGGCGGCACGCGGATTGGAAGACGCCTTGTGGCGCAACACCCCCCGTGCAAACAAGCCAGCCGGAACCACCACCGCCAGAGCACCATAAGCCGCAGACCAGCCTACCGACGCCCTGCCCGTCAGAAGCCAGGCCACCAGGGCCACCAGCATCCCGACCAGCGCCTGACCCGCCACCACCTTCCATACGGAGATGGGAGGATTGCGACTGCGCCACTGTTCGGCCTCTTGGGCCGTCAGGGGCTTGAAGTCAGATTCTTCAGCCTCAGTTTCAGTCTCAGGCGCGATTGTTTTCATTGTTGAATGACGCCCGCGTTACAGACTGCAACTTTCACAAAGCCTCTAATTATAAGTAAAAACCCGTGGCGCTCGACAAAGACCCGCAACCCCGGTCCAAAACCGGTGCGCAAGCCTGCGCCGTTGTGGTGACGGGCCAACGGCTTTTTCCCTTTCCCTGCGGCCCCCGCGCACCGATCTGGCGCATGCCGCCCGGTCAGGGTTTTCACAACGGACACGCCGTTGAAGCACAATGGCAAAGCCCTGCCAGCTCCTGAAACCGAAGCACTTTCCGCCATGACATCCTCCAGCCTGCCGCCTGAAAACGGCCCCGACACACAGCCTAACGATCCCCGCAAGGACTCTCTGATCGAATACCCCTCCAGGTTCCCGATCAAGGTCATGGGTGCGAAGGTGGATGGCTTCGTGCATGCCGTGACGGAACTGGCCCGCCAGTTCGACCCGACCTTCGACGCTGGCACCATTGAACTGCGCGACAGCCGGGCCGGCAATTACCTCGGAGTTACCATCACCATCACCGCGACCAGCCGGGAGCAGCTCGACAATCTGTACCGCGCGCTGTCGTCGCACCCCATGGTGAAGGTGGTGCTGTAAGGCCCGCGCCCGCATCAGCCAGACAGAGATAGATAGAGATAGCACTCATGGCCATCGACCTTCGCGTGCTTGGCCGCGTGGACTATGCCGCCACGGTGCAGGCCATGCAGGACTACACGGCCACCCGCGCAGCCGAGACCGTGGATGCGCTATGGATATGCGAGCACGCGCCGCTGTACACCCAGGGGCTGGCCGGTAAAAGCGACCACCTCCTGCACCCTGGAGATATTCCTGTCGTTGCCACCAACCGGGGGGGCCAGGTCACCTTCCATGGCCCCGGCCAGGTCGTGGCCTATCCCCTGATCGACCTTCAGCGCGCGGGCTACTTCGTCAAGGAGTATGTGTACCGCGTGGAGGAAGCCGCGATCCGCACGCTGGCGCACTTTGGCGTCACGGGCCATCGCGTCGCCGGGGCCCCCGGCATCTACGTGCGCCTGGACGACCCGCACAGCCATGCACTGCTGCCGCAGCGCCCCCAGAAGCGCCCGGAGAACGGCGCCATCGCCGCGCCGGACTTCACGGGCCTGGGCAAGATCGCGGCCCTGGGCATCAAGGTCAGCCGGCACTGCACCTACCACGGCGTGGCGCTCAACGTGGCGATGGACCTGGAACCCTTTGAGCGCATCAACCCTTGCGGTTACGCAGGATTGCGAACGGTGGACCTTTCTACAATCGGGGTCCACACCACCTGGGAGGAAGCCGCACAGGTGCTGGGCCAGCAGCTCAGCATCCGGCTCGCGCCCTGAACCGCCTACACGCCATGAGCACCCCTGAAGTCGTCCGCGAAGCGCAATCCACAGAAGCCTACAACCCGCTGGCCAAGCAGAAGGCCGCGGCCAAGCTGTCGCGCATCCCCATCAAGGTGGAGCAGGGCGAGGTGCTCAAGAAGCCTGAGTGGATCCGGGTGAAAGCCGGCAGCCCGACAACGCGCTTCTATGAAATCAAGGAGATCCTGCGCGAGCACAAGCTGCACACGGTCTGTGAGGAAGCCTCCTGCCCCAACATCGGCGAATGCTTCGGCAAGGGCACGGCCACCTTCATGATCATGGGCGACAAATGCACGCGACGCTGCCCGTTCTGCGACGTGGGCCACGGCCGCCCCGATCCGCTGGACAAGGACGAGCCGCTGAACCTGGCCAAGACCATCGCCGCCCTCAAGCTCAAGTACGTGGTGATCACCAGCGTGGACCGCGACGACCTGCGCGACGGCGGCAGCGGCCACTTCGTGGAATGCATCCAGAACATCCGCGAACTGTCGCCCGCCACGCAGATCGAGATCCTGGTGCCCGACTTCCGGGGCCGCGACGACCGCGCGCTCGAGATCCTCAAGGCCGCGCCGCCCGACGTGATGAACCACAACCTGGAGACCGCGCCCCGCCTGTACAAGGAAGCGCGCCCCGGCTCCGACTACCAGTTCAGCCTGAACCTGCTCAAGAAGTTCAAGGCGCTGCACCCCAAGGTACCGACCAAGAGCGGCATCATGGTGGGCCTGGGCGAGACGGATGAAGAGATCCTGCAGGTGATGCGCGACATGCGCGCGCACGACATCGACATGCTGACCATCGGCCAGTACCTGTCGCCCAGCAACAGCCATCTGCCGGTGCGCCGCTACGTGCATCCCGACACCTTCAAGATGTTCGAGCAGGAGGCCTACAAGATGGGCTTCAGCCACGCTGCGGTGGGCGCCATGGTGCGCAGCAGCTACCACGCGGATCAGCAGGCGCACGCCGCGGGCGTCGCCGCCGCCTAGTCCGAACGCCTCGCGAAGCCAGGCGGCCGGGGCCTTCGCCCCGCCCCCTAGCGGGCAGCGGCGGGCCGGGGCGCACCCGTGGGCTGCGCGGGCAGCGTGGCACGCGGGCGTGCCGGCGTATCGGCAACCGCCCTCGCCTTGTCCACGGCGATCGATACAGGGACTTCGGCGGGACACAGATCGGCGGGGTCGATGCCACTGCGCTGCTGGCCCGCGTCTGCGGGCGAGGGCATGTCGGTCCGGCTCACATTCAACGCGGCCAGCAGCTGCCCCATCGCGCCCAGGGTCCGCGCCTGCGCCACCACCTGGTCGTAGCGCGCGTTGACATAGGCCCGGCTCGCCTGGAATGCCTCGTTCTGCGTGTCCAGCAAATCCAGCAGGGTGCGCTGCCCGAGATCGAATTGCTGGCGGTAGGCTTCCCGGGCCTTTTCCGTCGACAGGCGGTGCTGGTCCAGATAGGTCATCTGCTCCACCAGCCTCCGCGCATCATTGAACGCGATCGCCGTGGTCTGGCGCACGTCCCTGCAGGCCTTTTCCTTCAGCTCCCGGGCCTGGAACTTGTTCTCCACCGCCTGCTGCTCCCGCGCCTTGTCGGCACCGCCCCTGAAGAAGTTGTAGGTCAGCACCAGCTCCACGGTGCTGTCGCGCGAGCGCCCCTGCTCCCCGATGAGGTTGCGGTCCCACGACTGGCGGGCCCTGAAGTCGACCCGGGGCATGAAGCCGGCCTTCTGCGATGCAATGCCTGCCTCGCTGGCCAGCATGTTCTCGATGGCAGCGTTGATCGTGGGACTGTTGTTGAGCGCAAGGGCCACCACCTCGTCGGTCTTTTGCGGCAGCTGGGTGAGCCGAAAGCCTTCGGGCAAGGGCGGCAGCGCGGGCGGCGGCAGCTCGCCCACCAGCCGCTGGTAGCGGGCGCTGACATCGTGCAGGTTGGAGATTTCCGTCAGCAGATTCGACTCCGCCAGCGCGAGGCGGCCCGTCGCCTGTTCGAGATCGACGCGGCGCCCCACGCCCGCGGAAGTGCGCTCGTCAATCTGGTTGGTGGTCAGCTTGTGCTCCACATAGTTCTGCTTGGCCTGCTCCACCAGTTCGCGGTACCGCGCCACATCGGCATAGGCGCGCACCGCTTCCAGCGCCGCTGTCTCGGAGGCCTCCACCAGTTCGTAGTACCGCGTGAGCTTGGCGTGGCCGAGCCGCCGCACTTCGCTGCTGGTGAAGAAGCCATCGAACAGCATCTGGTTCAGCGTGAGCGCCGCGCCGGTATGGTGGTACGAGCCCGTGCTGCCGGAAGGCCGCACACGGTTCTCGCGGCCGGTGCTGGCCACCGCGTCCAGCTGGGGAAGGAAGCCGGCGCGCGCAACGCTTCGCTCTGAATCGGCTGCCCGGAAACCGAACCATCGCGCCTGGACGTCCGGGTTGCTCACCACCGCCTTTCGGGCTGCGTCCACAAGGCCTTCCGGGAGAGCTTGTGCGGATGCACTAGTGCTGACCACGACGGCCGCGGCGATCAGGGTAAGAGGAAGTTTCATGACAACTCCGAATCATTTGTGATGCAGAATTGAAACGTAGCATTTCGATTGAAACTCGCACAGTTTTTTTTTACAACTCTGCAACCACTGGTTGAATCCAGTTACTTCCGCGCAAGGTAGCCGCGTTTCGCGTGTTCCATGCATTTCCTGCAGCCACTTTTCCAGCACGCGCCCCGGGCCACCGCGCACTTCCGGGTGGTGCTGGCATTGGCCGTCGCAACCCTGCTGGGGGCCGTATTCAGCGCCCCTGACCTGGACAGGATTCAAGCCCTCGCCCTCCAGCGCCACGGCCCCAAGGGGGCCGAGCAGGTCAGCGCCTGGCGCGCCATGCTCAACGAGGGCCAGCACCTGAGCGAGGTGGACAAGCTCGCCCACGTCAACAGCTTCTTCAACCGCCGCATGCTGTTTGAAAGCGATGCGGTGGTCTGGCAGCAAAACGACTACTGGGCCACGCCGCTGGAGTTCATGGGGCGCGGCGCGGGCGACTGCGAAGACTTCTCCATCGCCAAGTACATCACGCTGCTGCACATGGGCGTGCCCAACGACAGGCTGCGGATGATCTACGTGAGGGCCCGCATCGGCGGCCCCAGCAGCAGCAAGAGCGAAGCCCACATGGTCCTGGGCTACTACGCCCATCCGGCCGAAGAGCCGGTGGTGCTGGACAACCTGATCACGGCCATCCGCCCGGCCTCGTCCCGGCCGGACCTGTCCCCCGTGTTCAGCTTCAACAACGAAGGGCTGTGGGTGTCCGGCGCATCCACATCGTCGGCAGACCCGACGACGCGGCTGTCACGCTGGCGCGACGTACTCGAACGCATGCGGCAAGAGGGTTTCTGACCCCTGCACCAATCACCGGAGATAGCGACCATGTCACTCACCAAACAACTCTGGCTTGCCATCGGACTGGTCATGGCGCTGGCCTTTGGAGGCAGCATGCTCGTCAGCGTCCTGTCCGCGCGGCACTACCTGCAGCAGCAGTTGCAGATCAAGAACTTCGACAACGCCACGTCGCTGGCGCTGGCGCTTTCGCAGCTCGACAAGGACCCGGTCACGGTGGAGCTGCAGGTCGCCGCGCAGTTTGACGCTGGCCACTACCGCTTCATCCGCATCGCCTCGCCCACGGGCCAGACGCTCGTGCAGCGCACCTTCGACGGGCAGCTGGAAGGCGCGCCCGGCTGGTTCGCCCGGCTGATCCCGATCAGCGCGGAGCCTGGCAGGGCGCTGATCCAGGATGGATGGAAACAATATGGAACGCTGACCCTCGCAAGCCACGACCAGTACGCCTACCGCAGCCTCTGGAGCGGCACGCTGGAGCTGCTGGCCTGGTTCGTCCTGGGCAGCCTTGTCGCGGGCGGCGCGGGAACCATCGCGGTGCGCCGCATCACGCGCCCCTTGCGCGATGTGGTCGCGCAGGCCGAGGCCATCGCGGAGCGGCGTTTCATCAAGATCACGGAGCCGCGGACACCCGAACTGCGCAGCGTGGCGCGGGGCATGAACGACATGGTCGCGCGCCTGCGGTCCATGTTCGGGGAGGAGGCGGCCCGCCTGGAAGGGCTGCGCAAGAAGGTCAACCGCGATGCAGTCACCGGGCTCTCCAGCCGCGAGTACTTCCTGTCGCACCTGCGCGAAGCCCTGGAAGGCGAGCAATTCCTCTCATCGGGCAGCCTGGTGATTGTCCGCCTGGCCAATCTGGAGAGGCTGAACGCGCAACTGGGCCATCAGCGGGTGGATGCCCTGCTCAAGCACCTGGGCTCCGTGCTCTACAAGAGCGGCGAGGGCAAGCCCGGCCAGCGCGCGGGGCGCCTCAACGGCGGTGAGTTCGGCGTCCTGTGCCCCTCCACGCCGTCCCCGTCCGAGGCCGCGCAGGATATCTTCGCGCGCCTGTCATCGCAATGGCTGCCCCACTGGTCTGCCACGGCCCCCGACCTGTTCCACATCTGCGCCGTGGGCTACCGGCGCCAGGAAACCCTGGGCGCGCTTTTCAGCAGGGCGGATGAGGCGCTGGCGCGGGCGCAATCCCTGGGCCCCAACAGCATGTTCGCCGACGAAGGCGAGCACCCCGCCGAGGCCCGGCCCGCCGAACAATGGCGCACGCTGCTGACCGAAGCCGTCACCGGTGGCAGGCTGCAGCTGGCCTTCTACCCCGTTGTCGACGGACGCGGCGAAGGCGCCATCCACCAGGAAGGCGTGATCCGCCTGGCGTCCGACGCCTCGGGCGCCCTGCTGTCCGCGGGCGACTTCATGCCGATGGCCGCGCACCTGAACCTCACGGCCCCCATCGACCTGCGCGTGGTGCGCCTGGCCATCGAGCACCTGCGCGGCACGGCCGGCGACATCGCGATCAACCTGTCGTCCGAGACCATCGCGGACTTCCACTTCCGCAACGAGCTGATGCAGTTGCTGCGCGCCTACCCCGACATCTGTCCACGCCTGCTTTTCGAGGTGCCGGAGTACGGGGTGTTTCGCGCCTTCGATGCGTTCAAGGAGCTTGCCCACACCCTGCAGCAACTCGGATGCCGCGTGGGCATCGAATACTTCGGCCAGCGGTTCACCGAAGGCAACAAGCTCGCCGACCTGGGGCTGGACTACATCAAGGTGCATCCCAGCTACGTGCGCGGCATCGCGGGCAATCTGGGCAACCAGGAGTTCCTCAAGGGGCTGTGCAGCATCGCCCATGCCATTGGTATCCAGGTCATCGCGCTGGGGGTCGAATCGCGGGACGACCTGCCCCTGCTGGCCTCGCTGGGCTTTGATGGCGCCACGGGGCCGGGCATCCGTTGAGGCGTTCGGCGGCGCCTGGCATCTTCCTTGCCATCCTCGCGCGCTGCCGCACGCAAGGGATGCCGCTCTGGCGCGGCGTCATGCGCCGCGGCGGCTCCGCGCGACATGAAGGGTCCGGTGCCAGCGAGGGCGAAGGCACTCTGCCGCCGGCCTCTTGCCTGTCATCAAAACAGATAGCTGCCACCGCTTGATCCACAAGCGGTGGCAGCCTTTTTCTTGCCCATCCACAACCCACGCACCCCAGGCCCCTTGCGCCTGGGGTGCGTGGCTCAGTCGTCGTTCGGCTTGGTCACCGTCGCCACATCGGGGGTCCCCAGGGCCAGGTCCACGGCCAGGGCCTCCGGCGTGGTGTCTTCCACCACCACGGTCTGGGACGCTCCGCCCGCCGCCGGTCCGTTGCTGTCCACCGCGATGTTCGTGTCGCCCGAGGCATCCGCCGCCAGAGGCAGGCTTGCGAGCAGGTCGCCACCGTCGTCCGTCAGCAGGTCCGCCACCTCGATCTTGTCGCCCTCCTCCAGGTCCTTGACGACATCCTTGTCGGTGCCGCCGGGGCTGCTGTCCGCGAGGTTGATCTCGATAGTGTCGTCGCCATCGCCGCCGGCCAGGATGTCGCTGCCAGGGCCCCCATCCAGCACATCGTCGCCGTCACCTCCCTGCACGGTGTCATTGCCCTCGCCAGCCTGCACGGTATCGTCGCCCGCGCTGCCCACGATGGTTTCCGGCGCATCGCCACCCTTGATGGCCAGCCCGCCCGCCGCCGCATCGGACAGCTCCACCTCGTCGCCATCGAGCGTGTTGCCGGTGTCGATGACGATCTTGACGTCGATCGGGTCCGCCAGCGTGTCGCCGTCGCCATCGACGATCACGGCCTGCAGGTCGATCCACATCTGGTCGGCATAGACAGGCGTCGTGACCGGAGGTGTCGTCACCGTCTCGGTGTAGGTCAGGGTGGCCGCATCGGTCACCCGGTAGTCCGTGCAATCCTCGGCGGTGAACTGGACGGTGTTGAATGTGGCCGAGCCCGCCGGATCCACCCTGACGGGCGTCTCCACGCTGGCGGTACCGCCATTGGTGTTGCCGCCGCTGGCCGTGCCCTCCTGAACGATGGGCGATCCCACCACGGTCGTGGCGCCGCCGCTGCCGGTGTTCACGGCCGTGACCACGGCGGCTTCCTCCTTGCCCAGGTGGTCGAGCTTGAAGTCGGCGGAGGTCACGTTCAGGCGCGTGCCATCGGCCTTGAAGAACTCAACCACCAGGCGCTCGCCCGCGCCGTCGCCGGCCTTCACGGCATCGCTCCTGTCGGAATCGCGCTCGCCCACCGAGCTGTCGTTGCCGATGAAGTTGTCGCCGACGCCAAAGCCCCCGCCGCCATTGCCGTTGCCCGTGGACGACCAGTTGACCTCGGGGTCGTTGGCCTGGTTGCCGTCGGTCTGCAGCGAGGTGTCGTCCTGGGTGACCTCCCACTTCCCGTTCTTCCACTGCACGGTGTTGGCCTTGGTCTCGTCCTTGTCGGCCGAGATCTGCATGTAGATGCCCGTGGCGGAGTCCACGTACCGCGCGCCCATTTCGCTGCCGCCAGCCGACGAGTGGGTATAGCTGCTGGGCTTGAACACATCGTCGTTCTTGCTGTCGCCGAAGACCACGGTCTTCTCCACGGTCGTCGTGCTGCCGGGTGTGACCGTCTCGCCCACCTGCACCTTGTCGGCCACCGCCACCATGTTGGTGACGTAGCTGGTCGTGCCGTCGGCATTCACCACGCCGTTCACGGTGAACGCGGTCTTCAGCACACCGCCGTCGTCGTACACCGCCTTGATGCTGCCGTCGCTCGTGGCCTGGTAGAACACCTTGTTGCCGTCCACCGTCATCACGGTGGAATGCACATCGCCGCCCTGCAGGTACGACATGGAGACATACCGCACGGGGGACGTGCCCACGGTGGTGGCCGAGGTCGCCGTGAGGTTCACGTCCGCCCCTACCACGTCGGCACCCACGCGTGCGCCCAGGTCCGCCGTGACCTCGCCCACGCCGCTGTTGGCGACCAGGGTGTCCTGCGTACCGCCCACGTAGACCGGCGCGTCGTCCTGGATCTTGATGTTGAAGCCCTGGACCTCGGTCTCGCCGTCCACCGTCTTCTGCGCCACCAGCTGCAGGTACAGGTTCTCCTCGCCGCTCTCGGTGTAGGCGTGGTCCACCTGGCCCTTGAGTTCCACCTTGTACTGGCCGCTGTCGTCGATGGTGGCCACGGCCACCGTGCGCACATCGGCGCCCGCGCCGGCCGTGCCGGTCAGGGTCTTGCCATCGGCCGACGTGCTCCAGCGCACCTCTTCGCCCGCCGAGGTGATCTTCTGCACCGGGGCCACCAGCGCGTAGGTGGCGCCCCCCATGCCCAGCGTGCCAGCCGTATCGGTGGTGTGCGGGCTGCTGTCCACGTTGCCCGTGGCCAGGCCGTCCTCGTACACCATGCCCAGGCCCTGCGTGCTCTGCTGGTGGCCGGTTTCGATGGTCAGCGTGGCGCTGTCGGTGTCGCCATCGCCGTCCTTCATCTGGTAGCTGAACGTGTCCGTCGTCTCGGGCGCCACGGCTTCCTCGAAGCTGACCGCCTTGACGAAGTAGTCCGAGCTGTCGCTGCCCTTGTCACCGGCGAGATAGTCCACGCCCGAGAACACCACGTTCTGGAAGGCGATGGGGTTGCCGTCGGCGCCCAGCACCTCGATCTCCACCTGGCCCTGGTGCACGGGGTCGCTGCCGTTCGCGCCGTTGTGGAACAGCGCGCCGCCGATCATGCCCTCGCCCACCTTGTTGCCGGCGGCGTCGAACGCCTCCCAGCGCCCGGTCTCGCCCTGGTTGCCCGTCTGGCCCGATTCGTTCTGGAACAGGTTGGAAATGTCCACCACGGCCCGCACGGCCATCGTGCCCAGGTCCACCGACAGGGCCTCCGTGCCCTGGCTGGGCGAGTAGCCCACCTGCTCGGGTGTGCTGGCGCCCACGTCGCCCGGCACGGGCTCGGTGGGGTCGTCCACGCCCGCGCCATTGCCCTGGCTGGTGACCACGGCGCCGCCGGTCTGCGCGGGCGTGGGGCTGGTGATCAGCTGTTCGCCCAGGTTCGTGGTGTAGGGCTTGCCGTAGTCGAAGGCATCGGTGCCGGCCGGCACGCCCGCGCCCCCTCCGAGCTGCACGGTGGTCTGGTGCCCGGTGTAGGTGTAGTCGCCATCGGACTCGATGGTGAGCGAGCCGTACTGGCCCGCCACCGTGGCGCTGCCACCGCTGGCCACGGCCGTGCCAGGCGTCCACACGGCGCCCTCTGCACCCGCGCGCACCTGCACGACCTCGGCCTTGGCGCCGTCCTGCATGCCCTCGTGCTGGTCCTTGCCGGCATCGCCCGAGGTGGTGCCCACCCCCGTGAGCACGTTGCCGGTGGCGACCCAGTGGTCCACCACCCACTGCGTGCCATCCGTGTCGTCCTTCGCCACGGGGCCGTCGTCCGCGATGAACAGCATGCGGCCCAGGTCGATGCTCGCGTTGACATGGTCGCCATCGCCATCGGTGGCCGTGAGCTGCAGGCCGATCTTGCCCGCCAGCGCCGACTGCACCTCGTTGGAGTCGCCCGGCGTCGAATGCACCACCGTGCGCTGCTGGTCGAACGTGACCTCGCCCGTGGCGGCATCGACCGACAGCTGGAAGACCGTCTTTTCCACGCCGTCCACCGTCACGTAGCCGATGAGCGTGCCGCCGGGCCCGCTCTTGAGCAGCACATCGGCGGGCTGGCCGTTCGAGTACTGCGCGGTGTCCTTGAAGCCCGAGGGCGTGCCTTCACCACCGGTCAGGACCAGCCCATAGGCCTTGCCCTGCAGCGCGGCCGCACCGTCGGCGCCGTAGCTCACGGTAAAGCGCGTGGAGCCCACATCGGACTCCGCGTCGATGTTCAGGAAGCTGTCGTCCACCAGCAGCGGCATGGTGACGTTGAGCAGCACGTCGTTGTAGTCGAGGTCGCCGCCGCCCGCGATGTCCTCCCAGTTCTGATTGCCCGAGACAGGGCCCACCGCGAGGGTGTTCACATGAGACAGGCCGTCGAGATTGAGCGCGCTGTTGTCGAACAGTGCGGCCGCGCCCTGCCCGGCGAGCGGAGCGCCACCCGCGTGCGCGACCCACTGGCCGCCGCTGTCTTGCGAGAAGGTGACCGCCGTGTTGTTGCCCAGCGAACCATTGAGGCTGTCGCCATTGGGGATCATGAAGAAGCCGACCTGGCCGGGCAGCACGCCCGGCGGCAGGGTGACGCTGGTCACCGGCTGGTTCTTCACGTTGTCCCACACCACCGTGCCCGTGGTGGGCATGCCGCTGGCGTCCTTGATGTAGTAGCCCCAGGTGTTGTTGTAGCCCGCGTCGCTGCCCACCAGTTGCACGGTGATGCCCGGCACGGGCACGGGCTCCACCGTGGTGATGACGGGGATGTCGTCCTTCACGCTGGCGGCCAGCTCCACGCCGATGGCGTCGCCGTCACGGTCCTCGCCCACGATCTGCACGCGGCCCAGGTTCAGCGTGTCCTCGCCTTGCGCCGAGTGCATGAGCGCCCCCGTCACCGTGAGCGTGTATTCGCCATTGGCCTGGACCTCCAGCACGGCGGCCGCCCCCGTGGAACTGCCTTGCGGCTGCCCGTCGGCATTGAAGTACACCTTGCCCCCCGTGCCCAGATCCACGTTCACGGTGGTGCCGCCGAACTGCAGGCCGGTGACCTTGCCGAAACCGTCGGCGCCCCACTTCACAGCGCCGGTCATCACCTGCACGCCGGTCGATGCCTCCAGCTGCGCGCCATGGACCAGGTCGCTCGCATCCCGTTCGTCATTGCCGATCTTCGCGCCGCCACGCAGTGCGGACTCTTCCTCGAGCGTGGCGCTCAGCACCATGGCGGCGCCATCCACGAGCCTGGCGGTGGGGGCGTCGTCCTCCACCGTCACCTTGAGCGCCATGGTGTCCGTGAGGCCGGTGGACGGGTTGAGCGGGCGGTCGTTCGCGATGACCGTGAAGTTCAGTTCCTTCACATCGCCATCGGTGGCCGTGCCCGCGGGGGGCGGTGCATGGTCCACGGGGCCCAGCAGCACCACGCTGCTGGTGTAGCCGCTTTCATAGGTGCCCCCGATGGTCACCTTGATGATCTCGGTGCCGCCCACCTTGCCGATGAGTTCCGTGCCCGACGCGTTGGGGGTCCAGACGATGGGCGCACCGCCCGAGGTCAGCGCTGGCAGCAGGCTGCCCGTCGTATCGAAGCGCACGCCCACGGTGTCGCCGATGTCGGGGTCGGCCACACCGAAGCTGGCCGCATCCGTGGTGGTCTGGTCCGGGCTCTCGCGGTTGCCCGGCTCCAGCGCGTCTTCCTGCACGCTCACCGCGATCTGGTCGGCATTCGGCCCGGAATAGCGCGAGACCTCGTCGCCGTCCTTGTTGCCATCACCATCCTTGTCCACCCAGATCTCGGTCGTCTGGTCGTTGCCGGTCACGAATTCGGGCGCGTCGTTCACGCCCTGCACCGTCACGCGCACGTTGGCCACGTCGGTGTCGCCATCCGCATCCTTCATCTGGTAGTTGAAGCTGTCGGTGACCGAGGCGCCTTCGCCCAGCGCCATCGCCTTGAGGTCATTCAGCGCATAGGTGGCATCGCCATTGGCCGCGATCCTGAGTGTGCCCAGGGTGCCGTTGGCATCGAACGACGGGCCGTCCAGGTCGGTCGTGTTGCCCGACCTGTCGCCACCGGCGCGGTTGAACACCACTTCGGCATGGGCGCCATCCGCCTTGGCCTCGTACATGTCGTTGCCCAGCACATTGCCCACGGCATGCTCCGTGGTGCCCATGGTCCCCGCCGAGGCCGTGAGATTGGCGGCATCGTCCGCAGCCACCGGGCCCGTGTCCTGGAAGTTGATCTGCCGGCCGATGTCGTAGGTGGCGGTATTGGACTTGTCGCCATCGCCATCCTTGGCCTGCGCGGTGAGCTGGATCACGCCGCCGCCGATGTTGACGATCTCGTGCGGATCGTTGGTGGGGTGCACCACCGCGCGGTACTGCTCCACCGTCACCTGGCCGTTGTTGGCCGCGTCGCCCGCCACCGAGACCTTGAACACATTGGTCTGCACACCGCCGATGAGGATGTAGCCGACGGCCGCGCCGCCCTCCATCTTCACCAGAACGGCAGAGCCGGTCGCGGTGTCCTTCAGCGCCGACGCCTGGCCCTGCGCGCCGACGCTCAGGCCGAAGGTCTTGCTGCCGCTGGCCGCCGCGCCATCCGCGCCGAAGTGGAACTGGAAGCTGCCCGACAGCGCCTTGCCGTCGTTGTCCGAACTCGTTCCCAGATCGGCTTGCGCATCCTTGACCAGCAGCGGCACGTTCCAGTTCAGGTCCAGGTTGACGTCGTCGTAGTCCTTGTCCGAGCTGCCGGAGGTGATCTTGAGATCTTCCCAGTTGAAGTTGCCCCTGCTGTCCTGGCCGGCCGCCGTGCCCGACGGCGTTTGCTGCAGGTGGGACTGCCCATCGCTGTTGAGCGCCTGGTCGGAGAAGTAGATGGGTGCCCCCTCGCCCGCGAGCGGCGATCCGCCGGCGAACGCGGTCCACTTCCCGCCCACGAGCTGGAACGACACCGCCTGGGCGTCGCCCAGCGCGCCGTTCTGGCTGTCGCCGTTGGGGATGATGAAGAAACCGATCTGGTCGGCCGTCACGCCCGTGGGCAGCGACACGGTCATGCCGCCTTCGGTCTTGACGTTGTCCCACAGCACGAACCCGCCCCTGGAGGTGTCGATAGAGCCATCCGGGTTCTTGAAGTAATAGCCGAAGCTGTTGTTGTAGCCGGCCTCGCCGCCCTTGTACTCCACCGTGAAGCTGTGCTCGGCGACCGGCACGGCGTCGGACACCGTCACGATGGGCACGTCGTCCTGGATGGAGGCGTTCAACTCCACGCCGATCCTGTCGCCATCGCCATCCTCGCCCACGAAGGTGATCCTGGGCAGGTTCAGCCAGTCTTCGCCCGCGCCTTTGTGAATGAGGTTGTCCAGCACCTCGAACCGGTAGGCGCCGTCCGCCTCCACCGTCAGCACCGCCGCGCCGCTGGTGGCCCCGGGGGGCAGGGCCTTGCCGTTCTGGTCGAAGTACACGGTCACCACGCCGGCCACCGGGCTGTAGCTGTTCTCGGTGAAAATGCCCGTCTGCACCTTGACGCCCGTGATGCCGCCGAAGTCATCGGCGCCCCACTTCACGGCGCCCTGGAAGCCCGTGGCGTCGGTGTGGGCGTGGCTCAGTCCATCCGCCGTTTCGTTGTTGCCCAGCGTGCCGCCGCTGTGGGGCACCGACTCTTCCTCGACTTTCAGGCTGAGCTTGACGGCACTGCCATTCTCCCTGGCGTGCTCGGGCACATCATCCTGGATCTTGGCGTAGAGATCCACGCCGATCCGGTCGCCGTCGCCATCGACACCCACGAAGGTGAAGGTGCGCAGCATCAGGTTCTCGCCCTGGCCCGGATCGTGGTCCAGCGGCCCGATGACCGTCAGGCGGTAGCCGCCCGTGGCGCCGTCGATGCGCAACTCGACCGACCGGGGGGTTGTGGTGTCCCCATCTGCAATGGGCTGGCCCTCGCGGTCCAGGTACACGGTGGCAATGGTGTTGCCCACGGCATATTCCTGGGCGCCGACCTGGACGGCGGCCACGCCGCCGAACTGGTCTGCGCCCCAGCGCACCACCCCCGTCATGGACTGGGCACCCGTCGATGCGCTCAGCGAGCCCACGGGGATGATGGCCAGCCAGTCGAGCGACTCGTCATTGCCGATCACGCCGCCGTCGCCGTTGGACGCGGACTCCTCCTCCAGCAGCGCGACCAATGGCACCGGGATGCCCAGCAGCTTGACGTGCACGGGGATGTCGTCCTGCACCCGCGTTTCCAGCGCGACGGTGATGGCATCGCCGTCGCCATCTTCGCCGACGAGGCGCACGGTTTCGAGATTGAGCCAGTCCTCGCCCTGCACCACGGTGCCGCCTGCGGCGTGGTTCATGGTGGCAAGCACCGTGAGCGTGTAGCTGCCCGTGGCCTCGACCACCAGGCTGGCGGCGGCCCCGTCGGGCTGCGCTCCACCGGGGCCCGAGGGAATCACTTCGCCGTTGGCATTGAACCAGACCGCCTGGCCGACAGGAACGTTGGTCGCGCCTTCACCGCTGCCCACGCGCACGCCCGTGAGCTTGCCAAAGCCATCGGCGCCCCAGTTGATCGCGCCATTGATCTGGGTCAGGCCTCCACTGTCGACGGATGTGAGCGGAAGGTCGTTCTCGTCGTTGCCTATCGTGTGTCCGCCCTCCATGGCGGACTCTTCTTCGGCCTGCAGCGAGAGGACGCGCTCCACGGGTTCCCCGGGGCCCTCGCCCTGCCCGGGGGCCTCGTCATAGCGGTGGACCGGCACGTCGTCGCCAAACAGCAGGCGCCCGCCCAGGTCCAGCTCGGCCGCCACGGTATCGTCGTCGTTGTCGGTGGCCTCCAGCACCACGCTGAGAACCCCGGTTCCCAGCGCCTGCAGCTCGTCGCCGCCGCCGTCCACGCCATCGGGCGCGGCATGCCGGATGGCCCCGGTCTGCGTCATCACCACGGCACCGGTCTGCGGGTCGATCTGCAGCGTCAGGATCACGTTGCCGCTGCCGTCGCGTCCCACCACCACGGAGGGGTCCCCGGTCGTGCTCAGCACGATCTCTGTGTTGGTGCCGGTGGCGTAGAGCCCCGTGGCTCCGCCATTGCCGATCTGGAATGCGAAGGCATAGCCGTCGCGCACGGCAGGGCCTTCTCCCTCGCTGCCGCCAGGCAGCAGCTTGGGGCCGTCCGCCCCGAAGGACACCACAAAGGCCGTGCCGTTGAAGGTGTTGCTGTCCGTGTCCGAGTCCACGGCGTCCGGGTTGTTCTCCGTGCCCTCGTACCCCGTGTTGGTGGCCTGGTTGACGCCGCGGTCCGACGTCGTCAGCGTGGGCGCGTCCTCGGTGCTGGTCGTGATCACGGGGATGTCGTCCTGGACCGACATGTTGAGCTCCGCAGTGAACTCCCCACCTTCCCCCGTGACACCACTGAAAGTCACCACGGGCAGCCCGAGGAAGTTCTCGCCGTCACCCGGCGCATGCTGCAAAGGTCCGATGACGGACAGGCTGTAATTCCCGTTGGGCGCGATGAACAGACGCACTGCGGGCGGCGTGGAATCACCTTCCGGAATCGGCTGACCCAGTGCGTCGAAATAGATGGTCACCCCCTCTGGGGGAACCGGCACATTCGCGAACCCAGGCAACCCGATGGAGAAAACCGTCCCGCCCTCCAAATCCAGGGTACCTTTGTGGAAGCTGAGGAGGCCATCGTCCTCCTCGTTGTTGCCCAGGATCCCACTGGGTCCCCCGGACGGGGCGGATTCTTCTTCCAGCGTCGTGCTCACGTTCAGGCGCACCGGTTCCGGCGCAGGCGGAGGTGGCGGTGGCGAAGCAGGGGGAGGGCCGGGTGGGGGGGGAGCCGGCGGAGGAGGAGGTGCGGGCACCGGGGGAGTGGGTGGCGCAGGGGGAGGAGGCGCTGGCACCGGCGGGGGCGGCGGAGCCACGGGCGGGGGCGGCGCCGGCGTGGGCGCCGCGTCGACGGTGAGCACCGCCAATGGATTGAAGTCGATGTCGGGCGCCGATTGCGGTGTGAAGCTGTATTGGTAGGCCAGCGGGTCCACCCCCTCGAAGATGCGTAGCAGCTGCACGAAGCTGCTGCCCTCGCCTTCGCCCCCGGCACCGCCGCCCAGGCCGGCGGCCGTGGCGTCCAGCTGCTCGTTGAGGTCGCCCCCACGCTGCAGCGCCTGGATGACCGTGTCGATGGTGCCCTGCCCGACGCTGGCCTCCTGGGCGGTGGGGCGTTCAGCGGTCTGCGTGACGCTGTCATCGATCTTGACGCTTTGCGCGGGCGCCACGGCCAGCGTCTGGCCGTCGTCCAGCAGCAGCTCCACCCGGCCTCCTGCCGTGGTCTGGACGATTTCACCCTTTTGCAAGGCGTCTCCGGCCTTGAGGGGACGGCGATGGCCATCGGCATCGACCGCGAAAGCGGTGCCGGTGACGGCAACCACGGTGGCGATTTGGGACATGGGCTGGCTCCGGTAAACCCCTACGCCCTGCGCAGCGGCAGGAAGTAACGGCATGTGACTGATGTCAGTGAAGGCTACTGACGCCGCCCCTTATCCACTATTGGACTTAGGTCCACTTTTGGGCCCGCCGGCCCCGGAAACTCAAATAGTTTCGTTGCCCGAATCGTCACCCAATAGATCCAGGCTATTGCTCAGGCGGGCCCGGGTCTCCTTGCGCTCCAGGAGCTTGTTCTGCGCGGCCAGCGGCAGGTCGGTGAAGCGGATCACGCCGCGCACGATGAGCAGATCTATCAGGTCCTCGGTCACCCGGGCCAGCCCGGCGTCGGAGGAGCTCAGCGGATTGCCGTGGGGCGGCAGGCTCTTGTCAGGCATGGGATGCGGGCCCCTGTGCAACCTGCGGGCCCTGGTTCATGCGCAGCACGAGCTGCACCCGGTCGCGCACGCCGAGCTTCTCGAAGGTGGCCCCCAGGTGCGCCTTGACGGTGCGCTCCGAGATGAACAGCCGGTCCGCGATCTCCTTGTTGGACAACCCCTGGGCCACCGCGCGCGCGACCTCCAGCTCCCGCGAGGACAGCCGCAGCTGCAGGTCCTGGTGCGCCTGTGGCACGGCGTGCGGCGCCGTCAGGCCCGCGGTGGCGGCGGCCAGGCGCGACACCAGTGCCCGGCCCACCCACAGGCCGCCGTGCTGCACCACCAGCGCCACTTCCTGCAGCATCTCGGGCACGGCAAACAGGTGGCAATAGGCGCGAGCGCCTTCGTTGATGGCCTTCAGGCCTTCGCGGTCGTCCGGTACGCCGGTGGCCACCACCACGCGCGCGCGCTTGTCCGACTGGACCAGTTCGCCCAGCAGCGCCGGCCACTCGGGGTACTCGGTGCTCAGCCACACGATGGCCGAGCGCCCCCCGCCGCCGCCGCGCAGCGCGGCCACCATGGCGGGCCACTGCGCCTTGTCGATGCGCGTGCCCTGCGGGAATGCGGCCCCCCAGCGGTCCAGGGACTGCGGCACATCGCTGGCCAGGTAGTGGTTCATCGCATTCACCTCTCGGACAAGGCGTTCGCCTTGGCGCGCAGCACCGGCTTGAGCAGGTAGGCCAGCACGGTCTTCTTGCCCGTGAGGATGTCCACCTGCGCCACCATGCCGGGGATGATGGGCAGGTTCGCCCCCAGGCTGGCCTTGCGCGTGCGCACGCGCACCAGGTAGTTGGCATTGCCCTTGTCATCGACGACCGAGTCCGCGCTGATGTTCACCACCTCGGCCGCCAGGCCGCCGTAGATCGAAAAGTCGTAGGCCGTGAACTTGACCATGGCCTCCTGGCCCGGGTGCAGGAACGCGATGTCGCGCGGACTGACCTGCGCCTCCAGGATGAGCGCGTCGTCCAGCGGCACGATCTCCACCACCTCCTTGCCAGGCTGCACCACGCCGCCCACGGTGTTGACCAGCAGGCGCTTGACGGTGCCCCGCACCGGCGAGCGGATGTCCGCGTGCTTGACCTTATCGGCCAGCGCCCGGCCGCCCTCGGACAGGCTGGAGAGCTTGCTCATGGTCTCCGACAGCTCGGCGCTCATCTGGTTGCGGGCCGTGAGCTGCACCTCCTCGATGCGCCGCGAGGCCTCCTGGATCGCGGCCTGCACGCGGGAGATCTGCGCATCCGCCTGCTCGCGGTCGCCGCGCAGGCGCGCCACCTCGCGGTCCAGCCGCAGCACCTCCACCTCGGACACCGCGCCCGTGGCCACCATGGGCCGCGTGGCGTTCAGCTCCTTGAGCATCAACTCCAGGCCACGCTCGGCCTGCTCCTTGCGGGCACGCACCTCATTGAGCTCCTGCTGGCGCTGCAGGAGCTGGTTCTGCGAGATGGACACCTGCGCGCTGATCTCCTCGCGCCGCGAGCGGTACAGGCGCATCTCCTGCGCAACGATGTCCGGCGCGTCCCGCAGGAGGTCCGGCGGAGGAATGAATGTGCCGCCCTGCGTCAGTGCCTGCAGGCGCAGGGCCTTGGCCTGCAGCGCGAGCAGGCTCGCCCGGCTTTCCAGCATGTTCGACATGAACCGGGTGGAGTCCACGCGCAGCAGCAACTGGCCCGCTTCGACGATCTGCCCCTCCCGCACCGGCAGCACTTCCACGACGCCGCCATCCACGCTCTGGATGACCTGCACCTGGCTCGTGGGCACCACCTTGCCGTCGCCCCGCGTGACTTCGTCGAGCTCCGCATACGCGGCCCAGAGCACCAGCAGCAGCAGAAAGAGCACCGCCAGGCGCAGAAGGACCCGGGCGCGCAGGGGCTCCTGCTGCAGCCGCGCCCAGTCGGCATCGTCCGCCCAGTCCAGCGTGTCGGCCGCGCCCGCGGGCGTCAGGCGCCGGACCATGCGCCCGAAGACGGATTCGCTGGCCGCCCCGCCCGTCCTGACGGCACGGCCGATCTGCTCGAAGGCTTTCTCGTTGAGTTCGGCCATCTCACACCGCCTTTCCGATGCGGCCCTGGCGCAGGGCCTGCACCACCTGCTCCTTGGGGCCATCGGCCACGATGCGGCCCGCGTCCATCACGATGATGCGATCCACCAGGGCCAGCAGCGAGGTCCTGTGGCTGATGAGCACCAGCGTGCGCCCCTTCGAGAAATCGGCCAGCCTGCGCTTGATGTCCTCCTCGCTGGAATGGTCCATGGACGAGGTGGGTTCGTCCAGCAGCAGCACCACGGGATCGTTGATGACGGCGCGCGCGATGGACACGCCCTGCCGCTGCCCGCCCGACAGCGACTCGCCCCGCTCCCCCACCAGCATGTCGAAGCCCTGCGGGTGCGCATTCACGAGCGGCAGGATGCCGCCGATCTCGGCCGCCCGCACCACGGCCGCGTCGTCGGCCAGCGGGGCGCCCAGCGTGATGTTCTCGCGCAGCGAGCCATAGAAAAGCACCACGTCCTGCTGCACGTAGCCCACCTGGCGGCGCAGCTCGGCGGGGTCCAGCTGGCGCTGGTCGATGCCGTCGATGAGCACCGCGCCCGAGGTCGGCCGGTACAGCCCCAGCATCAGCTTTTGCAGCGTGGTCTTGCCCGAGCCGATGCGCCCGAGGATGGCCACCCGCTCGCCGGGCTTGATGGACAGCGTCACGTTGCGCAGCGAGGCCGTCTGCTGGCCCGGGTAGGTGAAGCCGACATCCCTGAACTCGATCGCGCCCTGCAGCCGCCCCCGGCTGATGAAGCTGGCGCCCTCGGGGCGGTCCACCTCGCGCTTCATCATCTCGTTGAGCGAGGTCAGGGCCGTCGATGCCGTGTGGTACTGCACGAGCAGGCCCGCCACCTGCCCCACCGGCGCCATGGCCCGCGACGCGAGCATGGTGCATGCGATCAGCCCCCCCATGGTGAGCTGGCGCTCGCCGATCATGTGCACGCCCACGATCACGATCACCAGGTTGATGAGCTGCTGCAGGAAGGCCGAGGTGTTGCTGGCCGTGGCCGACAGAAGGCGCAGCTGCACGCCCACGCGGGCCAGCAGCGCCGTGCTGCGCTCCCACTTGCGCTGCAGGGGCGCCTCCGCGCCCAGCGCCTTCACGGTCTCGAAGCCCACCAGCGCCTCCACCAGCGTGGCATTGCGCTGCGCGCCCGCGCGGTAGGTTGTTTCGGACAGCGCGTGCATGCGCCCCTGCACGGCCAGGGCGTAGAGCAGCATCACCGCCGCGCCGCACAGCAGCGGGATCAGCATCGGCCACGAGATCCAGCCGATCACCACGATGAAGATCAGGCCGAACGGCAGGTCGATGAACGCCACGACGGACGCCGAGCTGATGAAGTCCCGCACCGACTCGAACGAGCGCAGGTTCGACGCGAACGAGCCCGCCGAGGCCGGCCGCTGCTCCATGCGCGTGCCCAGCACCTTTTCCATGATGTAGGCCGACAGCTTCACGTCGGCACGGCTGCTGGCCAGGTCCACGAAGCGCCCGCGCAGCGTGCGCAGCACCAGGTCGCCCACGAGCATGATGGACAGCCCCAGCGCCAGCACCCACAGGGTGTCGATGGCGTTGTTGGGCACCACCCGGTCATAGACATTCATCGTGAAGATGGGCATGCCCAGGGCGAACAGGTTGGCCAGGAAGGCGGCCATGAGCACGTCGCGGTACAGCCCGTGGTTTTCGGCCAGCACGGTCCAGAACCAGTGCCCATGGCGGCCCGCCCTGACCTGCGGGGCGCGCGCATCGAAACGCTGGGAAGGGCGCACATACACCGTGGTGCCCAGGTAGTCCGCCTCCAGCGCCGCGCGCGACACCTGGATGGGCGCGTCCCCCAGTTCGGGCAGCACGACACGCGCTTCGCTGTGGCCGTCGCTCCAGCCCAGGAGCACGCACGCGCGCTCGCCCTGCAGCAGCAGGACCGCCGGGAGCAAGGCGTCCTTGACGCGGGTCAGCGGCTCCCGCACGAGACGGCTGCTCATGTGCGCGCGCTGGGCCGCACGGGCAAAGAGGCCGGGGGTCAGCCGGTGGTTTTCAGCAGGCAACCCGGCCATCACCGCCTCGGGCGTCGAAGGCAGGCCGTGGGCCTTGGCAACAATGAGCAGGCACGCCAACAGCTCGTCGGAACCGCTGCCTGAAAGTTCTGCAGGCTGCGCCAAGCCCGCACTTGAAACCATATGAATTCCTTGTTGCCACTTGTTGAAATTCACTCTAGCAACATAAATTCAAAGCGCGAAGGAAAAAATCGCCACCCCGGCGCGCGCCCGCCCGGCTGGTGGTCCGTGTGCGGTTGCAGCAAAATCCACGGTGCACATGCCCTCCTCCGAACAGCTTTCGCTGCGCCGCTACGGTGCCTCTCCCGGCAGCCACAGCCATGACCACTTCCAGGTCCTGCTGGGGCTGTCCGGCGCCCTCGACCTCGAAGTCGAGGGGCGCGGCGTGCGCGTCAGCCCAGGCGGGGGGTGCGTGATCGCCCCGGGCGACCGCCATGACTTCGAGTCGGCGCGCGGCAGCCTGTGCCTGGTGCTCGACAGTGCGCAGCCCGGATGGGCGCGCTGCCTGCGGCCGCACGGCCAGGGCGCCAGCGCGCCCCCCGCCGAGGCCCTGCCGCTGGCGCACTACCTGGCGGGCGCACTGCAGCAAGGCCGCCCCCTGGCGCAGGCCCACGGCCCGGCGCTGTTGCTGGAGGCGTGGCTGGCAGGCTCCGGCCCCCGCGCCTGGCCCCCCGGCCTGGCACCCTCGCGCCAGCGGCCGATCGACTGGGCCGCGCTGCGGCAGTGGGCCGCGCAGCAGTGGGACGGGGCGCTCTCGGTCGCCGACCTGGCCGCGCGCGTGCACCTGAGCCCCAGCCAGTTCGCGGCCCGCTGCCGCGACGAGCAGGGCCTGGGGCCCATGGCCTGGCTGCGCGGCCAGCGGCTGGCACAGGCCCGGCTGCTGCGCGGCGGCGGGATGGCCGTGGCCGAAGTGGCGCAGCGCACGGGCTACCGTTCACCCTCGGCGCTGACCGCGGCGCTGCGGCGCCAGGCGGGCGCGGCGGGGAGCCCGGGCCCCGGTGAATGAATCGGCGAATGGGTGAGTGAGCAAATGAATGGATGCATGGATCGGTGAGGGAATGACCGGTGCGGCGCCGCCGCACCGCCGCTGCGCGACGAGCGGCCGCCGTTGCGCGACGATGCGGGCCGCCGCTCGCGCATACAGTCAAGCCCATGCAAGCCAATCTCTATGCCCTCGGCGCCATCGCCCTGTGGGCCTCGCTCGCCTCGCTGGGCGTGTCGCTCACCCACATTCCGCCGTTCCTGCTCACGGGCATCGCGCTCATCATCGGCAGCGTGCCGGCCTGGCCCTTCGTGCTGCGCGATCCGTCGCAGTGGCGCATTCCGGCGCGCACGCTGGCGCTGGGGGTGTACGGCCTGTTCGCCTACCACTTCCTGCTGTTCATCGCGCTGCGCCACGCGCCGCCGGTCGAGGCCAACCTGGTCAACTACCTGTGGCCGCTGTTCATCGTCGTGCTCTCGCCCGTGGTGCTGCCCGGCGTGTCGCTGCGCACGCCGCATGTGCTGGCGGCACTGCTGGGCTTTGGCGGGGCCGCCATCGCCATCGCGGGCGGGCGCGCGCTGAGCGGCACCCTCGCCTGGGGCTACCTGCCGGCGCTGGCGGCGGCCTTCATCTGGGCCACCTATTCGCTCATGACCAAGCGGGTGGCGGCGTTCCCCACCACCGCCATCGGCCTGTTCGGGCTGGTGTCGGGCGTGCTGTCGCTGCTGTGCCACGCGCTGCTGGAGCCCGCCGTGGCGCTGCAGCCGCGCGACTGGGCGCTGCTGGCCGTGCTGGGCCTGGGCCCGCTGGGCGCCTCGTTCTTTCTGTGGGACAAGGCACTCAAGCTGGGCGACGCGCGGCACATCGGCATCCTGAGCTACATCACGCCGCTGGCGTCCACCGCGCTGCTGATCGCGGTGAGCGGCCGCCCGTTCACCTGGAGCATCGCGCTGGCCACGGTGATGATCATCGGCGCGGCCGTGATGGGCATGCGGGCGCGCTGATTCAATCAAAATGGCCCAGGCGCTTGCCCATCAAGCGCTGATAGCTATCTATCCGATAGCAAACCCGATCCTCGCATGGACACCCTCCCCATCCCCGGCACGGCGGGCTATGGCACGCACGCCGCCGCGCTGGCGGCGCAGTATGAAAGCATCGCGTTCGCCGATGTGCACCGCAGCACGCTGCACCTGTTCCCGCGCACGCCCAGCCGGGTGCTCGACATCGGCGCGGGCTCGGGACGGGACGCTGCCGCGCTGGTGCGCGCGGGCCACCATGTGGTGGCCGCCGAGCCCACGGCGGCCTTGCGGCAGGAGGGGCAGCGCATCCACGCGGGGCTGACCATCGAGTGGGTGGACGACCACCTGCCCGCGCTCACCGGCCTGCGGGGCCGCCAGTTCGACCTGGTGCTGCTGACCGCCGTGTGGATGCATCTGGACGCCGCGGAACGCGCCGCCGCCATGCGGGCCGTGGCGGACCTGCTCGCGCCGGGCGCGCTGGTGGTGATGTCGCTGCGCCATGGCCCCGTGCCCCGGGGCCGGCGCATGTTCGACGTGTCGATGCAGGAAACGGCGGCGCTGGGCGCACGGCACGGGCTGGCCACCGCGCACAGCGGCACGCGGGACGACGCCCAGGGGCGGCCGGACGTGCGCTGGAGCGTGCTGGCCCTGCGGCGGCCCGTGTGAATCTGCATCCAGCGGGCCTCCCGTGCTTGTCCGGAAAGCGCGGAAAGCTATCTATTCAGGAGCAATTCACGGCATGCGCGGGGCCGCGCGCTCCCGGCGCACGCGCAGGTAGAGCCAGCCGGTGATGGAGAGGTTCAGCAGGTTCCAGCCGATGCCGTTGAGAAAGGCGGCGTGGTAGCTTCCCGTGGCGTCGAATATCCAGCCGGAAAGCCAGCCGCCCAGCGCCATGCCGACGAGCGTGGCCATGATGACGCCCCCCACCCGCACGCTCGCCTGGCCGGGCGGGAAGTACTCGCGCACGATGATGGCGTAGGTGGGCACGATGCCGCCCTGGAACAGCCCGAATAGCCCCGAGATGACGTACAGCGGCACCAGGCCGTCGTAGGGAAGGAAAAGCACGAGGGCGATGCCCTGCAGCGCCGATCCCAGCAACAGGGTGCGGATGCCGCCGATGCGGTCGCAGATCAGCCCGAACACAAGACGGCTCACGATGCCGCAGGCCAGCATGAGCGACAGCATCTGGGCGCCCTGGGCGGCGCCGAAGCCCAGGTCCGTGCAGTAGGCCACGATGTGGACCTGCGGCATGGCCATGGCGACGCAGCACGCGATGCCTGCCAGGCACAGCAGCGCCATCGCGTGGTTCGGAGCCAGGCCGAAAGGGCGGGCACGGTCCGGCGCCGCCCGGTTCGCGCCCGCTGCCGCAGACGCCGGAATCGCGGGAGGGCGCTGGCGCATGCGCAGGGACAGCGCGAGCATACCCACGCCGCAGATGCTGCCCAGCACCATGTAGGTAGGCCGCCAGCCGATGGAGTCGACGCCGTATTGCACGATGGGCGGCCAGACCGCGCCCGCCACGTAGTTGCCGCTGGCGCACACCGCCACCGCGATGCCCCGCCGGCGATTCCACCAGAGCGCCGTATCGGCCAGCAAGGGCGCGAACGTCGCGGAGCCGCCAATGAACCCCATCACCGCGTGCGCCAGGCCGAAAGCCCAGATGCTGCCCGACAGGCTCGCCCCCATGAAGCCGCCAAACACCGCCAGGGCACCCAGCCAGAGCACGGGCATCAGGCCGTGGCGGTCCGCCAGCCGCCCTGTCCATAGCCCGCCCAGGCCCAGGCAGACCATCATCAGGGTATACGGCAGCGAGGCGCTGGCGCGGCCGATTCCGAACTCGCTCTGCACCGCCGGAAGCACCACCGACACCACGTACATGCTGCTGTTCCCCAGCACGACGAGGCCCAGGGTCGCAAGAAGCCGCCGCAGGGCCTGGGGCGAGTCGATGAGGGACGGGTCTGCGTGGGCAAGCTGCATGGGAGGCATGGGTTTTTCTGGATGCAGCGCAGGCCATCAGAACGGGCGGGGAGAAGTGCATCCGCCGGCCTTGCAGGCTGGCGGACGCCGCGCTTCACTTTTCAAAAAAATCTGGCAAAACCGGCCCCTGGTGCCGGTCCATAAAGCGCAGAAAGCTATCAATTAAGGAGCATTTCAGCACCACCCTACGGCGCCAGCGCGGCCGCGGGTTCGTCCCCCTCCAGCACCTGGCGCGCCCACGGCGCGAGCTTGCGCGTGTCGGCGCGCAGCACCTCCTGCTTGATGGCCAGGATCTGCGCGGGGTGCATGGAAAAGCTGCGCAGGCCCAGGCCCAGCAGCAGGCGCGTCATGGTCACGTCGCCGGCCGTTTCGCCACACACGCAGACGCTCTTGCCCTGGCGTTCGCCCTCGGCGATCACATCGCCCACCAGGCGCAGCACGGCGGGGTGCAGCGGGTCGTACAGGTGCGCCACCGCCTCGTCCGCGCGGTCGATGGCCAGCGTGTACTGGATCAGGTCGTTGGTGCCGATGGAGAGGAAATCGAAATACCGCAGGAAGGTGCGCACCATGAGCGCCGCCGCGGGCACCTCGATCATCGCGCCCAGCTGCACCGGGCCGTAGGGCACGCCGCGCGCATCCAGCTCGGCGCGGGCCAGGTCCACCTGCGCGATGGTCTGCTGGATCTCGTGCGTGTGCGCCAGCATCGGGAACAGCAGGTTGACCTTGCCATGCGCCGCCGCGCGCAGCACGGCGCGCAGCTGGGTGCGGAACATGGCCGGGTCGGCCAGGCTCCAGCGGATGGCGCGCAGGCCCAGGGCCGGGTTCAGGTAGCTGTCCTTGTGGCTCTTGTGGTCCAGCGGCTTGTCGGCGCCCACGTCGATGGTGCGGATGGTGACGGGCAGGCCCTGCATGCCGTCGATGGCTTCGCAGTAGGCGCGGTACTGCTCGTCCTCGCCGGGCAGGTTGCCGCTCTTGCCCATGAACAGGAACTCGCTGCGGAACAGGCCCACGCCCACGGCGCCGGCGCGCACGGCGGCGGCGGCGTCGCCCGGTTGCTCGATGTTGGCCAGAAGCTCGATCTTGTGGCCGTCGAGCGTGATGGCCGGGGTGTGGCGCAGCCGGGCCAGGCGCTCGCGTTCCAGCTCCACCTGGCGCTGGCGAAAGCCATACTCGGCCAGGATGATGGGCGACGGGTCCACGATGACCACGCCCGCATCGCCGTCGATGATGACCCAGTCGTCCTGGCGCACCAGCTGGCTGGCCGCGCGCGCGCCCACCACGGCCGGAATGTCCATGCTGCGCGCCACGATGGCGGTGTGGCTGGTCTTGCCGCCCACGTCGGTCACGAAGCCCGCGAACACGCTCTGCTTGAACTGCAGCATGTCGGCGGGCGAGAGGTCGTGCGCGACCAGCACCAGGGGCACGTCCACCGTGTCGTCGAGCAGCAGGTCCTGCTGGGTCTTGCGGCGCGGGCTGCTGGCGGGCGGCGCCACGGGGCTGGCCACGCCCTTCATGTAGCGCAGGATGCGCTCGACCACCTGTTCCAGGTCGGCCTTGCGCTCGCGCAGGTATTCGTCCTCCATCTCGTCGAACTGGCGCGCGATGACTTCGAGCTGCGTGGTGAGCGCCCACTCGGCGTTGTACAGGCGCTCGGTGATCCAGTGCTTGACCCCGCCCGTGAGGGCCTCGTCCTGCAGCAGCATCAGGTGCACGTCGAGCAGCGCGGTCAGTTCATGCGGCGCATCGGCGGGCATCTCCACCTGCAGGCGCTGCAGTTCCTCGACCACGGCATTGCGCCCGTTGCGCACCCGCTCGATCTCGCCCTCGATCTGCTCGGGCTTGACGAAATAGTGCGCCACGTCCACCCGGCTGGACGCCACCAGCACCGCACGGCCGATGGCGATGCCGCGGGCGACTGCGAGACCGTGGACGGAGAAGGTCATTCACCCTCGCCAAACTTGTCGGCAATCAGGGCCAGGAGCCCGTCCATGGCCTCCTGTTCGCGCTCGCCGCTGGTTTCGATCTCCACCTCGGTGCCCATGCCGGCGGCCAGCATCATCACGCCCATGATGCTCTTGGCGTTGATGCGCCGGTCGCCACGGCTCATGAAGACATCGCAGGGAAAGCTGCCGGCCAGCTTGGTGAGCTTGGCCGACGCGCGGGCATGCAGGCCCAGTTTATTGTTGATGGTCGTACGGGTCTTGATCATGTCGGTTGCGGGTATTCTGGTTCTGCGGTGCGGAGATGGCCACCTGCATGACGCCCTGGGTGCCTCCCACCACGGCGCGGGTGACCACCGAATCAAGGGGCTCGTGGCGGTAGCTCACGGCCCGCAGCAGCATGGGCAGGTTGGCGCCCGTCACCAGGCGCGAGCGCACGTTACCGATGAGGCGCTGCGCAATGTTGCAGGGCGTGGCGCCGAACACGTCGGTGAGCACCAGCGTCGAATCCGCGCCCAGTTGATCGAGCATGATGCGGGCCTGCGCCAGCGACTCCTCGGGCGGCTGGTTGGGCTGCACGTCGAGCGCGGACACGCTGCCCCCGCAGTCGGGGAACACATGCAGCGCGCATTCGCGCAGCGCATGGGCCAGCGGGGCGTGGGCGATGATGAGGATGCTGGTGGTGCTCATGGCGCGGTGGTTTGCAGCACATTATGGCGCCGCCCCCGCAGCAGGAACCACGCGTAGGCGCCCGCGTTGCACGCGAGGTACACCGCCATCGCGGCCTGGAAGGACTGCACCGCGGACAGGCCCGCGGCGGCGAAGGCGTCCACCGCCAGGCCGATGCCCCACTGCACCACGAACACCCCCGCAAAAATCACGAGGTTGTAGGCCGACAAGGCCCGCCCCGCGAGCGCCTGCGGGAACGCCATGGCCACCGCGGGCTGCGACAGCGATACGAACGTGCACGACATGCAGAACAGCGCCCACGCCCCGCCCCCGGCCCGGGGCCCCGCCACGATGGTGCCCAGCAGCACCACCAGGCACAGCGGGAGGCCCGCCGCCATCAGGCGGTCGGCCCCCAGCCCTTTTCGCAGCAGCCAGGGGTTGAGCATGCCCCAGGTCCAGAACGTGCACAGCATGGAGACATTGATCCAGAAGAGGCCCGTGGCGGCCTCCAGCGGCGTGTAGCCCGCCACGCGCTGCATCCAGGGCCCGGCCCACAGGGTCTGCATCGCCACCATGCCGCCGTACACGAAGAACCCCAGGGGCGCCAGGCGCTGGAAGTAGGGATGGCGCCACACCATGGCGTAGCCGTGTTGCGCGCCCTCGGTGGCCCCGGCAGGAGGCACCGGTCCGTCTGCCCGCGGGGTGGTGGCGCCCCAGGCCGGCACCCAGACGGCAATCACCACCATCGATACCGCGATCAGCGCGGCCAGGACCCAGAACAGGGGCCGCCATCCCACCAGCGGCAGCGCCCATTGCACCGGCAGCGTGGACGCCACCATGCCCAGCGAGCCGGTCATCAGCATCCACGAGTTCGCCCGCATCTGCAGGGTGGGCTCGAACCAGCGCCGGTAGCCGGTGAGGGGCGCCATCAGGCAGGCACTGACGCCGGCGCCGCACAGCACGCGGCCGGCCAGCAGGCCCGAGAACCCCGTCGCCACCGAGAACACCAGGCTGCCCACCACGGCCACGCCCAGGAAGCCGAGGGCGACCTTCTTGGGCCCGTGCCGGTCCAGCCAGGTGCCCAGCGGCAGCTGCGTGGCCGCGAACCCCAGGAAGTACCCCCCGGCCAGCAGCCCCAGGTCGCTGGCGTGCAGCGAGAACTCCTGCGACAGCGTGGGCGCCAGGGTGGCCGTCACCGCCCGCACCAGGGCCGACAGGAAATACGCGAAGGCAAATGCCAGGAAGACAATCACCGCGGCCCGCCGCGGCAGCACGCCGGGGGCCGTCATTGGAGCGTGATCCCGGCAAAGAACTGGTCGGCCACCTCGGGGCGGGGCTTGGGGGTGTAGACCACCGCGTGGTACAGCCGCACCTGCGGGCCCACGGCGCGCGCGAACCACACAGCCTGGGCCGTGACGGCGCTGCCATCCGGGCGCTGGCCCTGGACCACGGTGCGCACCGACTGGGGCAGGGGCAGCACGCCCGGCGGCGCGTACGGCGTGTCGACCGCGCGGGCGGCCGCGCCGCTGCCCAGGTTGGCGATCGCGGCCGCCCGCCAGTGCGTGAGCGCCGCGCCCACCTGCGCGGGGTCGGCCAGCGCGGCATGCGACACCGCAAAGGTCGCGCCATCCGCATCGCAGCCCGCCATGGCCAGCTCGACGGGCGAGCCCGCCAGCTCCACCGGGCGCACGGCCCGGTCGGGCTTGCAGGGCAGCGTGATGGTGATGGCCGCCTCGGGCAGCGGCACGCTGCGCCAGTTGAGCGCGGGGCTGCAGCCTGCCAGCCACGCCAGCAGGAGCATGGGCGGCAAGGCGGCCGCGCGGGTTGGTGTTCGGTTCATGGGCCGATTATCGGCACAGCACGCAGCGCGGGCCGCGTGCGCCGTTTTGCGCGAACTTTTGCGCAGCACACGACTCCACCCAAGCTGCGACAATCGGGGCACCGGCTGCGGCCGGGTTTCGGCGCGGGCCCGGCCCACAGTTCTGGATGGATAGGAAGTCATGGCGATCAAGCATTGGGCAGCAGGTGTGGCGGTGGCGGCGTTCGCGGCCGTGGGCGCCTATGTGTACCTGGATACGGGCCGCTCCGTGGCGCCGGAGTCGAACTTCGTGCTGCTGGACGGCTCCAGCAAGTCCACCGCCGATCTGCGCGGCAAAGTCACGCTGGTGAATTTCTGGGCCACGAGCTGCACCACCTGCGTGGCCGAGATGCCCGAGATCGTGGCGACCTACAACAAGTACCACGCCAAGGGCTTCGACACCCTGGCCGTGGCCATGAGCTACGACCCGCCCAGCTACGTGGTGAACTTTGCCGAAACCCGCAAGCTGCCCTTCCAGGTCGCCATCGACAACACCGGCAAGGTGGCCCAGGCCTGGGGCGATGTGCGGCTCACGCCCTCGACCTTCATCGTGAACAAGCGCGGCGAGATCGTGAAGACCTACGTGGGCGCACCCAACTTCCCCGAGCTGCACCAGCTCATCGAAAAGCTGCTGGCCGAGACCTGAGCCGCTACGGCACCTTCAAAGGCAAAGGCCGATTTCATGCGAAATCGGCCTTTGCCGCTTATGGGTTCAGCGCAAACAGCTACCATTTTAATAGCATCCGCATTGAGCGCGCGCGGCCCCGGCCAGCGGACGCCGCACAAGGGCTGCCCCGCCGCGCTGGCGTCGTCCCCCTCCCGGAGCGCGCAGAGAGAAGGGAGAAGCGGCAACGCCGCTCAGGGGGATGCACTTTATTTGGCGCGGTAGTTGTCGTGGCAGGCCTTGCAGGTGCCCGCGGCAGCGCCAAAGGCCGTCTTCAGGTTGTCCAGGCTGCCGGTCTTGGCCGCGGCGGCCAGCTTGACGGATTCGGCCTCGAGCTTCTCGGAGTGTTCCTTGAACTTGGCCTGCTCGGTCCAGATCTCGGGCAGCGCCTTGGTGGGAGCGCCCTTGTCCGTGCCCGCCCCAAAACCCGCCCAGGGCAGCTTGGCCATGTGGGCCACCACATCCGCGTTCTCCTGCGCCGCCTTGGCATCGAACGGAATGCGCCCGTTGGCCATGGCACCGAGCCGGCCAAAGTGCTGGCCCATCACGAAGAGTGCGCTCTGGCGGTATTTGATGGCGTCCTCGGCCTTGGCGAACTGGGCGGAGGCCGGTGCCGACACGGTCAGCGTGGCAGCGGCAAGGGCGAACGCGGCAAGTGCTTTCATGGGGGTATTTCCTTTTTTCGTGGGGGGGGGTAAATGCAAAAACCTTTTGACCCGCAGGGAGTATGCCGGTTTACCACGGGTTTCGCAGCGGCGCCCTCCTTCCGGGTTTACCCCGCCTCCTTCACAATGCGGCCATTCCCCTCCTCCTCAACACCCAGCCCACCGCCACCATGACGCAGCAGCACACCGTACGCATCTGGGACCTTCCCACCCGCATCTTCCACTGGACCCTGGCCGCCTGCGTCGTGGCCCTGGTGGTCACGGCCAAGGTGGGCGGCAACGCCATGGAGTGGCATTTCCGGCTGGGCCACGTGGTGCTGGCGCTGCTGGTGTTCCGCGCCGTCTGGGGACTGATCGGCGGGCGCTGGTCGCGTTTCGCGAGCTTCCTGTACTCCCCCGCCCGGGTGCTGCGCTATGTGCGCGGCGCGGCGCACGCCGAGGACAGCATCGGCCACAGCCCCCTGGGGGCGCTGTCCGTGTTCGCGCTGCTGGCCGTGCTGGCCGCGCAGGTGGCAACCGGCCTGCTCAGCGATGACGAGATCGCCTTTGCCGGCCCGCTCACCCGGTTCGTGCCCAATGCGGTGGTGGGCCAGGCCACGGGCTACCACCAGGAAATCGGGCAGTACCTGGTGCTGGCGCTGGTGGCCTTGCACCTGCTGGCCATCGTGTTCTACGTGCTGGTGCGCAAGCAGCGCCTGGTCAAGCCCATGCTGCACGGCGACAAGCTGCTGGCGGCGCCCGCGCCTGCATCGCGCGACGATCTGGCCACCCGGGTGGTCGCGCTGGTGGTGCTGGGACTGAGCTTCGGGCTGGCCTGGTGGGTGTCGACACTGGCGGCGGCGCCCGGGTTCTGAACCGAACTGGCTACACTGCGGCTTCCGTCGTTTCACACCACTTTGTGCCTTGGACAAGCCTGCCGTCACCCTGCGGATCCCCTCCTCGCCTGCCGAGCTTCAGGCGGTCCGCGACATCTTCCGCGAATACGCCGACACCCTGGGCGTCGATCTGTGCTTTCAGGACTTCGAGAGCGAGCTGGCCCACCTGCCCGGCGACTATGCCGCGCCGCGCGGTGCCCTGCTGCTGGCCGAGGTGGAGGGCGCGATAGCGGGCTGCTGCGCCCTGCGGCCGCTGGATGCGGCCGACTACCCCAATGCGAGCGAGATGAAACGCCTGTACGTGCGCAAGGCGTTCCGTGGATTCGGCCTGGGCCGCGAGCTGGCCGAAGCCATGCTCGACCTCGCGCGGCAGGCAGGCTATGCCTGTGTGCTGCTCGATACCCTCGACGACATGGAGTCGGCGCGCGCGCTGTACACCGACCTGGGCTTCGAGGAGATTCCGCCCTACTACCACAACCCCATTGCGGGGGCCCACTACCTCAAGGTCGATATCTTCTGAGGTTTTTGGGCTCTGGCGCCTGGTTCACAAGCGCCAGAAGCTACCAATTGAATAGCAAATCAGGGCATCACGCCCTGGCCTGGGCCAGCAGGGTGTCGGCGTCGCTCACCTCGAACTTGCCAGGGGCCTCCACGTTGAGCGTGACCACCTTGCCATCGCGCACCAGCATCGAATAGCGGTTGCTGCGCAGGCCCAGGCCCTTGCCGTTCAGGTCCAGCGTCAGGCCGGTCGCCTTGGCGAAGGTGGCATCACCGTCGCCCAGCATGCGCACCTTGCCGTCGGTCTTCTGGTCGCGCGCCCAGGCACCCATCACGAAGGCATCGTTCACGCTCACGCACCAGATCTCATCCACGCCGGCGGCCTTGAACTCGGCTGCCTTTTCCACGTAGCCAGGCACGTGCTTGGCCGAGCAGGTGGGCGTGAAGGCGCCAGGCAGCGCGAACAGGGCAATCGTCTTGCCTGCCGTGGCCTTGTCCACCGGCACGGGATTCGGACCGATGGAGCAGCCTTCGCCCTCGACTTCCGAGTATTCCATCAGGGTGCTGGCTGGCAGGGTGTCACCGACTTTGATCATTGATCTCTCCTTGGGTTGCTGGGGGTATTGAACACATTCGCCTGCAGGCCTGCAAAAAAACGCGGCCCACAAAACAAAACGACCCACATTGTGGGTCGTTTTGAGGGGCTGTGCTGCCTGTAAGCCGGGAGGGCTTAGAGCAGGCCGGCCTTTTGCACCAAGCGGGTGGCAACCCAGTTCTTGGTCTTGGAGAGCGGACGGCTCTCGGTGATTTCGATCACGTCGCCCAGCTTGTACTCGCCCTTTTCGTCATGGGCGTGGTACTTGCTCGACTTCGCAACGATCTTGCCGTAGAGCTCGTGCTTCACACGGCGCTCGACCAGCACGGTCACGGTCTTTTGACGCTTGTCGCTGACCACCTTGCCAACCAAGGTGCGCTTGAGGGATTTTTTAGGTTCCGTCATGTGGGCTCCTTACTTGGCGGCTTGCTTTTCAGCAAGAATGGTCTTGGCACGGGCGATATCGCGGCGGGTGGTGCGCAGCGTGTTGGTGTTACCCAGTTGCTGCGTGGCCTTTTGCATGCGCAGGCCGAAATGGGCCTTCTGCAGCGCCTTGATTTCGGCTTCGATGCCGGCGACGTCTTTTTGGCGCAGTTCAGTAGTCTTCATTGCTTGTTCTCCTGAATTACGCGCCGATCAGGCGGCTGACGAACGTGGTGCGCAGCGGCAGCTTGGCGGCAGCCAGGCGGAACGCTTCACGGGCCAGTTCTTCGGGCACACCGACGATCTCGAAAACGATCTTGCCGGGCTGGATTTCGGCCACGTAGTACTCGGGGTTGCCCTTACCGTTACCCATACGCACTTCTGCGGGCTTGGTAGAGATTGGCTTGTCCGGGAACACGCGGATCCAGATACGGCCGCCACGCTTGACGTGACGGGAGATTGCACGGCGTGCAGCCTCGATCTGACGGGCCGTCAGACGGCCACGGTCGGTGCACTTCAGACCGAAATCACCGAACGCAACGGAGGAACCCCGCGTTGCGACACCAGTGTTACGGCCCTTTTGCTCCTTGCGGTATTTGCGGCGAGCAGGTTGCAGCATAGTTATTCTCCTTTACCGTCCGCTGCTGTAGCGGGCGCGGCGACTTTGCGTACGCGCTTAACGGCGGTGTTATCAGCGCCACCAGCTTCCGCTGGCTTGTCGCTGCCGTCGGCCGGAGCGGTGTTGCCACCGACAGGACGACGTGGGCCACGGCCTGCGCCTGGACGGTCGCCACCTGGGCGGCCATCACGGCGTGGACCGCGTGGGCGGCGCTCTTCGTCTGGACGAGGCGTTTCCACGGCGGGCAGGTCATTGCGGCCCAGCGTGTCACCCTTGTAGACCCAGACCTTGACGCCGATCACACCGTAGGTGGTCTTGGCTTCAGAGGTACCGTAGTCGATGTCCGCACGCAGCGTGTGAAGTGGCACGCGGCCTTCGCGGTACCACTCGCAGCGAGCGATTTCGATACCGTTCAGACGGCCGGACGACATGATCTTGATGCCCTGGGCACCCAGACGCATGGCGTTCTGCATGGCGCGCTTCATGGCGCGGCGGAACATGATCCGCTTTTCGAGCTGTTGCGTGATGCTGTCGGCGATCAGCTTGGCATCGATTTCAGGCTTGCGCACTTCTTCGATGTTCACTGCGACGGGCACGCCCAGGCGAGCAGCGAGTTCCTTCTTCAGGTTCTCGATGTCTTCACCCTTCTTGCCGATCACCACACCAGGACGAGCCGAGTAAATGGTGATGCGGGCGTTCTTGGCAGGACGCTCGATCAGGATGCGCGACACGGCGGCGTTCTTCAACTTGGCCTTCAGGTACTCGCGCACCTTGATGTCTTCGGCCAGCATGCCCGCGAAATCGCGGTTGCTGGCGTACCAACGGCTGGACCAGTTGCGGCTGACCGCAAGGCGGAAGCCGGTAGGATGGATTTTCTGTCCCATAGTCTTCCCGAGCCTTTAGTTGCCAACCGTCACGTACACATGGCACGTGGGCTTGCTGATGCGATTGCCGCGGCCTTTGGCGCGCGCGGTGAAGCGCTTGAGCGTGGTGCCTTGTTCGACGTAGATGGTCTTGACCTTCAGTTCGTCGATGTCGGCGCCATCGTTGTGTTCGGCGTTGGCGATGGCCGACTCCAGAACCTTCTTGACGATTCCCGCAGCTTTTTTCTGCGTGAAGTTCAGGATGTTCAGAGCCTGGTCCACCTTCTTGCCGCGGATCAGATCGGCGACCAGACGGCCCTTGTCGACCGACAGACGGACGCCCCGGAGGACTGCACGTGTTTCAGACATGGTCGTTCCTTACTTCTTCGCTTTTTTGTCAGCGGGGTGACCCTTGAAGGTGCGCGTCAGGGCGAATTCGCCCAGCTTGTGGCCCACCATCTGGTCGGTGACATAGACAGGTACGTGCTGCTTGCCGTTGTGCACGGCAATGGTCAGACCGATGAACTCGGGCAGAACCATGGAGCGACGCGACCAGGTCTTGACTGGTTTCTTGTCCTTGGTGGCAACGGCCTTTTCGACCTTGGCCAGCAAGTGATGGTCAACAAATGGACCCTTTTTAAGAGAGCGAGTCATCTGTTACCCCTTACTTCTTGCGACGCGACACGATCATGATCTGTGTGCGCTTGTTGTTACGGGTGCGATAACCCTTGGTCAGATTGCCCCAAGGATCGACTGCATGGCGGCCTTCGCCGGTGCGGCCTTCGCCACCACCGTGAGGGTGATCCACCGGGTTCATGGCAACGCCGCGAACCGTGGGACGAATACCCATCCAGCGCTTCACACCGGCCTTGCCCAGTTGGCGCAGGCTGTGTTCTTCGTTGGCCACTTCGCCAATGGTGGCGCGGCATTCGATGTGGATCTTGCGAACTTCACCCGAGCGCATGCGCACCTGGGCGTAAACGCCTTCGCGGGCCAGCAGCGTTGCCGAAGCACCAGCCGAGCGGGCGATCTGCGCACCGGCACCGGGCTTGAGCTCGATGCAGTGGATGGTCGAACCCACGGGGATGTTGCGGATCGGCAGCGTGTTGCCAGCGCGGATCGGGGCTTCCGAACCGGACAGCAGGGTTGCGCCCACTTCCAGGTTGCGGGGAGCGATGATGTAGCGGCGCTCGCCATCGGCATAGCACACCAGAGCGATGTGGGCCGTACGGTTGGGGTCGTACTCGATGCGCTCAACCTTGGCCGGAATGCCGTCCTTGTTGCGCTTGAAGTCCACCACGCGGTAGTGGTGCTTGTGACCACCGCCCTTGTGGCGGGTGGTGATGTGACCGTTGTTGTTACGGCCGGCCTTCTGGAATTGTGGTTCCAGCAGGGGGGCGTACGCTTCACCCTTGTACAGGTGGTCACGCGTGACCTTCACCACGGCACGTTGGCCGGGCGAAGTGGGTTTCATCTTGATGACAGCCATGATTACGCGGCCTCCCCGGAGAGGTTCAGCTCTTGACCTGGCTGCAGCGTGACGTATGCCTTGCGAACGTTGTCGCGGCGGCCGACGGTCTTGCCGAAGCGCTTGGTCTTGCCTTTGGTGTTCACCACAGAAACGCCCTTGACCTCGACCTTGAACATCAATTCCACAGCGGCCTTGATTTCTGGCTTGGTAGCGTTCTGCAGCACCTTGAACGTCACAGCATTGGACTTCTCGGCAACCATGGTGGCCTTTTCGGACACGATGGGAGCGACCAGCACTTGCATCAGACGACCTTCGTCAAACTTGAGTGTGCTCATGCGAACATCTCCTTGAGTTTGTCGATTGCACCCTTGGTGACGAGCACTTTCTTGAAACGGACCAGCGACACGGGATCTGCGTAACGGGGCTCGACGACGAGCACGTTCACCAGATTGCGCGAAGCCAGGTACAGGTTTTCGTCCACTTCATCGGCGATCACCATCACCGATTGCAGGTTCATCGCCTTGAACTTGTCGGCCAGGACCTTGGTCTTGGGCGAATCAAGCTTCAGGGAGTCGACCACAGCCAGACGGCCTTCGCGGGCCAGCTGCGACAAGATGGCAGACATACCAGCGCGGTACATCTTCTTGTTGATCTTCTGCGTGAAATTTTCGTCAGGCATGTTCGGGAAAATCCGACCGCCCCCGCGCCACAGTGGCGACGAGGTCATACCTGCACGTGCGTTACCCGTACCCTTTTGCTTGAAAGGCTTCTTGGTCGAGTGACGGACTTGCTCGCGGTCCTTCTGGGCGCGAGTGCCTTGGCGTGCGTTGGCCTGATAGGCCACCACGATCTGGTGCACCAGATCTTCGTTGTATTCACGACCGAACACGGTTTCAGGAACATCCAGCTTGGATGCGCCCTGGCCTTGGTCATTCAGGAGTTCGAGCTGCATTAGTTCGCTCCTTTGGAGGCTTTGGCCTTGACCGCTGGACGCACCGTCACGAACCCACCCTTGGAGCCCGGAATAGCGCCCTTGATCAAGAGCAGTTGACGCGCTTCGTCGATGCGGATCACATCGAGGTTTTGCGTGGTCTTGGTGACATCGCCGAGGTGGCCCGTCATGCGCTTGCCGGGGAACACGCGACCTGGGTCTTGTGCCATACCGATCGAGCCAGGCACGTTGTGCGAACGGCTGTTGCCGTGCGACGCGCGCTGCGAGCTCATGTTGTGGCGCTTGATGGTACCGGCGTAGCCTTTACCGATCGAGGTGCCTTGCACGTCGACCTTCTGACCCACGGAGAACACGGACGTCACAGCCACCGAGGCGCCAGCTTGGTACTGGGCTGCGGTATCGGCGGTCACGCGGAATTCCTGGATGATTTCACCGGCTTCCACACCTGCCTTGGCAAGGTGGCCGGCTTCTGGCTTGGTCACGCGCGATGCTTTGCGCGAACCGAACGTGACCTGCAGGGCCACGTAGCCATCGTTCTCTTGGGTTTTGATCTGGGTAACGCGGTTGTTGGACACATCCACCACCGTGACAGGCACTGCGTCCCCATCATCGGTGAACAGACGCATCATGCCCACTTTGCGACCCAGCAACCCGAGGGAGTTGCTCAGACTCATTGGTTTTCTCCAAAACTCTCACCGCCGCAACTTCAATTGGCTACGGCGTTTCCGCAAGCTCTCGCCTGCGTGCATGAAAGAAGGTTAATAAAACTCCGCACGGCCGGCACCTTTTCAAAGGCGCAAATCGAGCGAAGCCCTAAAGTATAACGCGAACTGCTTTCGCAAGCAAGTTCGCGTTATTTCGGACCTTGCGGGGTGGGCGAACCCACCCCGCAAAAGCCATTACTGCAGCTTGATTTCGACGTCCACGCCCGCGGGCAGGTCGAGCTTCATCAGGGCATCCACGGTCTTGTCCGTAGGATCCACGATGTCCATCAGGCGCTGGTGCGTGCGGATTTCGAGCTGGTCGCGGCTGGTCTTGTTGACGTGCGGCGAGCGCAGGATGTCGAAACGCTTCATGCGCGTCGGCAGGGGCACGGGGCCCTTGACGATGGCGCCGGTGCGCTTGGCGGTGTCAACGATCTCGGCAGCGGACTGGTCGATCAGCTTGTAGTCAAACGCCTTCAGGCGGATGCGGATTTTTTGCTTGGACATGGCAAGTTCCTTGTTCTGCTTATGAATTAAGCAATGATCTTGGCCACGACGCCAGCGCCGACCGTACGGCCGCCTTCGCGGATGGCGAAGCGCAGGCCTTCTTCCATGGCGATGGGGTTGATCAGCTTGACGGTGATCGACACGTTGTCGCCAGGCATGACCATTTCCTTGTCGGCCGGCAGCTCGATGGCGCCGGTCACGTCGGTCGTGCGGAAGTAGAACTGTGGGCGGTAGTTGTTGAAGAACGGGGTGTGGCGGCCGCCTTCGTCCTTGCTCAGCACATACACTTCAGCGGTGAAGTGGGTGTGGGGCTTGATCGAGCCGGGCTTGCACAGCACTTGGCCGCGCTCCACGTCTTCGCGCTTGGTGCCGCGCAGCAGCAGGCCGACGTTGTCGCCAGCCTGGCCTTGGTCCAGCAGCTTGCGGAACATTTCCACGCCGGTGCAGATGGTCTTTTGCGTGTCGCGGATACCGACGATTTCGATTTCTTCGCCGACCTTGATGATGCCGCGCTCGACGCGACCGGTCACCACGGTGCCGCGGCCGGAGATGGAGAACACGTCTTCCACGGGCATCAGGAAGGCACCGTCCACAGCGCGCTCTGGCGTGGGGATGTAGGTGTCCAGCGCTTCGGCCAGCTTCATGATGGCTTCTTCACCCAGCTTGCCCTTGTCGCCTTCCAGGGCGAGCTTGGCGGAGCCACGGATGATGGGGGTGTCGTCGCCTGGGAAGTCGTACTTGTCCAGGAGTTCGCGCACTTCCATTTCGACGAGTTCCAGCAGTTCTTCGTCGTCCACCATGTCGCACTTGTTCAGGAACACGATGATGTAAGGCACGCCCACCTGGCGGGCCAGCAGGATGTGTTCGCGGGTCTGGGGCATGGGGCCGTCAGCGGCCGAGCACACCAGGATGGCGCCGTCCATCTGGGCAGCGCCGGTGATCATGTTCTTCACATAGTCGGCGTGGCCGGGGCAGTCCACGTGGGCGTAGTGGCGGTTGGCCGTTTCGTATTCCACGTGCGCGGTGTTGATCGTGATGCCGCGGGCCTTTTCTTCGGGCGCCGCATCGATCTGGTCGTATGCCTTGGCTTCGCCGCCGAACTTGGCGGACAGCACGGTGGCGATGGCCGCCGTCAGCGTCGTCTTGCCATGGTCCACGTGGCCGATCGTGCCCACGTTGACGTGAGGCTTGGTCCGTTCGAATTTACCTTTTGCCATTTTGAATCTCCAAAGAGCAATGCCTGTGTTGGGGTTTAACGTCTGCACCCGATTGCTGGTTCGTCCCGCACAGGGCAACAGGACGGCACCGGGTCGCAGATTGCAAGAATTTTGCTACTGTTTTAATAGCTGCTAGCGCTTTATAGACAAGCGCCAGCAGCCAATTTGACTCAAAAAAAAAGAGGAAAGGCTGCCCAGGGCAAACCTTTCACTCGACGCGCTTACTTGGCGCGTGCAGCCATGATGGCTTCGGACACGTTGCGAGGCGCTTCGCTGTAGTGCTTGAATTCCATCGAGTACGTGGCGCGGCCTTGCGTCGCGGAACGCAGCGAGGTCGAGTAGCCGAACATTTCCGACAGCGGCACTTCGGCGCGGATGGCCTTGCCACCGCCCGGGATGTCGTCCATGCCCTGGACCATGCCACGGCGGGAGGACAGATCGCCCATCACCGTGCCGGCGTAGTCTTCAGGCGTTTCCACTTCCACGGCCATCATGGGTTCCAGGATGACGGGGTTGGCCTTGCGGCAGCCTTCCTTGAAACCGAAGATGGCAGCCATCTTGAACGCCAGTTCGTTCGAGTCCACATCGTGGTACGAACCGAAGTGCAGCGTGACCTTGACGTCCACCACGGGGTAGCCGGCCAGCACGCCTTGCGTGACGGCTTCGTTGATACCCTTTTCCACGGCCGGGATGAATTCGCGAGGAACCACACCGCCCTTGATCGCGTCGACGAACTCGATGCCCTTGCCGGCTTCGTTGGGTTCGATCTTGAGCACGACGTGACCGTACTGGCCCTTGCCGCCGGACTGGCGCACGAACTTGCCTTCGGCTTCTTCCACCGTCTTGCGGATGGTTTCGCGGTAGGCCACCTGGGGCTTGCCCACGTTGGCTTCCACGCCGAATTCACGCTTCATGCGGTCCACGATGATTTCCAGGTGCAGTTCGCCCATGCCGGCGATCAGCGTCTGGCCCGATTCTTCGTCGGTCTTCACGCGGAAGGATGGATCTTCTGCAGCCAGGCGCTGCAGCGCGATGCCCATCTTTTCCTGGTCGGCCTTGGTCTTGGGTTCCACAGCCTGCGTGATCACAGGCTCAGGGAACACCATGCGCTCCAGAATGATCTGGGAGTCGATGTCGCTCAGCGTTTCACCGGTCGTCACGTCCTTCAGGCCCACGCAGGCAGCGATGTCGCCGGCGCGGATTTCTTCGACTTCCTGACGCTCGTTGGCGTGCATCTGCACGATACGGCCGATACGTTCCTTCTTGCCCTTGATGGGGTTGTAGACGGTGTCGCCCTTGCTCAGAACGCCGGAGTACACGCGCACGAAGGTCAGCTGGCCCACGAACGGGTCGGTCATCAGCTTGAATGCCAGGGCCGAGAACTTCTCGTTGTCATCCGCCTTGCGGGTGACAGGCTTTTCGTCTTCGTCCGTGCCGGTCACGTCAGGAATGTCCGTCGGTGCTGGCAGGTAGTCGATCACGGCGTCCAGCATGCGCTGCACACCCTTGTTCTTGAAAGCGGTACCGCACAGCATCGGGTGGATTTCCGTGGCGATGGTACGCGTACGCAGGCCGAACTTGATCTCGGCTTCGGAGAGGTCGCCCTCTTCCAGGTACTTGTTCATCAGCTCTTCGGAGGCTTCGGCAGCGGCTTCCACCATCTTCTCGCGCCATTCCTTGGCGGATGCGACCAGGTCGGCTGGAATTTCTTCGTAGGTGAACTTCATGCCCTGCGAGGCTTCATCCCACAGGATGGCCTTCATCTTGAGCAGGTCGACCACGCCGGTGAACTTGTCTTCGGCGCCGATCGGGATCACCACGGGCACGGGGTTGGCCTTCAGGCGCAGCTTCATCTGCTCGTAGACCTTGAAGAAGTTGGCACCGGTACGGTCCATCTTGTTCACGAAGGCCAGACGGGGCACCTTGTACTTGTTGGCCTGGCGCCAGACGGTTTCCGACTGGGGCTGCACGCCACCCACGGCGCAGTACACCATGCAGGCGCCGTCGAGCACGCGCATCGAACGTTCCACTTCGATCGTGAAGTCCACGTGACCGGGGGTGTCGATGATGTTGAAGCGGTGCTCTTCGTAGGAGTTGTCCATGCCCTTCCAGAAGCAGGTCGTGGCAGCCGAGGTGATCGTGATGCCGCGCTCTTGTTCCTGCTCCATCCAGTCCATGGTGGCAGCGCCGTCGTGCACTTCGCCAATCTTGTGGCTCACGCCCGTGTAGAACAGGATACGTTCGGTGGTCGTGGTCTTGCCAGCGTCAATGTGGGCCGAGATACCGATATTGCGGTAGCGCTCGATGGGAGTCTTGCGAGCCATGGTGGATCCTTGGATGGGTCGTGTTATTCAGGGGAAGGGCCCAGCATTGTGGCGCTGCGACCCGTCAATTTTGTGACCGCCTCAATCGCCACAAGGCTGCAGGCAAGAATGCCGGCAGCCTTGCGCTTGGCGACGAGGGCAGTTCGTCGATTTAGAAGCGGAAGTGGCTGAATGCCTTGTTGGCTTCGGCCATGCGGTGCACTTCGTCACGCTTCTTCATGGCGCCGCCACGGCCTTCGGTGGCTTCGAGCAGCTCGTTGGCCAGACGCTGGGCCATCGACTTCTCGCCGCGCTTGCGGGCGGCTTCCTTGATCCAGCGCATGGACAGGGCCAGGCGACGGACAGGGCGCACTTCGACGGGCACCTGGTAGTTGGCACCGCCCACGCGGCGGGACTTCACTTCGACCATGGGCTTCACGTTGTTGATGGCAACGGTGAACGCTTCCAGAGGGTCCTTGTCAGGGTGCTTCTTCTCGATCAGTTCCAGGGCGCCGTAAATGATGCGCTCTGCAACTGCCTTCTTGCCGCCTTCCATGATCACGTTCATGAATTTGGACAGCTCTACATTGCCGAACTTGGGATCCGGCAGGATTTCACGTTTGGGGACTTCGCGACGACGTGGCATTTTTCACCTCTATCTTTGCTTCAGTTGGCATCTTTTCAGACACCGCGAGAGCCAATCAGGACTCCCACTTACTCGACCCGCGCAGAACACCTGCGTTTGGGGTCACTACGCTGCATCACCGCGCCACGCGGGAGACAGCACCGAAAATTCTGTTGTGCAAAAGCGCAGGGCTTACTTGGCCTTGGGCTTCTTGGCACCGTACTTGGAGCGCGATTGCTTGCGGTCTTTCACGCCTTGCAAGTCGAGCGAACCGCGCACGATGTGGTAACGCACACCGGGCAAGTCCTTGACACGACCGCCGCGAACCAGCACCACGCTGTGTTCCTGCAGGTTGTGGCCTTCACCGCCGATGTAGGAAATCACTTCGAAGCCGTTGGTCAGGCGAACCTTGGCGACCTTCCGCAGAGCGGAGTTAGGCTTCTTTGGCGTCGTGGTGTACACACGGGTGCACACGCCACGGCGCTGGGGGGAGTTCTCCATCGCAGGGCTCTTGGACTTGATCTTTTCGACCTCGCGCCCCTGACGGACTAGTTGATTGATGGTTGGCATGAAATACGTCCCTAAACGTAAAAAACGAAAACGTGAAACCCTTCGGAAATTCCGAAAAGCCTTCTAATGTAGCAGCATGGACCCCAACGGGCAAGTGCCGTGGGGTGTTCCCCTTAAAACCTATCCCGGTACGCCAGCATTGCCCGCCGCTCTTGAAAGCGTGCGGCCCATGCCAGAGCAGCCGTGCAAGGGCCGCCCCGCTGCACTGGCTGCGCGCCCCTTCCCGAATGGCGCAGCCATTCGGGAGACGGGGTGAAGGCGCGGCAGCGCCTCAGGGGGATGGTCCTGCTACTTGATCCACAGCCGGATCGCATCCCAGGCCCGGCCCAGGATCCCCGACTGCTCCACGCCTTCGAGCGCGATGAGGGGCACCTCGGCCAGGGCCTGCTCGCCCAGCATCACCTTGAGGTGGCCGACGGACTGGCCCTTGGTGAACGGTGCCACCAGCGGGTCGGGCCGCGCGATCTGCGTGGTGATCTTGCCTGCGCTGCCCGAGGGCACCGCCACGACGATGGCTTCCTCGCGGCCGATCTTGAGGATGTTTTCCGTGCCCTTCCAGACGGCGGGCGTGGCCACGGGCTTGCCGGCCTCGAACAGCTTGACGGCCTCGAACGCGGTATAGCCCCAGTTCAACAGCTTCTGGCTTTCATTCGCACGCGCATTTTCGCTGGCGGCCCCGAGCACGATGGACAGCAGGCGGCGCTGGCCCACGCCGGGGAATTCACGCTTGGACGTGGCCACCAGGCAGTAGCCCGCGGCAGCGGTATGGCCGGTCTTGAGCCCGTCCACCGTCGGGTCGCGGAACAGCAGCGAATTGCGGTTGCTCCCGTTCGACGCGGGGGTGCCGGGGTAGCTGTACTGCTTGGTGGAGTAGTAGTGCATGTACTCCGGGAAGTCCTTCATCAGGCGCATGGCCAGCACGGAAAGGTCGCGCGCGGTGGTGGTGTGGCCGGGTTCGGTGAGGCCTTCGGGGTTCTTGTAGCTCGTGCCCTTCATGCCCAGTGCCTGGGCCTGGTCGTTCATGAGCTTGACGAAGTTCTCGGCCGTGCCGCCCACGCCTTCGGCCAGCGCCATGGTGGCGTCGTTGCCCGACTGCACGATCATGCCCTTGATGAGGTCTTCCACCGGCACCTGCATCTTGGGGTCGATGAACATGCGCGAGCCGGGCATCTTCCAGGCGCGCACGCTCACGGGCAGCTTCTGCTCCAGGGATATCTTCTTGGCGCGCAACGCATCAAACACCAGGTAGCCGGTCATGAGCTTGGTGAGCGAGGCCTGCTCGACGGGAGCATCGATGTCCTTGGCCGCGAGCACCTGGTTGGCGGTGACATCCACCAGCAGGTATGTGCGCGCGGCGATTTCGGGAGGTTGTGGCGCCTGGGCAAAGGCCCCGAAGGCGGCAGGGGCCACCGCAGCAAGGACGGCCAGGGATCGCAGCGCGGACAGGATTCGTTTCATGGGGCAATAGGGGGCTGGAAAGGCTCGAGGAAAAAAGGGAATGAAGAAGAAAGACGGGACAGGAAGGCGCGGCGGCGTGGCCTGCCGCGGCCGGGGCGTTTCAGCCCCCCGACCGCAGGTGGCGCACCACCAGATTTTTCAAAAGCGGCAATTGTCCGTGAAAGAAATGGCCGCCCGCGGGAATGACTGTGACAGGCAGTATCTGGGGCCGCGCCCAGTCCATCACGGCGGAAAGCGGCACGGTGTCGTCCTGCTCGCCATGCACGACCAGGGTCTGCAGATGGGCGTCGGGGGGCACCGGGGCGACGGTGAAGCGGCTGGCTGCGGTGCCCACCAGCACCGCGTGGTCCACGCGGCCCTGCGGCCAGAGGGCGGCCAGCGCGTGGCTGGTGACGAATGCGCCGAACGAAAAACCCGCCAGCGCGATGCGCGGCCCCGCGTCGCCCGCGGGCGCCACCTGTTCCACCACGGCCAACAGGTCCTGTAGTTCGCCCCGGCCTTCGTCGTGCACGCCTTCGCTGCCGCCCACGCCCCGGAAGTTGAAGCGCACCGCCGTCCAGCCGCACTGCACGAAGGCGCGCGCCAGCGTCTGCACCACCTTGTTGTCCATGGTGCCGCCAAAGAGGGGATGGGGGTGCGCGATGATGGCCACGCCCCGGGGAGGCGCGCCGCCGTCTGGCGCGGCGGCATCGCGCACGGCCTCGATGGCGCCAGCGGCGCCGGACAAGCTCAGGCGTTCGGTTTGGGCATTCACGAATTGCTACTCAATCAATAGCTGTTAGCGCACGGCAGTCGTGCGCCAGCGGCTGAAATCATTCCAAAGTCCAGGATGGAGGCGCTTTCAGCGCCCGAGTTCCGCCGGTGGCACCAGGCGTTCCACGATCTGGCCATTCTTGAGGTGCGACTCGACGATCTCGTCGATGTCGGCATCGTCGACATAGGTGTACCAGGTGCCTTCGGGGTAGACCACCGCGACGGGGCCGGCCGCGCAGCGGTCCAGGCAGCCCGCCTTGTTCACGCGCACCTTGCCGGCGCCCGCCAGGCCGGCCGCCTTGACCTGCGCCTTGCAGCGGTCAAAGCCCGCCTGGGCGTTGTGGTGGGCGCAGCTGTCTTCGCCGTTGGTCCGGTCGTTCAGGCAGAAGAAGATGTGGCGCTGGTAGTAGCCGGGCGCTGCGGCCGGCGAGGGGTTGGTGTCGCTCATCCACCCATTTTAGGTTTGCGACTCGCGCCGGGACACGCGCAACAGCACATACAGCAGCGTGGCATAGGGCCACAGCCAGCCCAGCCACTGGCCCAGGCCGTAAAAACGGATGAACCGGCCCTGCTCCCAGATCTGCAGCGTCTGCGCGAAGTAGGCGCTGGTGGGCGCCTGGTTGAGCAGCGCAAGGTGCCAGACCAGCGCGACCAGCAGCACGGCCGCGCAGGCACGCCGGGGCAGCGCCAGCAGCAGCAGCGCCAGCGCCAGCGCACCCCACACGCCCACGCGCGTGGGCAGGCCCATCCACTCCCAGGCATGCACGGGCCCCCAGCTCAGGGCGGCCGACAGCGCGGTGAGCGTGACGCCCACGGCCACGACCCCCAGGGCAAACAGCGCGCGCCGGCCCACGGAGCGGATCACGCAGTAGCCCAGCAGGCAGGGGGTCAGCAGGCCCAGCGTCACGCACAGGAGCTCGCCGCTGGGCGAGAGCGGGTCGAACGCGGCGTCGCGCAGCGGAAGCCATTCCAGGAACGGGGTATCGGCCAGCAGCTCGATGAGCGCGGCCTCCAGCCGCTCGAGCACCTGGCCCAGCCCGAACGGCACGGCCGCCGGGAACAGCAGCGCCAGGGGCCACAGCGCCAGCAGCACGATGGCGCCGCTGGCATCGGCGACGAACCAGCGCCCCCTGAAGTCGCTCCAGCGGTCGATGGCGCCCGCGCGCTCCAGCAGCGCGGCACTCAGCGCCCCCGCCAGCGCCCCCGCCGCGTTGAGCAGCAGGTCCAGGTTGGAGGGCACGCGCCGGGGCAGGTAGATCTGCAGAAACTCCATGGCCAGCGACAGCAGCACGCCCACCAGCGTGGACAGCAGCACCGCGCCGCGCCGCCAGCCCGAGCGCAGCATGGCCAGCACCAGCAGAAAACCCAGCGGCGCATAGCCCACGACATTGGTGGCGATGTCGAAGCCCGTCCAGTACGGCGGCGGCAACGGCGCCAGCAGGAACACCAGGGGATCGATGCCCTGCGCGCGCCACCCGTCGAACGGGAACAGGCTGGCGAAGACGATCAGCGCCGTGTAGATCAGCGCCAGAGGCCAGGCGGAGGTCTTGTGCATGCCGTCTCAGCCATCCATGGCGCCATGCATCACCCGTGCCCCGCAAGCACGGGCGCGGTACAGGGCAGGGGCGCCGCGCGGGGCCCGGCCACCGCAGCGGGCCGGTAGAAGGGACCAGGGAGAAGGCGCGCGGCGCCGCAGGGAGCTGCCCACTTCAGAACGGCTTGACCACCACCAGCACCACGGCGGCCAGCAGCAGGACCACCGGCACTTCATTGAACCAGCGGAACCACGCATGGCTCCTGCGGCTGGTGCCGTTGGCCAGCTTGCGCAGCAGCACACCGCAGGCGTGGTGGTAGCCGATCACCAGCAGCACCACCGCCAGCTTGGCGTGCATCCAGCCGTTGCCCGGGCCGCGCCCGATGCCATAGCCCATCCACAGCCACGCGCCCAGCGCCAGCGCGGGCACGGCCAGCAGCGTGGTGAAGCGCAGCAGCTTCCTGGCCATGAGCAGCAGGCGGTCACGCTCCGCGGCCGAGCCCGGCGCCACCATCGCCAGATTGACGAAGATGCGCGGCAGGTAGAAAAGGCCGGCAAACCAGCTGGCCACGAAGACGATGTGAAAGGCTTTGACCCAGAGCATGGGGGCAGTTTAAGGGCCCGCACAATGCCGCCGGGGCCACGCCAAAAAAAAGCCCGGCAAATCCGCCGGGCCGGGAAAGCCTGTTTTGCATCGCTGCAATCCAAGGCCCCGCTCAGGGAGGGAAAGCGGGGGGCAGCAAGCCGCCCGGCGCCAATTTAGCACCGGGCAAGAGGTGTTACAAGCGGCATTTCCAGGGCGCGGCGCTGCGGCGCCAGCGTTTGGCAACGGGCGCTCCGCCATGCCAGTGCACCCGTGGATCCGGCTTTGCCGGTCCACCGGGTGCGTCCCCCTGTGGGGGAAGCCGCGCAGCGGCTCAGGGGGATAATCTTCACATGCATCTCCAAAGTCCCGCCCCCTTCCCCCAGAACCGCCCGCGCCGCCTGCGCCGCGATGCCTTCACCCGCAATCTGGTGCGTGAGAACTCCGTCACGCCGCACGACCTGATCTACCCCGTGTTCGTGCACGAGGGCCAGGGCCGCAGCGAGGCCGTGACCTCCATGCCCGGCGTGGACCGCCTGAGCCTGGACCTGCTGCTGCCCGTGGCCGAGGACTGCGTGCAGCTGGGCATTCCGGTGCTGGCGCTGTTCCCGGCCATCGACCCGGCGCTCAAGACACCCGACGGCAAGGAGGCGCTCAACCCCGACGGCCTGATCCCCCGCGTGGTGCGCGCCCTGAAGAAGGAATTCCCCGGCCTGGGCGTGATGACCGACGTGGCGCTGGACCCGTACACCAGCCACGGCCAGGACGGCGTGCTCGACGACACCGGCTACATCATCAACGACGACACGGTGGAGATCCTCACCGGCCAGGCGCTCACGCACGCCGAGGCGGGCGTGGACATCGTCGCGCCCAGCGACATGATGGACGGGCGCATCGGCGCCATCCGCGAGGCGCTGGAGGTGCAGGGCCACATCCACACCCGCATCATGGCCTACAGCGCCAAGTACGCCAGCGCCTTCTACGGCCCCTTCCGCGACGCGGTGGGCACGCGCGGCGCCTTGGGCAAGGCCGACAAGAACGTCTACCAGATGGACCCCGGCAACAGCGACGAGGCCCTGCGCGAGGTGGCCATCGACATCGCCGAGGGCGCCGACATGGTGATGGTCAAGCCCGGCATGCCCTACCTGGACATCGTGCGCCGCGTGAAGGACGAGTTCAAGGTGCCCACGTTCGCCTACCAGGTGAGCGGCGAGTACGCCATGATCAAGGCCGCCGCCGCCAATGGCTGGCTGGACCACGACGCGGTGATGATGGAATCGCTGCTGGCCTTCAAGCGCGCGGGCGCCGACGGCGTGCTGACCTACTTTGCGCGCGATGCCGCGCGCTTGCTCCGAAAATAAGAGCTGCCAGCGCTTGATGGACAGGCGCCAGAAGCACTTTTTATTGCCACCCGGGGTCGCATGCGCATTTTTCACATCCACAGCGGCAGCGTGCAGGAGCTGGCCGAGCTGCCCACGCAGATGCCTGCCCAGGGCTTTGTCTGGATCGCCTGCGCGCGCCCGGCCTTCCAGGCGCGGCTGGCCGAGATCCAGGCGAGCCTGCAGGCCCTGGTGGGGCTGCAGCTGGTGGACCTGCATGTCTCCGACCTGCTGAACGCGCAGCTTCCCTCGCACTACGACTACACCTCCCAGTACGACCTGCTCGTGTTCCGCCGGCTGGCCACCGCGCAGGGCGGCGGCCCGGAGGCCGAGGCGGGGCAGCCCGGCGACGCCGCCTCCCCGCTCAGGCGGGCCGGTCCGCCGGTGCTGCGCCGCATCGACACCAGCCCCGTGGGCTTCGCGGTGTTCGACCAGCTGCTGCTGACGGTGCACCCCACGGACTGCGCCGTGCGCGATGCGTATGCCGCGCGCCTGCTGGCCGCCACGCCCGCCCCCGCGAGCGAGGGCCGCAGCAGCCCCGTGCCCGGGGCGCGCCGGCCCACCAGCCCGGCCGACCTGATGCTGCGCGTGGTCAACCTCATGGTGGACGGCTACCTGGACCTGCGCCGCGAACTCACGCGCCAGCTGGACCACTGGCAGACCGAACTGCTCAAGCCCCGCGCCCGCTACGTGAACTGGAGCTCGCTGCTCGAGGCGCGGCTGGCGCTGCACAAGCTCGATGAAATCTGCGAGGACCAGCGCACCGCCGTGCAGGACTGGATCGACGCCCTCGAAACCTGGGCCCTGCCCGACACCCCCGCCGGCCTGCGCGAGCTGGACCTGCTCAAGGTGCGCAGCCGCGACGTGCTGGAGCACATCGAGCGCGTGGTGCACCACGTGCGGCGGCTGGAGCAGAGCACGGAGACCGCCGTGCAGATGCACTTTTCCGTGCAGAGCAACCGCACCAACGACATCATGCGCACCCTCACGGCGCTCACCGCCGTGTTCCTGCCGCTGAACCTCATCGCCGGCATCTTCGGCATGAATTTCGAGTTCATTCCGCTGATCCACAAGGCCAACGGCTTCTGGTGGGCGATGGGCTCGATGGCGTTCATCGCCGTGGCGCTGGTGCTGGTGTTCTGGCGCAAGCGCTATCTGGCGCGCACGAGCAGGTAAGGGAGCGCGCCTGCCCGCCGCCGTCAGACGAAGGGTTCGGCCAGCGCCTCGTTGAACAGCACCCGCTGCACGGCCGGGCGCTCCAGCATGCGCCGCAGGTACGGCCCCAGGTGGGGACGGCTGCGGGCCGGCGCGGTGCGCTGGAAGTTGCGGGTCCAGCGGCACAGCGTGAACACGTAGGCGTCGAGCGCGCTGTAGCCCGCGCCCAGGAACCACGGGCCGCCGTGGCGGGCCAGCTCGGCGTCCAGCTGCGCCAGCAGGCCGTCGATGCGCAGCTCCGCGTGGCGCTGCAGCTCCAGCATGCCGGCCTCATGGCCCTCGTCCACCCAGCGGTGGGGATAGAAGTACACGATGAGCGTCGCCTGCAGCGTGTTGGTGAGCCACATCAGCCACTTGTAGAACTGCGCGCGCTGTGCCGTGCCCAGCGCGGGCGCCAGGGCCGCGGCGGGGTGGGTGTCGCACAGGTGCAGGGTGATGGCGGCCGTCTCGTAGAGCACCAGGTCCCCGTCGGTGAGCACGGGCACCAGCCCGTTGGGGTTGAGCCGCAGATAGGCGGGCGCCTGGTGGGCGCGCTGGCCGATGTCCACGGGCACGCGCGCGTAGGGCGTGCCCAGCTCTTCAAGCAGGATGTGCGGCACCATGGCGGCGCTGCTGGGGGCGTGGTGAAGCTCGAGCATGGTGTTGTGCGGGAGGGAGCCGATGGCCTGAAAAAGAGGAGGATGCGCGGACCGCGCGGGGATCGATCAGGGCCGCGCCACGCCGAACAGGCCGGCGCCGTTGTCCCACGCGACCTTGCGCGCCACGTCGGCGGGCAGGCCGCCCAGCCAGGTGCGGTAGCCCTGCATGAGGTTTTCATAGTGCTGCCAGCGCTGGTTCACCCAGGTGTCGGAGCCCACGACAAAACGCGTGGGGTGCTTGAGCAGCAGCGCGCGCCACGCGGGGCACAGCTGGTCGTCGTCGCACACCAGGCCCGGCCGGTACGAGAGTTCGCCCACGAGGCCGGGGTAGCGCGCGAGCAGCGCGTCCACCCGCTCGGCCGGCGCGCCGCCGATGCCCGTGTGCGCCCAGATCAGGCGCAGCTTGCGCCCTTGCGTGGGAGTGTGCGCCATGAGCTTGTCGATGGCCACGTCGTCCACATGGGCCAGCACCACCAGGTCGCGCTCCTCGGCCAGCGCCATGAGCTTCCTGGCCACCGGGCCGTCGGCATTGGCGCTGTCGTACAGGTGGAACTCGCCGATGCCCCGGTACGGCCCGGCCGCCGTGCCGCGCGCCAGCTCGGCCTGCACCATGGCGTAGATGCTCTCGTCGGCGAACCAGCCGGTGTAGTCGGCGCGGCTGCGGTACAGCCGCACGAAGGGCACCACGGCGACGCCGGCCTCGCGCGTCTCGCGCAGGCCGGCCAGCGTGAGCGAGCCGGTGTTGGCCACGATGGCCCGCACGCCGCTTTTCTGCATGCGGCCCAGCACGTCGGCCGGCGGGTGCGGGCCGTTCTTGCCGTCCCACGCCTCTTCGTTGTAGTGGAGGTGGGCGTCGAACAGCGGCCCGGGATAGTCGGCCGCATGAGGCTGGATCCCGAACGCTATCAAACCGATAGCTATCAGCACCTTACCAGCAAGCGCCAGATGCCAAAAAGGCTTCATGCTCTGAAGCGGGGCGGCCATGGTGCCGGCCCTCAGGCGAGATGTTTGTCGAAGAACGCCAGCGTGCGGTCGCGCGCGGCCATGGCCGAAGACTCGTCGTAGCTGCCGCGCTGGTCGCAGTTGAAGCCGTGGTCGGCGTCGTAGATGTGGACCTCGACCTCGGGATGGGCGCGGGCAAATGCCTGCACGGTGTCGAGCGGGATGTAGTGGTCGCGCTGGCCGAAGTGCGCCAGCACCGGCACCTGCGGGTGGCGCGCTGCTTCGTCGGCTGAGGTCATGCCGCCGCCGTAATAAGGCACGGCCGCCGACAGCCCGCTCAGCGTGCAGGCCGCGCGCCAGGTCAACAGGCCGCCCCAGCAAAAGCCCACGATGCCGACCTTGCGGCCGCTTTGCTGCGCGGCGTAGTCGATGGCGGCCTGGATGTCGGGCATCACGCCTGGCGCGGGCAAGGCCTCGACCGCGGCCTTCAGACCCATGCCGGCCTTCATGTCGTCGCCGGTGTAGCCCATGTCCACATCCTGCTGCACGCGGTGAAACGTCGATGGTGCGACGGCCAGGTAGCCGCGCGCGGCAAACCGGTCGGCCACCGCGCGGATGTGCGAGTTCACGCCAAAAATTTCCTGCAGCACCACAATCGCACCGCGCGGCGCCGCATCGGGCTGCGCCACCCAGGCGGGCACGGCGAGACCATCGCTTGATGTCAGATTGACGAATTGACCCATGGCATTGACTCCTTGCTGCGTTGATGGACTGATGTGTGACTCGGGGGCATGCGGCCAGCGCGGGTGCCGGAGCTCCCCCACGCTCCGGTCCCGGCGCCCGCTGAACGCGCCATTCTGGCCGCTGAGCGGACCTCTGTTCAAATGCGGGCCATTTTCAGAGGAGTCCTTGCAGTGACCCACACCCACAAAGTAGCACTGATCACCGGAGGGTCGCGCGGCATCGGCGCGGCCACCGCCCGGCTGGCGGCGCGCCAGGGCTGGGCCGTGGCCGTCAACTACGCCCGCGACGCGCGCGCCGCCGAGGCCGTGGTCGCCGCCATCGCCGCCCAGGGCGGCCGCGCCCTGGCGGTGCAGGCCGACGTGGCCGACGAGGCGCAGGTGATGGCCATGTTCCGCACGGTGGACGCGCAGCTGGGCCGCCTCTCGGCCCTGGTGAACAACGCCGGCGTGGTGGACGTGCCCGCGCGGGTGGAGGCGATGGGCGTGGCGCGCCTCAAGCGCATGTTCGACATCAACGTGATCGGCAGCTTCGTCTGCGCGCGCGAGGCCGTGCTGCGCATGGGCACGCGCCACGGCGGGGCCGGCGGCAGCATCGTCAACGTGTCCAGCGCCGCCGCGCGGCTGGGGGCGGCGGGCCAGTACGTGGACTACGCGGCCGCCAAGGGCGCCATCGACACCATGACCCTGGGGCTGGCGCGCGAGGTGGCCGCCGACGGCATCCGCGTGAACGCCGTGCGCCCCGGCCTGATCGAGACCGACATCCACGCCAGCGGCGGCCTGCCCGACCGCGTGCGCGACCTCTCGCACCAGGTGCCCATGCTGCGCGGCGGCACGGCCGAGGAGGTGGCCGAGGCCATCGTGTGGCTGATGTCGCCCGCCGCCAGCTACACCACCGCCACGCTGATGGACGTCTCGGGCGGGCGCTAGAGCGCTGCGGTGCAGCATGCGCGGGCGCCAACCCGCGCCAAAAACACCGCATACTCGCGCACAGCAGCCCGGCGGCGGCGCCCTTGCGCTGCCTTGCCGGGCCCAGCCCGATCCACCGCCCTGCCCCCTGCCTCCCGGAGCGCCCTGATGGACCTCAAACCCCTCATCACCCTGCTGGCCATCGTCAACCCGCTGGCCATCGTTCCCTTTTTCATCCACTACACGCAGGGTTTCTCGTATCCCCAGCGGCGGCGCACCATCCAGGTGGCGAGCTTCAGCGTGTTCTGCGTGATCGCCGCCTGCGCCCTGCTGGGCCTGCAGATCCTGGACTTCTTCAACATCTCGCTGCAGAGCTTCCAGGTGGGCGGGGGCATGCTGCTGCTCATCAGCGCGATGAACATGCTCAACGCCCAGCCCGCCGAGGCCAAGCCCAGCACCAACGAATACGAGGAAGGCGCCGAGAAGGCCGCCGCGGGCAGCAGCATCGCCGTGGTGCCCCTGACCATCCCGCTGCTCACCGGGCCGGCCAGCATGTCCACCGTGGTGATCTACGCCGACCGCGCGCAGACCTTCTGGCAGCATGCCGCCCTGGTGGGCTACGGCGTGGTGATCGCCCTGGCCACGGCCGTGTGCTTCGCGCTGGCCGACCCGATCGCGCGCGTGCTGGGCAAGACCGGCATCAACGTGATGACCCGGCTGATGGGCCTGATCCTGGCCGCGCTGGCCGTGGAAGTGATGGCCGACGGGCTGGGCAAGCTCTTTCCCATCCTCATCTCCCGCTGAGATGGAGCACCCCCTGAATCGCCTTCGGCGGCCTTCCCGGCCTGGACCGTGCCAGTTTCGTATGCGGCGGGTGTCTCGCAGCACGAGGGGCGACTAGGCATGTCTGCAAGGCTTCTGCTGCTGGAGGACGACCCCGCCATCGCCCGCACCGTGGCGTACGCGCTGGAACGCGACGGGCTGTCCGTGACGCACAGCCTGCTGGTGCACGACGCGCGCCAGCAGATGCTCTCGCACCGCTTTGACCTCCTGGTGCTGGACGTGGGCCTGCCCGACGGCAGCGGGCTCGACCTGCTGCGCGATGTGCGCGGCGCCCCGCAGACCGCGGCCGTTCCCGTGCTCATGCTCAGCGCCCATGGCGAGGAGATCGACCGCGTGCTGGGCCTGGAGCTGGGCGCCGACGACTACCTGGCCAAGCCCTTCAGCCCGCGCGAGCTGGCGGCCCGCGTGAAGGCCCTGCTGCGGCGCGCGGGCACCCGCCTCGCCGCGGCGCCCACCGCCACGGCCAGCCTGTTCCATGACGACGAGGCCGGGCAGCGCATCAGCCTGCACGGCCAGGCCCTGCCGCTGACGCGGCGCGAATACCGCCTCCTGTCGTGCCTGCTGCGCGGCGCGGGCCGCATCCACTCGCGCGACGCGCTGCTGGCCGCCGCCTGGGGCGACGACAGCGACAGCACCGACCGCACGGTGGACACGCACATCAAGACCCTGCGCGCCAAGCTGCGCGAAGTGGACCCGGCGCGCGAGTACATCAGCACGCACCGCGGCATGGGCTACTGCCTTGACGTCTGAAACCAAATGGGCCACTGGCGCTTGCCCATCAAGCGCTGACAGATATTGTTCTTGAAGCAGACCCCACAGATCCATGCGCCTCGGCATCCGCCTGCTCTTTGCGTTTTTCCTCATCAACGGCATCGCCGCGTTCTTCGTGCTGCGCGTGTTCATGGCCGAGATCAAGCCCAGCGTGCGCGAGGTGATGGAGGACATGATGGTGGACACGGCCAACATCCTGGCCGAGCTGGCCAGCGAGGACCTGGCGGCCGGCCGGCTGTCCGACGGCACGGGCCAGCACAGCCCGTTCGCGCAGCACGTGCGCCGCTATGCAAGCCGGCCCATCGACGCCGCGATCTGGGGTTTCTCCAAGCAGTCGCTGGACTACCGCATCTACGTGACCGACACCACGGGGCGCGTGCTGTTCGACTCCGAAAACCGCGCCATCGGCGCTGACTATTCGCGGTGGCGCGACGTGGCCCGCACGCTGCGCGGCGAGTACGGCGCGCGCTCCACGCGCGACGTGGAGGGCGACGACACCAGCGGCGTGATGCACGTGGCGGCCCCCATCTACGTGAACAATGAGATCGCCGGCGTGCTGACCGTGGCCAAGCCCACGCGCACCGTGCAGCGCTTCATCGACCGCGCCGAGCGCAAGGTGTTCATGGGCGGGCTGCTGCTGCTGGCGCTCTCGGCCGCCGTGGGCGTGGCCGTGACGCTGTGGATGGTGTGGAACGTGCGCCGCCTGCGCGACTACGCCCTGAGCGTGCAGGGGCCGGCCGACGGCGAACACCGCGACCCCGACACCCCGCCCATGGCGGCCCTGGCCGTGCCCCAGGTGCCCGGCGAGCTGGGCGACCTGGCCCGCGCCATGGACCGCATGCGCGCCCGGCTGGAAGGGCGCGACTACATCGAGGGCTACGTGCGCGCCCTCACGCACGAGCTCAAGAGCCCCGTGGCCGCCATCCGGGGCGCGGGCGAACTCCTGCAGGACGACCTGCCCGCAGCCGACCGCGCCGAATTCGCCACCCAGGTGGTGCAGCAGAGCGAGCGCCTGCAGCGCATCATCGACCGGCTGCTGGAACTGTCCAAGCTGGAGCAGCGCCACCACGCCGAGGGCCGTGCGCCCGTGGCCCTGCACGATTGCGCCCGCGCCGCCATCGGCCAGACCCGCGCGCGCGCGGCTCAGCGCGGCATCACGCTCGCGCTGGCCGGCACGGGAAGCAGCGGCCCCTGGGAAGCCGAACTGGTGACGCTGGCGCTCACCAACCTGCTGGACAACGCCATCGACTTTGCCCCGCAGGGCAGCACCGTGCAGGTGGAGCTGGAAGGCAGCTGCGTGGCCGTGCAGGACAGCGGCCCGGGCGTGCCCGACTACGCGCTGCCGCGCCTGGGCGAGCGCTTCTTCACCACGGCGCGCCCGGGGGGCGAGCGCAGCGGCTCGGGCCTGGGCCTGGCCATCGTGCGGCGCGTCATGGCGCTGCACGGGGGGCAGCTGGTGGTGCGCAACACCGCACCGGGGCTGCGCGCCACGCTGGACTTTGCCGCGGCCTAGCTCCGCTGGCGCAGGTGCACGGCCACCCCCGCCACCAGCAGGGCCAGCGCCACCGCGTCCACCCGCACGACCACGGCCAGCGGGGCGCCCAGGCCGCTGCCCCGCTGCAGCCACGCCAGGAGCAGAAAGGACACCACGCTCACCAGCCCCGCCACCAGGGCCAGCCGATGGAGTCCGGGGCGCATGGCGGCATACCCCATGAAGGCGGCCAGCAGCCCGAACAGGACGGCCCGGTGCCGCAGCAGCAGCTCCAGCCCCGCATCCGGCACCGGGGTGCCGTATAGCTGCGCCAGCCTGCCCGCCCCCAGCACCCCCACCACGGGCAGGGCGTGGACCACCGCCACCACCCCCAGAATCACCGCGACCACATGGCGCATGCCAGCCCCTTTGTTGTGAAGCGGTGGTTGTAGGCGCAAGGGGCGCGGCCGTCGATGACCTGGCAGGTCATGGCGGCGCGGCACCAGACTTCACACTGGCCTCACAAACTTCATAGCGCCCTCACACCGGCCCACAACACTGCCTCCACAACATTCACTTGTGGAGGACCTCTTGTTCAAGCACCCCCTGTTCACCAAACTGGCCGCGCTCGCTGCCGTCACCCTGCTGCTGCTCCTTGGCCTGGGCATGATCGACAACGTGGTGCGCGACCGCCAGCGCTACCGCAGCCTCACCGCGCAGAGCGTGGCCGACAGCCTGGCCGGGCCGCAGACGCTGATGGGCCCCATGATCCACAGCGCCTGCGTGGAGACCTGGGACGTGGAAACCGGCAAGGGCGACGAGCGCCGCATGGTGGAGCAGCGCCGCGAGTTCCTGCTCACAGCCATGCCCGAGCAGCTCAAGCTGAGCACGGGCGCGGCGATGGAGGAGCGCGCGCGCGGCCTGCACAAGGTGAACACCTACAACCTCAAGGCCCACGTCACGGCGCAGTGGGGGTCGCTGGCCAGCCTCGAGCCGCAAAGCACCATGAAGAACTCGCGCATGCACTGCGGCGCGCCCATCGCGATGATGGCCGTGGGCGACGCGCGCGGCATCCGCACGGCGCAGCTCACGCTGGCGGACCAGGCCCTGGCCCTCAAGCCCGGCACCTTCCACCCCACCTACAGCCGGGGCCTGCACGCCGTGCTGCCCGAATCGGTGCGCGGCAAGGCCGATGGCCTGACCGCCACGCTGGACCTGGAACTGGTGGGCACCGAGCGCCTGGCCATCGTGCCCCTGGGGGGCAGCACCGAGGTGGTGATGACCAGCAGCTGGCCGCACCCCTCGTTCGCGGGGCGCTTCCTGCCATCGGAGCGGGAGGTCAAGAAGACCGGCTTCTCGGCGCAATGGCGGCTGTCGTCGCTGGCCACCACGGCGCAGGCCGATGTCGCCCACGGCAAGCGCATCTGCCTGGGGGGCGCGGACGACGGCGCCCGCGGCGACGACGCGCCCTCCGGCGCCACGCCGGGCGACTGCGCGGACAGCTTCAGCGTGGCCTTCGTCGACCCGGTGAACCCCTACTCCCTCTCCGACCGCGCCACCAAGTACGGCGTGCTGTTCATCGCACTCACCTTCGTGGCCGTGGGCCTGTTCGAGCTGATGAAAAAACTGCGCGTGCACCCCGTGCAGTACCTGCTGGTGGGCAGCGCGCTGTGCAGCTTCTTCCTGCTGCTCGTGAGCCTGTCGGAGCACCTGCCGTTCGGCGCCTCCTACGCCGTGGCGGCGACCGCCTGCGTGCTGCTGCTGGCCTACTACGCCAGCCACATGCTGGGCAGCCTGGCGCGTGGCATTCCCCTGGGGGCCGGCATCGCGCTGCTGTATGGCCTGCTGTACCTGCTGCTGCAGCTGGAGCAGACGGCGCTGGTCGTCGGTGCCATCGCGCTCTTCCTGGTGCTGGCGGCCGTGATGGTGCTCACGCGCAAGGTGAACTGGTACGGGCTGTCGCAAGGCGGCGCGCCAAGCCGCCCCACCCCGCCCGCCGCCCGCCCCACCGCACCCCGCGCGGAGGCCGCATGAGAACGCACACCGCGCCGACAGCCTGGGCGCAGCACCTGGCAGACCCGGCGGCATGCACCGGCGCACCCGTGCCCACGCTGACCCCGGCGGAAGCCGAGCGCGTCCAGCGCCACCGCGACCAGCTGACGGCGGCCCTGCGGGCGCAGGACCGGGCGGCGCTGCTCAGTGCCAAGCAGCACGTGCTGGAAGCGGCCTACCACCCGTGCGGCGCCCCCGATGCGGCCTGCGGCCCCACCGACTCCCCCGCCTTGCGCAGGGCGCTGCGCGACCTGTCGTGGCGCATGGCGGGCCTGCTGCTACCGCGCAGCCCGCGGCACTGAGTGCCCGGCGCCGGGTTCTTGATGAAAATAGCCGCCATCGCTTGATTGGCAAGCGCTGGCAGCTATCAAAACAGAAGCGCATTGCCCATCCCGGCCATTGCGGCTGGCCGGGCCTGGCGCACCGGCAGGCGGGAGAAAGGTCAGGCCACCGCTTCCTGCGGTGCGCTGGCGGCGGCGGGCGATGGAGCCCCCGCGTCCTCCGAGCAGGTCGCACCGCCGCATCCGTGGATCAGCTCGCCCGGCAGCGCCCCGGGGGCGTGCACCACGCCCGAGACGGGGTCGAATCCCACGCGGCGCAAGTGCAGGGCCAGCGCGGCATCCATGCTCTGCGCATGCTGCGGAAACCACAGGGCCAGTTCGCTGGCCATCACGCGCAGCACCGCGAGGTCGCCCTGCTGCGCACGCGCGGTGCCTTCACGCATCACCTGCAGCACCACCCGGTGCTGCATGCTGTGGCAGTTGCCCGATGCGAAGCGCGTGGAGGCCATCCAGGCGTCCTCCTGCGCGAAATGGTGGTCGGTGTGCTCCACCAGCGCCTGCCAGGCAGCCAGCAGGCGCGCGTCGTCCGCGCCATCGACGGCGGCCAGCAGGTCGACGAACTCACGGTGGGTGTCGTCCATCAGGGCCAGGTCCAGGGCCAGGGCGTCGGACCATTCGAGTTGAGCCATGCAAATCCCCTTGTGCACCAGGTCAAAGACAGGGGAGCGAGGTTAGTTTTTCGCGGCGGCCCGCATATTGATGCAGGTCAGGGTTCCGCCCCAGGGCCGCGGCCATCCCATGAAAAAAGCCCCGCACGGGGCGGGGCTCCTGGGTGGGCGCGGGCCGGGGCCCTGCGCGCTCAGCTCTTGCCGTACATGCGCTTCATGTCATCCACGCACTTGGACTTCAGGTCGCCGGACATCGCGTCGCAGCGCTCCTTGGCGGCCTTGTAGGCGGCATCGTTCTTTTCGGCGTTGGCATCCTTGCGGGCCTCGGCCACCGCCGCGTTCTTCTCGGCGGCGTTGTCCGCGGGCTTGGCCTGGGTCTCGGCCACCTTGGCATCTTCCTTGGCCTTCACGCGGGCTGCCTTCGCATCCTTCTCGCACACGTCCTTGTCATTGCCCTTGAGGTCGTCGCACTTTTCCTTGGCGACGCCGTAGGCCGCATCCGCCCGCGCGTCGGCGACCTTGCGGGTGGCCTTGGGGCTGGGCTTGTGCTGCGCGTCGAGCTCGGCCTTGGCCACGTCCTCGGCGCCCTTGGCCTCCTTCACACAGATGTCCTTGGCGTTGCCTTGCAGGCCATCGCACTTTTGCTTGCTGGCCTTGTAGTCGGCGGAAATGCGTTCCTTGCCAGCCTTGTATTCGGCGTCCGTCAGCGCGAAGGCGGAAGTGGCCAGCAGGCCGGCTGCGACAGAAGCCATCAGGGTGCGGGTGAATTTCATGGGTTTCTCCTCGATCGGTAATGGATAGAAATAGGAAGGGAGGGGCCGGGAAACGAAGGGGCCGTGGCCTCAGTCGTTGAAGCGGAAATCGGGGTGGCGGGCCTGCCAGTCGCTGAGCTGCTTCTCGGCCGCGTCGCGGGCGATGCCCTGGCGTTCCTGCAGCTTGCCCAGGAACTGTTCGCGCTTGCCATCGATGACGTCGAAATCGTCATTCGTGAGCTTGCCCCACTGCTCGATCATTTTTCCCTTGAACTGCTTCCAGTTGCCCTTGACGGTGTCTTCATTCATGGCGTGCATCCTCGAAAAGATTTCGCGTCAGCCATCCACCCGGAATGCGTGGAACAGGTGCGTGATGCGATGGGATTGACTCTAGAAATGATTCGCGGCGGGGACCGTAGGCCATGCCACGCAGCACGCGTCAGCACAGGACTACGGCGGCTGAAGGACAGGGCGCGGCGGCGAGGGCGGCTCCCCTCGCCAGCGGCCAACAAAGTGTTGCAATTTGCCATCACTGCTCCACTGTTACGCGCGGCCCCTTCCCAGCAAGCTGTTTCGTTTGGTAACGCTTGTGTTTCCACGCCGCAACGGCATGTGGTGAAGTCCTGAAATGCGCTGGTTTTGAACGCGCACCTTCACCCCCCACGATCCATGCACACCACCTCCGAGGCGCCTCCCGCAACGCAGACTGCGGGCGAGGCACAAGACAGCCCGCGCCACCCCGCGCCGGCCGCCGTTTCTTCCCAAGACACGAAGAACCCCCTTCCCCTGCTGGCCGGGCTGGCCGCATCCGCGGCGCTGGCGGCCTGCGGCGGTGGCGGAGGTGGCGGGGAAGAGGGCACGACAGCCAGCCCGGGCGCCGGTTCCGCGCTGCCCGGCGCAACCCACACGGCGCCGCTGACGGACGCGGAGGCCGCGCGCTTCCTGCTGCAGGCCCAGTTCTCCGCCTCCACCGCGGACATCGCCGCCCTGCGCTCCACCACCTACGCCAGCTGGCTGGAGAGCCAGTTCAGCGCCCCCCCGTCGCTGAGCGGCTGGGACTGGCTGAACCAGCGCGGCTACGCCGACGTCAACAAGGACACGGCCTACTACGACAACACCTACCCGGGCGACTACATGATCTGGCACCAGCTCCTGCAGTCCAGCGACGGGGTGCGCAAGCGGGTGGCGCTCGCGCTGTCGGAGATCTGCGTGGTGTCGCTCTCGGGCCTGGACCTGAGCTGGCGCAGCCATGCCCTCGCGTGGTACTGGGACCAGCTGGTGGCCAACGCGTTTGGCAACTACCGCAACCTGCTGCAGGACGTGACGCTCAACGCGGCCATGGGCTACTACCTCAATACGCGCGGCAACCAGAAGGAAAACGCCGCCACCGGCCGCCAGCCCGACGAGAACTACGCGCGCGAGGTGATGCAGCTCATGTCGATCGGCCTGGTGCTGCTCAACCCCGATGGCACGCCCCAACGCGACAGCGCGGGCAAGCCCATCGACAGCTACACGCAAAGCGACGTGACCAACCTGGCGCGCGTGTTCACCGGCTACGACTACGACCAGTCGCAGAACACGCCGACCACCGTGCCGGGAACCACGCGCGTCGTGCCCGGCACCACCTTCGCGCGCCTGCCGATGGCGCTCACCGAGTCGCGCCATTCCACGCTGGCGGCCTCCTTCCTGGGCACCACCATCCCGGCCGGCACGCCGGGCGCGGCGGCCCTCAAGACGGCGCTGGACACCCTGTTCAACCACCCCAACGTGGGCCCGTTCATCGGCAAGCAGCTCATCCAGCGGCTGGTCACCAGCAACCCCTCGCCGGCCTACGTGGCGCGCGTGACCGCCGCCTTCAACAACAACGGTGCCGGCGTGCGCGGCGACATGCGCGCGGTGGTCCGCGCCATCCTGCTCGACGACGAGGCGCGCGCGCCCGCCGGCCTCGCCCAGCCCGGGTTTGGCAAGCTGCGCGAGCCCATGCTGCGGTTTGTCCAGTGGGGCCGCACCTTCGGGCTGGAGTCGGCCCAGGGCAGCTGGAAGATCGGCAACTTCAGCGATCCGGGCTCGCGGCTGGGGCAAAGCCCGCTGCGCTCGCCCTCGGTGTTCAACTTCTTTCGGCCTGGCTACATCCCGCCGTCCACCGCGCTGGCGGCCAATGGCGCGGTGGCGCCCGAGTTCCAGCTGGTCAACGAAAGCAGCGTGGGCGGCTACCTCAACTTCATGCAGGGCGTGATCCGCAACGGCATCTTCGTGAACGCGCCGGAGCTGCCCCACAACGCCAGCACCGCCAACAACGGCTTCGACCTGAAGGCCAGCTACGCGCAGGAACTGGCGCTGGTCGCCGACGCGGACGCGCTCGTCGCGCGCATCAACCTGCTCATGTGCGCGGGCCAGCTCTCGGCCGGCACCGTCAAGCTCATCACCGATGCGCTCAAGGCCACCAACGTCACCGCGGCCAGCGCGGACAACGTCCGGCGCGACCGCGTGGCGGCCGCCGTCTTCCTGGTCATGGCCTCGGCCGAGTACCTCATCCAGAAATAAGCAACAAGCCCGGACCGCACCCGAGAAGCCACGCCATGCACCTGCTTCAACCCGAACTCCACACCCGCCGCGCGTTCCTGCGCCGCTCCACCCAGCTGGGCCTGGCGGGCACGGCCCTGCCCTTCGCGATGAACCTCGCCGCGATGGGCGAGGCAGCCGCCTTCGCGGCCAACGACTACAAGGCCCTGGTCTGCGTGTTCCTCTATGGCGGCAACGACTACGCCAACACCGTGGTCACCTACGACGACGCCAGCCACGGCCGCTACAGCGCCATCCGCGGCAGCATCGCGCTGCCCAAGGCCTCGCTCACGCCCACGCTGCTCAACCCCTCCACGCCGCTGCCCGACGGGCGCCAATACGCGCTGCACCCCGCCATGACCGGGCTGGCGGGCCTGTTCAACAGCGGCAAGGCCGCCGTGCAGCTGAACGTCGGCCCGCTGGTCGTGCCCCTGACGCGCGCGCAGTACAACAGCCCCGACCGCAAGGCCTACCCCGTCCCGCCCAAGCTGTTCTCGCACAACGACCAGCAGTCGGTGTGGCAGTCGTCCTCGCCCGAGGGCTCCACCGTGGGCTGGGGCGGCAACATCGGCGACCTGGCACTCTCGTCCAACGGCAACTCGCTGTTCACCTGCATCGCCGTCACCGGCAACGCGGTGTTCCTCTCGGGCGACTCGGCCCTGCAATACCAGGTCAGCACGAACGGCGCCGTGGCCATCAACGGCGTGAAGAACAATGTCTACGGGTCCAGCGCGGTGCGCGGCGCGCTGTCGGCGCTCATCCAGCAGCCCAGCGCGCACACGCTGGAGAACGAGTACACCCGCGTGACCACCCGCGCGGTCACGTCCGAAAGCCAGATCACCGGCGCGCTGGCCGGCACCACGCTGGGCACGACGTTCCCCGCCAACAATTCGCTGGCCGACCAGCTCAAGATGGTGGCCCGCCTCATCGGCTCGCGCAACGCGCTGGGCAGCAAGCGCCAGGTGTTCATGGTGTCGCTGGGCGGGTTCGACCTGCACGACAACCTGATCTCGCAGCAGCCCTTGCTGATGCAGCGCGTGAGCGACGCCCTGACGGCCTTCCACAGCGCCACGGTGGAACTGGGCGTGGCCGACAAGGTGACCGCGTTCACCGCGTCGGACTTCGGCCGCACGCTGAGCTCCAACGGCGACGGCTCGGACCACGGCTGGGGCAGCCACCACCTGGTGGTGGGCGGCGCCGTCAAGGGCAAGGCGTTCTACGGCAGCGCACCGCCCGTGAGCATCACCAACACCGCGGCCCCCGAGGACCAGTGGCACGTGGGCCAGGGCCGCCTGCTGCCCACCACCTCGGTGGACCAGTACGCGGCCACCCTGGCCAGGTGGTTTGGCGTGGCCGACAGCGAAATGGCCGGCGTGCTGCCCAACATCACGCACTTCGGCGCCGCCGCCGGCCGGCCCGACTATCCGGTGGACATGGGGTTCATGGGCCCTCCCTGAAGCGGCGCGGGCAGTGCCCCAATAATGGGGGCATGACCCCAGCCTCCACACCTTCGTCCCGCCCCCGCGTCGTCATCATCGGCTGCGGCTTCGGCGGCCTGGAAGCCGCCCGGGCGCTGCGCGGCGCGGCCGTGGACATCACCCTGGTCGACAAGACCAACCACCACCTCTTCCAGCCGCTGCTGTACCAGGTGGCCACCGCCGGTCTGTCGGCCCCCGCCATCGCGGCCCCCATCCGCCACCTGTTCCGCCAGCAGCCCAACGCCACCACCTTGCTCGGGGAGGTCACGCACATCGACGTGGCGGCGCGCACCGTGTATCTGAAGGACGGCCCCCATCCCTCCGCCCCCCTGCCGTACGACCATCTCATCGTCGCGGCCGGCGCGACGCACAGCTACTTCGGCCAGGATGCGTGGGCCACGCACGCGCCCGGGCTCAAGACGCTGGACGATGCCTTCGAGATCCGCCGCCGCATCCTGCTGGCCTTCGAGGCCGCCGAGAAGGAGCCCGACCCCGTCCGCCGCGCCGACTGGCTCAACTTCGTGGTCGTGGGCGCCGGGCCCACCGGCGTGGAGATGGCGGGCACCCTGGCCGAGATCGCGCGCCACACGCTGCCCGGCGAATTCCGCCACATCGACCCGGCCAGCGCCAGGATCATCCTGCTCGAAGGCGGCACGCGGGTGCTGCAGGCCATGCCGGAAGCACTGAGCCAGCGCGCCAGGGAGCAGCTGGAAAAACTGGGCGTGGAAGTGCGCCTGCAGGCCCGCGTCACCACCATCGACGGTGACGGCCTGAGGGTCGAATCACCCCCTGACGCTGACTCATCAAGCGTAGTCAGCTATCAAATCAAGAGCAAATGCATCATCTGGGCGGCCGGGGTGGCGGCCTCCCCGCTGGGCCGCCATCTGGCCGAGGCCACCGGCTGCACGATCGACCGCGCGGGCCGCGTGGTCGTGGCGCCCGACCTCACGCTGCCCGGCCACCCGGAGATCAGCGTGATCGGCGACCTGGCCGCCGCCCAGAGCCACGCGCCCGGCCAGCCTCCCCGGCCGGTGCCCGGCGTCTCGCCCGGCGCCAAGCAGATGGGCCGCGCGGCGGCCGCCAACATCCTGCGCCGCCTGCGCGGCCAGGCCACGCAAGCGTTTCGCTACCGCGACTACGGCAACCTCGCCACCATCGGCCGCAACTCCGCCGTGGTGGACCTCACCTCGCCCGCGGGGCCGGTGCGGTTCTCGGGCTACTTTGCCTGGCTGTTCTGGCTGTTTGCGCACGTGTATTTCCTGATCGGCTTCCGCAACCGGCTGGTGGTGCTGCTCGACTGGGCCTGGGCGTACTGGAGCTTTGCACGGTATGCGCGTGTGGTGACGGGGATCGAGCCGGGCACGGCCCCGCCGCCCCCGCGGTCCTGACGCGGGCCAGGCACCACACCGCGCGGCGAACGCCGCTGCCGCGAGCGGATGGCGCGGGGGGCCCGGGAGCGCGCGCGCCGCGAGAGGGCGCACGGGCGGGGACCGGTGGTGCCCCCGGCAGCTCAGTTCGTGCGCCGCGTCACCTGCTCCAGCCAGTCCGCCAGCTCCTGGGCGACCTGTGTGGAGGCCTCCGCCAGGGCCTTCACGCCGCCGGCCGCGTCGGCGCTGGGCGCCGGGGTGCGCACGATGAACACACGCTGGCCGCGCAGCGACTCGCCCGCCAGCGTCAGCTCCACCACCGTGGCACGCAGGCGCACCACGCCAGCGCTTTCGGTGGGGCTGGCGAAGAGGTGGCTGAATTCCTCCAGCTCCACGCGCAGCACCGGGGGCAGCCGGCCGCCCTGGCTGGCGTCGCGCGCCTGGGCCGCACCGTCGTCGGCCTTGAGGATGGCGCGCCGCTGGCCCAGCTGCTCGCGCAGCCGCTGCTGCAGCAGCTGGGCGGGGGGCTGGCTCCAGCGGGCCTGGCTGTAGGGGCGCAGCTGCTGGGCGTCGGCATAGCCCAGGCGGTAGAGCACGGCATTGCTGCCCTCGGGCAGGCCGGGCGCCTCCACGTCGGCCAGGGCCAGGGGCTGCAGCGGTGCCCGGCGGTCGGCCGGCGCCGGGGCCACCGGGCCGGGGCCAAAGTCGTACAGCACGGGGCGCGAGGGCGGGCTGGGCAGGGCCGAGCAGCCGGCCAGGCCGATCACCACCACCAGAACCATGCCGCCCAGCAGGCCGCCAGCGCTTTTCGGGAAGGCGCCGGCAGCTATGTTTTTAATAGTACTTTTCATGAACACTCCTCACGGTGCCGCAAAGCCGGGCTCGCCGGGGCCGGGCGGTATGCGGCCGGACCCATAGATGAACAGCTGCGGGTTGTCGGTGACGCCGCCCGCCGTGCGGCCGAGCTGGCGGGCCGCGCGCGACGTGTCGTCGGCGGCGCGGTTCAGGCGCGGCAGCGTGGAGGCGCCGAACTGGTCGGCCGCGCGGGCGAGGGACTGCGTGCCGATGGTGATCTGGTCGATGGGGCCGCCCTCCGCGCCCAGGCGCTGGGTGGTCTTGCTGACGTCGGCAGCCAGGGACGTCACGCTGGCGCCGGCCTGCTGCAGCGACTGCAGCGTCTTGCGCGCGTCGCTGGCCAGCGGCGGCAGCGCGGCCAGGGCCGGGTCCAGCCGCTGCGCGACGGTGGCATCGAGCCGCTGGGTCAGGGTGTTGACGCTGCCCGCGGCCTGGCCGATGTTGGCGAGGGCTTCGGTGAGCTTTTGCTGGTTGGTGTCGCCCAGCAGCTGGTTGATGCGGCGCGTGGCCTCCTCCACCTGCGCCAGGATGGCCGGCGCCTGCTCGGCGAGCTTGCCAAACGGCGAGGGCTTGAGCGGCAGGCGGGGCAGCCCGCTGGGGCCGGGCGGCAGTTCGGGATAGGGCTTGTCGGCGTCGTCCAGCTGCACATGGGCCAGGCCCGTGACGCCCTGGTAGCCCAGCACGGCGAAGGTGGTGGGGCTGATGGGCGCCTGTTCGTTGACGGCGATGCGGATCAGCACGTTGCCGGTGACCTGGGGGTCGAATCCGATGCGCGTGACCTTGCCCACGGCCACGCCCTTGTAGCGGACGGTGGCCTGGGGCTGCAGGCCGCTCACGCCGTCCTTGGTGGACAGCTCGTACTGCTCGTAGTTGGCGTTGTCGCGCGTGAGCCAGATGGCCAGGCCCGCCAGCATGGCGGCCACCACCAGCACGAAGATGCCTGCGGCGAGGGCGTGTGATTTGTTTTCCATCAGGGATGTTCCTTGTCTGGCGGGGAGGCGGCCGGCCGCGCCGCCGCCGGTACCGGGGCCATGGCGCGCTGGCCGCGTTCGCCCATGAAGAAGTGCTCGATGAAGGGGTGCCTGAAATGCGCGACCTCGTGCGGCGGGCCGGTGACGATGACCTTCTTGTCGGCCAGCACGGCCACGCGGGTGCTGAGCGCGAACAGCGTGTCCAGATCGTGCGTGACCATGACCACCGTGAGCCCGAGCGCGGCGCGCAGCTCGCGCAGCAGCGCGCAGAAATCGTCGGAGCTGCTCGGATCCAGCCCGGCGGTGGGTTCGTCGAGCAGCAGCAGCGGCGGGTCCATGATGAGCGCGCGCGCCAGCGCCACGCGCTTGACCATGCCGCCCGACAGGTCGGCCGGCATGCGGCTGGCGTGCTCGGGCTTGAGGCCCACCATCTGCAGCTTGACCAGCGCGGCATCGCGCACCAGGTCGTCGGGCAGGGTGCCCTGCTCGCGCAGCGCGAAGGCCACGTTGTCGAGCACGTTGAAGGCCGAGAACAGCGCGCCGTGCTGGAACAGCATGCCCACGCGGCTGGCCGCGCCCTCGCGCCCCATCTCGGACGCCGGCCGCCCCAGCACCGTGACCGTGCCGCGCGCCGGCCTGGCCAGCCCCAGGATCTGGCGCAGCAGTACCGTCTTGCCCGTGCCCGAGCCCCCCACCAGCGACAGCATCTCGCCGCGCTGCACGGTGAAGTTCAGGTCCTGGTGCACGGTGAAGGCTTCGTCGCCCTTGCCGAACACCGTCCACAGGCCCTGCACGTCCACGATGGGCGGCTCGCCCGGCGCGACTGCGATGTGCTCGGGCTTGGCGATGCGTTCAGTCATGGCCACGCTCCGGTAGAAACTGGCGCGGCGCAATACCCGTGCCTCCGTGGAACTGGCTTTGCCAGGCCACGGGTGGCGTCCCCCCTTGGGGGGAAGACGCGAAGCGGCTCAGGGGGGGCTTCACATGCGGGTGCTGGCGGCGTCCCCCTTCCCGAGCTGCGCAGCAGTTCGGGAGAAGGGGGAAGCGGCGAAGCCGCTCAGGGGGAAGCCACCTCATCTTCATATTCCGATGTTCTTGAAGGCCACCGCGAACAAGGCGTCCACGATGATGACCATGGTGATCGACGTGACCACCGAGGCCGTGGTGCCCTCGCCCAGGCTCTGGGTGTTGGGTTTCACGCGCAGCCCCCAGTGGCAGCCGATGAGCGCGATGAAGGCGCCGAATACCACCGACTTGGCCATGGCGAGCCCCAGGTTGCCCACCTTCACCGCCGCGGGCAGCGCCTGCACGAAATACGCGGGCGAGATGTCCATGGAGATGTCGGCCGCCAGCATGCCCCCGGCCAGCGCGGCCAGCGTGGTCCACACGCTGATGAGCGGCATGGCCAGCGCCAGCGCCAGCGTGCGCGGCATCACCAGCCGAAAGCCGTGCGGGATGCCCATGACGCGCATGGCATCGAGTTCCTCGGTCACGCGCATCACGCCGATCTGCGCGGTGATGGCCGAGCCCGAGCGCCCCGCCACCAGGATGGCCGCCAGCATGGGGCCCAGCTCGCGGATGAGCGAGATGCCCAGGATGTTGACGATGAACGACTCGGCCCCGAACTGGCGCAGCTGCAGGCTCATCAGGTAGGCCAGCACCACGCCGATCAGAAATCCCACCAGCGCCGTGATGGGCAGCGCCGTGGCGCCCATGCGGTACAGGTGGCCCGACACGTCGCGCCACGGCCCCCGGCGCGGCGCGCGCGCCAGGCGGCCCAGGTCGAGCAGCAGCTGCCCCACCATTTCGAGCATGTGCCGCGCATGGCTGAGGCCGTGCAGCACCAGCACGCCCAGGTGGTCCGCCTGCTCGGCCAGGCGCCAGGGCTCCCGGGCCGGCGGGGTGGCCGTGGTGAACTCCGCCACGCGCTCCAGCATGTCGCGCTGGCCGTCGGTACAGGCCAGTTGCGCCGGCCAGGCCCGCTGCCAGTGGTTCCACACCAGCTGCGCGCCCACGTGGTCCAGCCACTGCAGCTGCGTCAGGTCCCAGCCCAGCCCGGGCGCGGGGGGGCTGGCGCGCAGCTGCTCGCAGACCGCCTCCCACTGCGGCCGTGTGCCCAGTTCGGCCGCGCCCCAGCGCCCATGCAGTTGCGCACTCGCCCCCTGGGGCGTGTCGGCGCGAACAATGCGAGGTGCGTGGTCGGTCATGGACTGGGCGGCGCGGCCGCCAAGAGGGAAAGAGAGGGTGCATGGTAGCGGAGCCACGCACAGGCGGCGCGTAGGATTTACGCCCGCCCGCACGGGCCGCCAAGCACAGGCCGGCCGGGGCCGCGTGAAATTAATATCAAACAGGCCTCCAGCGCTTTGGCATCAAGCGCTTCAAGCTACATATTTAGTAGCAATAGGCACTGACCCTCTCGACACGCGTGGTGCCATCCGCACAATGGCCCTCCGTCCCAACCCTTGCACCGCACCGCCTGCCCATGAGCGACCACACCACGTTTGACACCATCATCATCGGCGGAGGCACCGCCGGCGCCCTGCTGTGCAACCGCCTGAGCGCCGACGGCCGCCACCGCGTGCTGCTGATCGAAGCAGGCCGCAAGGACGACTACCACTGGATCCATATCCCCGTCGGCTATCTCTACTGCATCGGCAACCCGCGCACCGACTGGCTCTACAACACCGAGCCCGACGCGGGCCTGAACGGCCGCACCCTGCGCTACCCGCGCGGCAAGACGCTGGGCGGCTGCAGCAGCATCAACGGCATGATCTACATGCGCGGCCAGGCGCGCGACTACGACCAGTGGGCCGAGCTGACCGGCGACGCCAGCTGGCGCTGGGAGAACGCCCTGCCCTACTTCCGCCGCCACGAGGACCACTGGCGCCTGGACCAGCCCGATGGCGTGAATGAAAATTTCAAGCGCCTGCACGGCAACAAGGCCACGGGCAGCTCCGGCGAGTGGCGCGTGGAAAAGCAGCGCCTGCGCTGGGACGTGCTGGACGCCTTCGCCCAGGCCGCGCAGCAGGCCGGCATCCCCGCCACCGACGATTTCAACGGCGGCAGCAACGAGGGCGTGGGCTACTTCGAGGTCAACCAGAAAAGCGGCTGGCGCTGGAACACCGCCAAGGCCTTCCTGCGGCCCACCTGCTACGGCCGCCCCAACTTCGAGATGTGGACCAGCGCGCAGGCCGCCAAGCTCCTCATCGAGACGCAACCCGACGGCAGCAAGCGCTGCACGGGCGTGCAGGTGTGGGACGGGCATGAGATGGTCACGGCCCGCGCCACGGGCGAGGTCATCCTGAGCGCCGGTGCCGTCAACTCGCCGCAGCTGCTGCAGCTCTCGGGCATCGGCCCCTCCGCGCTGCTGCGCCAGCACGGCATCGACGTGGTGCACGACCTGCCCGGCGTGGGCGCCAACCTGCAGGACCATCTGCAGATCCGCGCGGTGTTCAAGGTGGGCGGCGTGCCCACGCTCAACACCATGGCCAGCTCGCTCTGGGGCAAGGCCAAGATCGGGCTCGAATACGCGACCAAGCGCAGCGGTCCCATGAGCATGGCGCCCTCGCAGCTGGGCGCCTTCACGCGCAGCAGCGCCGACCAGCCCTGGCCGAACATCGAGTACCACGTGCAGCCGCTGTCGCTCGACGCGTTTGGCGAGCCGCTGCACAGCTTTCCGGCCTTCACGGCCAGCGTGTGCAACCTCAACCCCACGAGCCGGGGCACGGTGAACATCAAGAACGCCGACTTCAAGGCCGCACCGGCCATCGCGCCCAACTACCTGAGCACCGCCGAAGACCGCCAGGTGGCGGCCGACAGCCTGCGCGTCACGCGCCGCATCGTGGCCCAGCCCGCGCTGGCCAAGTACCGGCCCGAGGAATGGAAGCCCGGCGTGCAGTTCGAGAGCGACGAGGACCTGGCGCGCCTGGCCGGCGACATCGCCACCACCATCTTCCACCCCGTGGGCACGACGAAGATGGGGCGGGATGATGACCCGATGGCCGTGCTGGACTCGCAACTGCGCGTGCGCGGCATTGCGGGCCTGCGGGTGGTGGATGCGGGGGCCATGCCCACCATCACCAGCGGCAACACCAACTCGCCCACCCTGATGCTGGCCGAGAAGGCGGCGGAGTGGATCATCCAGGCGCGGCGCACGGCATAGGCGTGGGTACCATCGCGCCCATGTACTCCTCCACCTTCATCTTCGCCACCAAACAGTTCGACGACGCCTTCCACCGCCTGGACGAGGCGATTGCCACCGCCGCCCGCTCCATCGACGGCTACCTGGGCGAGGAATCGTGGGAGGACACGGGCAAGGGCCTGGTGTCCAACGTGTACTACTGGCAGTCGCTCGAGGCCCTGCAGGCATTGATGCAGCACCCCGCCCACCTGAAGGCCAAGGCGGCGCAAGCGCAGTGGCTCAACGGCTACCAGGTCGTGATTGCGCAGGTGCTGCGCACCTATGGCGACGACAAGCTGGCCGGGCTGCTGCCCACGGCGGGCCTGTTCGTGCAGGGCGCGGCAGCGCACTGATATGGATCCCGCCCACGCGCGGGCCCCACGGCCGCGGCGCGGTCAGCGGATTCCCCCGACATACCGGGGCACCTCGGGCGCGGGCTCCGGCGGGGGCGGCGCCATGCGCTGGCGCACCGCCTGGGTGGCCACATCCAGCAAGGGGCGGCGCGGGGCGGGCGGTGGCGCGGCATGGATGGCCTGGTCCAGGCGGTCCGCCCATTCGCTGAGTTCGGGCGCGTTGTCCTCCTGCGCGCGCTGGCGCGCGAACCGGACGATCTCCAGCGCGTACTCGGCGTTGGCCGCCATCCACTCGGTGTCGGTCACGCGCCCCGTCTTGCGGCGCAGCAGCACATGCAGGTGGGCGGCAATGGCGAGCTTGTCGGAATCGGGCATGGTCGGCTCCTTACTGCATTTCAGTCATCCATTGCGCTGCGCACAACCCGCGGCGAATGAAACCGGTGCGGCCCAGGCGCGGGCCGCCGCGCTGGCTGCGCCCCCCGGCCCGCATTGCGCGGCGGTGCGAGAGCGGGGGAAGGCCCGCAGGGCCTCGGGAGAGCGGGCTTCATTCAGCCGCCCAGGTGTTCGCGGTGCTGGGCGATGTCGAGCCCGGTCTGCTCGCTCTGCGCATCCACGCGCACGCCCATCGCAAAATTGATGATCCACAGCAGCGCGGCCGTCACCACCAGGCTGTAGGCCATCACGGCGCCCACCCCGATGGCCTGGGTGAGCAGGCTGCCCTGCACGCCCCCCACGGTCTTGCTGGCCAGCACCCCCGTGAGCAGCGAGCCCACGATGCCGCCAATGCCATGCACGCCAAACACATCCAGCGAATCGTCGGCACGCAGCAGGCGCTTGAGCCCCGTGGCGCCCCAGTAGCATGCCAGCCCGGCCACCAGGCCAATCACCACCGCCGAGCGCAGCGTGACGAAGCCTGCGGCGGGCGTGATCGCCACGAGCCCCGCGACCAGACCCGAGCACAGCCCCAGCAGCGAAGGGCGCCCGCGCACCACCCACTCGCCCAGCATCCAGGACAGCGCACCAGCGGCGGCGGCCAGGTGCGTGACCGCCATGGCCAGGCCCGCCCGGCCATCGGCCGCCACGGCCGAGCCCGCGTTGAAGCCGAACCAGCCCACCCACAGCAGGCCCGCGCCCGCCATGGTGAGCCCCAGGTTGTAGGGCTCGAAGGGCTCGCGGCCATAGCCCGTGCGGCGGCCCAGGAACCACGCGCACACCAGCCCCGCCACGCCCGCGTTCACGTGCACCACGGAGCCCCCGGCGAAATCCAGCGCGCCCATCCGCGCCAGCCAGCCCCCCGGCTCCCACACCCAGTGCGCCACCGGGGCATAGACCAGCAAGGTCCACAGGCCGATGAAGATCAGCATGGCGGAAAACCGCATGCGCTCGACGAACGCGCCCACCAGGAGCGCGGCCGTGATGATGGCGAAGGTGAGCTGGAACATGGCGTACACCGATTCGGGAATGTGCGGCGCGACATGGCTCACGGCGAGCTTGCCGCCCGCCAGGTCGAAGTCCAGCCCCGTGAACCCCGCGCGCTCCCAGCCGCCCACCCAGGCGTTGCCGGGCGTGAACGCCAGCGAGTAGCCCGCCCCGAACCACAGCAGGCTGACCAGCGCCGCGATGGCGACCACGCTGGCCATGGTATTGAGCACATTCTTCTTGCGCACCATGCCCGCGTAGAACAGGGCAATGCCGGGCAGCGTCATCAGCAGCACGAGCGCCGTGGAGGTCATCATCCAGGCGGTGTCCGCCGCGCTGACGGCGCCGTGCGCCACCAGGCCAGGGCGCGCCAGGGGCGCGGCGGGGGCCGCCGCCACCTCGGGCACGGCCTGCGCCAGCGCGCTGGCGCACAGCCCCAGACCCAACGACACGACCGCGATGAACCGGTGGTTGACTGCCCGCATGAAGGCTCCCTTTCGCAAATTGTTACAAGCGCATTGCATGAGCCGTGCCAACCCGCGAACCCCGATTCGTGGCCCCGCGCGCGGTTTTCCCGCCCCACAACGGGGGCGGGAAACCCCCAATGCACCAGTGGGGTGCAGCCGTTACAGTTGCAGCACTCGAAAGCGCGCTTCGGTGTGCCAAGCGAGGGGCCCGAGGAGACATCCTTTCTACCAATAACCAAATTTCAAGCACCCAACGAGGTGCGTTTTTTTTCAGGCGCTGGCGATCCCAGCGCCTTTTTCTTGCCCGTTCGTCGCCGGGCCCGGTGCGCTGGTCTCTGTATCTGTTCCTAAATCCATAGCAGGCTGGGTGCGAAAATACTGCGATGGAATGGATTTTTATTACCCTGGCCTCGCTGCTCGCGGGCTTCGTGGACGCCATCGTGGGTGGCGGCGGGCTGGTGATGGTGCCGGCGCTGTTCGCGGCTTTTCCGGGGGCGCCACCGGCCACGCTGCTGGGCACCAACAAGGCCGCCTCGGTGTGGGGCACGGCCATGGCCACCTGGCAGTACAGCCGCCGCGTGCAGATCCGCTGGCCGGCGATGCTGCCGGCCGCGGCGGCCGGTTTCGCCGGCTCGTTCGCCGGCGCCTGGGCGGTGACGGTGATGTCGGCCGACTTCCTGCGCAAGCTGCTGCCCCTGGTGCTGCTGGGCGTGCTGGCCTACACGCTGGCCAAGAAGGAACTGGGGCGGCACCATACGCCGCGCTTCGCGGGCCGCGCCGAAGTGCTGGCGGCCTGCCTGATCGGCGTGCTGATCGGTTTCTACGACGGGTTCTTCGGCCCGGGCACCGGCAGCTTCTTCGTCTTCCTGTTCGTGCGGCTGCTCGGCTACGACTTTCTCAATGCCTCGGCCTCGGCCAAGCTGCTCAATTGCGCCACCAATGTCGCCGCCATCGTGCTGTTTGCCGCCAAGGGCCACGTCTGGTGGCACTTCGCAGTGACGCTGGCCGTGGCCAACGTCGTGGGCAGCCTGCTGGGCACGCACCTGGCGCTCAAGCACGGCACGGGTTTCGTGCGCGGCATCTTCATCGTGGTGGTGAGCACGCTGATCCTCAAGACGGGGTACGACGCGTTTCTTCGGTAACCCCCTGAGTCGCCTTCGGCGCCTTCCCCCTGAAGGGGGACGCCCCCAGCGCGGCGGGGCGGCCCTTGCGCGGGGGCACTGGTCTGGCTCGCGCCGGTAGCGCAGACCGGGCCCTGTAGTCGGGGGCCCAGCCCCTGCGTCCGGTTGGGGACGCCGCTCTAAACCTGTTGTGAATTGGCACACAACGGGGCTTTGAGGGTTGTCCGCAGGCCCAAGGAAAAAATTCGCATATTTATAATCGTTACTACTTGATGACGGCAGGCTTCGCGTTTCGCGATGCCTGTGCATCCGATCCACCAGCCTCCGGCCTGCTACCCGCATGCCGGATTTTTTGTACCTGAAATACCCCCGACAGGACCCATCCCATGAAATTGTTCAAGGCTGTTGCCACCGCCCTCGCGCTCTGCGCCGCATTCGCCGCCCAGGCCCGCACGCTGGACGAGGTCAAGAAGGACGGCAAGATCCTCATCGCGACCGAGGGGCAGTTCGCTCCGTTCAATTTCTTCAACGGCACCACGCTGACCGGCTTCGAGGTGGAGACGGCCGAACTGGTGGCCAAGAAGATGGGCCTCGCGATCCAGTGGAAGACCCTGGGCTTCGATGCGCTGCTCACCGGCCTGCGCCAGGACCGCTGGGACCTGGTGATCGCCTCGCACGGCATCACCGAAGAGCGCGCCAAGGCCGTCACCTTCACCGACCCGCACTACTGCTCGGGCGGCATGATCATCGCCATGGACCCCGCCATCAAGAGCGCCAAGGACCTGGCGGGCAAGGTGGTGGCCGTGCAGACCGGCACCAGCTACCTCGAGAACGTGCAGAAGGTCTCGTCCATCAAGGAAATGAAGAACTTCCCCACCGACGTGGACGCCCGCAGCGCCCTGAACTCGCGCCGCGTGGACGCCTGGGTGACCGACCGCTTCGTGGCCAAGGCCGTGGCAGAGAAGAACCCCGGCGCCGGCTTCAAGCTCGGCGACATGCTGTTCATCGAGCGCATCGCCGCCGCCGTGGCCAAGGGCAACAGCTCGCTGGCCGCCGGCTGGAACAAGGCGCTGGCCGAAGTCATGGCCGACGGCAGCTATGCCGCGCTGTCCAAGAAGTATTTCAACGAAGACGTCCGCTGCCAGTAAGCACGACCCGCATGTAGTCACAGGGGTCTTTTTCATGCTCACCGCCTTTTGGCCGCAGCGCTGGAGCCGCCAGCAGCGCAGCAACGCCACGCTCGTCTCGGCCGTCATCCTGATGGTGCTGGTGCTGGCACTGCTCGGCAAGCTGCTGTCCTTCCTGCCCGAGCCCATCGGCCCCAACGCCCAGGCGTTCTCCGACGGCGCGCGCACCACACTGTGGCTCACGCTGATCAGCGGCAGCGTCGGGCTGGTGCTGGGAACCGCCGCCGCGCTCGCCCGCACAGCGCGTTTTGCCGCCGTGCGCTGGGTGGCCAGCTTCTACATCTGGGTCATCCGCGGCACGCCGCTGCTGGTGCAGATCCTGTTCGTGTACTTCGCGCTGCCGGTGCTGGTGCCGGGCCTGAACCTGCCCGACTTCGCGGCCGCCGTGCTGGCGCTGGGCCTGAACGTGGGCGCCTACAACGCCGAGGCCATCCGCGCCGGGCTGCTGGCCGTGCCGCGCGGCCAGACCGAGGCCGCCAAGGCCCTGGGCCTGGGCCGCATGCATGTGTTCCTGGACGTGGTGTTTCCACAGGCCTTCAAGATATCGCTGCCGCCGCTGGTCAGCAACTTCGTGGCGCTGCTCAAGGACTCGTCGCTGGCCTACGCCATCGGCGTGGTGGAGCTGACCAACGTGAGCAACCGCATCCAGTCCGCCACGTTCCAGCCCATTGCCACGCTGTCCACCGTGGCCATCACCTACCTGCTGCTGACCACCCTGGTCACGCAGATCTCCAACGCGGTGGAATACCGCTTCGACGTGGAAGGCCGCAACCAATGACACGCCAGGCCACACCCTTCATCGTGGTGGACCGGGTCTGCAAGTCGTTCGGCGCCCACCAGGTGCTGCGCGATGTGTCCACCGTGTTCAACACCGGCGAGGTCACCGTGATCATCGGCGCCTCGGGCTCCGGCAAGAGCACGCTGCTGCGCGCCATCAACCGGCTCGAACCCCATGACTCCGGCCGCATCACCATCGGCGGCGAGGAAGTCACCGACGACCTGGCCACGCTGCAAAAGCAGCGCAGCGAGGTCGGCATGGTGTTCCAGCAGTTCAACCTGTTCGGCCACATGAGCGTGCTGGACAACGTGACCCTGGCGCCCCGCCGCATCCGCCGCACGCCGCGGGCCCAGGCGAACGAGCAGGCGATGGCCCTGCTGCGCCGCGTGGGCATGCAGGACCACGCGCACAAGTACCCCTGGCAGCTGTCGGGCGGCCAGCAGCAGCGCGTGGCCATCGCCCGCGCGCTGGCGATGCAGCCGCAGGTGATGCTGTTCGACGAGCCCACCTCGGCCCTGGACCCGGAGATGGTGCAGGAGGTGCTCGACGTGATGCGCGAGCTGGCCCGTGGCGGCATGACCATGATCGTGGTGACCCACGAGATGGGCTTCGCCCGCGAGGTGGCCGACCGCGTGATGTTCTTCGACCAGGGGCGCATCGCCCACGACGCCACGCCCGCCGAATTCTTCAACAACCCCGCCAACGACCGAATCCGCGCCTTCATCGGCCGCATGAGCGCCTGAGATCCAGGCCCATGCAATGCCATTACCAGCCCCTACCGGAGTGACCATGAAACTGAACCCCACGTTCCTCGCCCTGCTGGCCGCCGGCCTGTGCAGCCTGCCCCCCGCCGCGTTCGCGCAGTCCGCCAAGGACTTCGAAGAGATGCGCAACGAGCTCAAGGCCCTGCGCGCCGAGCTCAACCAGCTCAAGGCCCAGCAGGCCCAGGCGCCTGCCGCGCCCGCCGCGTCGGCATCGGCCTGGAACGACCGCATCGAGGCCGTGGAACTCAAGCAGAAGGACGCCGTGGTGCTGGGCGACATTCCGGGCAGCTTCCGCCTGCCGGGCAGCGAGACCTCGATCCGCGTGTACGGCTTTGCCGAGGCCAACATGGTCAAGGACTTCAAGGGAACGGCGCCCGGCGACACCTTCACCAACCTGATGGAGCAGCCCCTGGGCGACAGCCGCCACGGCAAGAGCAGCCTGACGGCGCAGACCTCGCGCTTCGGCTTCGAGACCTCCACGCCCACCTCCATCGGCACCTTCAACACCAAGATCGAGGCCGACTTCTACGCCTACTGCGGTGCCGAGTGCAACCGCAACCGCCTGCGCCTGCGCCACGCCTACGGCGAGTACGCCGGCTGGCTGATCGGCCAGACCTGGTCGACCTTCATGGACGTGGACAACCTGCCCGAGACCGTGGACTTCAACGGCCCGCCCGGCGCCACCTTCCGCCGCCCGGCCCAGGTGCGCTACACCTACAACAACCCGGACCTGGCCAAGTTCCAGTTCGCGGTGGAAGAGCCCACCGACGGCGCCAAGAGCCTGAACTTCGTGGCCCGCGTGGACAAGGCCTTCGACTGGGGCAACATCAACGCCCGCCTGCTCTCGCACGAGCAGCGCGTGGACGGCATAGGCAAGCGCGGCACCGGCTTCGGCCTGGGCGCGGGCTACAAGATCACCGGCACCACCACGCTGATGGCGCAGTACACGCGCCTGGACGGCGACGGCGACGGCGCCTACCTAGTGGGCACCAACTACCCCGTGCTGGACGGCGGCACCGTGCGCCTGGACAAGTCGCACGGCGTGGTGCTGGGCCTGTCCAACGTGTTCAGCGAGAAGCTGCGCGGCACCGTGTCGCTGGGCATGGTCCGCTCGCGCCACAAGCTGGGCGACGCCTACGTGGACGCCTACGGCGCCGAAGGCAACCACAAGCTGTACCAGTGGCATGCCGGCATGTACTACCTGCCCATCAAGAACGTGGAGCTGGGCGGCGAGCTGATCGGCGGCCGCCGCACGACCTTCGACGGCCAGCAGGGCGAGATGCTGCGCCTGAACCTGCAGGCACGCTATCTTTTTAATTGACACCCCCTGAGGCGCTGCGCGCCTTCACCCCTCTCTCTACGCGCTGCGCGCCAAGGGAGGGGGGCGCCACCGGTGGCCTGGCAGAGCCAGTTCCGCGGCTACCTCGCTGAGGCCGCGCCAGTGCGACGGCAGCAGGTCGTGCGCAGGCGCTGCGAGGACATCTTCTGCAAGTGGCTGGCCGGGGAACCGACCAGCCCTTTCTTGTTTTGGAGCCTATGAAACCCGAACGTCTGGGCCTGATTGCCCTGCTGGTGGTGACCGTGGTGTGGGGCACCACCTTCCCCGCCATGAAGCTGTTGTCCGCGCACCTCGATGCGCTGCAGATCATCTGGCTGCGGTTCGTGATCGCCCTGGTGGTGCTGGCCCCGCTGTGGTGGGGCATGCGGCGCCACGAGCGGCGGTGGGGCTGCGCGCTGGGGGTCCTGCTGTTCCTCGCGTTCTGGCTGCAGATCGAGGGGCTGGCGCGCACCAGCAGCAACCGCAATGCCTTCGTGACCGGGCTCAATGTGCTGGTGGTGCCATTGATTGCGATGGCGGCGCTGGGGCGCCGCTACGGCTGGCCGCTGTGGGCGGCGTGCGCTCTGGCCTGCACGGGCATGGCGCTGATGTTCCACGAGAACGAGCCCTGGAACCTGGGCGATACGCTGACGCTGGCGAGCACGGTGTTCTACGCCATCTACATCCTGGCGCTGGAGGAGTGCGCGCGCCGCACGGCGGCAAGCCCGCCGCGGGCCACGCGCATGGCGGCCGCGCAGGCGACCGTCATGGCACTGGCTTCCACGTTCATGCTGCTGGGCCAGGGCGGCGGCATGGGCTGGCTGCACACCGCCGCGCAGTTGCCCGCCGATGCCTGGGTGGCGCTGCTGTACCTGGGCCTGCTGGCCAGCGTGGTGGTGGTCACGCTGCAGGCCTGGGGCCAGCAGCGGGTGGACGCCATGCGCAGCGCCATCGTGTTCGGGCTGGAGCCGGTGTTCGCCGCGCTCACCGCCTGGGCCCTGCTCGGCGAGCGGCTGGGATGGGCGGGCCTGGGCGGCGCGGCGCTGATCGTGGCGGCGCTGGTGTTCAGCCAGCTTCAGCCACCGCCAGCGCGGGCGGCGGCCTGAGGGCGGCACGGCCCGGCATGGGGCAGCGCCCAGGCGCAGGCACCGGGTTCATTTCGAGAATGGCCGGCACCGCGATTCGATGCCGGATTGGGCTCCAGCGCTTATCTGTATTGCGCTAACAGCTATTGTTTTTATATCAAGGCGCCGCCACGGGCACATCCGCCGCCTTGCGCGGCTTGCCAATGGGAGCGCCGGCCTGGCCCTTTTGCACCGCCGCGATGTCTTCCTCGCTCGGGTAGTCCCCCATCAGCCAGTAGTCGAATACGCGGCGCGCGATGGGCGCCGCATGGGCCGCGCCAAACCCGGCGTTCTCGACAATCAGCGCCAGCGCTATCGTGGGCTGCTCTGCCGGGGCGAACGCCGCATACAGCGAGTGGTCGCGCTGGTGCTCTTCCAGCGCCTTCGCGTTGTACTTCACGTTCTGGCCCATGGTCACCGCCTGCGCCGTGCCGGTCTTGCCGCCGGAGGTGTACGGCGCCCCGGCAAACACGCGCGTGCCGGTGCCGCCCTTGTTCACGGCGACCATGGCATTGCGCACGATGTCCACGTTCCGGGGCAGATACCCCAGGTCTTCGCCGGGCGGCTGCACGATCTCGGTGACGACGCCCGTGACCGCGTTCTTCACGGCCTTGGCCATGTGCGGCCGGTAGCGGATGCCGCCGTTGGCCAGCGTGCCCTGCGCCAGCGCGAGCTGCAGCATGGTGAAGTTGTTGTAGCCCTGGCCGATGCCCAGGGACACGGTCTCGCCGGGAAACCAGCGCTTCATGTCCGGGCGCTTGTAGGCATTGCGTTTCCACTCGGTGCTGGGCAGCGTGCCCCGCACTTCGCCATTGAGGTCGATGCCGGTGGACTGCCCAAAGCCCAGCGGCTTCATGAAGTCATGGATGGCATCGACGCCCATGTCCACCGCCAGCGAGTAGAAGTAGGTGTTGCTCGACTGCTGGATGGCGCGGTGCATGTCCACACCGCCCAGCCCGCCCTCGTGGCTGCGGAAGGTGTGGCCGCCGAAGGTGTAATACCCCGGATCGTTCACCACCAGGCTGGGCGAGCGCTTGCCCAGCTGCAGCGCGGCCAGCGCCATGAAGGGCTTGTAGGTGGAGCCTGGCGGGTACGTACCCCGCAGGGCCCGGTTCAGCAGCGGCTTGTCGATGGATTCGTTGAGCGCGGTCCAGTTCTCCACATCGATGCCTTCGACGAAAAGATTGGGGTCGAACGTGGGCTTGCTGACCAGGGCCAGGATCTCGCCGTTGCGCGGGTCGATGGCCACCAGCGCGCCACGGCGGGTGCCGTACAGTTCCTCGACGAGTTTCTGCAGCTTGATGTCGATGGACAGCATCACGCTGTCGCCGGGCGTGGCCGCGTGGCTGGAGAGCTTGCGCACCGCCCGCCCGCCCGCCGAGGTCTCCATCTGCTCGACCCCGGTGGCGCCGTGCAGCGCGGACTCGAAGCTCTGCTCGATCCCCAGCTTGCCGATGTATTCCGTGCCCCGGTAGTTGGCCTCGTCCTCGGAATCCTGGATGCGCGCCTTCTCGCTCTGGTTGATGCGGCCGATGTAGCCGATGGCGTGGCTGGCCACGTCGCCCAGCGGGTAGTTGCGGAACAGGCGCGCCTTGATGTCCACCCCCGGGAAGCGGTAGCGCTGGGCCGTGAAGCGGGCCACTTCCTGGTCGGTCAGGCGCGTGCGGATGGGCAGCGATTCGAAGTTGCGCGACTCTTCCATGAGCCGCTTGAAGCGGCGGCGGTCGCGGCTCTGGATCTCCACCACCTTGGACAGCTCGTCGATGGTGTCGTCGAGCGTTCCAGCCCGCGAGGGCGTGATCTCCAGCGTATAGGCCGAATAGTTGGTGGCCAGCACCACGCCGTTGCGGTCCAGGATGAGCCCCCGGTTGGGCACGATGGGCACCACCGCCGTGCGGTTGCTCTCGGCCTGCGCCGCCAGGTCTTCGTGCCGGACCACCTGCAGGAACACCAGCCGGGCCGCGATGAGGCAGAACGCACAGAACACCAGGGCGCCGACGATCAGCGCCCGCACGCGAAAGCGCGAGGCATCGGCCTCGCTGCTGCGCACCTCGGTCATGCGGCAGCTCCATCGCGCCACGCCCCGAAGGCGTGCGCTGAAACCGGCGCGCGCCCGTCCCCCGGCCCGCAGCGCTGCGGGACAAGGGGGATGCGGCGCGGGCGCTCAGGAGGTTGCTTCATGGCTACAGAGGCCGGTTCTGGTCGCGGTCGGGAGGCCGGCGCTGCGGCGCCAGCAGCACCCAGCTGGCCAGCGGCCAGAGCAGGGCTTCGAGCACCGGCGCCAGAAAGCTCCACAGGCCCGGGAATATGCCCCCGGACGCCATCCGCAGCAAGAGCTCGATGGCATGGGCCAGAGCGAACAGGGGAAGCACCTGCAGGGCCTGCGACGGCACGCTGAACCACAGCAGGCGGCGGTGGATGGCGATGGCGCCAAACGACAGCACGGTGTAGGACAGCGCGTGCTGGCCCAGCAGCGCCGACTGGCTCACATCCATGCACAGGCCCAGCACGAAAGCCACGCCCATGCCAATGCGCAGGGGCTGGTGCACGCCCCAGAAGACCAGCAGCACCATCAGGACATCCGGCGTCCAGACAATGCGGCCCAGCGGCAGCATGTTGATGGCCAGCCCCGCAGCGAGGCTGGCGACGATGAAGACCGGATTGACCGGAAGCAGCAGCGGCTCGCCGCGCGGCATGATCATCGCGCACCTCCCCGCGGCAGCCACGGGCCATCGCGCAGGACGCGCGGCCCCACAAGGGCCATGGCAGGCACAGGCGATGCCCTCATCCCTTGCGCCCCCCGCGTTTCGCTGGCGCCGGGTGCGCGGGCTCCGGCCGCGGCAGCTCGTTGTCGGCCAGCGGCTTGAGCACCACCACATGGCGGGCGCCCTGCACCTGTGCCAGGGGCACGCAGTAGATGCGCGCGAAGGCGGAATCGGCCCTGCGCTCCACGCGCACCACCCGCGCCACGGGGAGCCCCGACGGGTACAGGCCATCCACGCCGCTGGTGGTCAGCAGATCGTCCTCCCGCACATCGGCGTTGGCGGGCATGAAGCGCAGTTCCATGCCGCCGCCATGCCCGGCCACCGGATCCCCATAGGCGACACCCCGCGCACCCGTGCGAATGTTGAGGACCGGAATGGCCTGGTCGCGGTCCACCAGCAGCGTGACCTCGCTCACGAGCGGAAAGACACGCGTCACCTGGCCGAGCACGCCCGCCTCATCCATCACGGGCGCGCCCATCTCCACGCCGCCCATCTGCCCCCGGTCGATGACCACGCGGCGCGTGTAGGGGTCGGCGGTGTCATAGATCACCTCGGCGGCCTGCGCGGGCGTCTCCAGGCGGCCGCGCAGCGCGAGCAGCTGCCGCAGCCGCTCGTTCTCCAGGGCCAGCTGTTCCGCCTGGTTGGCGCGCTGGCCCATCACGGTCATTTTCTTGCGCGCGGCGTCCAGTTCCTGCTGCGCGGTCTGCAGCGACTGGAAGTACCCGGAACCATGGCTTGCGAACTCCACCGGCTTGAGCATCAGCCACTGCACCGGGTAAAGCACGGTGGCAACCGCCTGGCGGAACGGCCCCGTGAGCTGGAAACGTGCATCGGCCACCATGAGGAACAGCGCCAGCGCGCTATAGACGGCCAGGCGCGAAAGGGCCGAAGGGCCCTGTTTGAAGAAAGGCGGAGCGCTGCGCTCGAGGGTACCCAGTGGCATCGTGCGCAGCGGTCAGGATCTGTCGCGTGGAGCCGGGGCCACGGACGCATGCTCAAAAAGCATTGGAGCGGGTGCAATCATGCAGTTCAGAGCGCAAAAAAAGTGCCTGCAGCATACAGGCCCGGGGGCTTACTCGCTCGTGAAAATGCTGCCCAGGCGGTCCATGCGCTCCAGCGCGATGCCGCAGCCGCGCACCACGCAGGTCAGCGGATCTTCGGCCACCAGCACGGGCAGGCCGGTTTCCTCGGCCAGCAGGCGGTCCAGGTCGCGCAGCAGCGCGCCGCCACCCGTCAGCATCATGCCGCGGTCGGCGATGTCGGCGCCCAGCTCAGGGGGGGTTTGTTCCAGCGCGTTCTTCACGGCGGAGACGATCTGGTTGAGCGGGTCGGTCAGGGCTTCGAGCACTTCATTGCTGGAGATGGTGAAGCTGCGTGGCACGCCTTCGGACAGGTTGCGGCCCTTGACTTCCATCTCGCGCACTTCGGAGCCGGGGAAGGCCGAGCCGATGTTCTTCTTGATGGCTTCCGCGGTGGGCTCGCCGATCAGCATGCCGTAGTTGCGGCGGATGTAGCTGATGATGGCTTCGTCGAACTTGTCGCCGCCCACGCGCACACTGCCCTTGTAGACCATGCCGCCCAGCGAGATCACGCCGACCTCGGTGGTGCCGCCGCCGATGTCCACGACCATGGAGCCCGAGGCTTCGGAGACGGGCAGGCCCGCGCCGATGCCGGCGGCCATGGGTTCCTCGATCAGGTACACCGCCGTGGCGCCGGCCGCTTCGGCCGCGTCCTTGATGGCGCGCCGCTCGACCTGGGTGGAGCCGCAGGGCACGCAGATGATGATGCGCGGGCTGGGGGTGAACAGCGTGCGCGGGTGCACCATCTTGATGAACTGCTTGATCATCTGCTCGGTGATCACGAAGTCGGCGATCACGCCGTCCTTCATGGGGCGGATGGCTTCGATGTTGCCGGGCACCTTGCCCAGCATGGCCTTGGCCTCGTGGCCTACGGCCTGGATGACTTTCTTGCCATGGGGCCCGCCTTCGTGGCGGATGGCGACGACAGAGGGCTCGTCGAGCACAATGCCTTTGTCGCGGGCGAAGATGAGGGTGTTGGCTGTGCCAAGGTCAATGGCAAGGTCGGTGGAGAAATACCGACGGAAAGCTCCGAACATTCAAAAATCCTCTCAGGCACGGCATGCACGTCGGCCTGCCATCGCCGGGTTTACGGGGTCAAATATCGCTTTTTTCGCACAATGACCGGCAGGTAGGAGGGTATTGCGGCAAAGCCGGGATAATACCCCATCCCCTGTGAATAACTCCCTCCGGCGCGGCCCGGATCACAGCTTTACTTCTGGTTTCCCTCAATTCTCCTCCCTATGGCACTGACCCCCCAGGACATCGGCCGCATCGCCAATTTGGCACGGCTTGAGCTGACCCCCTCTGAAAGTGAGCGCATGCTGACCCAGCTCAATGGCTTCTTTGACATCGTGGAACAGATGCGGGCTGTGGATACCTCGGGCATCACGCCCCTGGCGCACCCCGTCGCGGCCGTCCAGGACGTGGCCCTGCGGCTGCGCGAGGACGTGGCCAGCGAGCCCAACCAGCGCGAAGCCAACCAGAAGAGCGCCCCCGCCGTGGAGCGTGGCCTGTTCCTCGTCCCCAAAGTGATCGAGTGAGGCGCGCATGAGCACGACAACGACCAAAGCCCTGCACGACCTGGGCGTTTCCGAGCTGGCCGCCGGCCTGCGCAACAAGCAATTCTCCGCCGTCGAAGCCGCCCGGCATTTCCTGGCCCGCGCCAAGGCGCACCAGAACCTGGGCGCCTACGTGGCCCTGAACGAAGACGCCACCCTGGCGCAGGCGCAGGCCGCTGACGCCCGCCTTGCCGCCGGCACGGCGGGCGCGCTGGAAGGCGTGCCGATCGCCCACAAGGACATCTTCGTCACGCGCGACTTCCCCAGCACCGCAGGCTCCAGGATGCTGGCGGGCTACCAGTCTCCGTTCGACGCCACCGTGGTCACCCGCCTGGCCGACGCGGGCGCCGTCACCCTGGGCAAGCTCAACTGCGACGAGTTCGCGATGGGTTCGTCCAATGAAAACTCGGCCGTGGCGCCCGTGGGCTTCGACGCCCCCGCGCCCGTGCGCAACCCCTGGGACACCCACCGCATCCCCGGCGGCTCGTCGGGCGGCAGCGCCGTGGCCGTGGCCGCGCGCCTGGCCCCTGCCGTCACCGGCACCGACACAGGCGGCTCCATCCGCCAGCCCGCATCGTTCTGTGGCATCACCGGCATCAAGCCCACCTATGGCCGCGCCAGCCGCTACGGCATGATCGCATTCGCCTCCAGCCTGGACCAGGCCGGCCCCATGGCCCGCAGCGCCGAAGACTGCGCGCTGCTGTTGTCTGCCATGTGCGGCCCCGACCCGGACCGCGATTCGACCAGCCTCGATGTGCCAGCCGAAAACTTCAGCGCCCACCTGAACGGCAGCATCGACGGCCTGCGCATCGGCATTCCCGCCGAGTTCTTTGGCGAGGGCCTCGCGCCCGACGTGCGCGCCGCGGTCGACGGCGCCCTGAAGGAATGCGAAAAGCTCGGCGCCAGGCTCGTGCCCATCAGCCTGCCGCGCACCGAACTGTCCATCCCGGTGTACTACATCATCGCGCCCGCCGAGGCGTCGTCCAACCTCAGCCGCTTTGACGGCGTGAAGTTCGGCCACCGCGCCAAGGACTACACCGACCTGGTGGACATGTACAAGAAGACCCGCGCCGAAGGTTTTGGCGACGAGGTCAAGCGCCGCATCATGATCGGCGCCTACGTGCTGAGTCACGGCTACTACGACGCCTACTACCTGCAGGCGCAGAAGATCCGCCGCATGATCGCCGACGACTTCCAGAACGCGTTCAAGGAATGCGATGTGATCGCCGGCCCCGTGGCCCCCACCGTGGCCTGGAAGCTGGGCGAACATGGCAACGACCCGCTGGCCGACTACCTGGCCGACATCTTCACCCTGCCCGGCTCGCTGGCCGGCCTGCCGGGCATGAGCGTGCCCGCCGGCTTTGGCGAAGGCGGCATGCCGGTGGGCCTGCAGCTCATCGGCAACTACTTCCAGGAAGCCCGCCTTCTGAACGCTGCGCACCGCCTGCAGCAAGCCACCGATTTCCACCTCCGCCAACCCGGAGGTCTGTGACATGACGACGACCAGCAAATTGATCCACGGTTATGAAGTCGTCATCGGCTTCGAAACCCACACCCAGCTTGCCACGCAGAGCAAGATCTTCAGCCGCGCGCCTACCGCCTTCGGCGCCGAGCCCAACACGCAGGCTTGTGCAGTGGACCTGGCCCTGCCCGGCACGCTGCCCGTGATGAACCGCGAAGCCGTGGCCTGCGCTATCAAATTAGGACTTGCCCTGGGCTCCCACATTGCGCCCGTGAGCATTTTTGCGCGCAAGAATTATTTCTATCCCGACCTGCCCAAGGGCTACCAGATCAGCCAGTTCGAGATCCCGGTGGTGCAAGGCGGCGAGGTGGAGTTCTTCCTGGGCGACGAGAAGAAGACCGTGCGCCTGGTGCGCGCCCATCTCGAAGAAGACGCGGGCAAATCGCTGCACGAGGACTTCATCGGCCAATCGGGCATCGACCTGAACCGCGCCGGAACGCCCCTGCTGGAGATCGTGACCGAGCCCGACATGCGCTCGTCCGACGAAGCCGTGGCCTATGCCAAGGAGCTGCACAAGATCGTGACCTGGATCGGCATCTGCGACGGCAACATGCAGGAGGGCAGCTTCCGCTGCGACGCCAACGTGTCCGTGCGCAAGCCCGGCGGGCCGCTGGGCACGCGCCGCGAGATCAAGAACCTGAACTCGTTCAAGTTCATGCAGCAGGCGATCGACTACGAGATCCGCTGGCAGATCGACCAGATCGAGGACGGCCACGCCATCCAGCAGGCCACCGTGCTGTTCGACCCGGACACGGGCGAAACGCGTGCGATGCGGACCAAGGAGGACGCGGCGGACTACCGCTACTTCCCCGACCCGGACCTGCCGCCGCTGCACATTTCGGAGCAATGGGTGCAGGAACAGCGGGCGCTGATGGCCGAATTGCCCCGCACCATGGCCGCGCGCTTCGTGGCCGACTACGGCCTGCCCGAGTACGACGCCACGACGCTCACGCAGAGCAAGGCGATGGCGGCGTACTTCGAGGCCGTGGCCAAGGCCTGCGGCCAGCCCAAGCTGGCCAGCAACTGGATCATGGGCGAGGTATCGCGCCGCCTGAACACCAGCGAATCAGGCATCGAGCAGGCGCCCGTGGGTGCATCGCAGCTGGCGGCCTTGATTGCACGCATCGCCGACGGCACGGTCTCCAACAACGCCGCCAGGCAGGTATTTGACGCGCTGTGGACGGGCGAATCGACGGACGTGGACGCCACCATCGAATCCAAGGGCCTCAAGCAGATGAACGACTCCGGCGCGCTGGAGAAAATCATCGACGAAGTCATCGCCGCCAACCCCGACAACGTGGCCCAGTTCCGCGCGGGCAAGGACAAGGCGTTCAATGCGCTGGTCGGCCAGATCATGAAAGCCAGCAAGGGCAAGGCCAACCCGCAGCAGGTCAATGATCTGCTGCGCGCAAAGCTGGGCAGCTGACGCCTGACCAGCCTGCCCTGCGGGGCAAAGGCACAGTAAAAAAACAAAGGGGCCGCAGGGCCCCTTTTGTTTTTACTTCCCCAGCCCCGCCCTAGGGCACGCGCGCTGCCGGTGCGCCAACGGGGGGAACGGCACTGGCCGAGCCCATGGCGGGAGGCACACGCTGCGCGTCCCACAGCTTGCGCAGATGGGCCAGTTCCGCATCGAACCGCGCGTGCACGCGCCGCTTTTCCTGGTCCTGGCCGGCAATGAACCGCTGCTGCTCGGCAACGCTGTCATCGACTTCACCGATCTTGCGGCGCAGCGTCATGGGTGCCTTGTTGGGGTCCTTCTTGTAGAACTCCATTTCCACATCCAGCTTCTTGCGCTCCGCTTTCAGCTCGGCAATGCGCTTTTCGGCGGTGGCGGTCACATCGTCCACCAGCTGGATCGCGGCCGCGCGCTCCACATCGTGGGCCGCCTTGTCGGGGTAGCGCGTCACCAGCACGCGTTCGCGCCGGCGCTCCTCCACCACGCGGGCCCGCTCCTCGGCATCCTTGCGGTTCTGGGCGTCCTGGGCCGCACGCTCCAGCTCGGTGAGCGACGGCCCGATCTGTCGGCGCGTGATGCCCGAGGGGCTCAGCTCGCGCTGCTCCCGGTCCAGGCATTCGGGAATGGGCCGGTCGGCCGTCAGCCGGCGCCCACTGCGGTCCACACAGGTATAGATGCTGCCGGGCGCACCCTGGGGCTGTGCCAAGGCCAGCTCGGCGCCCAGGGTGACCAGCAGAACACCGCCCATGATCCACGCCGACTTGCTCAAATCATCTACCCTTCGTTGACGCCATACCGCTGGCGGTAGGCCAGCACTTTCTCATGATGGGAGCGCATCCCCTCTTCCCCGTTGTGCGAGAGGTACAGCAATAAGTCTGCCAGTCGGGCAATCGCGCACACCTGCATGCCCAGTTGCCCGCGAACGTACTGCACCGCGCTGTGGTCCACATCCTGGCCATTCTCCGTGGCTTTTTCCTGCCGGTCCAGCGCTATGGCCACCGCGTGGGGCGTGGCGCCCGCGGCGCGGATGATGGCGATCGATTCGCGGGCGGCGGTCCCGGCCGACATGACGTCGTCCACGATCAGCACCCGCCCCTTGAGCGGGGCGCCCACGAGCGTGCCGCCCTCGCCGTGGTCCTTGGCCTCCTTGCGGTTGTAGGCAAAAGGCACGTTGCGCCCCAGCCGGGCCAGCTCCACCGCGACCGTGGCCGCCAGGGGAATGCCCTTGTACGCGGGGCCGAAGACCATGTCGAATTCAATGCCGCTGGCCAGCAGGGCTTTTGCATAGAATTCCGCGAGCCGGCCGATCTTGCGGCCATCATCGAACAGGCCCGCATTGAAGAAATACGGACTCAGGCGGCCCGCCTTGGTCTTGAATTCACCGAACCGCAGCACGCCTGATTCGACGGCAAACCGTACAAAATCCTGCGCGAGCTGGCCCTGCTCTGAGGTTTGCGCGCCAACATCCACCATGGGGAAATCCTTGTTCAAGTTAACCAGCCTCAATCTCAATGGCATCCGCTCGGCCACCAGCAAAGGCGTGGAAAGCTGGATGGCAGCCACGCGGCCGGATTGTATTTGCGTGCAGGAAGTGAAGGCCCAGGCGGCCAACATGGCCAACCGCTTCGAGCGCCTGGCCGGCCTGCAGGGCCACTTCCACTTTGCCCAGAAAAAGGGCTATTCCGGCGTGGGCATCTATACCCGGCATGAACCCTCTGATGTAGTCATTGGCTATGGGTCGCCAGAGTTCGATACAGAAGGCCGCTACGTGGAACTGCGCTTTGACACGCCGGCCCGCAAGCTGTCCATCATCAGCGCCTATTTTCCCAGCGGCTCGTCCGGCGAGGAACGCCAGCTGGCCAAGTTCCGCTTCCTCGCCGAGTTCCATCCCCATCTGATGAAAGTCAAGGGCGAACGCGACTTCATCCTGTGCGGCGACATCAACATTGCGCACCAGCAAATCGACCTCAAAAACTGGCGCAGCAACCAGAAAAACAGTGGTTTTTTGCCCGAAGAACGGGCCTGGATGACAAAGTTGTTGCACACAACTGATGAAGGCGGCGGCATCATAGACGTTTACCGCCAGTTACAACCTACCGCCACCGACACCGCCTACACGTGGTGGAGCAACCGGGGGCAGGCGTATGCCAACAACGTGGGCTGGCGGCTGGATTACCACCTGGCCACCCCCGCGATCGCGGCGCTGGCACGTGCTGAATCCATCTACAAAGGTGAGAAATTCTCGGACCACGCGCCCATCACGGTGGACTATGACTTCAGCCTTTGACGATGCCCGCCTCTGACCATTGATGCCCGACACCGCTGCCTCCACCGCCCCCCCGCCCCATGGTTTTCGCCCCGTCAACGCGGAATCCTTGTGGAAGCAGCTCTCCACTCCCCACCCCACCGTCGGCAAAGCGCGGCACCTGGGCGAGGCGCTGATCCATGCCGGCATGGTGTCACCCTCGGCCCTGCAAGACGGCCTGCAGACCCAGCAGCAGGAGCGCAGCGGCGGGCAGCACCGGCTGATCGGACAGATCCTGGTGGAGGATGGCGTCCTGACCCAGGAGCAGTTGCGCCAGGTCATTGCCGCGTGGCTGGGCGAGTACACCGTGCACCCCGGCGACATCACGCCCGAGGCGGCGGCCCTGGCCCTGGTGCCCCGGGCGATGGCCGAACGTGAATCCGTGCTGCCGCTGATCGCCCGCGAGGATGCGCTGGTACTGCTGATGGCCGACCCGCTCGATCGCGTGCTGCTGGACGAACTGCGGTTTCTCACGCAGCGCCGGCTCATTCCGCTGCAGGCCGCGCCAGGCACGCTGATGCCCGCCATCCACAGCGCCTACCGCACCCAGCCTGGCGGCGCCTCTGACGCCACCGCCGCCGCCCGCGCCACCTCGCGCGAGCTGGCCGCCAACCTGGGCAGCACCGTCCCGGACACGGACTCCGAGCAGGCCGACGTGATCAGCGAGTCGGACAACACCCTGGTGCGGCTCATCAACTCGGTGATCGACGAAGCCATCCACCACCGCGCGTCCGACATCCACATCGAGACCGAGCCCGCCCCGCAGAACGTGCGCATCCGCCTGCGCATCGACGGCGACCTCACGCCCCACCTGGAGCTGCCAGCGCGCTACCGCTTCGCGATGGTGGCGCGCATCAAGATCATGGCGGGCATGGACATCTCCGAGCACCGCAAGCCCCAGGACGGCAAGATCGACTTCGCCCGCTTCGGCGGCCCGCCGGTGGAGCTGCGCGTGGTCACCGTGCCCACCTCGCGCGGGCTGGAGGACGTGGTGCTGCGCCTGCTGGCGGGCGCCAAGCCGCTGCCTCTGGAGAACATCGGCCTGAGCCCGCCCAACCTGCAGGCCCTGCGGGCGGTGGTGCAGAAAAGCTATGGCCTGGTGCTGGTGTGCGGCCCCACGGGCTGCGGCAAGACGACCACATTGCACTCGGTGGTGCGCGACATCAACACCGCCGGCCGCAAGATCTGGACGGCCGAAGACCCCATCGAGATCACCCAGGAAGGGCTGCGCCAGGTGCAGGTGAACCCGCGCATCGGCTGGACCTTTGCCGCCGCCATGCGCACCTTTCTGCGCGCCGACCCGGACGTGATCATGATCGGCGAGATGCGCGACGAGGAAACCGCGCGCATCGCCATCGAGGCCTCGCTGACGGGGCATCTGGTGCTGTCCACCCTGCACACCAACTCGGCGCCCGAGAGCATTGCGCGGCTGCTGGAGATGGGCCTGGACCCGTTCAACTTCTCCGATTCGCTGCTCGCCATCCTGGCCCAGCGCCTGGTGCGCCGCCTGTGCACAGCCTGCCGCGCGCCGCGTGTGGCCGACCACGACACGCTGCTGGGCCTGGCATCGCAGTACCTGGACAGCGGCACCCACAACACCCCCGAGGCCCGCGCGGCACAGGTGGCGCGCTGGCGCCAGCAGCACGGCGGAGCGCAGGGCGAGCTGCGCCTGTGGCGCCATGTGGGCTGCACGCAATGCGACGGCCATGGCTACCACGGCCGCCTGGGCATCCATGAGCTGATGCTGAGCGACGAGACCATTCGCCAGCACATCCGCCACCGCGCCCCCGCGTCGGACATCCGCCATTCGGCACTGGCCGCGGGCATGCTGACGCTGCGCCAGGACGGCATCGAGAAGGTGCTGCAGGGGCTGACCGACATGTCGGAAGTGGTCGCGGCGACCAACCTGTGATGCGGGCACACTGCCGGTGGTGCCTGCCGCCGGTTTTTTAGCCAAAATGGGCTCTAGCGCTTATCTGGCAAGCGCTAGCAGCTATCAATAAATGAGTCCTTCCGAAAGGAGGAACTCGCCCACCGGCTTGCACGCACCGCCGCCTCAGCGATCCAGTTCGTAGTGAAACACCTTGGCAATGATCTGCCAGCGCCCGTCCACATGGATCAGGGTCAGCAGGTCAGTGAAGTGCTTGGGCAGGATGGCGCATTCGACCTTGGCCAGGGCCGTCACCGGTCCGGCGAATTCAATCGACAGGATGCGCTCCTGCACCGTCTCGCCCCGGCTGGCAGGCGAGGGGCGCTGGTCCACGATGGGGAAATACGCCTCCATGCGCAGGATCACCGCAGGCTCCGCCGTGGCGCAGGCATAGACCGCCTGCGGGTGGAACACGCGGCGCAGGCGCTGCGTGTCGCTGTGGCACAGGCCGTCGAAATATTCCTGCAGCACGGCGGCGACTGCGTCGAAGCGCGGGTCACTCATGGCGCATTCCCTGCGGCGGCCACCCGGGCACGCTGGCGCCGCACGGTCACCGTCTCACCGGCCACACCCCAGTTGTCGGTCTCGACCTCGTCGATCACGACAAAGGTGGTGGCGGGCTCCTTGTTCAGAACGCGCACCAGCAAATCGGTCGCACCCTGGATCAGTGCGGCCTTTTGCGCACTGCTGACACCTTCGCGCGTCACTTTGATGTTGATGTAAGGCATGGCGTGTTCCTTGTGGATGGATGAATGAACGGCGTCTCAGCCCAGCAACCCTTCGGCCCGCATCGCGGCCTGTACCGCGGGGCGCGCGGCCACACGGCGCATGAACGCCTGCAAATGGGCCAGGTCGCTGATGTCCAGCTTCACGAACTTGGCCCAGCCCAGCACCACAAAAAGATAGGCGTCGGCCGCCGTGAAGTGCTCGCCCGTCAGGTAGTTGCCGTCCTGCAGTTGCGCGTCCAGCCACTCCATCTTCTTGCGCAGCAGGGCGGCCAGCGCGGCCTTGGCCTTGTCGTCCAGCCCGGCCTGGAACAGGGGCGTGAAGGACTTGTGCAGCTCGGTGCTGACGTAGTTCTGCCACTCCATGACCCGGTAGCGCGCCCGCGTGCCGGCGGCCGGCATCAGTTGCGTGGCCTGGGCCTGGTCGGCGATGTATTGCGCAATGACCGGGCCTTCGGTGAGGCGGGAGCCGTCGTCCAGCTCCAGCACGGGCACCTGGCCTTTGGGGTTGATCGCATGGAAATCCTGCCCGTCGGCCGTCTGGTGGCGCGCGGTATCGACCTTCTCCAGCACAAACGGCAAGCCACATTCCAGCAGCAGGATGTGGGGCGACAAGGAGCAGGCGGCGGGGGAAAAGTACAGCTTCATGGAGAGGCCCTGGGGGTGTGGTGGAAAGGTGAAGCGATGGTATTGGCGATGTAAACAGCAATAAACTAGGTTCTGGGAATTTCACTGATTACATGAAGTAATAAACAAGACATGGCGCGCCAATTCGACGACCTGAAGCTGGGCAGCATCGAGCTGTTCTGCCTGACCGCGCAGTGGCAAAGCTTCACGGCCGCCGCCCAGGCGGCCGGGCTGACGGCGGCGGCCGTGAGCCGATCGGTGGCGCGCATGGAGGCGCGCCTGGGCGTGCGCCTGTTCCAGCGCACCACGCGCCAGGTGCGGCTGACCGACGCCGGCAAGCGCTACTACGAGCAATGCCGCCAGGCGCTGGGGCAGCTGGCCGAGGCAGAACGCGAGCTGTCGGGCCAACAGCAAAGCCCGGCAGGCCTCGTGCGCTTCAGCCTGCCCACCTCCTACGGGCACTGCCGCATCCTGCCCCTGCTGCCCGCATTTGCGCAGGCCTACCCCGACGTGGAGCTGGAGCTGCAGTTGAGCAACCGCAACGTGGACTTCACCGAAGAAGGCTTTGACCTGGCCGTGCGCGGTCGCGCGCCCATCGACTCGGGGCTGGTGGCGCGCAAGCTGGAGGACGCCGCCCTGGTGGTGGTCGCCGCCCCGGCGTACCTGGCGCGTCGCGGCACGCCGCACGAAACGGCCGACCTGGCGGCGCACGAGTGCATCCAGTTCGTGCTGCCCAGCAGCGGCCAAGCGGTGCCATGGATACTGCGCGACGCCGCCGGGCGCGATGTGGAGGTGCCCACCCAAGGCCGCCTGCGCTGCGCCGACGACATCCTGGGCCCCGTGACCCTGGCGCGTGCCGGCGCGGGGCTGCTGCAGACCTACCGGTTCATTGTGGAGGCCGACCTGCGCAGCGGCGCGCTCCAAGAGCTACTGCCCGCGCACGCGGGCGCCTCCCGCCCGTTTTCGCTGCTGTACCCCGCCAACCGGCACATGCCGCTGCGCGTGCGCGTGCTGGTGGATTTCCTCGTCGATCGGCTGGCGCGGGCTTGAGCCTGGCCCGTCCACCCTGCGCCATGCGCCGGACCGCAAAATACACACAACCACCCTCACCCACCATGCTCCGCTACCTCACCATCCCTGTTACTGCGTTCCAGCAAAACTGCTCCCTCGTCTGGTGCGACGCCACCCACAAAGCCGCCGTGATCGACCCTGGCGGTGACCTGGATGTGCTGCTGGCAGAAATCCGGCGCCTTGACCTCACGCTCGAACAGATCTGGCTCACCCACGCCCACATCGACCACGCGGGCGGCACGGGCGAGCTGGCAGAGCGGCTTTCGCTGCCCATCGTGGGCCCCCACCCGGGCGACCAGTTCTGGATCGACGGCCTGCCGCAGCAGAGCGCGATGTTTGGTTTTCCGCCCGCGCAGCACTTCACGCCCACGCGCTGGCTGCACGATGGCGACCAGGTGCAGATCGGCAACGAGACGCTGAACGTGCGCCACTGCCCGGGGCACACGCCGGGGCATGTGGTGTTCCACGCGCCGCAGATCGACCGCGCGTTTGTGGGCGACGTGCTGTTCGCAGGCAGCATCGGCCGCACGGACTTCCCGCAGGGCAACCACCAGCAGCTCATCGACAGCATCACGCAGCGCCTGTGGCCGATGGGAGATCAGACGGTGTTCATTCCCGGCCACGGCCCCGAGAGCACGTTCGGGCGGGAGCGCCAGAGCAATCCCTACGTGGGCAATACCTGACCTGGGCCGTTTCGCTGCCAGCGGACTTCGCCCAGGATGCAGTGGCGCAACGGCTACTACCTGGTGACGCCTGCCATGGCGGCGCCGGCGCGCAGCGAGCATGTCGACAAGGACGTGAAGTTCTCGGGACGTGCCCCGCCACGCAAGTCTACGATTTCGCCCTATGCCCCCCAGGCACGGGACCGGAAGGCGCTGCTACGGCGCATCTGGTGCATGCCCAGGCCAGCCGCCATCAGCGACAACAGGATCAGCCCCCACTCGCTCAGGGTGGGAATGGAAGCTGGGCCTGACGTGCCGGGGATCGCAGCCAGCAACACCGGTGCGAACGGGTCTTCAATCACCCCCGCATCGGCTGTATTGCCATCGCCCATGCCGTTGTCGGTGATCGCGTACGCCACAGTCAACCGGTCTGCACTCAGCGTTGCACCGGTCATTGGATACCAGCTGCTGGCGGCCCCCGCGCTGGCAGGCCCATACTTCATCAGCTGCACCCCGGCAGGAAGCGCGTGGGGGTAGGTGATTCGCACCGTCAGCGTATTGCCCGCGCAGCCTGTGGAGCGGAAGCGAAACATCCCGGCGGGCGTGCTGGCGTTGGCTGGCAGGCCTGAAGGCACCGCGCTGCTGAACCCCGTGGCAGTGGTATCGAGCGCGCAGCCTGGCGCGCCGCCGCTGATCGCTACCGACCCCACACCCGTGCCCACGCTCCCCCCTCCTCCCGGCCCGCCACCCACCAGAACGGACACCATGGCGCTGTATGTCTGCACTGCAGGGGCAGAAGTTGCATAAAGCTCGACGCTGGCGTCAGAGCTGCCGCTGCCCCCTGTAGCCAGGACCCTGCCGTCAGCGAGCAGGGTGGCTCGGTGGTTGACGCGCCCGGTGTTCAGGCTGCCCGTGGCGCTCCAAGTGGCGGTGGCCGGGTCGTAGAGCTCAGAGCTGGCGAAATCGCCGCTGCTTCCGCCCGCGAGGAGGACCTTGCCACTGGGCAGCAGGGCGGCCGTGTGACCTGTGCGGGTGCGTACCAGACTGCCCGCGGCGCTCCAGGTATTTGCGCCAGGGTCGTAGAGTTCTGCATCGGCCGGCATGCCACTGACGCCCCGCCCCCCCGCGACGATGACCTTGCCGTCGGGCAGCAGGGTGGCCGTGTGGGAATAGCGCCAGGTGGCCATGCCGCCCGCGGGGCTCCAGGCGTTGGATGCGGGGTCGTAGAGTTCAGTGCTGGAGAGCATGCCGACGCTGGTGTATCCACCTGCGACAAGCACTTTGCCATTGGGCAGAAGGGAGGCCGTGTGATAAATGTGCTCATCGGCCATGTTGCCTGTGACACTCCACTGGTTCGTCTCGGGATCGTAGAGCTCGCCTTTGGTGAAGACGCTGCCAGTGCCCTCACCTCCCACGACAAGCACCTTGCCATTGGCCAGCAGAGTGGCCGTGCGGTTGTAGCGAGCGACGGCGAGGGTGCCGGCAGCACTCCATGTGCCAGCGACGGGATCGTAAAGTTCTGCGCTGGCAAGCGCACCGCCGTTCGCGACCCCTGAAGTGACCAGTACCTTGCCGCTGGGCAGCACGGTGGCGGTGTGAAAAGTGCGCCCGGTGATCATGCTGCCCGTGGGGCTCCAGCTATCTGTGGCGGGGTTGTACCGTTCAGCGCTTGCAAGAAAACCCCCGCCACCGCCGAACCCGCCGGTGACGAGCACTTCACCACTGCGCAGCAAAGTGGAGGTGTGGACACTGCGCCCGCCAATCATGCTGCCGGTAGCCCTCCAGGCGCCAGGGCCTACTTCGTATCGCTCGGCACTTGCGAGGTAGCCACCAGTATTCCACCCGCCTACAACGAGCACTCTACCGTTGGACAGCAGGGAGGCCGTGTGGCTGACCCGGCCGGTGGCCAGGCTGCTGGTAGTGTCCCAGGTGCCGGTAGCGGGGTCGTAGAGCTCAGCGCTAGCGAGGTAAGTGCTGCCATCTCCTCCGGCAACAAGCACTTTGCCGCTGTGCAGCAACGTGGCGGTTTGAGAACTGCGCTTGTTGGCCAGGTTGCCAGTGGTGCTCCACGTGCCTGTGGCCGGGTCGTACAGCTCGGCACTGGAGCGTGCGCCGTTGCCTCCCCCACCAGCCACTAGCACTTTGCCACTGGGCAGCAGGGTGGCGGTGTGACTGATACGCGGTGTGGTCATAGTGCCTGTGACGCTCCATGTGCCAGTGACCGGGTCGTAAAGTTCAGCGGTGGCAAGGTAGCCAACGTCCGCGTTGTTCCCCCCCGCGACGAGTACCTTGCCGTTGGGCAACAACGTGGCAGTGTGGGCGTCGCGCGTGGTGACCATGGTGCCCGTGGTGCTCCACTGGCCGGTGGCCGGGTCGTAGACCTCTGCGCCATTCCCCGCGACAAGCACTTTGCCATTGGCCAGCAGGGTGGCGGTGTGGAACAGACGTGCGCCGGACATGCTGCCCGTGGCACTCCAACTGCCTGTGCCAAGGTCGTAGAGTTCGGCGCCGGCAAGCGCGCCGCGGCTCCCTGCTCCACCGGAAACCAGCACCTTGCCATTGGGCAGCAGGGTGGCGGTGTGGTACGCGCGCCCAGCATTTAGATTTCCTTTGGCGCTCCAGGTGCCTGCGACCGGGTCATGCAACTCGGTGCTGGCAAGGTTGCTGCTGCTGTAGGCCCAGCCCCCCGCAATCAGCACGGTGCCATCGGGCAGGACCGTTGCGGTATGGGCTTTGCGTGCGGTAGCCAGGCTGCCGCTGCCAGCCCAGGTGTTGGTCTGCGCCTGCACAACACCTGACAGCAGCACCATGGCCAACGCGACGGTGCAGCGCAAAAGCGCCCCCGGGACGGAGCGGCGGATCATCGCCATGGCCCCGCAACGGGAGCCAGGCGTCTGGTAAATCCGGGACAGCGAACGCCGGATCTGATGAATGCGAAATAAGACCGCTGTGCACTGGGCTTGCAATGGCTTCACTGGAACCGTCTTCCCTGAATGAGTCTTGGGGGAGAAGGCGCCGAATGAAAGCCAGTACCTCCTGGCTGGAGTGAGCGCGAGACGAACATCGCTGACCAGCTATCGCATCCTAGGAGGGTCAACCATATCCAGATTGACTGGGAGTTTCAGACAAATTGACTGTGCGTATCAAAATCTGCGTGCGGGCATGCCCGACGTGGCACAACATCCTCCGGCGGCTTGCCTGGGCACGGGCCCATGCGACGCCCCCAAGCATCCACGGCATCCTGATGGTGCTCCAGCGCGGCCCCGCGAGATCGTCAATCCCTGTTTGCAACCGCCTATCTCTGTCAGCAACACCCCACCAGGTCGTCATGATGGACCCCGTGAGCAACCTGGACCTGCTGTTCACGGAGGTTCGGAGCCTGGGCCTCACGTTGTCACAACAGTGGCCGATGGGAGATCAGACGGTGTTCATTCCCGGCCACGGGCCCGGGAGCACGTTCGGGCGGGAGCGCCAGAGCAATCCCTACGTGGGCGGGACCTGAGCCCCGCTGGACAGACCCGCGGCGGCGCGCGGCCCGTGGCCCGGCTTGCATGCCGTGCCGACGGAAGTCTTGATGTTTTGGATGTTTTTGGCCGTCAGCGCCTATCCATCAAGCGCCAATAGCTACTATATTTATAGCATAACCAGCCCCACCACAGGCGCCTGGCGTGCCCACCAGGACACACGCCAGACCCCGTGGCGGGGTTGCTTCGCTCGCGCCGTCCTTCGCCAGGATCAGAAGTCGAACGAGGCCGACAGGCGCACGGCGCGCGGCGCGCCCACGTTCACCCGGCCCGCGCCCCAGATGCTCTCGAAATACGCGCGGTTGGCGAGGTTGGTCACCGTGGCGCGCAGCACCACCGGTTGCGCGCCAAGACGCGTGGCATAGCGGGCGCCCACGTCCAGGGTGGTCCAGGACGGCAGCTTCACGCTGTTGTCGCCCGTGAGCCATTGCGAACCGGTGTGGTTCACGCGGCCGTTCACCGACAGGCCCTGCACGCCGGGAACCGCCCAGTCGGCACCCAGGTTCAGGGTGAGCCGGGGCACGCCGAACTGCGCGCGGCCCTGGTTCATGCCCTTGTTCGTCCGGGTCTGGTCGGCCTCGGTGTAGGCCACGCCGCCCAGCAGGGAAAGCGCCGGGGCCAACTGCCCGAACACGTTCCACTCCACGCCCCGGTTGCGCTGCTCGCCGTCGAGCACCTGGCGGTTGTCTTGCTCGATCAGGGCGGGCTTGCTGATCTGGAACAGGCTCACGGTCTGCGTCAGGCTGCCGCTCACCCACTTCACGCCGACCTCCATCTGCTTGCTCTTGTACGGCGCGAAGGTCTGGCCTTCGTTGGCATAGGGCGCCTTCACGGTCGTGCCCGCGCTCAGTCCTTCCACGTAGTTGCCGTACAGCGCAACGGTCTCGCCCCAGGGCTTGGCCACCACGCCCACCAGCGGCGTCACGGCGCTCTCCTTGTACTTGTTGAGCTTTTGGTGCACCCGCTGCGCGCGCAGGCCCAGGGTGAGCTGCACCTGGTCGTCGGCGAACGACAGCGTGTCGACCGCGCTCAGCGCCGTCATCGCGTCATCGTTCATCTTGCTGTAGGTCGATGCCGCCGCCCCGGCCGGCATGGTGATGGGCGTGGGGTGGTAGATGTTGCTGTTGATGGGCGCCGTGCCGTTGCCGCGGCTGCCGCCTTCGTAATTCATCACGTTGGCGGCCAGGGTCAGCCTGTGCGCCACGGCGCCGGTGCCAAACTGGCCGCGCAGGCCCAGTTCGGCCGTGGTGGTGCCGTACTCGCCCCAGGAGTTGTAGGCCGTGCCCGTGGCGTTGCCCGAGGCCGCGTTCGCCGCCGTCCACACCGGGCGGGTGCCGAAGATGAAGCCGTCGTAGGAATGCTCGGCCTTGCCCGCCGAGGCAAACGCCGTCCAGCCCGCGTTGATCTTCGCCTGGCCGCGCACGATGAGGCCCTGGGTCTGCGTGTTGCTGTACACGCCCTCGCCGTAGAAGAAGTTGGTGGAGCCGTCGGGCGCCTTGGGCACCGTGGTCCAGCCCGCGATGATGGGCTGCATGGGCGAGCCCTTGCGCACCTTGTTCCTGAGCGAATAGGCATCGGCCTCCACGTTCCAGCCCTCGCCCTGGTAGTCCAGCGCCAGGTGGCCGATCTCGCGCGCCTTGGTCTGGTGGTCGAGCCAGGTCTCGCCGCCCGACAGCACGCCATTGACGCGCACGCCCAGGCGCTGTTCCCCGCCGAAGCGGCGCGACACGTCGGCGTGCGCGCCCACGTTGGATTGGGACGAATAGGTGGTGGTCACGCGCGTGAGCGGCTCCTTGCCCGCGCGCTTGGGCACGAGGTTGATCGCGCCGCCCACGTCGCCCGCGGGGGGCAGGCCCATCATCATGGCGCCGGGGCCCTTGAGCACCTCCACGCGCTCGAACATCTCGGTGGGCGTGTTCTGCTCGGGCGCCAGGCCATAGGCACCGTTGATGGCCAGCGAGCCGGCGCCCACGCCGAAGCCCCGGATGATGAAGTTCTCGACGATGTGGCCTTCGTTGGTGGTGGTGCGCACCGAAGGGTCGTTCTTGAGCACCGCGCCCACGGTCTGCGCCTGCTGGTCGGCGATGCCTTCGGCGGTGTAGCCCGTCATGTTGAACGGCGTGTCCATGACCCCCACGTTGCCGAGCACGCCCAGCCGCGTGCCCCTGGCGACCTGGCCGCCCGGGGCCGCGGCTGGCAGGCTGTCGGGAGTCTCGGCGGCCGCATTCACCGTGACTTCCCGCAGCAGCGTGGCGGACGGGGCGGGCGCGTTCTGCTGCGCCAGGGCCGCGCCGGCACCCGCCAGCAAGGTCCACGCGCAGGCCTGGGCGACCTGGCGCAAGGCAAAAGGATGTGCCCGGGGGATACCCGGGGATGGGCGGCGAGTCTGCATAGAAGTCCTGAATCAAAAACGAAGGAGAAGGGAGTCCGCCTCGCCAACGGATTGCAAACAGGAATGAATGCGATTTCACTCAGGGCGCGCAGTGGCTCCGCGAGGAAGCCATCCAGGCGCGGTGCCCGGAACGTGTTGCAAGGCGTGCCGGCTGGTTCCACCCGGCATGGGAGCGATGATTTCACGCAGCCCGCCGCCCTGTGTTTGCACGCCCAACAAAGACGTTTGCCGCGGCCCCGCCAGGGCCGCCGTGGAACGGGCCTTGCCAGGACCGGGGGAGCCGCGAGGCGGCCCGGCGGGCTTCAGACCCTCACTCGCGCCAGCTTGGGGGGCATGCCAAAGCGCTTGCGGTAGGCCGTGGCGAAGTTGGCGGCGCTGTTGTAGCCCGCCACCAGCGCCGCCTGGCCCACGGTCAGGCCCTCCTGCTCCAGGGCCTTGCGGGCGCGCTGCAGGCGGCTTTCGCGCACGAAGTCGAACACCGTCGTGCCGTACACCGCCCGAAAGTGCCGCTGCAGCGTGTTCGCGTTGGTGCCGGCCTGGCGCGCCAGGGCATCGAGCGACAGGTCCATGGCCCCTTCGGTCTGCAGGAAGGCATGCAGCGCCCGCATGCGCCGGTGCTCGTGGGGCAGCAGCCGCAGCCCGGTGGGCGCGGGAGCAGGTGCCGGCGCGGGCGCGGGCCCGGGGGCGTGCTGCGCCAGGCTGCCCAGCGCCTCGCCCACCAGCTCCAGCGCGCGGCTCTCCAGGTACAGGTGCAGCAGCAGGGGGCTCAGGTCCGGCGCATGGGTGATCTGCTCGGCCAGGGCGGCGATGCGCGCCGAGGGCTGCCAGTGGTGCATGGCCAGGTGTTGGCGGCGGAAGGCCTCGATGGCGCCGGAGGCCGACGGGCCGGCCACCTGCTCCAGCCATTCGCCGCCCAGGCCCACGCTCACCCGGCGCGCATACGCGCCCTTGCGGGCGCGGCGCTCGAAGCGCTCCGGCTCCGCCACCGACACCAGCAGGGCGCGCGGCAGGCTGGCCAGGCCTGCATCGTGGGACTGGCGGGCGTGGTCCGCCGCGCTCGACAGCGCCACGCGGCGCGGCCCATAGCTCACGTCCACCGAGCCCTCCAGCAGCACCACGATGCGCAGGCCCGTCTCCATCTCGCCGCTGGCCGTGAAATCCTGCGCATCGGCCGCATCGTCCGCGTGCAGGTGCAGGCCCGGACGCAGCACGCGCAGGCGCTGCAGATGGCGCTGCAGCGACGCCTGCATGCCGTCCGACGCGGGCGCGGCGGACAGCACTTTCAAGGGGCTGACGACAGACATGGGCAGGCAGGTGTGACGGCGAAAAAGCGGCAGGGTCAGCGGACGGCAATGCACCACGGCGCGTGGAACCCGGGGCCTGGCGTTTGCGCAAAGGTTTTTCTCCGCTTGGCAAACACGGCGGGCACCGGGGCATGGGATGCTAGCAAGTCGGCATAATAAATGCAAATGATTCTCAATATTGGCCATTGAACCGGCCGCCGCCGATGGCCGCCCGCACACCGTCCCTCCCATGCCCCTGATCCGTTTTTGCCCCTGGGCGCCACTGGCGGCCCTGCTCTGCGCCCTGGTCCTGGGTGCCTCGCCCGCGCGCGCGCAGGGGGGCACGCAGACCGTGACCGACCTGGCGGGCCGCGCCGTCACCCTGCCGGCCAAGGTGGAGCGCATCCTGCTGGGCGAAGGCCGGCTGCTGCCCGCGCTGGGCGTGTTCGAGCGCGACGACGTGGCCCGCCGCCTGGTGGGCATGATGGGCGACTACGAGACGCTGGATGCCGCCGGCTATGCGCAGTGGCGCGGCCGTTTCCCGCAGATCGACAAGGTGCCGCGCGTGGGCCGCAACAGCAGCGGCAGCTTCAGCGACGAACAGGCCATCGCGCTGCGTCCGCAGGTCGCCATCCTGGGGCTGGCGGGTGGCCACGGCCCGAGCAAGAACGACCGCGAAACGCTGGCCCGCCTGGAGGCGGCCGGCGTGGCCGTGGTGTTCGTCGACTTCCGCCACGACCCGCTCCGCAACACGACGCGCAGCATGGAGCTGCTGGGCGCCGTGCTGGGCAAGCGCCAGGAGGCCCAGGCGTTCAACACCTATTGGCGGGCCCAGCTCGACCGCGTGGAAGCCCGCCTGCGCACCCTGCCGGCCGGCACGCGGCACCCCGGCGTGTTCCTGGAGAACCGCGTGGGCCTGGCCGATGAATGCTGCGCCACCATGGTCGGCCTGGTGGGCGTGCTGCTGGATGCCGCCGGGGCCCAGAATGTGGCGCGCGGTCGCATTCCGGGCGAGCACGGCACGCTCAACCCCGAATTCCTGATCGCCACGCAGCCCCAGCTGTACATCGGCACCGGCATCGGCAGCATGGCCACGGCCGAGAAATCCCCCCTGCGCATCGTGCTGGGCGCCGACGCCACGCCCGAGGCCGCCCGCGCCTCGCTGGCGCGCGCCACGCAGCGCCGGGGCATCGCCCAGCTGCAGGCCGTGCAGCAGCCCGGCCGCGCGCATGCCATCTGGCACCACTACTACAACTCGCCCTTCAACGTCGTGGCGGTGCAGGTGTTCGCCAAATGGCTGCACCCCGAGCTGTTTGCCGACCTGGACCCGCGCGACACCCTGCAGACGATGTTCACCCGCTTCCAGCCCATCCCGCTGACGGGCGTGTACTGGACCAGCCTCTGATGCGCTCCATGCCCATGCCCCGCGACACCCGCCGCCGCGCGCTGCTGGCCTCTGGTGCCAGCCTGTGGCTGGCGGGCTGCGCCAGCGGCGCGCCAGAGGCGTCCCTGCTGCAGGCGGGCCCCGCGCGGCTGCCGGACACGCACCAGCTGGACCTGCGCGACCCGGCGAGCGGCCGCGTCTGGCGCATCTGGGTGCAGCAGCCCGCCGGCCCCGCGCCCGCCACCGGACACCCCGTGCTGTATGTGCTCGACGGCAATGCCGCCTTTGCGCTCGCGGCCCAGCTGGCCCGCAATGAGGCCGCGCGCCCCGCGCAGATGCGCGCGGACAGCGCCATCGTCGTGGGCATCGGCCACCCCGGCGATGCCGTGGTCCACCCCGCGCAACGCCAGCGCGACTACACGCCGCCCGCGCCCGGCGGCTCGGCCACGCCCGAGGCCGGCGGCGCGGACATCCTGCTCGACTTCATCGCGCGCGAGCTGCAGCCGCGCGTGGCGCGGGCGTTTGCCATCGACCCGCAGCGCCAGGCGCTGAGCGGGCACTCGTTCGGCGGCCTGCTGGTGCTGCACGCGCTGTTCACGCGCCCCGCGCTGTTCACCCGGTATGCGGCCACCAGCCCGTCGGTGTGGTGGAACGGCGCGCAGGTGCTGCAGACGGCATCGCAGTTCATGCAGGCGCACGCGACGGCGCCGCGCCCCTTCCGGGCCCGGCTGCAGCTGCGCGTGGGCAGCCTGGAGCAGCCCCGGGCCGCTCCCACCGCGGCGCGCGCCGCCGTGCAGCACGAACGCCGCATGATCGAACGCACGCAGGCGCTGGCGGACCAGCTGGAGGCCTTGCACTGGCCCGAACTGCGCGTTCACATGGGCATATTGCCCGGCCTGGACCATGGCGGCGCCATGGCGCCGGGGCTCATCGACGCCCTGGCATGGGCCCAGCAGCCCCGCTGAAAACCGCCGCCCCGCGCCATGGAACCCTCTCGCACCCCACACGCCCTGCCCCGGAACTGCCTTCGTTGAACCCCGCCGCCCCGTCTCCCTTGCCGCAGCCCCTGGACGCGGCCCGCGCTGGTTCGCTGGCGCGGCGCTACCAGCACTTCGTGCGCCTGCGCCTGCTGCTGCTGGCCGCCCTGCTCGCCGTGCTGTGCGCCAGCGTGGTGGCCGACATCGCGCTCGGCCCCTCCACCTTCGCGTTCGCCGACGTGCTGCGGGGCCTGTTCGCCCCCGCCAGCCTGCCGCAGGCGCAGCAGGTCATCCTGTGGGAAGTGCGCCTGCCCTACGCGGTGATGGCCGTGCTGGTGGGCGCCAGCCTGGGCCTGGCGGGGGCCGAGATGCAGACCGCGCTCAACAACCCGCTGGCCAGCCCGTTCACGCTCGGGGTGTCGGCGGCGGCGGCCGTGGGCGCTTCGGCCGCCGTGGTCACGGGCTTCACGCTCGTGGCCTGGGGCGAGAACCTGGCCGTGCCGCTGTGCGCCTTCGCGGGCGCGGCCAGCGCCACGGCGCTGATCCAGTTGCTGGCCTGGCGCCAGGGCGCCACGGTGGACACCGTGGTGCTGTTCGGCATCGCGCTGCTGTTCAGCTTCGAGGCCCTGCTGTGGCTGCTGCAGTTCATCGCCGACAGCAACGCGCTGCAGCAGATCGTGTTCTGGACCATGGGCAGCCTGGGCCGCGCCACCTGGACCAAGATCGGCATCGTGGGCACCGTGCTCGCGCTGTGCATGCTCTGGTCGGCGCGCCAGGCCTGGGCCCTCACGGCGCTGCGCGCGGGCGAGGACCAGGCGCGCAGCTTCGGCATCGGGGTGGAGCGGCTGCGCCTGGTCACGCTGCTGCGCGTGAGCCTGCTGGCGGCCACCGCCCTGTCGTTCGTGGGCACCATCGGCTTCGTGGGCCTGGTGGGGCCGCACATCGCGCGCATGCTGCTGGGCGAGGACCACCGCTACTACCTGCCCGGCAGCGCGCTGGCGGGGGCGCTGATGCTGTCGCTCGCGTCCATCCTCAGCAAGGCGCTGGTGCCCGGCGTGGTGCTGCCCATCGGCATCATCACCGCGCTGGTGGGCGTGCCGCTGTTCACGGTGCTGGTGCTGCGCCAGAAAAGGGCCACATGAAGCACCCCCTGAGCCGCTGCGCGTCTTCCCCCTCTCTCACATTGCTGCGCGACGCGGGAGGAGGACGCCCCCGGCGCGGCGGGGCGGCCCTTGCGCGGGGGCGCTGGCCCGGGCCGCGTCAGTTTCATTGGCTGCCGAGGGTGCGTAGCGCCATGGAGGCTTGATATGACAACCGGCCTGACCCTCGAACAACTCACCGCCGGCTACCCCGGCCGGCCCGTGCTGCAGGGCGTGGACCTGCCTGCCGTGCCCGCCGGCACGCTGGTGGCCGTGGTGGGGCCCAACGCGGTGGGCAAGTCCACGCTGCTCAAGGCCGTGGCCGGGCTGCGGCCGGCGCAGGGCCGCGTGTGGCTCGAGGGCACGGACCTGGCCACCCTGCCGCCCCGCGAGCGCCTGCGCCGCGTGGGCTACCTGCCGCAGGCGCTGCCCCAGAGCACCTCGCTCGTGGCCTACGAGACCTGGCACAGCGCCCTGCGCGCCGGGCGCAGCGACTGGAGCGCCGCCCGGCGCGAGGCGGCCATCGAATCCGTCGTGGCATCGCTGGGGCTGCAGGCGCTGGCGCTGCGCCGGCTCGATGAACTCTCGGGCGGGCAGCGCCAGATGGTGGGGCTGGCGCAGGCCATCGTGCGCGCGCCGCGCCTGCTGCTGCTGGACGAGCCCACCAGCGCGCTCGACCTGCGCTGGCAGCTGCAGGTGCTGCAGGCCGTGCGCGACCTGGTGCAGCAGCAGGGCACCGTGGGCCTGGTGGCCGTGCACGACCTGAACCTGGCGCTGCGCTTTTGCCAGCAGGTGCTGGTGCTGGGCGGCGGCGGCGTGCTGGCCGCCGGCGCGCCGGCCCCGCTGCTGACCCCCGCGCTGCTGCGGCGCGCCTATGGCGTCCAGGCCCGCGTGGAGCGCTGCTCGCAAGGCAACCTGCTGGTGCTGGCCGACGCCGCGCTGCCGCTGGATGCCGCTTCTTCCATGACCACAACCAGCCCCTTCCCATGATGCGACGCCAGGGCCATGTGCCCACGCCCGACGCCAGCCGCTACCTGCAGCGCCTGTGCTACCACTTCACGCGCAAGATCACCGTGACGTATGACGAGCACCAGGGCCAGGCCCACTTTCCCTGGGGCCTGTGCCTGCTGCGGGCCGATGGCGCGGCGCTGCACTTCGACTGCAGCGCCGACGACCAGGCCAGCCTGGACCGGGTGCAGTTCGCGATCGACTCGCACGTGGAGCTGTTCTCGCGCAAGAGCCCCATGGCCGTGGACTGGCAGCCCGTGCAAACCGTCAGCGCGCCGGCGGCTGGCACGGCGCCCCCCGCCCCTTAAGCCCCAATTGCGGCCCGCCTGCCGCCCACATCGGACGATGGGCAGCGCAGGCGCTTCCTAGAATGTGACATTTTGTTATCGCGCCGCACCGGTGCCCGAACACCGGCGAGGCCCCTGCCCGCCATGGCACATTCCGCATCCGCCCGCCCCGAGCCCCGCCCGCCCCGCCCGTTCGCCATCCCGCAGCGCGGCTCCAGCCTGGCGGGCAAGGCCTACTGGGCCATGGTGCAGCGCGTGGCGCTCACGGCGGCGGCCATCGACGGCGGCTACATCGTGCTGTTCCTGTGGCTGGGGTCGCTGCCGCTGGCGGCCGTCAACCTGGTGAGCATCGCGATGTACCTGGGGGCCTACCGGCTCATCCAGTCGCGCTACAACGCGGCCGCGCTGGCGCTGATCTGGCTGGAGGTGGTAGGCCACGCGGCACTGGGCTCGCTGCTCATCGGCTGGAACAGCGGCTTTCACTACTACCTGCTGCTGTTCATTCCGGCCATCGTGATCGCCAACACGCGCGGCTTCGCGGCGCCCATGGTGATCGCGCTGCTGGCGTACTACCTGGGCCTGCAGGTGCTGTGCGACCACCTGGGGCCGCTGGCCCCCCTGCCGCCCTTGAGCGTGAAGATCGTCAACTGGATCCACATCTGCCTGGTGTTCGCGATGTCGGCGGCGCTGGCGGCGTTCTACCGCCGCACCATCCTCATCGCCGAGGGCCGGCTGCGCAAGCAGGCCACGCTGGACCCGCTGACCGGCCTGAACAACCGCAGCCACTTCGAGGCGCTGGCCGCCCACACGCTGGCCCGCGGCCAGCGCGACGGCACGCCCATCGCCCTGCTGCTGTGCGACGTGGACCACTTCAAGCGCGTGAACGACCAGTACGGCCATGCCGTGGGCGACGAGGTGCTGGTGGCCATGGCCCGCACGCTCAGCCAGAGCCTGCGCGAAGGCGACGTGCTCGCCCGCTGGGGCGGCGAGGAGTTCCTGGCGCTGATGCCCGCCAGCCCGCTCGACGCCGCCTGCGCCACGGCCGAACGCATCCGCGCCGCGGTGCAGGCAACGCCGATGGAGGTCGGCCCCGCGCCCCTGTCGCTCACCATGTCGTTTGGCGTGGCGCAGGTGCATGGCGCGGACGACCTGCAGGCCGCCATCGTGCGCGCCGACAAGGCGCTCTACGAAGCCAAGCACGCAGGCCGCAACCGCGTGAGCGTGGCCTGAGGCCAACGTCCATGCCGAGCGGGGCAGGGCACAAAAAAGGCAGCTGGCGCTTGATGGATAAGCGCAGACAGCTACCATTTTAATAGCAACCCAGCACCAGCACCAGCACCCGGCCCCGGGGCCGCCCGGCGCCTCAGCCGTTGCGCCGCGCCGCCTCGTACAGGCCCTGCACCTTGGGCACGTTCAGCTCCAGCTCATGGATGCGCGCGGGACCCGAGGGGTGGGTGGACAGGAACGCCAGCCCGCCCTGCTTGCTGCCGCTGGCATTGCCCATCTTCTTCCACAGGCTCACGGCGGCCGAGGGCTGGTAGCCCGCGCGGGCGGCCAGCTCCAGGCCCACCAGGTCGGCCTCGCTCTCGTCCGAGCGGCTGAACTGCAGCGTGAGCAGCTGCCCGCCCAGGCCGGCGGCCGCCTGGCCCAGGTCGCCCAGGCCCAGCAGCTGCGAGCCCAGCCGCAGCGCGAGGTTGGTGCCCTGCGTCTTGGCGATGCGCTCGCGCGCATGTTCGCGCAGCGCATGGGCCATTTCGTGGCCCATGATCATCGCGGCCTCGTCGTCGGTGAGCTTGAGCTGGTCCAGGATGCCGGTGTAGAACGCGATCTTGCCGCCGGGCATGCAGAACGCGTTGATCTGCTGGCTGCCGATGAGATTGACCTCCCAGCGCCACTGCCTGGCGCGGTCGTTCCACGGGGCGGCGTACGGGATCAGCCGCTTGGCGATGGCGTGCAGGCGCTGCAGCTGCGGATGCCCCTCGGGCGCCAGCGCGCGCTTGGCCTTGGCCTGCTGCAGCATCTGCTGGTACTGCTGGGCGGCCGAGTTTTCCAGCGTCTCGGCGGGCACCAGCTTGCGCAGGCTGGACGCCGTGCCCACGTCCACCTGCGCGAGCACCGGCGCGGCGGCAGTGGCGCCGGCCGCCAGCAGGAATGCACGGCGCGCCGACCACGGGGACGACGGTGCAACGGAGGGAGCGGGGCAGAAAAGGCACATACAGGCAATCCCTGAAGGAATAATAAGCAGCGCTGGCGCACCACACACCAGGGCTTGTCGCCAGATGGAGGCTGGCAGGCCGGGCTGCAAGGGTGTCGGCGATGATAGACAAAACCTCCGCCCCCCATGTCAGACACATCCACTTCATCCCCCCCCGGCCTCAGCCCCGAAAAGTCCGCGCGCACGCCCTGGCTGCAGACCCTGCGCGTGTACCTGGAGCCCGCCAGCCTGCGCATGCTCACGCTCGGGTTCTCCGCCGGGCTGCCGCTGCTGCTGGTGCTGGGCACGCTGAGCTTTCGCCTGCGCGAGGCGGGCATCGACCGCAGCACCATCGGGTACCTGAGCTGGGTGGGCCTGGCCTACGGCTTCAAGTGGGTGTGGGCGCCGCTGGTGGACCGCATGCCGATCCCGCTGCTCACCCGGGCCTTGGGACGGCGGCGCAGCTGGCTGCTGCTGTCGCAGGCGCTCATCGTGGGCGGGCTCATCGGCATGGCGCTGGCCGACCCGCGCCAGACGCTCGGACCCATCGTGTGGTGCGCGCTGGCGGTGGCGTTCGGCTCGGCCACGCAGGACATCGCGCTCGATGCGTTCCGCATCGAATCGGCCGACGCCAATCACCAGGCGGCGCTGGCGGCGTCATACCAGACGGGCTACCGCCTGGCCATGATCTGGGCCGGTGCGGGCGTGTTGTGGATTGCGGCGCGCTCCGAAGTGGCCCCTGCGGTGGGGCAGGTGGTGGCGCAAGGCGCGGCCGCGTACCAGAACGGCGCCTGGCAGGCGGCCTACCTGGCCATGGCGGCGTCGATGGCGGTGGGCGTGGTCACCGTGCTGTTCTCGCGCGAGCCCGCGCCCGTGCAACTGCCCCCGGCCAGAAACGCGGCCGAGTGGATCCAGGGCGCCATGGTGGAGCCCTTCGCCGACTTCCTGCGCCGCTACGGCTGGCACGCGGCGCTGATCCTGGCGCTCATCGCCGTCTATCGCATCAGCGACGTGGTGATGGGCATCATGGCCAACCCGTTCTACGTGGACATGGGCTTCACCAAGGACGAGGTGGCCGCCGTGACCAAGGTGTACGGTGTGATCATGACGCTGGCGGGCGCCTTCGTGGGCGGCGTGCTGTCGATGCGTTTTGGCGTGATGCGCATCCTGATGCTGGGCGCCATCCTGAGCGCCGCGAGCAACCTGCTGTTCGCCTGGCTGGCGGGCCACGGGCACGACGTGACGGCGCTCATCGCCGTGGTGTCGGCCGACAACCTGGCCAGCGGCATCGCGTCGGCGGCGTTCATCGCCTACCTGTCGAGCCTGACCAACGTGAGCTACTCGGCCACGCAGTACGCGCTGTTCAGCTCCATGATGCTGCTTGCCCCGAAGTTCGTGGCGGGGTTCTCGGGCGACTACGTGAATGCCTTCGGCTACGCGCACTTCTTCACGGCCACCGCGATGCTGGGGTTGCCGGTGCTGGTGCTGGTGTGGCTGGCATCCCGGGTAAAAACAGCCTCTAGCGCTTGATGGCAATGCGCGAATAGCTATCTAATTTATAGCAACCGCCTGTTTTTCACCCCCGGCGGTTTACCGCAACTTTACGGAGGCTTCAACACGGGGAGACGCCCGCGCGCGAGCATGGGGGCTCTGTCCAGGCCTCCCACTACACTGCCCCCATGAGCTCCCAACTGCTGATGATCGAAGACGACGCCCGCCTCGCGCAGATGGTGGGCGAGTACCTGGGCCAGTCGGGCCTGCAGGTCACGCACCGCGCGGACGGCAAGAGCGGCCTGGCGCAGCTGCAGGGGCCGGACGCCGGGCCGTTGCCCGACCTCGTGATCCTGGACCTCATGCTGCCCGACATGGACGGGCTGGAGGTGTGCCGCCGCATCCGCTCGCTGCAGGGCAGCGCGGCGCAGGTGCCGGTGCTCATGCTCACCGCCAAGGGCGACCCCATGGACCGGATCATCGGCCTGGAGCTGGGCGCCGACGACTACCTGCCCAAGCCTTTCGAGCCGCGCGAGCTGCTGGCGCGCATCCGCGCCATCCTGCGGCGCCGCACCGATGGCGGCGGTGCCTCGGCGGCCACGCAGGTGCTGCGGTTCGGCACGCTGGAGATCGACCGCGACGCGCGCACCGTGACCGTGTCCGGCGAGCTGGCCGACCTCACCTCCTACCAGTTCGATTTGCTGGTGGCCCTGGCCGAGCGCGCGGGCCGCGTGCTCACGCGCGACCAGATCATGGAGGCCGTGCGCGGCCGCGAGCTGGAGGCTTTCGACCGCTCCATCGACGTGCACATGGGCCGCATCCGTGCCGCCATCGAGGCCGACGCCAAGAACCCGCGCCGCATCCTCACGGTGCGCGGCGTGGGCTATGTATTCGCAAAACAACAAGACTGACCGGTGGAGCGCGGCCCTGCCACGGCGCGCACCCCGCTTTGCTGAATGTCCCTCTCCACCCCCTTCTCCCGCCGCCTGTATCTGCGCATCTGGCTGGCCGTGGTCGGCGGCATCGCGGTGCTGACGCTGACCGTGGGCTGGGCCTGGCGCATGGCCGAAGAGCAGAAGGCGCAGAACGCGCAGCCTTTTGTGCCGCCGTCGCGCGAGATGGTGCTGCGCGACCCCGCCGGCAACCTGGTGCTGCGCGGCCTGGCCACGCGCCAGCCCAGCGAACCCGGCGAAGGGGCCGAGTTCCACATCGAGTCGGGCACTGGCCAGCCGTTCGTGCTGCAGATGGCGCCCCGCCAGCCGCGCGGCGAACGCGGCGGCCGGCCCGGCGGCCCCAACCAGGGCGACGCGGCTTTCTGGACCCGGCCGCCGTTCGGCTTCCTGTGGCTGCTGGGCATCGTGAGCCTGGCGGTGGCCGTGGGCGTGTACCCCATCATCCGGCGCCTGACCCTGCGGCTGGAGGCGCTGCAGCGCAGCGTGCAGAAGTTCGGCGAGGGCGACCTGTCGGTGCGCGTGCCCGAGCAGGGACAGGACGAGGTGGCCGACCTCGCGCGCCAGTTCAACGCCGCCGCCGCGCGCGTGGAAACGCTGGTCAAGTCGCACAAATCCCTGCTGGCCAACGCCTCGCACGAACTGCGCTCGCCGCTCACCCGCATCCGCATGGGCATGGAGCTGATGGGCGGGCAGCAGCCCTCGCCCGCGTTCCGCGAGGAAATCCTGCGCAACATCGCCGAGCTGGACCAACTGGTGGACGAGATCCTGCTGGCCAGCCGCCTCGATGCGCGCGAGGCCGACGTGGGCACCGTGGAGCTGGTGGACCTCATCGGCCTGGCCGCCGAGGAGTGCGCGCGCGTGGATGCCGACCTGGATGTGAGCTCCAGCGCCGACTCCGTGGACGTGCGCGGCGTCTCCAAGCTGCTGCGCCGCGCCATCCGCAACCTGCTGGAAAACGCCCGGCGCTACAGCACGGGCGAGATCACGGTGGTGGTGCACCGCCGCCAGGGCCACGCCGAGGTGCGCGTGTGCGACCGGGGACCAGGCGTGCCAGCCAGCCAGCGCGAACGCATCTTCGAGCCCTTCTACCGCCTGCCGGGCGCCAGCGAGCGCGCGGGGGGCGTGGGCCTGGGGCTGGCCCTGGTGCGCTCCATCGCAGGGCGCCACAACGGCACCGTGCACTGCGAGGACCGCGAGGGCGGTGGCGCCTGCTTCGTGCTGCGCCTGCCGGTCAGCACGGCTGGCGCCAGCGCCATGCCATGACGCCGTAGAGCACGGCCCCCAGCACCAGCACCGACCCCGCCACGCCCAGCGCCCAGTCAAAACCCTGCGCCTGCGAACCCGCGCGTGCCAGCAGCGCCGCCGCCATGGGCGGCCCCACGATCTGGCCGATGCCATAGAGCGCGGTCATCAGGCCGGTGAAGCCCGCGCCCGCCTGGGGCCACTGGTGGCGCGCCTCCTGCAAGGCAAAAAACGTGATGGCGGTGAACGGCAGCCCCAGCAACAGGCTGCCCAGCGCGAACCCCGCGCGCCCCGGCCAGAGCAGGCCCAGCCCGATGGCCGCCGCTTGCAGCAGGTAGGCCCAGGCCAGCAGCATGCGCCGGTCGCGGGTGGGTGCGATCCGCGTGGAGAGCAGCGCGCCCAGCGCCACGCCCGCGCCGAAGAGCGGCCAGAACAGGTCGGGCCAGACCGATCCGGCGGGCAGCGCCGCGCGTGCGATGACGGGCAGGAAGGTGGCCGTGACGATGTACCCCAGGCCCGCGAGGCCGTAGGCCACGGCCAGGAGGGTCCGCTCGGCCACGGGGCGCGCGGGCGCAGAGGCGCCGCCTGCGGCCCCCGCCGCCCCCGCGGCCGGTGCGTCCACCCCCTGGAACACCGCCCACGCCCCCGCACACAGCACGGCCGCCAATGCGCTGAAGGCCGCCCAGCCCGCCGCGGCGCTCCAGCCCGCAGCCACCATGGCGCTGGTGGGCAGGCCGGTGATGACGATGCCCAACCCTGGCCCGCAGAAAATCAGCCCCCCCAGGGCCGGGCGCCCCAGGTGCGCCAGCCGCCCCATGCACCAGTTGGCCGTGCCCAGGAACACCAGCGCGCTGGCCACGCCCGCGAGCAGGCGCAGCAGGGGCCAAAAGGCCGGCCACGGCACGGCCAGCAGCCCCGTGAGCAGCACCGTGGCCACGAGCCCGCCGCGCACCAGCGCCGCGTTGCCGGGCACGCCGCCCAGGCGCCGGCCCAGCCAGGGCAAGGCCATGTAGAGCAGCGCCCCCGCGAGGTAGCCGGCGTAGTTGGCCGTGGCCAGCCAGCTGCCCGTGGCGATGTCCACCACGCCGTCGTGCAGCATCATGGGCAAGAGCGGGGTGAAGGCAAAACGGCCGATGCCCATGGCCGCCGCCAGCGCGGCCATGCCGGCCAGGGCGACCTGCAGGGCCGTGGCGCCGTCAGCGTGCCGGGAGGTGGGAGGGGAAAGAGACGCCGGGTTCACGGTGGGGACATGGGGTTGCCACGGGGAATGCTGTTGCATATCATCTTAGCAAGAGATTGAATTTTTGTAATTCATACTTTTTCATGATGGACAAAGGGCCACCCCCGCTCGACCTCGCCGCTCTCGACATCTTCCGCACCGTGGCGGCGGAGGGCAGCGTCACGCGCGCGGCCGAGCGTTTGCAGCGCGTGCAGTCCAACGTGACCACGCGGGTGCGCCAGCTGGAGTCCGACCTGGGCACGCCGCTGTTCCTGCGCGAGGGCAAGCGCATGGCGCTCACGCCCGAGGGCGAGGTGCTGCTGGGCTATGCCGACCGGCTGCTCGCGCTGGCCGAGGAAGCCCGCCAGGCGCTGCACCCGGGGCCGCCCGCCGGCCGCCTGCGCCTGGGGTCGATGGAAAGCACCGCGGCGAGCCGCCTGCCCGCGCCGCTCGCGCGCCTGCACCGCCAGTGGCCCGGCGTGGCGCTAGAGCTCACGACCGCCGCGACCCGCGTGCTCGTGGAACGCCTGCGCGCGCATGCGCTCGATGCGGTGCTGGTGGCCTGGCCGCCGGGCCAGCCCGCCGACCCGGCCCTGGAAACCCGGCCGGTGTTCACTGAAGAGCTGCTGCTGGTCCTGCCCGCCGGCCACCCGCATGCCGCCGGGCCCGACCAGGTGCAGCCCGGCACACTGGCGGTGTTCGAGCCCGGCTGCACCTACCGCCGCATCGCGCAGGACTGGTTCGCGCCACGGCGCGAGCCCATGCAGCTGCTGGAACTGGGCTCGTACCACGCCATCCTGGCCAGTGTGGCGGGCGGCGGCTGCGCGGGCATCGTGCCGCGCTCGGTGCTCAGCATCTCGCCGAACGCGGCCCTGCTGAGCCAGCAGCCGATCACCACCATCACCACCTTGCTGACCTGGCGCCAGGGCTACCGCTCGGCCGCGCTCGATGCGCTGCAGCAGGTGCTGGTCGACTGACCGCCTTCAGCTCGTTTCCCCCTTTATTTCCTTCTTTCTTTCACGGAACGTCACCATGCCCGACCGCAGCCTGCGCACCGCCCTCTCCCTTCGCCTGCCCATCGTGCAGGGGCCCATGACCGGTGCCGACACGCCGGCCCTGGCGGCCGCAGTGTCCGCCGCGGGCGGGCTGGGCACGCTGGGCTGCGGCATGCGCTCGCCGGCGGCCATGGCCGAGGCCGCCGCCGAGGTGCGCCGCCGCACCGACCGGCCCTTCGGGCTCAACCTGTTCGTGCAAGACACACCCGCGCCCGATGCCGCCACCGTCGAGCAGGCGCTGGCCCGCGTGGCCCCGCTGTACGCCGAGTTCGGCCTGCAGGCCGCCGTGCCCGCGCGCTGGTGCGAGGACTTCCCTGCGCAATTCGAGGCCCTGGTCGAGGCCCGGCCCGCCGTGGCGAGCTTCACCTTCGGCATCCTCACTGCCGCGCAGGTCGAGCGCCTGCACCACGCGGGCTGCTACGTGATCGGCACCGCCACCACGGTGGCCGAGTCCCTGGCCTGGGCCGACGTGGGGACCGATGCGGTCTGCGCGTCGGGGATGGAGGCCGGGGGCCACCGCGGCACCTTTTTGCCCACGGGCCGGCCGCAGGCCGAAGGGCTTGCCCCCGCGGACGCCACCGTGCGCGCGGGCGTGCCATCGCAGGCCGACTTTGCCGCCGCGATGGTGGGCGCGCTCGCGCTGGTGCCACAGTGCGTGGATGCGCTGCGCCCACGCGGCGTGGCCGTGATCGCGGCGGGCGGCATCATGGATGGACGCGGCATCGCCGCCGCGCAGGCGCTGGGGGCCGAGGCGGTACAGATGGGCACGGCCTTCCTCGCCTGCGACGAATCGGGCATCGGCCGCGCCTACCGCGACGCCATGGCCCAGGCCATCGCCACCGACACGCGCACCACCCGCGTGTTCTCGGGCCGCCCCGCGCGCGGCATCGTCAACCCCATGCTGCAGCGCCTGCATGCGCACGAGACGGAGGTACCGGCCTACCCGGTGCAGAACGCCCTCACCGGCGCCCTGCGCCGCGCATCGGCCGAGGCCGGCCGCGCCGACCACCTCTCCCTCTGGGCCGGCCAGGGCGTCGCCGCCGTGCGCCCCATGCCCGCCGCCACGCTGGTGGCCGCGCTGGAAGCGGAATGGCGGACGGCGCTGGCCGCGCAGGCAGCGTTGCTGCAAGCGCAGTGACGCTATCCATTCGATAGCTGCTAGCGCTTACTGGACAAGCGCTAGCGGCAATTCAACCAGGATTCTCTGGAGAGTGATCGGGCGTTGCAACACCGTGTACGCCCTGGCTTCGACAGGCTCAGCCCGAACGGGTGGGAGTGATGGAGGCAGTGCGGACGGTCAAGCCCGGTCTCTGCAAAGCGCGCGGCCCCGCCAGTGCACCCGTGGAACCGGCTTTGCCGGGCCACCGGGTGCGTCCCCCTCGGGGGATGGCGCGCAGCGCCTCAGGGGGCTTCACTGCCTCCAGGGCAGTTCGCGCGCAGGCCCCTGGATCACCGGCGGCTGGGCATTGATCTTCTCGCCTGCGAGCACACGTTCGTACATCCGCAGGTAATTGCGCGCCATGCGCTCGGCGCTGAAATGGTCGACCACGTGCTGGTGGCAGGCGCGCGCATCGAAACGGTTGCCACGCACCGCCTCGGCCAGCACGTTCGCCTCGGCCGACAGCACGCCGCAGTGCAGCGGCACCAGCTCGGGCAGCGCGCCATAGGGCGTGGAAAACACCGGGCAGCCGAAGTACAGGCTCTCGATCACCGCCAGCCCGAAGGGTTCGTGCCAGCGCACCGGAAAGATCAGCCCGCGCGATGCGTTGAGCAAGCCCGTCTTCTGCGTGCCGCCCACCATGCCGTGGAAATGGATCTTGCGCGACAGTGTCCAGCGAAAGCCGCGCTTGAAATTGATGCGCGTGCCGCCCAGCACATCCAGCTCCACACCCGCGCGCAGTGCCACCTTGATGGCGCCGCGCACGTTCTTCACGCCCCACGCCGCCTTGCCCAGGAAGTGGTAGCGCGGGCGCGGCGATTGGAAGTCCACCGGGCCGTAGCCGCTCCAGTCCAGGCCGTTGTAGACGAACTCGGTGGAGCCATACCGCGCGGCGTGGTCGCGCGACAGGAACACCGTGTTGAGTGGCAGCGGCTTGGGCTTGCGCGCGTTGCCGTGCTCGGTCACCAGGTACGGCTTGGCCAGCTCGGTACGGGGGTTGAACTGGAAGTGCGTGATGTCCACGCCCTTCGGGATCTGCCCCTCCCACGGCTCGTCCGGGCGGATGGGCAGCACGTCGCCGAAGTCGCAGGTCGAACCCTCGGGCACCAGGTAGCTCACGCGGTGGCCCTGCTGGACGAGTGTCTTGCCCAGGTCCCAGATCACGCGCTCGGTTCCCCCGTAGCCGTAGACGGGGATGGGGGAGTTGTTGACCAGCAGGATGTGCATGAAGAATGCCTCTGTCTCAGTTGTCTATGGCTCTGTGCGAGGCCCGCAACGGTTGAAACCGGCACGGCCCAGTCCCGGGCAGCCGAGCAAGGGCCGCCCCGCAGCGAGGGCTGCATCCCCCTGCCCGCATTGCACAGCAATGCGAGAGCGGGGGGATGCGGCGAAGCCGCTCAGGAGGGTGTCGCATCTAGAACGGCCGGCCGCAGCCGATGCGGGCACGCCGCTCGTGCAGGGCGGCCAGCAGCAGCGGGCACATGAAAAGATAGAACATGTTGCCGCTGTTGTGGGCCAGGAAGACCTGGGTGAGGCCGAAGCCGATGTACGACAGGGGCACCATCACTCCCACCAGGCACAGGGAAAGCGATTCCTTGTCCATCTTTCCCGCCCCATCGCGGATGCGCCGGGCCGTGGGCCAGAACATCGCCAGCGGAATGCCATAGAACGCCAGCAACAGCAGCACGCCGGGCAGCCCCCGCTTGGCGAAAAGATCCAGGATTTCGTTGTGCGCGTGGCCGAATTCGAGCACCACCGGGTGTGCCAGCCCGGCCGCCACGCGCCGCGCCTTCTCCTCGGCATAGCCCGCGCGGCCCCAGCCGGTCAAAGGCCGGTCCCAGCCCATCTCCCACGCCAGGCCCCAGTGCGCCAGCCGCTGCCCGACCGAGCTGCGGCCATCGCCGTGGTCCTTGTAGGTCTGCACTTCCTGGCGCGCCTCGTCCACCCGCTGCTCCACCGCGGGCACCTGCGACAACGCGGCCGCCGCCAGCGCCAGCGCGCACAGGCCCCAGTACATCCGGCGCTGCCCCGTGGTGCGCACCAGCAGCCACGCACTGACCGGCAGCAGCAGCACCAGCGCCAGCCATCCGCCCCGCGACTGCGACAGCACCGACCCCGCCGCGCCCAGCACGATGGCCGCCGCCAGCAGCACCCGCTGCCACAGCACCCAGCGCTTCCACTGCACCACCAGCAACAGGCCGCTCATCACGGCCAGCAGCATGCTCAGGTTGCCGTACTGGATGGCGTTGGTGAAGCCATTGGCGCGGGGCAGCGCCTGCACGCAGATCTGGTAGATGGCCACCAGGCCGCTGCCCACCGCGCCCACCGCCACCCCCATCCACAGCCACGATGCGCGCGGCTCGAAGGTCATCAGGTAGAAGATGCAGGGCAGCGCCAGCAGGTACTTGACGGGGCGGTCCATGCTGCCCCAGCCCCAGGTGGCCCCCACGTCCAGCAGCCACAGCGCCGCCATGCAGGAAAACGCCGCCGTCAGCCACCAGGCCGCGCGCGGCGCGGGCCGGTTCCACCACACCGGCGCGCTGGCGAGCGCGGCCAGCAGCAGCACGACCGCCCCATAGGAATAGCCCGAGGGCAGCCACAGGGCCAGGCCCGGAACCATGAACGCGCCGAGGCTGGCGCAGCGCCCGAACCAGCGGTAGGCCTTCATCCGCGGATCACCCGGCCCGTGAGGCGGTCACGGTCGTACCGCAGCGCCGCATAGCGGAAGAACCCCTCCAGCGCCACGAAGAAGCAGTACAGGAAGCCCGCGCCCCCGCACAGGAAGCCCAGGCGGAACACGTACAGGCGCACGAACATGGAAGTGCCCGAGGCCAGCCCCCGCAGCACCCCCCCCCGCTGCCCGTTCTCGGCGCGCTTCGCGGCGCCGAGCATCACGTACTGCGTGAGCTTCTCCAGGCTGCCGCGCACCGTGGTGCGCGAGTAGTGCAGCAGGCGCGCCTTGATCAGGCGGCGCGGCACCTCGCCGCCACCGGGCAGCGCATGCAGCTGCGCCTGCTCGTGCACCACGCCCGTGTATTCCCGGACCATGCCGCGCACGAACAGCCGCTCGATCTGGGACTGCGAGCGAAAGTGCGTGAGCTCCTGCCCGAACGCCACCATGCGCCAGCGGATCTTCCACACGGCCTGCTCGCCCGAGCGCACGATGGCCTGCAGCTCACGCGCGAAGGCCGGTGTCATCACTTCGTCAGCATCGAGGAAGAAGATGTAGTCGCCGCGCGCATGGGCGAGCAGGCGGTTGCGCTGCACGGCAAAGCCCTGCCAGTCCGGGTGGACATGGACTTCGGCGCCCAGGCCCCGCGCGATGGCCACGGTGTCGTCCGTGCTTCCACTGTCCACCACCAGCAGCTGGTCTGCAAAGGCGGCGCTCTTCAGGCAGGCTTCAATGCGGTGCGCCTCGTTGTGGGTCAGCACCGCCACGGTCAACGTGGGCGGCGGCGATGCGCCGCCGGCTGCAACTGGCATCAATCAATGACCGGCGTGCACGCGCTCGCCCGCCTTGAGGCGGTACACCGTTCCGCAGTAGGGGCACTTGGCCTCGCCCGTGCGGGCCACGTCCAGGTACACCTTGGGGTGGCTGTTCCAGATTTTCATGTCGGCCTTGGGGCTGGGGCAGAAAACCCCGCCCTGTGCGTTCAGGTCCTTGGCCAGGAGTTCAACGGTTGCTTGCGACATGTTCATCAGACCTTGGTGAGCCAGTGGGCGTAGTTGGAATTGCGGCCGTTGACGATGTCGAAGAAGGCACTCTGGATTTTTTCGGTGATCGGGCCCCGCGACCCCGCGCCGATCTCGATGCGGTCGAGTTCGCGGATGGGCGTCACCTCGGCGGCCGTGCCGGTGAAGAAGGCTTCGTCGGCGATGTAGACCTCGTCGCGCGTGATGCGTTTTTGCACGATCTCCAGGCCCAGGTCCTTGGCGATGTGGAACACGGTGTTGCGGGTGATGCCGTTCAGGGCGCCGGCCGACAGGTCGGGCGTGTAGATCACGCCGTTCTTGATCACGAAGATGTTCTCGCCCGCGCCCTCGGACACGAAGCCGGAGCTGTCGAGCAGCAGCGCCTCGTCGTAGCCATCGTCCAGCGCTTCCATGTTGGCCAGGATGGAGTTGGTGTAGTTGCTCACCGCCTTGGCCTGCGTCATGGTGATGTTGACGTGGTGGCGCGTGTAGCTGCTGGTCTTCACGCGGATGCCGCGCTTCATGCCCTCTTCGCCCAGGTAGGCGCCCCAGGCCCAGGCGGCCACCATCAGGTGGATCTGGTTGCCCTTGGGGGAGACGCCCAGCTTCTGCGAGCCGATCCAGGTCAGCGGGCGCAGGTAGCAGGATTCAAGCTTGTTCTCGCGCACCACGGCCTTCTGGGCCTCGTTCACTTCTTCCTTGCTGAAGGGAATCTTCATGCGCAGGATCTTGGCGCTGTTGAACAGGCGGTCGGTGTGCTCTTCCAGGCGGAAGATGGCCGTGCCGTTGGCGGTGTTGTAGGCGCGCACGCCTTCAAAGGCGCCGCAGCCGTAGTGCAGGGTGTGGGTCAGCACATGGATCTTGGCGTCGCGCCAATCGACCATCTGGCCGTCCATCCAGATCTTGCCGTCACGGTCGGCCATCGAGGGAACTACGGGGCTCATGGGTGTCCTTTTGTTGCTGTGGGTCGCAAACCGGGGATTTTACGGGGCGGCCGGGGGCTGGCCCGCCGGGGCGGCGGAACCGTCGCCTTCGGGCCGCCACAGCGTCCACTTCGCCAATTTGCCGTGGCGGAACTCGCACGTCACGTGCGACTGGGTGCCATCCGTCCAGCGGTACACCTCCGGCTCGGCCTGCGCCGGCGACAGCTGCTCGCCCAGGGACTGCGTCATGGCCACCACATGCATCAGGTTGACCCCCTCGCCGAGGCGGGCGTTGAGCATGACCGCGCTGCCCACATACCCGATGGGGCGGTTGGCGGCCTTCTTCATCACATTCATGAGCCGCGTGAAATGCAGCAGCGCCCACATGACGAGCCCGCCCATGACGGCGGCCACACCGGGCCATCCGTAGGCCATGAAACCAAAAACAACCAGCCCCACCACGCCCAGGGGCACCAGGATTTTGCGCAAATTCATGGGCGGTATTGTCATATGAGCGCCCGGGCCGCCGGCAAAGATCCCGAGGCCGGGGCGCCAAGCGGCCGGCAAGGCACCTCCAGACGCTGGCCGAGAAATTGTTTCGTTGTGTAAGCACTACATTAATGAAAGAACATCGCACGCGAAGGCGGGCCGGGCCCCGCAAGTGTTTACGGCCGTGGCGGAAGCACGAAAAATGCGGACTCGTCCTTTCTGGAGATGGTCAATGAAATTGGATAACGTGCGCCTGTCGCCCAAGCTGTGGGGTTCTATCGTGGGGCTGCTGGGTGCCATGCTGCTGGTGTCGGTCTGGGCGCAGCACCAGGTGGCCCAGGTGATGGACCGGTCCATGGAGTCGATGGCATCGTTCGAGAATCGCATCACGCTCGCCGCGCAATGGAAGGGCGCCACCGAAACCACCGGCGAGCGGGTGCTGGCCAGCAATTCCACGCCCGATGCGGACCTGACGGCCCTGTTCGACGGCCGCGTGAAGGCCGGCGTGGCCGGCATCTCGGCCATCCAGGCCAAGGTGGTGGAACTGGCGACCAGCCCGGCGGACAAGGCCGCCCTCGAGCGCGTGGCCGCCGAGCGCACCCATGTGCTGGCCCTCAACAAGCAGGCGCGCGAAATCAAGCAGGGTGGCGACGGGGCCGCCTTCAAGTCGTTCATCGAATCCAAGTACCTGCCGTCCATCGGCCGCTATGTGGACAGCCTCGAGACCTTCGTGCAGCTGCAGCAGAGCCAGCGCGACGCGGCCCGGCAGGAGGCCCAGGCCGCCCGCAGCCGCGCCAACCTGCTGGCCTGGATCACCCAGGGGGCCGTGTTCGCGCTGGGCCTGGTGCTGTCGTTCCTGCTGGTGCGCTCCATCACGCGCCCGCTGAACCGGGCGGTGGACCTGTCCGATGCCATCGCCAGCGGCAACCTCACCGTGTCCGCGCAGGATGATCGCCAGGATGAGTTCGGCCACCTGCTGCGCTCGGTATCGCAGATGGCGGCCCGCCTGCGCGGCCTGGTTTCCGAGGTGCGCAGCGGCGTGGACTCCATGTCCAATGCCTCGGTGGAGATCGCCACGGGCAACCAGGACCTGTCGTCGCGCACCGAGCAGACGGCCGCCAACCTGGAAGAGACCGCCGCCAGCATGGAAGAGCTGACCGCCACCGTCACCCAGTCGGCGGACACCGCGCGCCAGGCCAACCAGCTGGCCACCACGGCCGCGCAGGCGGCCACGCGGGGCGGCGAGGTCGTGGCGCAGGTGGTCGAGAGCATGCAGCACATCACCAGCAGCTCGCGCAAGATCGCCGACATCATCGGCGTGATCGACGGCATCGCCTTCCAGACCAACATCCTCGCCCTCAACGCCGCCGTGGAAGCCGCCCGCGCGGGCGAACAGGGCCGGGGCTTCGCCGTGGTGGCCAGCGAGGTGCGGGGCCTGGCCCAGCGCTCCGCCTCCGCGGCCAAGGAGATCAAGGAGCTGATCAGCGCCTCGGTCGACACCGTGGAGACCGGCTCGGGCCAGGTCGCGCAGGCGGGCCAGTCGATGGACGAGATCGTGGCCAGCGTGCGCCGGGTGTCCGACCTCATCGGCGAGATCACCGCATCCTCCAGCGAACAGCGCGACGGCATCGGCCAGGTCAACCAGGCCGTGAGCAACCTGGACCAGATGACGCAGCAGAACGCCGCCCTGGTGGAGGAATCGGCGGCCGCCGCGGCCTCGCTGCGCGACCAGGCGCAGCGCCTGGCCGAGGTCGTGTCCGTCTTCAACGTGGGCCACCAGCCCGCCAGCACCACGCCCAGCCCTGCCCGCGCGCCGGCCCCGGCGCCCAGGCCTCGGGCGGCGGGCAGCGCGCTCAAAGCCGCCCCCGCCAAGGCCGCCCCGCCCCTTGCCAGGCCGCTGCAGGCCCCCGCGGCGCGCCCAGCACCGCCTCCCGCACCCGCGGCCCCGGCGGGCCAGAAAGCGTCGGATGACGACTGGGAGTCTTTCTGACGTGCTGGTGCGGCACGGGCCGCCACCACCGGCTGCTCTAATTGCGCACTTCTGCATCCAGCCCCCCACCGCTTTCCATGCGCAACCCTCCCCTTTTGCTGGCGGCCCTCGCCGCCATGCTGGCCGCCTCCACGGCCAGCGGCCAGAACCTGTTCAAGTGCACGGACGACAAGGGGCACACCACTTTCTCCGACCGGGCCTGCGCCCAGGCGCCACGCCCGGCCGCGCCGCCCAGCCCACGGCCGTCCCCCGCCACGGCACCCGTGGCCAAGGTCAAGGCCAGCGCGCCCTCCGCGCCACCGGCCGCGCCCGCCGCCAGCAGCCCCAAGGCCGAGAACATCACCAGGCTGACCCCGGCCGTGGTGGAGGGTGTGCTGCGGCGAGCCGTGGAGCTCGGCGACCGGTCGGACTACCGTGCCCAGTGCGCGCTGGCCGCGCCCGACCTGAGTTTCAAGCTCACCGACCACAGCAGCAGCCCCGCGAGCGTGTACTCCGGCGGGCGCGCGGAGATCTGTGCGCTGCAGCAGCAGTCCGCGCAGGCCATGCAGGCCAGCGGTCTGCGCTCCGCAAGCCGGCTGGGCAAGCTGGACATCCGCGTCAATGCCGATGGCACCCAGGCCACGGCGCGGTCTGAATCGGCGGCGGCCATTTCCGCCCAGGGCCAGCATGTGCTGACCATGCAATGCACGCGCGAGGAGGTGCTGGGCCTGTACAGCGGCAGCGTGCTGTACCAGCGCGTCACCGCCGTCTGCAGGCCCTCCTAGCCCATCTCCCGCACCACGTTCATCGCCTCCTCCACGCGCTCCACGGCGTGGATGGTCAGGCCCTCGATGGGCTTCTTGGGCGCGTTGGCCTTGGGCACCACCGCCACGCTGAAGCCCAGCTTGGCGGCTTCTTTCAGGCGCTCCTGCCCGCGCGGCGCGGGTCGCACCTCGCCCGCCAGGCCCACTTCGCCAAAGGCCAGGAAGCCGCGCGGCAGCGCCTTGCCGCGCAGGCTGGAGGTGATGGACAGCATCACCGCCAGATCGGCCGCCGGCTCGCTGATGCGCACGCCGCCCACCGCGTTCACGAACACATCCTGGTCCATGCACGCCACCCCCGCATGACGGTGCAGCACGGCCAGCAGCATGGCCAGGCGGTCCTTGTCCAGGCCCACGGACAGGCGCCGGGGGCTGGGGCCACCGCTGTCCACCAGCGCCTGGATCTCCACCAGCAGCGGGCGCGTGCCTTCGAGCGTGACCATCACGCAGCTGCCCGGCACGGGTTCGCTGTGCTGGCTCAAAAAGATGGCGCTCGGGTTGCTCACGCCCTTGAGGCCTTTTTCCGTCATGGCGAACACGCCGATCTCGTTGACCGCGCCAAAGCGGTTCTTGATGGCGCGCACCAGGCGAAACTGGCTGTGCGTGTCGCCCTCGAAGTACAGCACCGTGTCCACCATGTGCTCCAGCACGCGCGGCCCCGCCAGGGCGCCTTCCTTCGTCACATGCCCCACCAGCACGATGGCCACGCCGGTGGACTTGGCACAGCGCGTGAGGTGGGCCGCGCATTCGCGCACCTGGGCCACGGAGCCGGGCGCGGACGTGAGCTGGTCGGAATACACCGTCTGGATGGAATCGATCACGGCCACCGCGGGCTGCATGGACTCGATGGTCGCCAGAATCTTCTCGAGCTGGATCTCGGCCAGCACGTTCACCTGGCTGTGGTCCAGCCCCAGGCGGCGCGAGCGCAGCGCCACCTGGGCGCCGCTTTCCTCGCCCGTCACATACAAGGTGGGCAGGCCCACGCGCTGCAGGGCATCGAGCGCCTGCAGCAGCAGGGTGGACTTGCCGATGCCCGGGTCGCCGCCGATGAGCACCACGCCGCCTTCGACAATGCCGCCGCCCAGCACCCGGTCCAGCTCGTCGATGCCGCTCGGTGTGCGCTCCACATCGCTGGCCTCGATGGCCGACAAGGGCATCACCGCCTGCGCCTGGGCCAGGCCTGCAAACTGCGACCCGCTGTAGCGGTTCTTGCCCGGCCCCGCGTCGGCCACCTGCTCGATCAGCGTGTTCCAGGCACCGCAGGCCGGGCATTTGCCCAGCCAGCGCGGGCTGGTGCCGCCGCATTCGGTGCAGGTGAACGTGGTTTTTTCTTTGGCCATGGCGATGTAGAGGGAAAGCCCCCGGGGTGGGGCAGCCGACTATAGCGGCCATGCCCCCACGTGCTGGCAACAGCCCGTACGATGGAGGGCTTGGCACCCCGCCGCAGGAAGCTCACATTGCAGACACCCGTCAACCCCTTCAAACAGGCCATGGCCCAGGGCCAGTCGCAGATCGGCCTGTGGCTTGCGCTGGCCGACGCCTACAGCGCGGAAATCATCGCCGGCACTGGCTACGACTGGCTGCTGGTCGATAGCGAACATGCGCCCAACGACGTGCGCTCCATCCTGCACCAGCTGCAGGCCATCGCCAGCGCCAGCAGCGCCCTCGCCCCCGGCGCGCGGGCGCCCCACCCCATTGCGCGGGTTCCCGTGGGCGACACCGCGCTCATCAAGCAGTACCTGGACATCGGCGCGCAAACCCTGCTGGTGCCCATGGTGGACACCGCCGAGCAGGCACGGCAGCTGGTGCGCGCCACGCGCTATGCACCTGAAGGTGTGCGCGGCATGGGCAGCGCGCTGGCCCGTTCGTCGCGCTGGCAGGCCTACCCCCGGTATGTGCACGAGGCCAACCAGCAGGTGTGCCTGCTGGTGCAGGCCGAGACGGTGGAAGCCATGGCCAACCTGGATGCGATCGCCGCCACGCCCGGCGTGGACGGCGTGTTCATCGGCCCGGCCGACCTGTCGGCTTCCATGGGGCACCCCGGCAACCCGGGACATCCTGACGTACAGGCCGCCATCCACGATGGCATCACCCGCATCCTGCGCGCGGGCAAGGCGCCGGGCATTCTGGCCACCACCGAGTCGCAGGCGCGCCAGTGGCTGGCGGCGGGCGCCCTGTTCGTGGCCGTGGGCGTGGACACCATGCTGCTGGCCAGCGCCGCGCAGGATCTGCTGGCCCGCTTTCGCACCGATGCCGTGGGCACCCCCCAGCGCCCGGCGGGCTACTGAGGCCCCGCAGCAGTCGCGCGCCCCGAATCCCTCACCACCACAAACAACAACCCTGGAAGACAAAGGCTCTACAACCATGAAAGCATGTATCTACGGCGCGGGCGCCATCGGCGGCTGGCTGGGCGTGGCCCTCGCGCAGGCGGGCCACCCGGTCAGCATGGTGGCGCGCAGCGACACGCTGCGCGCCCTGCAGGCCGAGGGGCTGCGCATGCGGCGCGCCGACGGCACGCTGGCGCAGGTGGCCGTCACCGCGCACGACGACCCGGCGGCACTGGGCGTGCAGGACCTGGTGGTGATCGCAGTCAAGGCGCCGGGCCTGCCCGAGGTGGCGCGCGCCATGGCCCCGCTGATCGGGCCCGAAACCACCGTGCTCACGGCCATGAACGGCGTGCCGTGGTGGTTCCTCGACGGTTTTGGCGGCGCGGCGCAGGGCCATGCCCTGCAGTCGGTGGATGCAGGCGGCGTGATTGCCAAAGCCATCCCGGCGCGCAGCGTGGTGGGCAGCGTGGTGCACACCAGCTGCTCGCTGGAATCGCCCGGTTTTGTGCGCCAGCACTTTGGCAACCGCCTCATCGTGGGCGAGCCCGACGGCCGCCGCAGCGAGCGGCTGCAGGCGCTGGCCGACACGCTGCAGCGCGGCGGCATCGATGTGGAGGTGACCGGCTGCATCCAGAAGGACATCTGGTTCAAGCTCTGGGGCAACCTCACCATGAACCCGATCAGCGCGCTGACCGGCGCCACCACCGACCGCATCCTGGACGACGACCTGGTGCGCGGTTTTGTCAGCGCCGTGATGCTGGAGGCCAAGGCCATTGGCGAGAAACTGGGCCTGCCCATCGACCAGCAGCCCGAGGACCGCCACGCCGTCACGCGCAAGCTGGGCGCGTTCAAGACCTCGATGCTGCAGGACGTGGAGGCCGGCAAGCCCATGGAGATCGACGCCCTGGTGGGCGCGGTGCGTGAACTGGGGCAGATCACCCACACACCCACGCCCCACACCGATGCGCTGCTGGGCCTGACCCGCCTGATGGCACGCACACGAGGCCTGTACTGAAATATTTCAAGAAAATTGGCCGTCAGCGCTTACCTATCAAGCGCCAATAGCTATTTATTTTATAGCACATCAACCATGACCACTCTCACGCTCTACTACACCCCCGGCACCTGCGCGCAGGCCGTTCGCATCGCTTTGGAAGAGGCCGACGCCCCGTACCAACTGGTGCGCGTGGACTTCGCCGCGGGCCAGCAGCGCACGCCCGAGTACCTCGCCGTCAACCCCAAGGGCCGCGTGCCCGCGCTGGCCACGCCACACGGTACCCTGACCGAAACACCCGCCCTGCTGGCGTATGTGGCGCAGAGTTTCCCCGAGGCGCGCCTGGCCCCCACCGATGCCCACGGCTTTGCGCGTCTGCAGGAATTCCACAGCTACCTCGCGTCCACGGTGCACATCGCCCATGCGCACCGCCCCCGCGCCAGCCGCTGGGCCGACGAGCCCGAAGCGATTGCCGCCATGCAGCGCAAGGTGCCGCAGAACATGACCGACTGCTTCAACCTGATTGAAACCCACTACCTGCCCTCTGCGGAACACGGCCCCTGGGTGATGGGCGCGCAGTACACCGTGGCCGATGGTTATCTCTTCACCATCGCCAGCTGGCTGGCCAGCGATGGCGTGGACATTGCGCTCTTTCCCAAGGTGCACGCCCACACCCAGCGCATGCTCCAACGCCCCGCCGTGCAACGCGCCCTGGCCTGAAGCCCGCGGCGAGCAGCGGCAGGAAAAAAAAGCCCCGGGCTCTGGCAGCACCGGGGCTTGTTTTTTGCGGGGCGCAGGTGATCAATTCACCTTGAGGTAGCGCCAGTCGATCCGGTTGTCGGCACGGTGGATGATGTCCACTTTCTTCGTCGCTGCCCACGGAATCACCTGGTTGTACAGCGGGATGTGCGAGACCAGCTCATGCTCCTTGATCAGCGCCTGCTCGATCAGGCCGTTGCGCGTGGTGGCATCGGTCTCCTTCTTCACGCGCTCCACCAGGGCATCGAGTTGCGGGTCGGAGAAGCGGCCCAGGTTGAAGTTGCCATCGCCCCCCGCGCCAGGCGAGCGCACCAGCGACTGCAGGCTGTAGAACGCGTCGAACGTGGGCACGCCCCAGCCCAGCAGGTAGATGCTGGCCTCGTTGCGCTGGATCATCGGGAAATACGTGGCAAACGGCAGCGAGCGCAGCTTGGCTTTCACGCCCACCTTGGCCCAGTGCGCGGTGATGGCCTGGCACAACTGCTCGTCGTTGATGTAGCGGCCCGCGCTGCAGGCAAAGTCCACCTCGAAGCCGTTGGGGTAGCCCGCGTCGGCCAGCAGCTTCTGCGCGGCCTTGGGGTCGTAGGGCCAGCGCACGTCGGCCTTCCTGGTCCAGCCATTGACCTGGTTGGCGATCAGCGTGCCCGTGGGCTGGGCCAGGCCGCGCAGCACCACGCGCTGGATGGACTGGATGTCGATCGCCTGGTACAGCGCCTTGCGCACGCGCAGGTCCTTCAACGGGTTCTTGCCCTTCACGTCCGAGCCGGGCAGCTCGTCGCGGAACTGGTCCAGGCCCAGGAAGATGGTGCGGTACTCAGGCCCTTCGAGCACCTGCAGGGTGGGCGTCTGCTTGATGCGCGCCAGGTCCTGCAAGCTGGGGTCGATCACGAAATCAATCTCGCCCGACAGCAGCGCGGCCGTGCGCGTGGCGTCGGCCTTGATGGGGGTGTAGACGATCTCGGTCAGGTTGGTAGGGTACTTGCCCTTGCCCCACCAGTGCGGGTTGGGCTCCAGCACCACGCGCTGGTCGGGCGTCCACTGCTTGAGCTGGTAGGGGCCGGTGCCCAGCGCGTTGCGGTGGGCGTACGTCTCGTCCTTGGTCTTGATGTCCTTGGGCTCGACCGACTTGTTCTTTTCGGCCCAGGCCTTGCTCAAAATGCGCAGCTCGGTGAGCTGGTTCACGAGCACCGGGTTGGGCAGGTCGGAGTGGATGTCGATGGTGTACGCATCGACCTTTTCCACGCGGTCGATGCCCTGGGTGTACACCGCGAAGTTGGAACTCTTGGCCTTGGCCCGTTCCAGCGAGAACTTGGCATCGTCGGCCGTGAACTCGCTGCCGTCGCTGAACTTCACGCCCTTGCGCAAGGTCAGGCGCAACTGGGTGGGCTTGATGAGCTTCCACTCGGTGGCCAGCGAAGGCTCGGGCTTGAAGGTCTTGCTGTTGTATTCGACCAGCGTGTCGTACACCGCGCCGTGCATGGTGTTGTTCACGCCCACGTTCTGGGCGTGGATGTCCCAGGTGGAAATGTCCACCGACCGGGACCAGCGGAAGGTCTTGGCCTGTGCCGCCATCGGCAGGGCAGTGGCCAGGGCGGCCGCGAGCAAAAGGGTCTTGAAACGCATGGGGAAAACACTCCAGATCAGTCAATAGACCGACTATGGAGCAAGCCCGCGTTTTACCCAACGAACTTATCTTTCTTAGCTTAGACCCATCGCCACCGCCAGAACCATCATGGTGGCCGCCGTCACCCCGTCCAGCACCCGCCAGGCCCCGGGCGACGCGAACACGGGCGCCAGCCAGCGCGAACCGAAGCCCAGGCTCAGGAACCACAGGGCGCTGGCCAGCGAGCCCCCGGCCGCAAACGTGGCGCGGCCCCACACCGGGTAGGGGCTGGCCATGGTGCCCAGCAGCACCACGGTGTCCAGGTACACATGCGGGTTCAGCCAGGTCAGCGCCACCACGGTGAGCAGCGTGGCGCGCAGGCTCGCACCCGGCCCGTTGGCCGACACCAGCAGATGGGCCGGCTTGAAGGCCCGGCTGGCGGCCTGCACCGCGTACGCGGCCAGAAAAATCGCCCCCGCCCAGCGCATGAACTGCGCCCACTCCGGCCGGGCCAGGAGCACGCCGCCCATGCCCCACACCCCCGCCTGCAGCAGCGCCGCGTCGGACAGGGCGCACACCAGCACCACCGGCAGCACATGCTCGCGCCGCAGGCCCTGGCGCAGCACGAAGGCGTTTTGCGCGCCGATGGCCATGATCAGGATGGCCGTCGACGTGAATCCGTGAAGAAAGGCAGTGGTGCTCATGGGCGCGGATTGTGGGCCGCGTGCCATGGTCACGCCAGCTATACTTTTTAACGATCCGTCAGAATGGCTAACCATCCATGCGCCTCGACTCCGCCCAGCTCAACGCCTTTGCCACCGTGATCGACGAGGGCAGCTTCGAGCGCGCCGCCGCTGTGCTGCATGTCACGCGCTCGGCGGTGTCGCAGCGCGTCAAGCTGCTCGAGGAACGCGTGGGCCAGGTGCTGGTGCGCCGCGCCACGCCCTGCACGCCCACCGAGGCCGGTCAGGCCCTGTACCGGCACGCCCGCGAAGTGGCCCTGAGCGAGGCCGACGCGCTGGCCACGCTCGGCGGCGGGCAGCACGCGTCCACGCGCCTGGCCATCGGCGTCAATGCCGACTCGCTGGCCACCTGGTTTCCCCATGCCATGGCGCAGGCCGCGGAGGGCCAAAGCATCACCTTCGACATCCATGTCGAAGACCAGGACCATTCGGCCAACCTGCTGCGCGAAGGCCGCGTGATGGCCGCCGTGACGGCCGACCCCCAACCCGTGCAGGGCTGCAAGGTGCTGCCGCTGGGCACGCTGCGGTACCGCGCGCTGGCCAGCCCCGCCTTCCTGCAGCGCCACTTTGCCCAGGGGGTGAACGCCGCCACCCTGGCACAGGCGCCCATGCTGGTGTTCAACCGCAAGGATGCGCTGCAGGCGCGTTTCGTGGGGCGCATCACGCGCCGCAAACTCGCGCCGCCCGTGCACTGGCTGCCCGAGGCGAACGCGTTTGTCATGGCCTCCCGGGCTGGCCTGGGCTGGGGCATGACCCCGGACCCGATGGTGCAGCACGACCTGAAGGCCGGCACGCTGGTCGAGCTGATTCCGGGCAAGCCCGTCGATGTTCCGCTGTACTGGCAGTACTGGCGCCTGAACGTGCAGGCGCTGCACCGCATGACCGAAGCGGTGCAGCAAGCGGCGGCGCTTACGCTGCTGCGCTGACCAGGTCTTCGTGGTGGTCTGCAGCGCCGCGCTTCCAGTAGGCGGAGATGCGCATGCGCTTGGCGTCCACGCCCGGCTTGGCCAGCACGGCACGGCGCACGGCGGCCATGTCGCCGTGTTCGCCTGCGGCCCACACAAACCCCGCGCCGGTGGGCAGCGCCAGGTCTTCCACCGCCGCAGGCAGCGCGTCTACCCATTGCAGATCGAGCCGCGCCGCGCTGGCCAGGACCCGCTGGTCGGCAGGATTGCTCACCTGGATGCGCACGGTGGCCTGGGTGTGCGCGGGCAGCTCGGCCAGGCGGCGGGCGATGGCGGGCAAGGCGGTTTCGTCGCCCAGCAGCCAATGCCAGTCAAAACCGGTCGGCACCACCATGCTGCCGCGCGGCCCGGCAATGCCCACCCACTGGCCCACGGCGGCGCTCGCGGCCCAGTCGGTGGCGGGGCCTGCGTCGTGCAGGGCCACCTCGATGTCCAGCTCGCCCGCAGCGGCGTCATGGCGCGCGGGGGTGTAGTCGCGCAGCACGGGGCGCGGGTCGGGGAAGACGGGGCGGCCGTCCTGCATCGACGGCAGCGACGGGCGCTCCTGGCCCGGCTGGGGCAGGATGAGCTTGAGGTGGTCGTCAAACCCCGCGCTCACAAACCCGGCCAGCTCGGGCCCGGCCAGGGTGAGCCGCACGAAACCGGGGCTGACGGCGGTGCGCCGCACCACCTGGAGGTGGCGGGCTTGCAAGGGGTGGCGGACGCGTTCGATGGCAAGGTGCGCAGCGTCGGCGCGGGGTGTGGCGGTAGGCAGGGGTGCGTTCATGACTTAAAATGTTGATTTAATCAACCAATGATCTGCGCATTGGTTGATTTTGTCAACCACAAACCCCCATGACCACCCACGCGCCCGCCGATGTCTTTGAAGCCATGCACGACCTGCTGCATGTCTACCGGGCCCACATGGTGCGCGCCATGGCCGCCATCCACCCCGACCTGACGCACAACGAAGTGCGGGCGCTGATGTTCGTGGGCCGCCACCCCGGCACCACGCAGCGCGAACTGGTGGCCCACAGCGGCGCCGACAAGGCACAGGTGGCCCGCATGGTGGGGATGCTGCAGGACAAGGGCTGGCTGGAGAGCGCACCGAATGCCGAGGACAAACGCAGCCGCTGCCTGCGCCTGAGCGCCCAGGGTGCGGCCCTGCACCAGGCGCTGCGCGACGCCCGCCGGGGGCTGGCTGCGTCCCTGCTCAAGGGGTGCGACAACGCCACGCAGGCCCAGCTGCTCGCCCTGCTGGCGCAGGTACGCAGCAACCTGGACACCATCGATACCGGCTGCCAGGGCGGCCGGGACTGCCGCCGCTGAGGCCGGGAGAGGGAACGCGGGGCCAGCCTGACCCAGGCCAGGAGGGGCCAGGACATGAAAAGAACCGGCCCCTACCGCTTGATATTCCTATATTTCAAGCTATCAATTTAGCAGCATTCTGCCTTTTCCATCACTGCCCCTGGATCATGCGCACGGCCTGGGGCAGCGACTGCACGCCGGGCATGAAATGGTCGATGGTGGCACCCAGCACCACGGCGCAGACCAACGCGCCCAGCAAGGGCTTCCAGGTCAGGCGCACGGCGGCCGTGAGCCAGCCCTCGCGCTCCACGCCCACGGCAGCCCGCGCAGTGGCCACCGAGAAGGCGATCTCCACCGCCACGGTCAGCAGCACGTCCCAGCCAAAGAACAGCATGGCCAGCGAGCCCGCGCCAAAAATGATCGCCGCGCCGATGAGGAAGATCGCCACCACGGGCACGACCACCACGGCGCCTTCGTCGGCGCTGCCCAGGGCGTCGGCGGCGCCACTGGCCAGGTCGCCCAGCGCGCTGGAATCGCTGCTGGAGCCCCCGCTGGACAGGCCCTGCGTCCATGCGCCACCAAAATCGCCCGACGCGCCGCCACCGCCAAAATCACCGCCGCCCGTGCGCGGCAGCGGCACCTGGCCACCGCCACCGCCCGACGGCCCGTTGCCGGGCCAGGACACGTCGGGCACATCCAGGCCGCTGCCATCGCCACCCGTGTCGCGGTCCTGCCGCACCAGCCGCGCCGCCCAGGCCCGCAGCACCAGCAGGTACCCCAGGTAGCCGACCGAGAGGGTGACGAAATACCGCAGCGCCAGCGACTCCACGCCCACCAGCATCTGCACGTGGGAGGTGCACCACATCAGCAGCAGCGTGAAGCTGCCGATCAGCAGGCCATGCCAGCGCAGGCTGTAGCGCTGCTGCAGGGTGCGTGCCACCCGGCTGTGGTGCGGCATGCGCACGGAGCGCCAGGTGGAGGTTTTCTTCTTGCTGTTGCTGTGGCGGTCGCTGCGGGAAGTGGCCATGGAGGAAACACCTGCGGTGGAAAGAGGGGCGCGGCCGGCGGCGTTGCGTGCCGGCGCCGCGCCATTTCACACCACTTTGGCCCGGCCGTGCGGCCCCGCGCCCCGCCGTGCGTGAACTTGTCGACGGTTCGGATCAGCCGATGCCATCCACCGACACGGGCACGCGCTGGGCCAGTGCCGTCAGCAGCTCCCAGCTGACGGTGCCCGCGGCGGCGGCCACCTCGTCCACGCGCAGCACCGTGCCGTTGCCAGCCTGGCCCCACAGCGTGACCTCGGAGCCGAACCCTGCGGCCACGCCCGCCTGCTGCAGCGGCGTGAGGTCCACCGTCACCATGTCCATGCTCACCCGCCCCACCAGCCGCGTGCGCACGCCGTTGACCAGCACCGGGGTGCCGGTATCGCAGTGGCGCGGGTAGCCGTCGGCATAGCCGCAGGCCGCCACGCCGATCAAGAGCGGCCCCTCGGCCGTGAAGCGCGAGCCATAGCCCACGGTGTCGCCCGCCTGCAGCTGCTGCGTGGCGATGAGGCGGGTGGCGAGGGTCATCGTGGGGCGCATGCCCCAATGGCTGGCGTCATGCTCGGGGTAGTCGGGCGCGCTGCCATACAGCGCGATGCCGGCGCGCACCCAGTCGGCGCGCACGCGCGCGTCCGCCGCGTGGCGCAGGGTGGCGGCACTGTTGCTCAGCGTGCGCTCGCCCGGCAGGTCCTGGGCGGCGGTGTTGAACACGGCCAGCTGGTGCGCCACCCCCCTGGGGCCGTCCGCATCGCTGAAGTGGGTCATGAACGAGATCTCGTCCACCTGCGGCAGCGCGTTGAGCCGCGCCCAGGCCGCGCGAAAGCGCTGCGGCGCGAAGCCCAGCCGGTTCATGCCCGAGTTCATCTTGAGGAACACGCGGTGCGGCACCTGCGTCTTGTGGGCGGCCAGCATGTCGATCTGCTCGTCGCAATGCACCGCGTGCCACAGGCCCAGGCGCGAGCACAGCTCCAGGTCGCGCGGCTCGAACACGCCTTCGAGCAGCAGGATGGGCCCGCGCCAGCCCAGATGCCGCACGCGTTCGGCCTCGGCCAGGTCCAGCAGCGCGAAGCCGTCGGCGCCACGCAGGCCTTCGTACGCGCGTTCGATGCCGTGCCCGTAGGCATTGGCCTTGACCACGGCCCAGACCTTGGCATCGGGCGCCGCCTGTCGGACACGCTCCAGGTTGTGGTGCAGGGCTGCGGTGTGGATGGTGGCTGCGATGGGACGGGGCATGGAAAGGACCAGGTGGGGCAAGGGATTTACCGGGGAATACGCGCAGGATTCTGGCACCGTGGCCGTTTATCCGCGTGATATAACCGTCCGTCACTTGCCAGGGTCCCCACATTTAACAGGGCATCAGCCGAACTGATGCAGCCACCAGCCATTCGATGAAGCGCGGTTTCTACACCATCATGTCGGCGCAGTTTTTCAGCTCGCTGGCCGACAATGCACTTTTCGTGGCCGCCGTGGAGCTTTTGCGCACAGAAGGCGCTCCCGAGTGGCAGCGCGCCGCCCTGGTGCCCATGTTCGCGCTGTTCTATGTGGTGCTGGCGCCCTTCGTCGGCGCCTTTGCCGACGCCCTGCCCAAGGGCAAGGTCATGTTCGTCAGCAACGCCATCAAGGTGGTGGGCTGCCTGATGATGCTGTTCGGTTCGCACCCGCTCATCGCCTATGCGGTGGTGGGTCTGGGCGCCGCGGCCTACTCGCCCGCCAAATACGGCATCCTCACGGAACTCCTTCCCGCCTCGCAATTGGTCAAGGCCAATGGCTGGATCGAGGGGCTCACCATCGCGTCCATCATCCTGGGCGTGCTGTTCGGCGGGCAGCTCGTGGGGCAGCACCTGTCGGGCATGCTGCTGGGCTTCGACCTGCCGATGATCGACACGGGTGTGGACACCCCCGCCGAGTCCGCCATCGCCGCGCTGATCGCGGTGTATGCGCTGGCGGCCTGGTTCAACACCCGCATCCCGCACACCGGCGTGGAAATGCGCCCCCTGCGCGCCGACCCCGCGCGCAGCGTGTTCTCCAACGCGCTGGCCCTGCTGCCGGACTTCTGGGCCTGCAACGGCCGCCTGTGGCGCGACAAGCTCGGCCAGATCTCGCTGGCCACCACCACCCTGTTCTGGGGTGCGGGCGGCAACCTCAAGTTCATCGTGCTGGCCTGGGCCGCCGTGGCGCTGGGCTACAACACCACGCAGGCCTCGGCACTCACCGGGGTGGTGGCCATCGGCACCGCCGTGGGCGCGGTGGTGGCCTCGATGCGCATGCGCCTGGACATGGCCACCCGGGTGATCCCGCTGGGCATCGCCATGGGGCTGCTGCTGATCCTGATGGTGTTCATCAGCAACATCTGGCTCGCGATCCCCTTCCTCATCCTGCTGGGCGGCCTGGGCGGCTACCTGGTGGTGCCCATGAACGCGCTGCTGCAGCACCGGGGCCACAACCTCATGGGCGCGGGCCGCTCGATCGCCGTGCAGAACTTCAACGAGCAGGCCTGCATCCTGGGCCTGGGCGCGTTCTACAGCCTGTCGCTCAAGCTGGGCCTGTCGGTGTTTGGTGCGATCATCACCTTCGGCCTCGTGGTGGCGGCCATCATGTGGATCATCCGCCGCTGGCACCAGCGCAACTGCATCAACCACCGCGACGAAGTGAACCACCTGCTGCACATTGCGCGGCACGATACGCACCACTGAGTTGCCCCCTGTGCGCGCGCCCGGCGACTTGGTATTCATGCCGCCCCGTGCGTCTCGGCCCCGCTAGTTGAGAGCCAAATCGGCCGGGGTCCGGCCCGCAGCATTCCTGGCCTGGGCATCTGCTCCATGCTGGCGCAATATCTCGATCACCTGGGGGTTTTCATCACGGGCGAACCAGCATTGCATTCCGTTCCCCCCCAGCCACGTCTGCCCGCTGCAATAATGCAGTGCCGTGTTGTGATAGCTGTCCAGGGCATGTACATCGGCGCCCGCTTGGAGCAGGTACCGCGCCACAGCGATATCGTCCGTGAGCGCGGCGGCCATCAAGGGCGTGCCCTCGCGGCCCACGCGCCCCTCCATCACCCAGATGGGCTCCGACGCCCTGGTGTTCACGTCGCAGCCGAAGGCCTCCACAAGATGGCGGACCATGCCCATTTTGGCGGGCTCGTAGCTCGCTGCGGCGCAAGCGCGGACCAGCAAGTCTCCAGCCGCCCAAGGTGCATTGTTCTCGGCGATTCTTTTGAAAACCGCCAGGGACAGGCTTTCCACCGCTCCTTCGAAGGCTCCGGAGTTGACCCGGGCACCGCGCGACAAAAGTTGGTCGACGAATTCAACGTTCCCGGACTGGGTGGCGAACCCAAGTGCGTCGCAGCCATTCTTGTCGCAAGCGGCCAGGTCGGGATTGCGGCGCAAGACGGTTTCAAGGTTGTGCGCATGGATGTCGCACTCTTCTGCGGCTTCAGCGCCCGCATCCTCGTCGTCGTCGGCCGTTGCGTCGGCATGGCGGTGCAATGCCCAACGGTAGCTCTCAGATGCCGCCAGCAAAGGGGTATTGCGGCTCTCGTCGGTAAATTCGAGGCCTCCCTCCAGATCGACGATGGCATCGAGTTCGGAATCGGTGATCTTGCGCCGCCTCATTTCGTCAAAGAAGCCCTCCGCCGCTTCGCTCACGTTGCTGGGCGTGTCTCCACCATATTCGCCATCGCCGGCTCCGCCCCATCGCACGATCTCCACCTCACCGGTTTCCCATTGCGTGGAAATCTCTGAGCCTGATTCCACGAACTTCTCGAGGAAGGGCCAGATATCGTGAGACATGTCGTTCTTGCCGCCCGCAAATCCGATGCGCACAAGGTCCCGCCCGTCCATTTCGCACTCCATGTGCAGCAGCTCCAGCGCTCTGGCAAGGAAAGGGGTCTGGCCGAACTCCTGCGCATCCACGATGTAGCCCGACACCGCCGGGTGCGAAATACACCCGCTCTGCAAGCTCTTCAACGCGGCAGCCTGATTGCCCTCATTGATCCTTACGGTCGTGGCCATGACCGAAGAGTTCATTCCCATGGGTGTTCGTCCTGAATATCGTTGTTGTCAAAGCTCAAGCGGAAACCGCCTCAACCCCGCTGGTCCGGCACGGTGCACCAGAGACGGCCGTTGTCACGCCATGGTGATGATAGATAGCTTTCGCAGCGTGCTATGGACAAGTTGTCAGGCCGCTCGCTGCGCAACGCGACCCCGCGCAATGTCCTCGAATCCCTTCGGCGCCCCCGCGGCCCTCGGCGCGACGGCGGCCCGCCACGCTGGGCCGCTGCGCTGACGTTCTCCACGGAGGCCTAAATCTGCCCTGCACCATGACGGCGCCTGCCGCTGGAGGTGCTCCGAGGGCTGCGGACCGCTTGGCTTAGACTGCTGACTCGCGAAATTCCTCCTCCCGTCACAGGGTGTCAATGCAATCTCCCCTGCCCTTTGCCGCCCTGCTGTTCAACGCCTTCGTCTGGGGCCTGGCGTGGTGGCCGTTCCAGCACATGCACCAGGCGGGGCTGCATCCGCTGTGGGCCACGGCCTGCATGTACGCCGTGGTGCTGCTCGCGCTCATGGCCTGGCGCCCGGGCATCCTGCGGCAGGTGCGCGAACATCCGCAGCTGTGGCTCCTGGCGCTGGCCTCGGGACTGAACAACGTGGCCTTCAACTGGGCCGTGACCATCGGCGACGTGGTGCGCGTGATCCTGCTGTTCTATCTGATGCCCGCCTGGGCCGTGCTGCTGGCCTGGCGGATCCTGGGCGAACGCCCCACGCCCGCCGCGCTGCTGCGCCTGGCCCTGGCCTTCGCCGGCGTGGTGCTGGTGCTGCTGCCCGAGGGCGCGCCCGCCGCCCGGCTGCTGCAGAACCTCAGCCTGGCCGACGCGCTGGCCCTGCTGGGCGGTTTCATGTTCGCGCTCACCAACGTCACCCTGCGCCGCCTGCACGCCGTGCCCGGGCCGGCGCGCATGGCCACCATGTTCGGCGGCTGCATGCTCATGGCGCTGGCCGTGGCTGGCCTCGGGCTGCAGGTGGGCGTGGTCGAGCCCTTCCCCGCCCCCAATAGCACCTGGGTCGTCACCGGCCTGCTGCTGGCCGGCGTGCTGATGCTGGGCAACTGGGCGCTGCAGTTCGGCGCCGCGCGCCTGGCGGCCGGCACCACGGCGCTGGTGATGCTGTCGGAGGTGATGTTCGCCAGCGTGTCTTCCGCGCTGCTGGGCGCCTCGGCCTTGAACACGCGCACCGTGCTGGGCGGGGTGATGATCCTGCTGGCGTCCCTGCTCGCCGCGCTGCAGTTCCGCAGGGCGGGCCCCAGCACCCCCTGAACCGCCGGGGCGAAAAGCGGAAAAGGGGCGCAACCCCTACCATGCACAGTCTTCCACCTTCAGGAGCATGCGCCATGCCCGACAGCATCTACGACTTTGAAGCCCAGCAGATGAACGGCCAGACCGTGCCCTTGTCGCAATACAAGGACAAAGTGCTGCTCATCGTGAACACCGCCAGCGCCTGCGGCTTCACGCCCCAGTTCGGGGGCCTGGAAGAGCTGCACAAGCAGTACGGCGGCCAGGGCCTGGTGGTGCTGGGCTTTCCCTGCAACCAGTTCGGCAGCCAGGACCCGGGCAGCAACGACGAGATCGCGAGCTTCTGCCAGCTCAACTACGGCGTGAGCTTTCCGATGATGGCCAAGATCGATGTGAACGGTGCCAATGCGTCGCCCCTGTACCAGTGGCTCGCCGCCGAAGCGCCCGGCCTGCTGGGCAGCAAGGCGATCAAATGGAATTTCACCAAGTTCCTGGTTGGCAAGGACGGCCGCGTGATCCGCCGCTATGCGCCGCAGGACGCGCCCAAGAAGCTGGCGGGCGACATCGAGGCGGCCCTCGCGGCCTGAGGCCGCGCTCAGCCTGCTGCCGCTACCGCCGCAGGCGCCCAGCGGCACAGCACCCGCTCGCGGCCCGTGGCCGGATGGGTATCGACCGGCCCCTCCACCAGGCCATGGCGCGCATAGAAGCGGCGCGCGCCGTGGTTGCCCGTGGCCACGTGCAGGGTCCAGCCGCCCGGGCACAGGCGGATCACCTGCTGCAGCATTTCGGCCCCCACGCCCCGGCCCTGGCATGCGGGGTCCACGAACAGCTGGTGCAGATGCGCGCCGCCCACGTCCAGCACCAGGAACGCCGTGACCTCCGGCCCCACCGCACGCACCAGCACCGCACACGGCGGACCGAATTCCGCGCGCACCCGCGCCTCCCAGTGGCCGGGCGGAGCCACGGGCCTCACCGAGGGGTTGGCGGAACGCCAGGCCCTGCGCCACACGCGGGCCAGGCCGGCCTGGCTGTCGGCATCGGTCGCCGGCCGGATCACGGGCTGGACGCCGGGGGCATGGGAGCGGGGCTGCATGCGGGCATTGTCATCGGAACGCGCCCGCGCCCGCCCGGCAACCCGAACAGCGGCCGCAGCCACGCCACACGCCGCACCACCGCCGTCATCCCCCGGCACACAGCCCCACCGTCCCGGCCACCAGACCCCGCGGCTCCACCACCGGCCCCAGTCGCGCGGGCGCCAGCGCCCCGCAGCCTCCTTCATGCACCACGGCGTGCCCAGGTACCGCGCATTGCCGGCCTGGTCGGCCGCCAGGGAGGCCGTGGCGCCGGTGGGCACGACGGGTTCGCGGCCGCCATGCGCCCCAGGCGCGGCAGCGGATCTTGCGCGACGGCGCCGGCCCGGATTGTCCTGGGGGTGCCGGAATCCTTGATCGAGCGTCCCGAAACCGCATGCAAATCCCGGTGCGTAGCAATTCGTTGCACTATGGTGCCAGGACCGCCGCACCCCAGGCCCTCGGCCCAGGCCCCCATGCGAGGGCCGTCTTCCAGGCCGGGCATCTGTAGCTCAAAGTCCCATCAGCGCTTATCGAATCTGCGCAAATAGCTATTTTTTTAATAGCATGAAGAAAACCACAGCACCGCCGATGCCCCGCCATCCACGGCCCCTCGCGCGCATTGCAGCCTGCCGCCAGATGTGAGAGGCTACTGCGCTGTCCCGCCCCCAAGGAGCACCAAGATGGTCAGCAAGAACACGGTATGTCTGTGGTACGACGGCACCGCGCTGGATGCCGCGAAGTTCTATGCCGAGACGTTTCCGGACAGCGCCGTGGGCGCGGTCCACCGGGCGCCCGGGGACTTTCCCTCGGGCCGGCAGGGCGACGTCCTGACGGTCGAGTTCACGGTGATGGGCATCCCCTGCCTGGGCCTGAACGGAGGCCCCGCCTTCCGGCACAGCGAGGCCTTCTCGTTCCAGGTGGCGACCGACGACCAGGCCGAAACCGATCGTCTGTGGAATGCGATTGTCGGAAATGGCGGCCAGGAAAGCGCCTGCGGCTGGTGCAAGGACCGCTGGGGCCTGTCGTGGCAGATCACGCCCCGGGCCCTGACGGCCGCGGTCACCGGTCCCGACAAGGCGGCGGCCGCGCGCGCGTTCGAAGCCATGATGGGGATGAAAAAAATCGACATCGCCACGATCGAGGCGGCCCGGCGCGGCTGATGCCTGGCGGGCCGGCGCGGCCCAGGGCCCGAAGGCCTTCAGGCCGTCAGCCCGGGCGTCGGCGCGGGCGGCCATTCGGGCGGCCGCGAGGCCATCTCCGCCTCCACCTTGCGCAGCATGTCGGCCAGCGTCTTGCCGGGCTCCTGGCGAAACTGCTCCTCCAGCACCACGAGGTCCACGATGCGGTCGATGCGAAAGCCCCGGAAATCGTTGCGCAGCTCGCACCAGGCCGACAGCGTCCAGACCTTGCCCCAGTAGAAGCACCCCAGCGGCCGCAGGCGGCGCAGGCTGGGGCGGCCGTGCACGTCGGCGTAGTCGATCTGCACCACGTGGCGGCTGTGCACCGCCTCGCGCAGGGCCTGCAGGGTGGCCTGCGCCCGGGGGTCCAGCCCCACGGACGGCGCATACAGCGCCTGCGCCTCGGCCGCCGCGCGCGCGGCCGGCGGCAGCACCGACAGGATCTTGCCCAGGGCCCCTTCCACCTCGCGCGCGAGCCCCGCGTCCAGCCAGGCCTGCGCCAGCCGCGCGGCCGCCACCAGAGCGTTGGCCTCGCCCTGGCTGAACATCAGCGGCGGCAGCTCGAAGCCGGCGCCCAGCCGGTAGCCCACGCCGGCCTCGCCCTCAATGGGCACGCCCTGGTGCTGCAGGTCCGCCACGTCGCGGTAGATGGTGCGCGGAGACACCTCGAGCCGCTCGGCCAGGAACGCCGCCGTGGACAGGCGCCGCCCCCGGATGAGCTGGACGATCTGGAAAAGGCGGTCAGCGCGGCGCATGGATGAAAAGGGACATCTTGTGGGTATTCCTGGCTTGCACCGCTCATGCCATCAGCGCGGGAAGCTATTGAACATATAGCATCATGCACCAACGCCAAGGCGCTGCGCGTGGCGGTTGGGCGGGGTGCGCCGCCATCGGCAGGCCGGTGGCGCTACGGCTTCACGCCGACGTGGATGGCCACGCTGTCCGGGCCCTCGTAGGCCTCGAAATCGGTGCCGAAACGGCGCTGCACCTGCGGGTTCTCGGCGAAGTAGCGCCAGATGCGGACCCAGGTGTCGATCACCATCTGGGGCATGTCGCCGTGGCCGGTGAAGACGAGGTAGTCGCCCGCCTGGATGTCCACGCGGGCGGCTCCGGGCACCGCCTGGGCCAGTTCCGGGTCGGCCGTGGCCACGCCGGCGGTCACGTCGAAGGCGCCGTGTTCGTTGGATTCGTAGCCGCTGTAGACGCCGAAGATGCGGCCATCGCTGTCGCGGCCAGGCAACTTGCGCTCCCAGCTCTGGCTGAAGAAGCGGTCCCACAGGCCCCCGAGGCGCGCGATGGCGGGGTTCATCTCGTCGCTGTTGCGCGTGCGGACGGCAATGCCGGCCACGCTGAAGGCGGGAATCTGGACGGTGGTGGGTGTGGTCATGGGCAGGTCCTCTCTTGTCTGTGAAGGGGATCGAGGGATCGATCGGTGGTGTGCAGCTGCGAGGACCGATGGTGCGGACCCGCTGCTGACAGCCTGATGTCAGTAGCGTGCGCAACGCGCTGGGGGCCGGGCGGCAGGCTGCTGACACAACGTGTCAGCAGCCTGCCCCGGGGGGCCTCAGCCCTGCGGCTCCACGATGGCGGCCGTCACCCGGCGCACCACGGGCAGCACCAGCAGCAGCGTGGGGAAGGCGACGAGCCAGGACAGTGCCCAGGAGCTCATCCACAGGCGGGGAAGATCCAGCGAGAAGCCCACCACGCGCACGGTGCTGATCAGGGACACGATGAAGGTCATGAGCAGCGACAGCAGCAGGGGCATGACCCAGGCCGCGGACCGCGCGGGCAGCTTGCGCAGGCCCCAGGAGGTCCTGGGGGAAGGCGGTGGGGTGGGCGACGAAGAGTGGTTCATTGCAGTTCCAGAAAGCAGCCGGTCAGACAAGGTGCCGCCCCCGCCCGCCCACGCGGCGCGGGCCGCGCCGGGACAGGAAAGGGGCCACCACCCCGGCAAGGCCGGCGTTGGTTGGCACGTTGATTGACGTAAACGCTTACGGCAACCCATGAACCGGGCCGCAGCGGGATTCTAGGCGTTCTGCGAAGCGCCCTGTCCGGCATCCCCTGAGGCGCCGCCCCGCAGATGGCGGTGGATGTGCCCGGCCACGGCCCCGGCGTGCGTGCGGGCCAGGTCGTGGGCACCGCCTGGCAGCACGTGCATGCGCGCGCCGGGCAGCAGGCCGCACAGGCGCCGCCCCACGGCCACGGGGCTGATGGGGTCCTTGTCGCCCCACAGCAAAAGGGCGGGCGCGCGCACCGACGCCAGCCGGGCCGACAGGTCCCACCGCGCCTGGGCCATCCACGGCGGAAACGCGGGGTTGGCGCGCAGGAAATCGGGCCGCCAGTCGTGGGGATGCAGGTCGTCCATGGGCACGCCGCCCGACGTGGCCACGAGCACCAGGTGGGTCAGGTGGTCGGGCCGCTCGAGGGCGGCGAGCAGGGCCACCACGCCGCCCAGGGACTGCGCGACCAGCGCGCAGGGCCGGTCCATGTGCGGCGTGACCGCATCGACCAGATCCTGCATGCCACCGGCCGCGTCCGGCGCCAGCCCCGCGCCGGCTCCGGCTCCGGCATCGCGCCAGGGCCAGCCCAGCAGCACGCGCGCGGCGGGCAGCGGCATGGCTGACGAGACCGGTTGCCAGAACGCGGGGTCGCCCCCCACGCCGGGCAGGAAGATCAGCCTGGAAGGTGCCGCCGGCACGGGCGAGCCTCTCGCGTCAGGCGTCTTGCGGGGCCGGTGCGATGGCGGCCACGGCCGCGGCCGCCGCGGCCTGCACCCGCGCGGCGGCGAGGCGGCGAGCGCGCTCGAGCTGCTGGCCCACGGTGCGGGGCACCAGGCCGTACATGTCGGCAAAGGCCTCCAGTGTCTGGCCGCTGGCCTCGAACGCGCGCAGCAGGGCCTCGTCCTTGGCGTTGCGCGCCGACCATTCGGCAAAGGCCTCTTCGAGGATGGCGTTGGCGGCTTCGTCGCGGCCCTGCACCAGCTCGGTGTAGGCCTCGCGCGTGAGCCCCGAGGCCTCGAACGCGGCCATCATGCGGTTGCGCAGCTTGGGCAGCAGGTCCTCGGTGGCACGGGCCTTCTTGCGGCGGTAGACCTCCAGCAGCGCGTGGTGCACGTGCTCGGGGGCCATGTCCTCCACGGGCTGGCCCGAGAGGTCATGGCGCCGGTCGCCCGCCGCCACGCTTTGCAGGTAGCGCGTGGAGCGGGTGTGGATGCCCAGCGCCACCTTGAGCGCCTCGCGCTCGAACACCTCGGGGTGCGCGGCCAGCAGGTCCTGGAAGATGCCGCGCTTGAGCGGGCGGAACACCGCGCCGAACAGGTGCGGGTAGAGCCCCGCCAGCTGCTCCAGCGCGGGGTGCACACGCTGCGGCGCGCGCGCGCCCGCAGGTGCGGGGGCAGAGGCCTCGGCGCCGCCCTCTGGCGCCGGGCGCCCTTCGGGCTTGCGGCGGTTACGGCCGCCACGGCGTGATCCGCCCGCGCGCTGCTGGGGTGCCCCGGCAGCGTCGGCGGCGGCGGACGCCCCGGGAGCGGCGGCAGCCACCTCGGCCGGTGCGGCCGAAACAGGCGCCGCCAGCGGTGTGGCAGGGGCTGCGTTCGGTTGTTCTTGTGCGGGCACGGAGTCGGTCATGGCGGTGCGAATGGGTGAGGGAGAGGGCAACAAAACCCTCAATCATGCCAGCGTTGGAGAAAAGCCCGCCAGCGGCGGCATCCCCTTGTCAGGCCAGGGCTTCGTCCAGCACCTCGATCCAGTGGCGCACCGGCGTGCCGGTGCCGCTTTGCAAATGGGTGATGCAGCCGATGTTGGCCGACAGGATCACGTCCGGGGGCTGGTCGCCGAACGCCTCGCCGAGCACGCCGAGCTTGCGGTCGCGCAGCTGGTACGCCAGGTCCGGGTTGAGCACCGAATACGTGCCCGCCGAGCCGCAGCACAGGTGGGCCTCGTTGCGCGCCGCGCGCAGCCGGAACCCCAGGCGCGCAAGCTGCGTTTCCACCCCGCCGCGCAGCTTCTGGCCGTGCTGCAGCGTGCACGGCGGATGGTAGGCGTACAGCACGTCGGCGGCGGGCTGGGCGCGGCCCGCCAGCTTGTCGGCCAGCTCGGGCAGCAGGGCCGGCAGCAGCTCCGACAGGTCGCGCGTGAGCGCGCTGATGCGTTCGGCCCTGGCGGCGTACTGCGCGTCGTCCTTGAGGATGTGGCCGTATTCCTTGACGGTGACGCCGCAGCCCGAGGCGTTCATGACGATGGCTTCCACCCCGCCCTGCTCCACCAGCGGCCACCAGGCGTCGATGTTGGCGCGCATCTCGGCCTTGCCGCCGTCCTGGTCGTTGAGGTGGAACTTGACGGCACCGCAGCAGCCCGCCTTGGGCGCGACCACGGTCTGGATGCCCACGGCGTCGAGCACGCGGGCGGTGGCGGTGTTGATGTTGGGCATCATGGCCGGCTGCACGCAGCCGGCCAGCAAAAGCACCTTGCGCGCGTGTTCGCGCACGGGCCAGGCGCCGGCATTTTGGGGCGCAGGCACCTTGGCCTTGAGGGATGCGGGTAGCAGGCCGCGCACCAGTTGCCCGGCCTTCATGGCGGGGGCGAACAGGGGCGAAGGCAGGCCCTCCTTCAGCGCCCAGCGCAAGGCCTTCTCGCCCACCGGGCGGGCGACTTTCTCATCGACGATCTTGCGGCCTATATCGACCAGATGACCATATTGCACGCCGCTCGGGCAGGTGCTTTCGCAGTTGCGGCAGGTCAGGCACCGGTCCAGGTGCATCTGGGTCTTGCGCGTGGGCTCGGCGCCCTCGAGCACCTGCTTGATGAGGTAGATGCGGCCGCGCGGGCCGTCAAGCTCGTCGCCCAGCAGCTGGTAGGTGGGGCAGGTGGCGGTGCAGAAGCCGCAGTGCACGCATTTGCGCAGGATGGCCTCGGCCTCCAGGCCATCGGCGCGGGCGCGGTATTCAGGGGCGAGTTGGGTTTGCATGGAGCATGCCTGGACAGGGGAAGGTAAAACAGGGCCGGAAACGCTCAGAGCGCGGGCGGCGGAGTGAGCGGCGGCTCCAGCGGCAGCGCCTTGCGCAAGGGGTGGCGCAGGCGCGCGCGGTCGGCCCACAAGGGGGGCAGCGACAGCCCCAGCAGCACCAGCGCCAGCGGCACCACGAACACGAAGCCCACGTGCTTGAAGCCCGCGGCCCCGGCAACGCCTCCCACGAGGAACATCGCCACGAGCCCCGCGAACAGCCGCAGCCGGGCCTGGTTGGCGCGCACCTGGGATTCCGGCGCGGTGCCGGTGCGGTTCCAGTAGAGCATCTTGCCCAGCTCGATGCCCAGGTCGGTCACCACGCCGGTCATGTGCGTGGTGCGGATCTGGGACGAGGACATCTTGGTCACCGTGGCGTTCTGCAGGCCCATGATGAACGACAGCAGCAGCACCGTGGTGGGCACGGCGAACGGCGTGCGCCAGTTGAGCGTGATGGCGCCCACCAGGCCGAACACCAGCATGAGCACCGCCACCACCAGCAGCGGCAGCGCATAGCTGCTGTGCAGCTTGCGCTGGCGCGCCCAGTTGACCATGACGGCCGTGGTGGCCGCGCCGCTGACGAAGGCCAGCAACGCCCCCACCGCGCCCAGCACCAGGGCCATGTTGCCCAGCACGAGGTTGTCGGCCAGCATCGAGACAAAGCCGGTCATGTGCGAGGTGTACAGGTGCACCACCAGGAACCCCCCGGCATTGACCGCGCCCGCATTGAAGGCCAGCAGCAGGCCCAGCACGCGGTTGCTCGCCACTGTGCGGTGGTGTCCGGTGAGATGGCGCAGGCGTCGCATGGGTGCCGCAGGCTGGCGCGTGGCTTACCAGGCGCGGGCCATGCGCCCGGGGTTGAAGATGCCCGCGGGGTCGAAGCTGTGCTTGAGGCGCGCGTGGATCTGCTCCAGCGCACTGGATTTCAAGCCAAACTGGCCGCTACCGCTTGATGCACCTGCGCTGGAAGCTATGAAAACAGAAGCACTTCCGCCCCCCGCGCGTGCGGCCTCGCGCAGGGCATCGCCCGCCGCTTCCGGCGCCTGCACCCAGCGCAGGGCGCCGTGCCATTCGATGAGCGGCTGGGCCGCCGCAGGCAGTTGGAGCACGGGGGCCGTGGGCGGCAGGGACAGGCGCCACAGCGCGTGGCCGGGGCGCTGGGCGCGGTCGCTGAACCAGGGCAGGGTCTGTTCGCGGCAGGCGGCCCAATCGGCAGCCACGGCGGCGCTGTCGTCCATGCGCACGCCACCCATGGTCTTGCACGCGGCCTCGACGGCGGCCACGGCCCCGCGCAGGCGCACGTAGAGGGTGCCCGCGCCCGTGTCCTGCACCCAGCAGCTCGCGTTGAGCGGCAGGGGCTGGCCGCCCCAGGCGTGCAGCTTGCGCAAGGCATCGGCCTGGTTGCATTCGAAGCGCAGCGTGGCCTCGGCCGGGGCCACCGGCAGCACCTTGAGGCTGACCTCGGTGAGCAGGCCCAGCGTGCCCCAGGCGCCGGCCATGAGGCGCGACACGTCATAGCCCGCCACGTTCTTCATCACCTGCCCACCAAAGCTCAGCAGCTCGGCCCGGCCGTTGAGCAGCGTGACCCCCAGCACATAGTCGCGCACCGCGCCCACGCTGGCGCGGGCCGGCCCCGACAGGCCGGCCGCCACCATGCCGCCCACGGTGGCGGCATCCGGGGGGGTCTTGGCGAAGTGCGGGGGCTCGAAGGGCAGGCACTGGCCCTGTTCGGCCAGCGTGGCCTCCAGCTCGGCCAGCGGGGTGCCCGCGCGCACGGTGACGACCAGTTCGCTGGGCTCGTAGCTCACGATGCCGCGCAGCACGCGGGTGTCGAGCACCTCGCCATGCAGCGCCAGGCCATGGAAGTCCTTGGTGCCCCCGCCCCGGATGCGCAAGGGGGTCTGGTCGGCGGCGGCGGTGCGCACACGGTCGGCGATCTGGGCAAGGGCGAGGTCCATGCCTTGCATCGTAGCTCCAGCGATGTCCGGCGCCACGCGGAGAGCGCGTGAATTTTTTGAACAGCGCGCGTGCAAATGGCTCGGGACCGCCGGGAGGGATGTCTGCGGACGTGTGCTCTGGGCGTGCGTGCCAGAACAGAATGCAGACAAGCAAGTCCCCCGCCCGGTACGAAAAAAACCCGCCGTTGCCGGCGGGTTCAACAACCAAAGGAGCGACTCGCTTGTTCTTGTTGCGACGCCACGGTGCCACCAGACACCGCGGCGCGTCGGGCGCACCGGCCTGCTTCAGCGGTTGTACGCTGTTTCGCCGTGCGAGGTGATGTCCAGGCCTTCGCGTTCGTCTTCTTCCGAGACACGCAGGCCCACCGTCAGGTCGACGATCTTGTAGGCCACGAAGGAAACCACGCCCGACCACACGATGGTCAGCAGCACGGCCTTGGTCTGGGTCCACACCTGGGCGGCGATGGAGTAGTCGGCGGAGGTCACCATGGTGGCGGTCACCCAGTCGGCCACGTAGCCGGGGCCACCCAGGCCAGGCGCATTGAACACGCCGGTCAGCAGGGCACCCACGATGCCGCCGATGCCGTGCACGCCGAACACGTCGAGCGAGTCGTCCGCGCCCAGCAGCTTCTTGAGGCCGTTCACACCCCACAGGCAGGCGAAGCCGCCCACGAGGCCGATCACCAGCGCACCGCCGATGCCGACGTTGCCGGCAGCGGGCGTGATGGCCACGAGGCCGGCCACGGCACCCGACGCCGCACCCAGCATCGACGCCTTGCCGCGCATCAGCGCTTCACCGATGGACCATGCCAGCACGGCGGCGGCGGTGGCCACCAGCGTGTTGATGAAGGCCAGGGCGGCAAAGCCGTTGGCTTCCAGGGCGGAGCCGGCGTTGAAGCCGAACCAGCCCACCCACAGCAGCGAGGCACCGACCATGGTCAGCGTCAGGCTGTGGGGCGCCATGGCTTCCTTGCCGTAGCCGATGCGCTTGCCCACCATGAACGCGCCCACCAGGCCCGCCACGGCGGCGTTGATGTGCACCACGGTACCGCCGGCGAAGTCCAGCGCGCCCCACTGCCAGATCTGGCCGGCCTTGCCGGTCATGGCGTCGGCCACTTCCTTGGAGGCGTATGCGTCGGGGCCCATCCAGAACCACACCATGTGGGCGATCGGCAGGTAGCTGAAGGTGAACCACAGCACCATGAACATCATGACGGCGCTGAACTTGATGCGCTCTGCGAACGCACCGACGATCAGGGCGCAGGTGATGCCGGCGAACGTGGCCTGGAAGGCGGCGAACACCACTTCCGGAATCACGACACCCTTGCTGAAGGTGGCGGCGTTGGCGAACGTGCCGGCGGCGTTGTCCCAGATGCCCTTCATGAACAGCCGGTCGAAGCCGCCGATGAAGGCGCCGCCCTCGGTGAAGGCCAGGCTGTAGCCGTAGATGAACCACAGCACCACGATCAGCGAGAACGTGACCATCACCTGCATCAGCACGGACAGCATGTTCTTGCTGCGCACCAGGCCGCCGTAGAACAGCGCCAGGCCGGGCAGGACCATCAGGATCACGAGGATGGTGGACGTCATCATCCAGGCGGTGTCGCCCTTGTTGGGGACCGGAGCGGGGGCTTCGGCGGCGGCCGGTGCAGCGGCTGCAGCGGCGGCCGCGGGAGCAGGGGCAGCCGCAGGGGCTTCAGCGGCGGGAGCGGCCGCCGCAGCGGGCGCGGCGGCGGCCGGCTCGGAGGCGGCGGGCGCCTGGGCCAGGGACAGGTTGCCCATGGTCAGCAGGCCCAGCCCCAGAATGAAGGAAGCAAGCAGTTTTTTCATGGCGTTTCTCTTCTTGGGTGTGATGCGGCCGGGCCCTTACAGGGCTTCCTTGCCGGTTTCGCCAGTGCGGATGCGCACCACCTGCTCCAGGTGGGTCACGAAGATCTTGCCGTCGCCGATCTTGCCGGTGCGCGCGGCGCTTTCGATGGACTCGATCACGCGGTCCACGAGGTCATCCGCCACGGCGGCCTCGATCTTGACCTTGGGCAGGAAGTCGACCACGTACTCCGCGCCGCGGTACAGCTCGGTGTGGCCCTTCTGGCGGCCGAAGCCCTTGACCTCGGTCACCGTGATGCCTTGCACGCCGATGTCCGAGAGTGCTTCACGCACCTCGTCGAGCTTGAAGGGCTTGATGATGGCTGTCACCATTTTCATTTTGGTTCCTCCGACGATGGGCGCACCCGGCGCCCATCGAGACTTGCTTACAGGGTTTTGGTGAGCGTGACGATCACGCGCGACTTGTTGACGTGGCCGAAGAAGGCCTTCTTGTTGGCGCCCACCACGGCGGCGCCCAGCGACAGGCCGCTGCCGAAGTCATACGCGCCGCCCACGCTGTAGTCCATGTAGTTGGGCACGCCCAGGTCCTTGATGTCGCTGGCGAAGCGGGTGAAGCCCACCGAGGCCTTCAGGGTGACGCTGGGAGCCACTTCCTGGGCGAACGCCAGGTTCAGGTAGCCGGTGTTGCGGCCCTTCAGGCCCGAGCCGGACTTGGCGCCGGCCCAGCCGAAGTAGTCCTTGGAGATGGTGTGCGAATACTTGGCGGTGAAGGGGCCCATGGTGGCCGCGCCATACAGCTCGGTGGTGTTGCCGTTGGCATTGCCGGGGTAGATGTAGGTCAGCGCGCCCAGGTCCAGGTCGGCGCCGCCGGCCTTGAACTTGTAGCCGCCGTACAGGTCGGCTTCGAGCGAGTTGTTGGCCAGCCAGTCCACGCTGGAATTCCAGTTACCCACGTACCAGCCGGATTCGCCGAAGGCATAGTCAAAACCGCCTTGTAGCGCGGGCTTGAGGGCCTTGGCCTTGGAGGCGTCCTGGTCCTGGCCACGGAACTTGTAGTTGGTGGTCAGGCTGACGTTGCCGGTGAGCTGGGCGCTGGCCAGCAGGGGAAGGGATGCTGCAAGGGCAACGCCCAGGGTCTTGATGATGGCGCGGGTCATGTTTCCTCCGGTTGGACAAAGTAGGGACGAGCGCTTTAAGCACGGACCGTGCCACGCGGCGCAATACATCCGCGCGCGCCGTTGCTTCGCGTTACAACGATCCCCGGTACAGTGGGCATCAGCACCGTGCCACGGCCATACGCACGCTATTGGTGCATGGCGCCAAGGGCCCGCGCGGGAACGCCATAAAACGCACCCATCTGGGGAGGAATCGCTTCATGAGTCTTGCTTTGGTGCAAAGCCGCGCCCTTCTGGGGCTGCAGGCGCCGTCCGTCACTGTCGAAGTGCACCTGGCCAACGGCCTGCCCAGCTTCACCCTGGTGGGCCTTGCCGAAGTGGAAGTGAAGGAAGCGCGCGAGCGCGTGCGGTCGGCACTGCAGAACGCGGGGCTGGAGTTCCCCCACAACAAGCGGATCACCGTCAACCTCGCCCCCGCCGACCTGCCCAAGGATTCCGGCCGGTTCGACCTGCCGATCGCGCTGGGCATCCTGGCGGCCAGCGGGCAGCTGGACGGCGCCCGCCTGCCGGGGCACGAATTCGCGGGCGAGCTGTCGCTGTCGGGCGAACTGCGGCCGGTGCGCGGCGCGCTGGCCACGAGCCTCGCGCTGCAGACGCAGCAGATCAGCGCCGTGCTGGTGCTGCCGCCCGGCAGCGCCGAAGAGGCCGCCCTCGTGCCCGCCGCGCAGGTGGTGCGCGCCCGGCACCTGCTGGACGTGGTGCGCGCCTTCCTGCCACCGGGCAACGCCGCGGCGGGCGATGCCTCCGTGGACAACGATGGCTGGACCCGCCTGCAAGCCACGCCGATGGCGGCCGCAGCCGCCTCCCTGGACATGGCCGACGTGAAAGGCCAGGCCACGGCCAAGCGCGCGCTGGAGATCGCGGCCGCCGGAGCCCACAGTGTCCTGATGGCCGGCCCGCCGGGCTCGGGCAAGTCCATGCTGGCCCTGCGCTTTGCCGGGCTGCTGCCGGCCATGACGGTGGACGAGGCGCTGGAGAGCGCAGCGATCGCCAGCCTGGCCGGGCGGTTCCGCCCCGAACTGTGGGGGCAGCGGCCCACGGGCACGCCCCACCATACGGCCAGCGCGGTGGCCCTTGTCGGAGGTGGATCGCCGCCCCGGCCGGGCGAAATCTCGCTGGCCCACCACGGCGTCCTCTTCCTCGACGAGCTGCCGGAATTTCCCCGTGCCGCCCTCGAGGCGCTGCGCGAGCCGCTGGAGACGGGCCACATCACCATCTCGCGGGCCGCGCAGCGCGCGGACTTCCCCGCGCGCTTTCAGATGATCGCGGCGATGAACCCCTGCCCGTGCGGCTTTCTCGGGTCCACGCAACGCGCGTGCCGCTGCACGCCCGACCAGATCAACCGCTACCAGGGCAAGCTCAGCGGCCCGCTGCTGGACCGCATCGACCTGCATGTGGAGGTGCCCGCCCTCCCCGCCGAGCAACTGGTGCAGGCCCCCGCGGGCGAGCCCACCGCCGCCATCCGCGGGCGGGTGGAACATGCCCGCGCCCTGGCGCTGGCGCGGCAGGGCAAGGCCAACCAGGCGTTGCAGGGCCAGGAGATCGACACGCACCTGCGGCTGGACGATGCGGCCGCCAGATTCCTGAACACCGCCGCCGCGCGGCTGGGATGGTCGGCCCGCAGCACGCACCGTGCGCTGAAGGTGGCGCGCACCATCGCCGACCTGGCGGGCTCGCCCACCACCGAGGTCATCCATGTGGCCGAGGCCGTGCAATACCGCCGCGTGCTGCGCAGCCCCGCTTGAGGCGGGTGGAGCCGCGTTTTTCGATTTCTCGATATAGCTATATTTTTAATAGCAAAAGATGTATATAAAATAAGCGGCAGCGGCGAAAGGGAGTCAGAAAGTGGTCTTGCCCGATGCGTCGCCAAACCCGACCTTGCTCCGGCAACCATCGCCCCATGTCCAGCGCCCGCCCCTTCAAAAACCCACCGCCCCCCGCCACCGCGCTCTCCACGCCGGAGGCCGTGGACACCAGCTTCCTGCGCACGCTGGTGGGCTACAACGCGCGCCGTGCGTCGCTGGCGGTCATCGAGGTGTTCATGGAGCGCATGGCGGTGTACCGCCTGAAGGTGGTGGAGTTTTCCGTGCTGTCGCTGGTGGCCCACAACCCGGGCATCACCTCGCGCCAGCTGTGCGCCACGCTCAATGTACTGCCGCCCAACCTGGTGGGGCTGATCGCCGCGCTGGAGCGGCGCGGGCTGATCGAGCGCCGCCCGCACCCCAGCGACGGGCGCGCCATGGGCGTGCACCTCACGCCCGCGGGGGTGGAGCTGACCGCGCAGGCCGAGGAGACCGCCGCCCAGCTGGAAGTGGACGCCACGGCGGGCCTGACCGCCGCCGAGCGCAAGACGCTGATCCGGTTGCTGCAGAAGGTCTATTCGCCGGACCCCGCCTCCTGAGAGCCCGCGCAGGGTTGCTCCGTTCCGTATCAGGCAGCGGACCCGGCCTTGGCGGCCATTGCCTGCGCCAGCCCGCCCCACTGGGCACGGAACAGGCCCGGGTCCATCATCTTCACATCGCGCATCAGGGGCTTGAACCCCATGTGCGCCAGCACGTCGCGTTCCAGGTCGATGCCCGGCGCGATCTCGGTCAGCTCCAGGCCCTCGGTGGTCAGGTGGAACACGGCGCGCTCGGTGACGAACAGCACGTTCTGCTCGCGCTGCGCGGCGTCCAGCCCGTTGAAGGTGATCTGCTCGACCTTCTCGATGAACTTGCGCGAGCGGCCTTCCTTGACGATGGTGAGCTGGCCGTCGGCCACCTGCACCTCCAGCCCGCCCGCGGTGAAGGTGCCGCAGAACACCAGGTGCTTGGTGGACCGCGTGATGTTCACGAAGCCGCCGCAGCCCACGGGCCGGCCGTTGAACTTGCTCACGTTCACGTTGCCGTGGTTGTCGGCCTGCGCCAGGCCCAGGAAGCTCGCGTCCAGCCCGCCGCCGTCATAGAAGTCGAACTGCAGCGACTGCTCGATGATGGCGTCGGCGTTGTAGGCCGTGCCGAAGTCGCCCAGCTGCGCCGGGATGCCGCCGGTGATGCCGCTTTCCACGCTCAGCGTGAACTGGTCGGACACGCCCTCTTCCGCCGCCACCGACGGCACGCCGGCCGGGATGCCGATACCCAGGTTGGTGATGGCGCCGGGCGTGAGCTCCAGCGCCGTGCGGCGCGCGATCACCTTGCGCTCGTCCAGCGGCATGGGCGCCAGCGAGTTGAGCGGCACGCGCACATCGCCGCACAGCGCGGGGTTGAACTGCGTGGTGATGGTCTGCATGTGGTTCTCGGGCTGGCTGACCACCACGTAGTCCACCGACACGCCCGGCACCTTGACCGACTTGGGGTGCAGGCTGCCCGCCTTGACGATGCGCTCCACCTGCGCGATCACGATGCCGCCGCAGGCCTTGGCCGCGTGGGCGATGTTGATCTGCTCGAGCAGCACGCCTTCCTTGTCCAGCGTGATGTTGCCGTTCTCATCCGCCAGCGTGCCGCGGATGATGGCCACGTCGACCTTGGGCGCGGGGTAGAACAGCCATTCCTCGCCGTTGAACTCGACGAGCTTGACCAGGTCTTCGGTGGACTTGCTGTTGAGCTTGCCGCCTTCGATGCGGGGGTCCACGAACGTGCCCAGGCCCACCTTGGTCAGCAGCCCGGGGCTGCGGCTGGCGATGTGGCGCGTGAGGTGCGACAGGCTGCCCTGCGGGAAGTTGTACGCCTCCACCTCGCCGTCGAAGACCATCTTCATCATCTCGGCGCCGGTCTGGCCGAAGTGGCCCGCCACGGTGCGCTTGATCATGCCCGGGTGGGCAAAGTGCACCATGCCCGCGTCCTTGCTGTTGCCGATGGCGCCGCAGGCCCAGGTGGTCACGTTCTTCGGGTGTCCGGTGTCGAGGAAATTCTTTTCCACGCCCTTGAGCACTTCCTCGGGCAGGCTGGAGACGGCCAGGCCGCCCAGGAAGATGGTGGCGTTGTCGGGGATCAGGGCCCCGGCCTGGGCTGCGGTGATGATTTTCATGGTGACCTTCAATTGAACACTATTGCTTCGATAGCTGCTCGCGCTTATCCCATAAGCGCTTGAGCCCTGTTTCTCTTAAATTTCAAGCATCCGGGTTCTCGATGAGCAAGGCAATGCCCTGCCCGCCGCCCACGCAGGCACTCGAGATGCCGTAGCGCAGGCCGCGCCGGCGCAGCTCGCGCGCCAGGGTCACCGTCAGGCGCACGCCGGTGGCGGCCAAGGGGTGGCCCAGCGCAATCGCGCCGCCGTTCACGTTGAGCTTGTCGCGGTCCAGGCCCAGTTCGCGCTCCACGGCGATGGTCTGCGCGCCCTGCGCTTCGTTGATTTCAAACAGGCCGATGTCCTCCAGCGTGAGCCCGGTGCGCGCCAGCAGCGCGCGGATGGCGGGGGCCGGGCCGATGCCCATGTACTCGGGCGCCACGCCCACCGCTGCCGCACCGCGCAGGCGCGCCAGGGGTTTCAGGCCGCGCCGCTGCACATAGGCATCGCTGGCCACCACGGCGCCCACGGCCGCGTCCACCAGGGCCGAGCTGTTGCCCGCCGTCTGCACGCCACCGGGGTACACCGTGCGCAGCCCCGCCAGGGCCTCAATGGGGGAGGGGCGCGGGTGCGTGTCGCGATCGAGCTGCGCCACCTTGCGCGGCAGCGTGATGCCGCGCGTGGCGTAGCCTGCCAGCTCGAACTTCTCGCTCGTCACCGGCACGATCTCGCCGGCCAGAAAGCCGTCGGCCTGGGCTTGCAGCGCCCGCTCGAACGAGCGCGCCGCGTACGCGTCCACGTCTTCGCGGGTGATGCCGTATTTTTTGGCCAGGTTCTCGGCGGTCTCGATCATCGTGACGGGGCCGGCGGTGTCAATCAGCGCCTCCATCAGGAAGTCCTTGAACTCCACCGGCGCACCGAGCTTGAAGCCCGTGCGGTGCGTGTACGCGGCAATGGGGTTGCGCGTCATGGACTCGGTGCCCACCACCAGCGCCACGTCGGCATAGCCCAGCGCGATCTGGTCGGCGGCCTGGCGAAACAGCTCGAAGCCCGTGCCGCAGATGCGCTGCACCAGGATGGCCGGCACCGCTTGCGGCACGCCCGCGTACAGGCCGATGTGGCGCGGCAGCACGAAGGCGTCGAAGTCGGCCTGCGCCATCGACCCGGTGATGACCGAGTTCACGTCGGTGGCGGGCACGCCGCTTTTCTCCAGCACGGCCCGGGCAACCTTGATGCCCATGTCGGTGGGCGACACATGGCCCAGCGGGCCGCAGTAATCCACCATGGGCGTGCGCACGCCGTCCACCAGCCAGGCGTTGAGCGGGGCAGAAAAGGAATGTTCGGTGCTTGTCGTCATGGCTCAGGCTTTCTGTGTGGTGGTGTCGGTCACGCGCAGCACGGTGGCGTAGCCGGTGTCGCCCGCCGCACAGCCGGTGAACAGGCCCACGCCGCCGCCGCGCAGCACCAGCTCTTCGATCAGTTCGATGATGGCGCGCAAGCCGGTGGGCGCCTGCGGGTGGCCCCAGATGATGGAGCTGCCGTAGTTGTTCATGCGCTCCCAGGCAAAGCCGGTGTCGCGCGCCAGCGCGATGTCGTTCACCGCAAACGGGTTGTGCGTCTTGATGGCGTGCACGTCGGCGATGGACAGGCCTGCGTGCTTCAAGGCGTTGAACGCCGCCGGCGACGGCGCCATGGGCATGAAGCCGGCCTCCACGCGCGCCATGCCGAAGCCCAGGATCTCGACCTCGATGCCGGGGTCGGTGGCCACGGCGCGGGCGCGGTCACGCGTGGTGACGATGGCGCCCGCATTGCCGTCGGCCGGGTGCGTCTGGCCGCCGAAGGTCACGGTGCCGCCTTCTTTGACCGGCTTGAGCCTGGCCAGGCCTTCGGCGGTGGTGGGGAAGATGCCTTCGTCGGCGCTGAGCGTGCCGGTCTGCTTGCGGAATTTCGAGTCGGTGACCGGCACATCGGCCATGTAGCGCTTCTGGAAGGCGCGGTCGTCGGCCAGCGCCGCCTGGTACTGCGTGTAGCGGTGCAGCTTGAGCGCGTGCTGCTCTTCGGTGGTGATGCCGTAGCGCGCCGCCACGTTTTCGCCCGTCTGCAGCATGGGGTTCTTGGCGTAGGGGTCGTGGCCCATGTTGTCGGGCACCCAGTGCTCGGTGATGCCATAGCCGCCGGTGCCGCTCGAATCGGGGTAGTACACCACCGGCCCGTTGGACTGGCGGTCAGCCATCACCAAGAGCGCGCTGGTGGCCGTGCCGCAGGCCACCTCTTGCGCGGCCATCTGCAGCGCGCGCACACTGGTGGCGCAGGCCTGCTGCACCGTGGGGCCCGCCACGCGGTCGATGCCCATGAGGCCGGTGACCCAGGGCAGGCCGTAGAAGCTGCCCTTCTGCGGGTTGGTGATGCCGAGGATCGCCAGGTCCACCGCCGCCAGGTCGTACCCGCGCGCGGCCAGCGCCTGCTTGCCCACCGTGGCCGCCAGCGGCAGCGCGTTGAGGTTGGCCAGCGAGCCCTGCCACTTGGCGAACGGGGACGACCAGTAAATGCCGTAGGGGATGAAGGCGTTCATGACGGTTCCTTGCTGTGAATCGGTGCCATTTTAGTTATTTATCATAATCATATGAGCACCCAGAAAAGCTAGGGAAAGCACCTAGCAAAGACCGCCTCCATGGCCTTGTTTTAGTTATTTTTGATAACCATAATTTCTCCAACTCACCTCGATGACCATGACCAAGCACTCCGACATCTCCCTCGAAATCCGCGGCGAACGCGAGGACATCGCGGTCATCCGCCTCGCCCGCCCCGCCAAGCGCAATGCCCTGAACGACGGCCTGATCCTGGCGCTGCGGGACGTGATGGACAACCTGCCCGCCACCGTGGGCGCGGCCGTGATCGATGGCGAAGGCGAGCACTTCTGCTCGGGCCTGGACCTGTCCGAACTCAAGGAGCGCGATGCGGGCCAGGGCCTGCACCACTCGCGCATGTGGCATGCGGCGCTGGACCGCGTGCAGTTCGGCCCCGTGCCCGTGGTGGCCGCGCTGCACGGCGCGGTGGTGGGCGGGGGCCTGGAGCTGGCCAGCGCCTGCCACATCCGCGTGGCCGACGAGTCCACCTTCTACGCGCTGCCCGAGGGCTCGCGCGGCATCTTCGTGGGCGGCGGCGGCGCGGTGCGCATTCCGCGCCTGATCGGCACGGCGCGCATGACCGACATGATGATGACCGGCCGCGTCTACAACGCGGTGGACGGCGAGCGCGTGGGCTTTGCGCAGTACCTCGTGCCCACCGGCACGGCGTTCGACAAGGCCTTCGAGCTGGCCCAGCGCATTGCGCAGAACGCGCCGCTGACCAACTACGCGCTGATGCACGCGCTGCCGCGCATTGCCGAGCAGCCGTCGGACCAGGGCCTGATGACCGAAGCCATGATGGCCGCCATCGCCCAGAGCGCCCCCGAGGCCAAGGCCCGCGTGCGCGCCTTCCTGGACGGCAAGGCTGCCAAGGTCAAGAAGGACTGACACGCGCGGTCCGCCACTGCGCATCCAGCCAGCCCCACCGAGACGCTTTTCCATGACGGCAACCAACCCTTCTCCCCGCTACCGGCCGCTGCGCTTCGGCGTGACCGAAGTCAGCACCCGCCGGACAGACGACGGCGTGGTCTACGTGCGGGCCACGCAAGACCTGGCGCCCTACCCCGTGCGGCTCACGGACCGCCTGGCGCACTGGGCGCATGTGGCGCCCGACCGCACCTGGATGGCCCAGCGCGTGAAGAACGCCGACGGCAGCCTGGGCGAGTGGCGCCACGTCACCTACGGCCAGGCCTGGCAGGCCGCGCGCAGCATTGCCCAGGCCTTGCTCGACATGCACCTGGGCGCCGAGCGCCCCGTGGCCATCCTGAGCGAAAACGACCTGGACCACGCGCTGCTGTCGCTGGGCTGCCTGGTGGCCGGCGTGCCGCAGTGCACCGTCTCCACCGCGTACTCCACCATCAGCCAGGACTTCGACAAGCTGCGCCATGTGCTGGACACGCTGACCCCCGGCCTGGTGTTCGCCAGCGACGCCGCGCGCTTTGCGCGCGCCATCGAGGCCACCGTGGCCGACGACGTGAAGGTAGTGCTGGGCACCGGCAGCATGCCGGGCCGCAGCACCGTGGCCTTCCGCGACCTGCTGGCCACCCCTGCCACGCCCGCCGTGGATGCGGCGCACGGCGCCATCACCGCCGACAGCATCGCCAAGTTCATGTTCACCTCGGGCTCCACCAAGCTGCCCAAGGCCGTGATCGTGACGCACGGCATGTGGGCCGCCAACCTGCAGCAGATGAACCAGTCGATGCCGGTGCTGGCCGAGGAGCCCCTGGTGCTGGTGGACTGGCTGCCGTGGAACCACACCTTCGGCGGCAACCACAACTTCGGCATCGTCATCTACAACGGCGGCACGCTGTACCTGGACGAAGGCAAGCCCACGCCCAAGGGCATGGCCGAGACCATCCGCAACCTGCGCGAGATCGCGCCCACGGTGTACTTCAACGTGCCCACGGGTTTCGAGGTGATCGCGCAGACCATGAAGACGGACGACCTGCTGCGCAAGAACCTGCTCAGCCGCGTGAAGATGTTCTTCTTTGCCGCCGCCGCGCTGTCACAGCCCATCTGGGACTCGCTGTTCGAGAGCGCCGAGCGCGAGGTGGGCGAGCGCATCGTGATGAACACGGGCCTGGGCATGACCGAGGGCTGCCCCTTCTGCGTGGCCGTGAACAGCCCCGACGTGCAGGCCGGCGACATCGGCGTGCCCACGCCGGGGCTCGAACTCAAGCTCGTGCCGGTGGACGGCAAGGTCGAGGTGCGCTACCGCGGCCCCAACATCACGCCCGGCTACTGGCGCAATGCCGAGGCCACGCGCGACGCCTTCGATGAAGAGGGCTTCTACTGCTCGGGCGATGCCGTGAAATGGATCGACGAGACCGACCCGAACAAGGGCCTGAAGTTCGACGGCCGCATTGCCGAGGACTTCAAGCTCAGTACCGGCACCTTCGTGAGCGTGGGCCCCATGCGCGCCAAGATCATCGCGGCCTGCGCTCCCTACGTGCAGGACGCGGTCATCACCGGCATCAACCTGAAAGAGATCGGCGCGCTGCTGGTGCCCACCCCCACCATCCGCACACTCAGCGACCTGCCCGAGAGCGCCAGCCTGCACGAGGTGCTGGCCAGCGCCCCGGTGCAGCAGCACTTCCAGCAGGTGCTGGACAGGCTTGCGGCCGAGTCCACCGGCAGCGCCACCCGCGTGGCCCGCGCGCACCTGATGGCCGAGCCGCCCTCGCTCGATAAGGGCGAGATCACCGACAAGGGCTCCATCAACCAGCGCGCCGTGCTGCAACACCGCGCGGATGTGGTGGACGCACTGCACGGCGGCACGCTGCCCGGCACGCTGGTGCCGCGCCGCTGAACGCCAAAGAAACACCCCACATTTTTCTCAAGGACACACAGCATGGACATCCAAGGACAAGCCGCCATCGTGACCGGCGGCGCATCGGGCCTCGGTGAAGCCACCGCCCGCGAACTCGCCCGCCTGGGCGCCAAGGTCGCCGTGCTCGACCGCAATGCCGAGCTGGCCGAGAAGGTGGCGGCCGACATTGGCAAGGAATTTGGCAACGGCTGCGCCGTGGCGTGCGCCTGCGACATCACCGACCCCGCCAGCGTCACCGCTGCGCTGGAGAAGGCCGCCGCCGCCCACGGCCCCGCGCGCATCCTGATGAACGTGGCCGGCATCGGCAGCGCCAAGCGCATCGTGCAGCGCGACGGAAGCGCCGCGCCGCTGGAAGACTTCACGCGCGTGGTCACCATCAACCTGATCGGCAGCTACAACGTGAGCCGCCTGTTCGCCGCCGCCTGCGCCAAGCTGGAGCCCCTGCCCAATGGCGAGCGCGGCGTGATGATGTTCACCGCCTCGGCCGCCGCGTTCGACGGCCAGGTGGGCCAGCAGGCCTACAGCGCCTCCAAGGGCGGCCTGGTGGGCATGACGCTGCCCATGGCGCGCGACCTGGCGCAGCACGGCATCCGGGTGTGCACCGTGGCGCCCGGCCTGTTCGCCACGCCGCTGATGAAGGAGTTGCCCGAGGCCGTGCAGCAGTCGCTGGCCGCGAGCATCCCCTTCCCGCCGCGCCTGGGCAAGCCCGAGGAGTTTGCCGAGCTGGCCTGCCACATCGTCACCAACGGGCACCTGAACGGCGAGGTGATCCGCCTCGATGGTGCCCTGCGCATGGCGCCACGGTAATGCACCCCCTGAGTCGCTTCGCGCCTTCCCCCTCTCCTGCGGGAGGGGGACGCCACCGGTGGCCTGGCAAAGCCAGTTCCACGGTGGCGCTGGCTTGGGCAGCGCCAGTTTCTTGCGCCCCGGGAGGCACCGCACAACTGATAACGAGAGGGTGTGCGAACACCCCGGTTGATTTTTGAGATGTCCGTCAGATACACACCAGGAGACAAACCATGACCACCACACGCCGTCAATTCGTTCAGGCCCTTGGCGCCAGCGCCGCATTGGGCGCCCTGCACCCCTTCGCCGCCCATGCGCAGGTGGACCAGGTCAAGGTGTATTTCGGCTTTCCGGCCGGCAGCTCGGGCGACACCGTGGCGCGGCGCGTGGCCGAAAAATGGGGTGGCTCGGCGTTCAGCAAGAACGCCGGCGTGGTGGAAAACAAGCCCGGCGCGGGCGGGCGCATTGCGCTGGAGACCCTGAAGGGAGCCCCCGCTGACGGCTCGGTGCTGGCGGTGGCGCAGGTGTCGGCCCTGGCCAACTACCCGCACATCTACAGCAAGATGAACTACACCGACAAGGACTTCGCGCCCGTGTCGATCGCGGCCATCATGCACCACGGCCTGGCCGTGGGCCCCATGGTGCCCGCCAGCGTCAAGACGGTGAAGGACTTCCTGGCCTGGGCCAAGGCCAACCCGAAGGACGCGAGCTACGGCTCGCCCGGCGCGGGCTCCACGCCCCACTTCCTGGGCGCGCTCTTGGGCATCAACAGCGGCGTGGACCTGCGCCACGTGCCCTACCGCGGCTCCATCCCCGGCGTGACGGACGTCGTGGGCGGCCAGGTGGCGGCCATGGTCACGCCACACGGCGACTTCATCGCCAACTACAAGGCGGGCAAGCTGCGCATCCTGGCCACCTCGGGCCCCAAGCGTTCGCAGTACGTTCCTGATGTGCCCACGTTTGCCGAGCAGGGCTTCCCCGAGCTGACGACCGAGGAATGGTTTGGCTTCTACGCCCCCGCCGCCACGCCCAAGCCGGTGATCGCCGCCGCCAACGCCGCCATCAACGCAGCCCTGAAGGAAAAGTCGGTCATCGACAGCCTGGCCATCGTGGGCCTGATGCCCCACGGCTCCACGCCCGAGGAGCAGGCGCGCTGGCAGAAGGCCGAGTACGACACCTGGGGTCCGCTGATCAAGAAGATCGGCTTCACCGCGGATTCCTGAGCTCCCCCTGAGCGGCTTCGCCGCTTCCCCCTGAGGGGGACGCCACCCGTGGCCTGGCAAAGCCAGCTCCACGGTGGCGCTGGCCGGGGCCGCGCCGGCATCACGGGCAGTGCGCAACGCGGCGGGAGGGCGCGCAGCCATTCCCCACCCGTTCAGGCTGAGCCTGTCGAAGCCTGGGCATGCCACCCGCGCAGCCCGTTCGACCGGATCAGGGTGAACGGGCTGCCGCTGGCTGACCAGGATTCCAAGCAAAAACAGCCGCTACCGCGCGTCCATCAAGCGCCAATAGCTATCAGAACAAGAGCAAACCATGCAAGCACGCCAGGCCCTTGCCGACATCCAGCATCTGCTGACCCATGTGCTGCAGGCGCCCAGCCGCTGGCAGGCGCTGCCCCCGTTTGCGGACACCGATGGCGAGCTGGCCGCGCAGGTGCTCGACGAAGCCGCCAAGTTTGTGGACAGCGCCATCGCCCCGCTGCAGCGCGGCGGCGACGAAGAAGGCTGCCGCTTCGACGCAGGCCAGGTGCGCACGCCCGCAGGCTTCCGCGACGCCTACCAGGCCTTCTGGCAGGCGGGCTGGCCGTCGCTGTCATGCGCGCCCGAGGACGGCGGCCAGGGCCTGCCTGCGGTGCTCGAATGTGTGCTGTTCGAATGGCTGGCCGGCGCCAACCACGGCTGGACCATGGCCCCCGGCCTGCTGCACGGCGCGTACGAATGCATCAAACACCACGCCAGCGACGAACTCAAGGCGCAATACCTGGAAAAAGTCGCCACCGGCGAATGGCTGGCCACCATGTGCCTGACCGAAGCCCACGCGGGCAGCGACCTGGGCCTGGTGCGCACACGTGGGGTGCCGCAGCCCGATGGCAGCGCGCGGGTGAACGGCAGCAAGATCTTTATCTCCGGCGGCGAGCACGACCTGACCGACAACATCGTGCACCTGGTGCTGGCGCGCCTGCCCGATGCGCCTGCGGGGCCCAAGGGCCTGTCGCTGTTCCTGGTGCCCAAGGTGTTGCCCAATGGCACCCGCAATGCGGTCGTTTGCGAGCGCATTGAAGAAAAAATGGGGCTGCACGGCAGCCCCACCTGCGTGATGCGCTTTGACGACGCCACCGGCTGGCTGGTGGGCGAGCCGAACAAGGGCCTGAACGCCATGTTCGTGATGATGAACGCCGCCCGCCTGCACGTGGGCCTGCAAGGCATCGGCCTGCTGGAGGCCGCGTGGCAAAAGGCCAGTGCCTACGCGGCCGAGCGCCGCCAGATGCGCGCCCCCGGCGCCAAGGACACCAGCCTCATTCAAGACCACCCCGCCATCCGCCGCATCCTGCACACGCAGCGCGCCTGGATCGACGGCGGCCGCGTGCTGGCCTACCACACGGCCCTGCAGCTCGACGTGGCCAAGCACGGCACCGACGCTGCCGCGCGCGCCGCCGCCCAGCGCTGGTGCGCGCTGGTCACGCCCGTGCTCAAGGCCGCGCTCACCGACCAGGGCTTTCACGGCGCCAGCGCCTGCCTGCAGGTGTTTGGCGGCCACGGCTATGTGCGTGAATGGGGCATCGAGCAGATCGTGCGCGACGCGCGCGTGGCCATGATCTACGAGGGCACCAACGAGATCCAGGCCATCGACCTGCTGGTGCGCAAGGTGCTGGCCGATGGCGGCCAGGGCCTGGGCGCCCTGCTGGGCAGCCTGCCCGGCGCGGCCCCCAGCACTGCCGCCAGCGCGCGCCGCCATGCGCTGGTCGAGATCACGCAGGCCCTGGCGGCCGCCGCCCAGTCCGACCCCGAGCTGCCCTACTGGGTGGCCGACGACTACCTGCGCGCCGTGGCGCTGGTGCTGCTGGAATGGGCCTGGGGCCAGATCGGCGCCGCCAGCCCCCGCGAACGCGGGAGCGAACCCACCAGCGCCACGGACCGCTGGACCGCCCCCGCCCAGGCCTTCGCCCTGTGGGTACTGCCCGAATTCGACCTGCGCACCGGCATCCTGCGCCAGCGCATCGCGCACGCCTTGGAATCCAGGGCCCAGGAGGCCACAGGCGCTCAACCCATATGCGCCAGCAGCTCCTGATTCAGTAGCAATCCGCCTTCCGCCGATCTCCCGCCCACAGCGTGTTGAGGCCACGCTGCGGGTTTCCTTGCGCCTCAGAAAAACAGGAGACACACCATGAGCTTGAAAAAAAGAAGGACCAGAATGCGCGCCCATCCCATCGCTTTGTCGGCCGTGACCACGGCCCTGCTCATGGGCTGCGGCGGCTCGTCCGATGCCGCCCTGCCCCAGCTCTCCGCCGCCACACCGGCCCCCCTGCAGTCGTGCGCCACGCTCGCCACCAGTCTGGCCCTGCCCGACACGCGCATCACCTCGGCCGAGCAGGTGCCCGCCGGCCCGCTGACGCTGCAGGGCGTGACCACCCAGGCGCCCGCGCACTGCCTCGTCAAAGGCAAGATGAAAGAGCGCACCGGCCCCGTGGACGGCGCCAGCTACGCCATCGGTTTCGAGATGCGCCTGCCCGTGGCGTGGAACGGCCGCTTTCTGCACCAGGCCAACGGCGGACTCGACGGCAGCGTGGTCACCGCGCTGGGCTCGGTGAGCGGCGCCGCGCCGGTGGCCCCCGGCCTGGTGCAGGGCTTTGCGGTGCTCAGCTCCGACGCAGGCCATGGCGCGCCCACTCCCTTCTTCGGCGTGGACCCGCAGGCCCGGCTGGACTACGGCTACCAGGCCGTGGGCACCCTCACCCCCATGGCCAAGAACCTCATCAAGAGCGCCTACGGCAAGGCGCCCGACCGCTCGTACCTGGCCGGCTGCTCCAACGGCGGCCGCCACGCCATGGTGGGCGCATCGCGCTATGCCGACCAGTACGACGGCATCCTGGCGGGCAACCCCGGCTTTCACCTGCCCAAGGCCGCCACCACGCAGCTGTGGAAGGCCCAGCAATACGCCAAGGTATCCACCAAGGACGCCACCACCGGCCTGCCCGACCTGAACACGGCCGTGAGCCCCGCCGAGTTCAAGCTCATCGGCAGCAAGATCGTCGCCCAATGCGACGCGCTGGACGGCGTGGCTGACGGCCAGGTCAACGACGTGGCCGCCTGCCAGGCCGCCTTCAACCTGCAGACCGACGTGCCCACCTGCACCGGCGCGCGCGACGGTTCGTGCATCACCAGCGAGCAAAAGGGTGTGCTGGCCAGCATCTTTGCGGGCCCCAGGAACAGCAAGGGCGAGGCGCTGTACACGGGCACCTGGTTCGACCCAGGCATCGCGGGCGCCAACTTCGCGTCCTGGCACTTCGGCTCGCCCGCCACGCGTGACGCAGGTGCTGTGGCCTTCATCTTTACCTCGCCCCCATCCACCGTGGCAGCGTTCACCGCCATCCCCGGCATGCAGTACGCGCTGAACTTCAGCATGGAGACGGACTACCCCAAGATGTTCGCCACCAACACCACGTACACCGAGTTCCCCTGGTCCTACATGACCCCGCCCAACGAAGCCGACCTGAGCACCCTGAAGAACCGGGGCGCCAAGATGATCGTTTTCCACGGCGTGGCCGACGGCGTGTTCTCGCCCATGGACACCGCCAACTGGATGGACCGCCTGCAGGCCAACCACAGCGGCAAGGCCGATGCGTTTGCCCGCCTGTTCCTGGTGCCCGGCATGAACCACTGCTCCGGCGGCCCCGCCACCGATCAGTTCGATATGCTGGCCCCGCTGGTGGCTTGGGTGGAACAAGGCAAGGCACCCGACAGCGTGACGGCCAAGGCGCGCGGCGCAGGCGCCAATGTGGTGAATGCCGAGCTGCCTGCCAGCTGGTCCGCCAACCGCACCCGGCCGCTGTGCGTGTACCCCAAGGTGGCGCGCTACAACGGCACGGGGGATGTGGAGAGTGCGGGCAGTTTCAGCTGCAGGTGATGGGGGATTGAAAGTGCGATGCCCGGCTTGTGCCGGGCTTTTTCATCGGGCGAAGGGGTGACTAGAAGCGCTGCTGCGTGCAGCCCCGGAAGTTCCAGACTTTTGGGCCCGGGCTACACACTAGTGAGAAGCGATTTGCGCAGATTCATTGGCAGCTTTGCAGCGGTTGCTGCCGTTCGCATCTCGGTCACGAATGGGTACTATCGGCCAGAAGCGGACATAGGCGTCATATGGAATTTTTGAGCGCTCCCAGAATTCTCCCCGGACTACCTGGAGTGGGCAATTTCCCGCGCCAATTCAGTGCGACCGGACAAGGTAAGCATCGCGAGGGTCTGGTCGTAGAGTTTTGCGCGGACGAAAGCCGCTGCTGGGTTGGAAATTTTCAGCCAGGTCTCACGAAGTTTTCAGCCGTTTTCGCGGATGGAAGGGGACTTGAAGTAAACGTGCTAGCTGGCGGCCAAGGCTACAGGGTGAACACGGTGACCGGGGAGCTGCTTGAAGAGTTTGGGGGTGACATTGAGTCTGTCCTTGAAGTACCTAGCACTGGATATCTGCTGCTTTGCAGTCCCACAGACTTCGAACTTCGACAAAGGGGCGGAGGCGTCGTTTGGCGCTCGCGCCGCATCTCTTGGGATGGCTTCCGCGATCTATCCCTTCATGACGGTGAGTTGAGAGGCGAAGCATGGATGTTCGACGACACGTGGCACCCCTTTACCGTTTCTCTTGCAACTGGAGCGGTTGAAGGTGGCTCGTACTACGAAGCGCAGCAGGTAGAAGAAAGATGATCGTTTGGGGTTTGCGCAGGCGTCACCTTCGGGCCCTGAACAGTCCATCGCATAGCAGCGGCAAGCCGCCAGTCGATGAGTCCGGCCCTTCATCTACGGGCCTGCACATTGCGCAGGCTATATTGGTCGTTCAACTGTGATTGGTCGAAAAACTAACTCTATGCGTGTCACGCTTGTCGTCAAAAATTTAGCCGTCGCTGCATTGATGGCCTCACCGTTGGCGCTTTCTATTGGATCGGCGTGCTCTGCTTTGATTGCCCCCAATGACACTCGAGAGCCTGCAACAGCTTGGGTGCTCATTGCCCTGGCATCGATGGCAATGGCAATCAATCTTCACCTTTCGTTTTTACGACCTGCGCTGTACGCCAAGCTCCATGGCAAATCAATGAAAGGCTACAAGCATGCTTCTGGGATTCCCCTGGTTGGTTCAATCCTTGCAGCGATTGCAGTTTTAGTCGCCTGGGGAAAGCTGTCGGTAGCTGCCACCAGCTTGCTGATACTTTTTGCCGACACCGGGAGCGTTGTTTGGTTGTTTGCAGCCCTTGCTCGTGACAGATCATTTTGGAGCGAAGACGCTTGACCCGTTATGCGAACTCCGGGCCTGCTGCCGCCGGTGAGCGCGAACATTGAGCGACCGCTTTCTCAAACCGCCAACGGCAGCTACTGGCCGATAGTACTCATTCACGAAAGTGGAGCGTACGTCCGCAACCGGCCTGAAGCGGTCGCCCGTCTGTTACTGTACTTTCGCACTCAATTCGCAAGCTCGATTGCCAGCCGGTTGACAGTGCCGAAGTCACGCCAAGCAACGACATTGGCAGGGCTGGATCCAGGGTGGAGTAGGCGCACGGAGTTGGGTTGACGCAGCTATGACCATCGACAGCAATTAGCTATTGCTCTGACGCGCCCGGTGTGCGTTCAGTCGGCACTGGCGATCTGCTGGCTTCGTTCTTCGCCTTCTTCCCTTGGTCGTAATGCCACTTGATGGCGAAGAACATGCCGGTGCCGAACACGGCCACCTTGAACACAATGAAGACTATCGGGACCCAATCCATCTTTGAGATTTTCCTGGCTGTTGATTGGCAGTCACTACCGTGAAGTGCACTGACTTAAAACGCTGCGTCAGCAGCTTCATCGTGTTCAAGCCATCGTCGAATCTCACATCGACAGCACTGGGCAAATGATCTGAAAACTTGGTGCGATGCTATCGAGCCTGCTGTGCGGGCGTAAGCATCAGTTCTGCCTAAATTTTGCGTAGCAGATGAAGATCGCCGTGCAGGGCAACTGCCTGGAAAGCGGCTTTGTCATTGGGGCTGTGTGTGGCCGCGATGCGCGGGCCGTGGTGCGCGCCGAGAGTGAGCCGACGGATCGCCGGTTGCAATCAACGCCGATGCGGGCACACAAAAAAAGGCCTGGATGAGGGAACCCCATGCAAGCCTTTGATTGGGGTGACAGTGCGAATGCCGGATGCTCAGAACGGCAACCCCACATAGTTCTCCGCCAGCGACCCCAGCGCCTTTTCCGATGAGAACAGATACGCCAGGTCCGTGTCCTGCAGCTTCTGGTCGTAGGCCAGCGAGTCGGGGAAGGTGTGCAGCATGGTCGTCATCCACCATGAGAAGCGCTGGGCCTTCCACACGCGGGCCAGGGCCTTTTCGGAGTATTTGTCGAGGCCGCTGCTGTCGCCATCCTTGTAGTGCGCCACCATGGCGTGATACAGGTAGTAGATGTCCGACGCGGCGCTGTTCAGGCCCCGCGCGCCGGTGGGCGGCACGATGTGGGCGGCGTCGCCCGCCAGGAACAGGTTGCCGTAGCGCATGGGCTCGGCCACGAAGGAGCGCAGGGGGGCGATGGACTTTTCGATGGAGGGGCCGGTGATGAGCTTGGCGGCCACCTCGGCGGGCAGGCGGCGTTTGAGCTCGCCCCAAAAGGCTTCGTCGGACCAGTCTTCCACGTTGTCGGTCAGCGGCACCTGGATGTAGTAGCGGCTCAGCACCTGCGAGCGCAGCGAGCACAGCGCGAAGCCGCGTTCGTGCTTGGCGTAGATCAGCTCGGGCGAGACGGGTTGGGTGCGCGAGAGCACGCCCAGCCAGCCGAAGGGGTACACCTTTTCATACTCCTTGAGCACGTCGCGCGGGATGGACTTGCGGCTCACGCCGTGGAAGCCGTCGGCGCCGATGACGAAGTCGCAGTCGATGCGCACCACCTCGTCGCCTTGGCGGTAGGTCACATACGGGTTGGCGCTTTTGAGGTCGTGCGGCTGCACGTCTTCGGCGTTGTGGATGACGACGCCCTTCATGCGGTCGCGCGCTTCGTACAGGTCACGCGTCAGCTCGGTCTGGCCGTAGACGACCACGGAGCTGCCGCCGCTGTACTTGTGCAAATCGACCCGGTCCATTTGGCCGTCGTGGGCAATGATGAAGCCGTCGTGGATCTCGCCTTCCTTGTCCATGCGCTCGCCGCACTGGGCCTCGCGCATGAGTGCGGCGAAGCCGTGCTCCAGCACGCCGGCGCGGATGCGGCCCAGCACGTATTCGCGGCTTTGGCGCTCCAGCACGATGGTGGCTATGCCCTTGAGGTGCAAGAGCTGCGAGAGCATGAGGCCCGAGGGGCCTCCGCCGATGATGCAGACCTGGGTTTTCATGGTGTCTCCTGGTGTGGTTGGTGCGTTCATGACATGGGTCAAACGGACCACCCAAAGATACGTGGCACAGTCGCCGCGTTGAATGGACGGATGGAGCCAGAACATGCACTTTTCGAACATCGGAACCATCCACTCGTACAGCCTGTTCGGCGAGTCGCAACACCTGCCCGATGTGCTGCACTGCGAGACAATTGCCGAGCGCTCGGTGCTGCACGACTGGGAGCTGGCGCCGCACCGGCACACACGGCTGCACCAGGTGCTGCTGATCACCTCGGGCGGGGGAGTGGCGCACCTGGATGGCGAGCGGATTGCGCTGTTTGCGGGTGCGCTCATCAACGTGCCGCAGGGGCACGTGCATGCGTTTCGCTTCACGCAGCACACGCAGGGCTGGGTGGCCACGCTGGCCGATGAATTGATGGACGAGATTTTTGTGCGCGTGGGCGATGTGCGGCGCGACCTGGCGCGGCCCGCCGTGGCGCCCGCGCCGCCTGAGCTGCACCAGGCCATGGGCCAGATCTGGCAGGAGTTCTCGGGCCGCGCCAAGGCGCGTGCGCTGGTGCTGCGGGGCCTGAGCGCCACGCTGCTGGGCTGGGTGGCCCGCGCCATGGAAGAGCACAGCCCGGGCGACGCTGCAGCACCAGAGTCCAGCCTGGTGCTGCGGCTGGAGGCGCTGATCGAGGCGCATTTCCTGGAGCACTGGCAGGTGGCGGACTATGCGCGCGCACTGGCCGTATCGCCCACGCACCTGAGCCGGGTGGCCCGCGCCACCACCGGGGTGTCGGCCCAGCGCCTCATTGAGGCGCGCCTGATGCGCGAGGCGCGGCGCAACCTGGCCTACACCCATCTGGGCGTGGCCACCATCGCCTACACGCTGGGCTATTCGGACCCGGCGTACTTCACGCGTGCCTTCACGCGCGATGCGGGCCTGTCACCCCGCGCGTTTCGTGCGCAGGTGGCTGCGTCGGCGCCCACCCCGGCGATGTGATGCCGCGTGACAGGCTGCTGACACGCCGCTGTCAGCAGCCCCCGATCACCATCAGGGCTTCTTTCTTTCACACACAAGGAGCCCCCATGAAAAACGCCGTCGCCTGGTTCGAGATCCCCACCACCCAGCTGGACCGCGCCCAGGCCTTTTATGAAGCCGTGCTGGGCCAGCCCATGCGCCGCGAGAACATGGGCCCGAGCGAAGGCGCCGTGTTTGCCTACGACCCCGCGGCCGATGGCGCGGGGGGCGCGCTGATGATGGGTCCCACGGCGCCGCAGGTTTCTGGCGGTGGCACACTGGTGTACCTCGATGCATCGCCCTCGCTCGACGCCGCGCTGGAGCGCGCGGTGGCCCAGGGCGGCCGCGTGGCCCTGCCGCGCCAGGCACTGCCGCCGGGCATGGGGTTCTTCGCGCACATCCATGACCTGGATGGCAACCGCGTGGGTCTTCACGCACTGTCTTGAAGAAAGGACAACCGCATGGAAACACAGGAACTGCACAGGGGCCGCCTCATCGACCACATCCAGCTGGTCGTGCGCGACCTGCCGGCCAGCCAGGCCTTCTACACCGCCGTGTTCAAGGCGCTCCAGGTGCCGATGGGCGGCACGGGCGAAGGGTACTTCTGGGCGGATGAGCTGTTTGTCTCCACCGCCGACAGCGCCGCCGCCCAGGGCCATCTCACGGGCCGGCACCACCTGGCCTTCCAGGCCCGGGACCGCGCCATGGTGGAGGCATTCCACCAGGCCGCCCTTGCCCATGGCGGCACGGACAATGGCGCCCCGGGCGAGCGGCCGTACCACCCCGGCTACTACGCCGCCTTTGTGCTGGACCCGGACGGCAACAACATCGAGGCGGTGTTCCACGGCGAGGCGCAGCGCAGCGCGCCGTCGGTCAAGGTGACGTTCTGATGGCCTGACGCCCCGGGCCCCGCCACTGGATCAACAACCCACCTCGGGGCGGGCCAGGCCGCGCAGCGGTATCGGCGTGGAGAACACGATGGAAGTGCGTGTTTCTCCATAGCCGTTGATGTCGCCCAGGAAACGCTCCAGATCCGGCAGGTCGCGCGCCACCACCTGCAGCACATACGAATCGTTGCCGCTGACATGGTGGCATTCCAGCACCCGCGCGGATTGGCGCAGCTTGTCGATCAGCGCCTTCTTGCCGGGCTGCGGCACGTTGATGCCCACCACCGCCCGCACGCCGTAGCCGACCTGGGCGGGGTCGATGTCGGCATGCACGCCACGCACCACCCCGGCCTCCTGCAGGCGCCGCAGGCGCTCCAGCGTGGCGGGCACCGACAGCCCGACCGTGTGCGCCAGGTCCTTGAGGGATGCACGCCCGTCGGCCTGCAGCGCGGTGATGAGCCGCCAGGCCTTGTCATCGACTTCCATGGAACGCCTTTTTTGAGTAAATGCAGAAAAATAGGAAACCAGAATTGAAAAATACCTAATTTTCAGCATTCTCCTTCGCAAGGCACCCCCCTAGCATCGGTGCATGGACTTCGCACCACTCACCCTCTTTCTTCAAGCCGCCCTCATTGGCGTCCTCATCGCGGCCCCCGTGGGGCCCATCGGCCTGCTGACGATGCAGCGCACCCTGGAGCGGGGCCTGGCGGCCGGGCTGGCCACCGGCCTGGGCGCCGCTGCCGCGGACGCGGTGTACGGCGCCATCGGCGCCTTCAGCGTGCGCTGGCTGATCGACCTGCTGGCCAGCGCCAAGACACCGCTCGCGCTGGGCGGCGGCGCGCTGCTGCTGGTGCTGGCCTGGCGCACCTGGCATGCGCCGGTAGCCCACACCGCCGCCCCGGCGCGCGATGCGCGCGGCCTGCTGGGCCTGGCGGCGGGCACCTTTGCGCTCACGCTGGCCAACCCGGCCACCATCGTGTCGTTCATCGCGGTGTTTGGGTCGCTGGGCGGCGGCCGGCAGGCCATGCCGTCACCGCTGTGGATGGTGGCGGGCGTTCTGGCGGGCTCGGCAGCGTGGTGGCTGCTGCTGACCGGCGCGATTGCGTACCAGCGGCGGCGCTTCACGCCGGCCTGGCGCCAGCGCATCAACCAGGCCTCGGCACTGCTGCTGGGCGGGTTTGCGTTGTGGCAGTGGGGGCAGTTGGTCTGACGGCTCGTGTAGCCAACGCAGGAGATGCTGCAAGGGTACTGACACTGCGGTGTCAGCAGCCCGCCCGCACCATCGGTGGCTTCTTTCCCCAGGAGCTTTTTTCATGACCGACGCCGTGCTGCAACACACCCTTTGGCCGGATGCCGAGCCTGTGCGCATGGAAACGTCCGTGTCGGCGGCAACCTCTGGCGCCCCAGCGCGCCGCAACTGGATCGCCGTGGCCTGCGCCCAGCACGCCCACCGGGGCTGCGCCACACCCGGTGCGGGCTACATGCAGGTGTGCCACGGCAAGGCAGCGCCGCTGCAGCGCATACGGCCCGGCGACCGCGTGGCGTACTACGCGCCCACGGTGACCATGGGTGGCAAGGACCGGCTGCAGGCGTTTGTCTCCATCGGCCTCGTGCTGCCGGGCGCGCCGTATGCGTTTGACATGGGCGGCAGGTTTGTGCCGTCGCGGCGGGACGTGGCCTATGTGCCTGCACGTGAGGCGGCGATTGCGCCGCTGCTGGACGATTTTGAATTTGTGGACGACCGCCAGCGCTGGGGCAGCAAGTTCCGCTTTGGGCTGCTCTCCGTCAGCGACCATGACATGCGCCTCATTGCGCGGGCCATGCGAGCCGAATTGCAATTGCTACATTTTTAGTAGCCACCAGTGCAATCGGGGCCAGCGCTAGGGCCCTAAAAGATTCAAAATTGACTTTGAATGGCCGCGTGGCGCGTCAGCACACCGCCATCAGCGTGTCTACCACCCTGCGTTGGGCGGCGGTCAGGGCGGCATAGCCTTCACGCAGCAATCGCAGCACGATCTCGTGGATTTCCAGTTCACTAGCGGGCATGGTCTTCTCCTTGAACGACAGTGGACGGCCGCTGCTTGGGCAGGCCGATGACGTGGGCGCCTGCCACAACAATGCGGGCGCCCGGGCCTGCCCCACCATGGACCAAGCCCCGATGTCACTGTGCCGAGGCGGCAGCGCAGGCGGTGGCGCGATAAACGGGGAAGTTCGCGGCCTTTTTCGCGCGCCGCTCTGCAATCAAAAAGCCTAAGGGGAGGTGGCCCCGGGCACGTAGGCGTCGATGACCGGCGGCTCGCTGTCCCCCGCAGCGGTGCGGGCCAGCTTGAGCCAGGTCCAGGTCTCCACATCGGGCGCGTCGTAGCTGCCGTAGGACTGCCCGCCCCACGAGAAGTACGAGCCCTTGTTGCCCGTGCTGACGGTGCGCTTGCCCACGGCCAGCCCGCCATCCTTGAGCAGCGCCAGCCTGAAACCCTGCAGCACGCCCGAGGCCCCAGGCTCCTTGTCCGGCGACACGGTCTGCGGGACCAGGTCGAGCATGCCGGAGCTGCAGCGGGCCTGCGCGCCGCCGTAGGTGACCAGACTCCACTGCCGAGTCAACGAGGTGCGCACGTTGCGCGCGCGGTTGACGGTGCGCGTGCGCAGCGTGGTTTCGCCGCGCTGCTGCTGTACCCAGACCTGCATCTCCGGCGAACCGGTGAAAAACGGCAGGCTGCCCCGCACACCACCGGGCTCCACCGGCGGCCAGGCGTACATCCCTTGCAGCGACGGGCAGCCGAACCAGCTGCTCTGCACGGGGCCAAACGCCGGGGGCGGCTTGGGCGACCCCTGCACATCCGGCCCGCAGGCCGTGAGGGCCAGGCAGCACAGGGCCAGCGTTGCGGCCCCGCCTATGCGCTGCGCGCGCCGGTGCGGGGTGCGCAAGGCGCTATGCGATGGCAAGGGGACGGCATCTGTCATGGTGTCTGGGCGATGGTGCAACCCGATTGTCGGGCTGAACACGGGGCCTGCGTTTGCTCCATTTTTGATAGCTGCTTGCGCATGTTCCACTAGCGCCTCAGCACCAAAAAGCTTCAAAACGTGTTGACGCTCGCCCAGAGCGGTTCTGCGAGATCGTCAGTCTAAGGATGCGCAGGCCCCGCCCGCACACGGGCCAGCGCCTCGGGCACATCACGCCACGCCGGGCGCCCGGGGGCGTAGCGCTGGCGCATGTAGCCTGCCAGCTCGGTGATCTGCGCGTCGCTGAGCGCGTGGCCAAAGCCGGGCATGAAGCCGATGTCGCGCGCGGCGGGTTCGCGGATGCCGTGCACGATGACCTGCAGCAGGTTGTCGGGCCGGTCGCTGTGCAGGTTGCTGTTGAGGGCCAGCGGAATGTTCACGCCCAGCAGCTTCGGCCCGTCGCCGTCGTGGTGGCAGGCGGCGCAGGCGCCGTTGAACAGGCGCTGCGCGGAGCCGGGCTGGGGCGCGAGCGCGGCGGCCTGGGCCACGGCCGCCGTGGCGCGGGCCCGCGCCGCGTCGGCGGCAGGCTCCGTGGCGGCCGTGAACGAGGCGAGGTAGGTGGCCATGGCGCGGATGTCGCCGTCGGGCAGGTGCGCCAGCTCGCGCACCACGGGCGCCATGGGGCCGGAGGCGCTGCCGTGCTGCGCGCTGTGGCCGTGGCGCAGGTAGCCGTAGAGCGACTCGGCGCTCCAGGGCACGGGTGCCTTGGACAAGCCGGTGAGCGCGGGGGCCTCCCACCCGTCGATGAGCGCGCCCGACAGGAAGGCCGCCCCGCCCTGCTCCGCGCCCAGCGCATTGCGCGGCGTGTGGCAGGCGCCGCAGTGGCCCACGCCCTGTACCAGGTAGGCGCCCCGGTTCCACTCGGGCGGGCGCGCGGGGTCGGGCTTCCAGGGCGTGGCGTCGTGGAACAGCGCGTTCCATCCAGCCATGAGCGGGCGCACGCTGAAGGGGAATGCAAGTCGGGTGGCGGGCACCTCGGCGCGCACGGCGGGCTGCGCCATGAGGTAGGCGTAGACCGCCGTGAGGTCGTCGTCGCTCATCTTCGCGAACGAGGTGTACGGGAACGCCGGGTACAGGTGGCGGCCGTCGCGCGAGATGCCCTCGCGCATGGCGCGCTGGAAGGCGCTGAACGACCACCGGCCGATGCCGGTCTCGGCGTCGGGCGTGAGGTTGGTGGTGTAGACGGTGCCGAACGGCGTTTCCATGCCGCGCCCCCCCGTGTTGGGCGTGCCGCCGGGCGCGGTATGGCAGACCACGCAGTCGCCCGCGGCGGCCAGCAGGCGGCCGCGCTCGATGGTGGCGGCGTTGTACACCGCCGCACCGCCCGCCGTCTGCACCACGGGCGCGATGGACGGGCGCCAGCCCAGCAGCGCGGCGCCCATGGCCAGCCCACCCGCGGCCAGGGCCAGTGCACGCGCCCAGGGGCTGCGCTGGCGCGGCCACGTGGCGGTGGCGGGCACGGTAGGCGCTGGCAGTTCCAGGGTGGGCAGCACGTCGGCAGGCTGCGTGGTGGCGGTGCCTGCCGTGCCCGCATCTCCCGCACCGGCGTTGCCCGGCAGCGGATTGAGCCCGGCGCGCACCACCTCGGGCGTGAAGGGCGGCGCGCGAAAGCGCACACCCGTGGCGTCGAAGATCGCGTTGGCGATGGCCGCCGTGCCGGGCACGGAGGACGACTCGCCCGCACCCAGCGGCGCCTCGTCCTGCCGGGGCATGTGCATGACCTCGATGACCGGCACCTCGCGGAAGCTCAGGATCGGGTAGCTGCCCCATTCGCGCGTGTCCACCGCCTGCGTGACGGGGTCGAAGCGCACCTGCTCCTTGAGCGCGCGGCTGGTGGTCTGCACCACGTTGCCGTGCACCTGGTGCTCCACGCCGGCCGGGTTGACCATGAGGCCCGCATCGTGCCCCACGACCACGCGGCGCACATGCACCTCGCCGGTCTTCCGGTTCACGTCCACGTCGGCCACCCAGGCCGCCCAGGCGGCGCCAAAGCCCGGCCATTTGCTGTGGATGTAGCGCGCGTAGGCAAAGCCCTGGCCCTGCACCCAGTCGCCGTCCAGCCCGCGCTGCAAGGGGCCGGTGCGGCGCACCCAGCCCGCCTTTTCCGCCGTGGCCTGCACGAGCTCGGCCGCGCGCGGATCGTTCAGCAGCTGCAGGCGGAATTCGACCGGGTCCACGCCCGCCGCCGTGGCCAGCTCGTCCACATAGGACTCGTGCGCGAACGAATTGGGCAGCGCCGAGACGCCGCGCAGCCACGAGGCCCGCACGATGGGCGCCATGTCGTTCACGGCCACGCGCAGGTTGTCGTAGCCGTAGGGCGGGCGCGCGGTGCGGTCGCCCATCTCGTAGGCCTGGGCCACGGGCTCGATGGTGCGCGTGAGCAGCAGGGCCAGCGTGGGCGCGCCGTTGGAGGGGTAGGAGGTCTCGAAGTCGTAGGCCGCCACCGAGCCATCGGCGTTGAGCCCGCCACGCACCTGCATGAGCTGGGCCGTGCCCTTGGGCTCCCACAGGTGCTCCTGCTCGCGCGTGAGCTGCACGCGCACGGGCGCCCCCACGGCGCGCGAGAGCAGCGCAGCATCGGCCGCCACGTCGTCGGCCCCGTTGCGGCCGTAGCAACCCGCAGCCTCCATGCGCACCAGGTCGATGTCCACGTCGGCCAGGCCCATCAGCCGGGCCAGGTCGGCGCGCAGCACATGGGGGTTCTGCGTGCCGGCCCAGACGGCCATGCGGGCACGGCCCGAGGTTTCGTCCTGGCGCCACTCGGCCACCGCGCACGAGGGGCCGATGGAGCCGTGCAGCTGGTAGGGCCACACATAGGTGCGCGGCATGGGCTGGTCGGCAGCGGCCAGCGCGGCATCCACATCGCCCTCGTCCACCAGGCGGCGCTGGGTGGCGGGGTTGGCGCGAATGGCCTGCTCCACCGCTTCAGCGCTGTCCTGGCGCGGGAAACCGGGCCAGTGCTTCCACTGCACCTTCAGCTCGCGCAGGGCTTGCTCGGCCTGCTCCTCGCGCTCGGCGACGATGCCCACGAAGTCGCGGATCACCACCACCGCGCGGATGCCCGGGATGTGGGCGATGGACGACTGGTCCACCGATTCCAGCGTGTTGCCGATGAAGTCGCCATGGTCGGCGCCCGCATAGGGCGGGCGCACCACGCGCCCATGCAGCATGCCGGGCACGCGCATGTCGTGCACGAAGACCAGCTCGCCGCTGACCTTGGCGGGGATGTCCACGCGCGGCACCGGCTGCCCGACCACGGTGTAGTCGGCCGCGGGCTTGGTGGGCGTGGCCTCGGCGAGCTCCAGGGTGGTGTGCGCGCCAGCGAGCAGTTCGCCATAGGCCACCTGGCGCGCCGGTTCGGCGGCCGCCTGCACCACCCCGGCCTGCACCCGCAGGGTGTCGGCCGCCACGCCCAGGCGCGCGGCGGCGCGCGCCACCAGCCAGTGGCGCGCCTGCGCCGCGGCGATGCGCAGCGGCCTGGCGTGGATCTGGATCGAGGCGCTGGCGATGGTCGCGCCCTGGTTGGGCGCGCGCGCGGTGTCGCCCAGCACCATGTGCACCCGGGCCAGCGGCACATCGAGTTCCTCGGCCACGATCTGCGCCAGCGCCGTGCGGATGCCCGTGCCCAGGTCGACGTGGCCGTTGAGCGCGGTCACGCTGCCGTCGTCCCACACGGCAATCAGGATTTCGACCCCCTCGGCCGGATTGCCCGCCACCAGCGCGGGCTGGCCTTTGACGGGCGGCGGCGCGGGCGGCGGGTTGCGCACCACCAGCAGCACACCCTGCGCGGCATGGAAGTCGGCGCGGGTCAGGGGTGCGTGGGCGCGCAATGGCAAGGCGCCGGCGGGCGTGGTGCTCATGCCCTGGCCTCCCGCATCAGCACGGCCGCGCGCAACACGGCGCGGATGATCTCCACATGGGTGCCGCAGCGGCACAGGTTGCTGGCCAGTTCGCGGCGGATGGCGGCCTCGTCGGGGTCGGCGTTGCGCTCCAGCAGGGCCACGGCCATCATCACCATGCCGCTCAGGCAATAGCCGCATTGCGCGGCCTGCTCGTCGATGAAGGCCTGCTGCACCGGGTGCAGCCCCGTGGCCTGGCCGCAGCGCGCCGGCAGCCCCTCCAGCGTGGTCACGTCGCGCCCCGCCGCGCCCCGCGCGGGGATCACACAGGCCCGCGCGGCCACGCCGTCCACCAGCACCGTGCACGCGCCGCACTGCCCCAGGCCACAGCCGTACTTGGGGCCGTTGAGCTGCAGGTCGTTGCGCAGCACGTGCAGCAGCGTGGCGCCGTCCGCGCCGGTGGCGGGCAGTGCGCAGGGCTGGCCGTTGACGGTGGCCGTGGCGCTGGGGGTGGCGTGCATGGGGCGAACGGACTCCTGGCCTTCAGCGCTTCAAGGTGCCCGAGCGCGTGTACATCTCCAGGTCCACGAAGTTGGAGCCATTGTGGTTGCCCGGGCCGTATTGCAGCGGGAAGTCGCCGAGCTTGGTCGTCCCCATGTCCTCCATGGCCTTGATGAAGCCATCGCGCGTGAGGTTGCGGCCCGCGCGCTTGAGGCCTTCGACGAACACGCGCGCGGCGATGTAGCCTTCCAGCATGGTGTAGCTGTCGATCTTCTCGCCGGCGTCGGCGCGGTCCTTGCGGTAGTCCGCCACGATGGGCATGCGGCTGGACTGGGGCGACGGCACAATGCTGGCGGTCACCAGCCCTTCGATGCCGCCGTTCAGGCGCTGCGCAGATCCCGGCGCGTCGGTGATGCCGACGGAGATGGTGTACAGCGGCGCCGCGCTGCCGCTGGCACGGTAGTCGCGCAGGAACACTTCCACCATCTTGCCGGCCATGATCATCACCACGGCACCGGGCTGGGCCTTGGTGAGCGTGGCAACCTGGGGCTTGGCGTCGGTGGCGGCGATCTCCATGGGCACGGATTCCACCACCTTCACCTTCAGGCCCTGCGCGATCTGCAGGCAGGTCTCGAGGTTGGACTTGCCGAACGCGCTGTTCTGGTAAATGACGGCAATGTTGTTGATGCCCAGGGTGGCCAGGTGGCCCACGATCTTGCGCAGCTCGGTCTCGTAGCTGGCGCGCACGTGGAACAGGTGGCGGTTGTGGTTGGTGCGGAACGAGGTCGTGCCCACCAGTGGCGCGAACATGGGCACGCCCGCCTTCTCGGCGATGGGCATGGCCGCGATCAGGTTGCCCGTGGCCACGTAGCCGATCAGCGCGAACACCTTGTCCTCCTCGATGAGGCGCGTGGTGTTCTCGGCGGTCTTCTTGGGCTCATAGGCGTCGTCGTGCGAGACGAGTTCCAGCGCACGCCCGTGCACCCCGCCGGTCTTGTTGGCCTTGTCGAACGCCAGCACGATGCCGGCCTTGTAGTCCACCCCGAAATCCTTGGCCGGCCCCGTGAAAACGGCCGACTGCCCCACCTTGATGCGGGTGTCCGTCACCCCGGTCTCGGCCGCTGCCGGGCCAGCGGCTCCCAGAGCGGCGGCGGCCAGGGCCGTCAGCACCACCCGGCGGTCGATGCTCCCATCCTCCATCCCACGAAACTTCATGAAACGCTCCTTACATCAAAGGCGCAAGTTTCCCTGCAAGCGAAGCGACTGTGCAACCATTTCCGCGAGGTGTTGTGAATCCGTCATAGCCGCCACCCCGGGCCCTGGCCGCGCCATGGGCGGGCGGGCAGCGGCCATGGCGCTATACGCTGAGGTAGGCGCGGCGAACCTCTTCGTTCGCCGCCAGCTCCGCCATCGTGGCCTGGTAGCGGATCTGCCCCTTCTCCAGCACATAGGCGCGGTCGGACACCAGTTCGGCAAAGTGCATGTTCTGCTCGGACAGCAGGATGCTCACGCCCTGTTCCTTGAGCTCCAGGATCATGTGCGCCATCTGCTCCACGATCACAGGCGCCACGCCTTCGGAGGGTTCGTCCAGCAGCACCAGGTAGGGGTTGCCCATGAGCGTGCGGGCCACGGTCAGCATCTGCTGTTCGCCGCCGCTCATGCGCCCACCCGGGCGCTGGGGCATTTCGCCCAGGTTGGGGAACAGCTTGAAGAGACGCTCGGGTGTCCACACCGGGGCTGTCGTGCCATCGGGCCAGCTGCGGGCGGGCTGGCGCCCCACCTCCAGGTTTTCCATCACCGTGAGGTCGGTGAACACGCGGCGGTCCTCGGGCACGAAGCCCAGGCCCAGGCGCGCCGCATCGTGCGGGTCGCTTTTGGAGATGTCCTGGCCCATGAACCGGATCTGGCCCTTGCGCTTGGCGAGCATGCCCATCAGCGTCTTGAGCGTGGTGGACTTGCCCGCGCCGTTGCGGCCCATCAGGGCCACGACCTCGCCCCGGCGGACGTCCAGATCCACGTCGTACAGGATCTGCGCGGCGCCGTACCAGGCCTGCAGCCCCTGGGCCTGCAGCAGCACTTCTTTGGGTTCGTTGGTCGTCATGCTCATGCGGCCTCCGCAGCAGCGGCTGCCGTTTTCTTCTCGAAGGTCTTGCCGGTGCCGAAGTACACCTCCTGCACCTTGGGGTGGTCGCGCAGCTCCAGGGGCTTGCCCTCGGCGATGAGCCGCCCGCGCGCCAGCACGATCATGCGGTCGGCGTACGCGAACACCACGTCCATGCTGTGCTCGGTGAACAGCACGGCCATGCCGCGGTCGATCACGAGCTGCTTGGTGAGCGCCATGAGTTCGTTGCGCTCCTTGGGCGCCATGCCGGCCGTGGGCTCGTCCATGAGCAGCAGCTTGGGCGCGTTGGCCATGGCGATGGCCAGCTCCACGCGCTTCACATCGCCATAGGCCAGCACGCTGCAGGGGCGGTCGGCCTGGGACTTCATGCCCACCTGGTCCAGCAGCGCCAGGGCTTCTTCTCGCTTGTGGTCGGCCGCCTTGCGCCACATCGCGAAAAGGCGGCTGTCGTGGGAGATCAGCGCCATCTGCACGTTCTCCACCACGGTGAGGGAGGCGAAGGTTTCTGCGATCTGGAAGGTGCGGCCCACGCCCATGCGCCAGATGTCGCGCGGCTTGCGGCCCACGAGCTCCTGGCCGTGGAGCTGGATCGAGCCCGCGTCCGCCGCCAGCTGGCCGTTGACCATGTTGAAGGTGGTGGACTTGCCGGCGCCGTTGGGGCCGATGAGTGCCAGCAGTTCGCCGGCGGCCAGCTCGAAATGGATGCCATCGACGGCCTTGACGCCGCCAAAGGACTTGCCCAGGCCCGTGACTTTGAGCAAGCTCATGCCTTGCCCTCCTGCTTGTTGATATCGGCTTCGCGCCGGTTGTCGAAGAGCTGCTTGATGGCCCCCGCAATGCCCTGGGGAAACAGCAGCACCAGGATCAGGATGATGGCGCCCAGCATGGCGCGCCAGTAATCGGTGTTGCGCGCCACGGTGTCGTGCAGCCAGGTGAACGTGACGGCGCCCACCACGGGGCCCGCCAGTGTCTGGATGCCGCCCAGCAGCACCATCACCAGGCCATCGACCGATCGGCCCACGTGCAGCGTCTCGGGCGAGATGCTGCCCTTGGAAAACGCGAACAGCGCGCCGCCCAGGCCCGCGAACAGCCCGGCGATCACGAAGGCCGTCCACTGCATGCGCTTGACGTCGATGCCGATGGCATCGGCGCGCAGCACCGAATCACGGCCTGCGCGCAGCGCATAGCCGAACGGCGAGAACAGGATGCGGCGCAGCAGCAGCACGCCCCCCACGACCAGTGCCAGCGTGAGGTAGTAGTAGTTGCGCTTGTCCGACAGCCAGGCCGCCGGCCACACGCCGGTGAGGCCGTTGCTGCCGCCGGTGAAGCCATCCCACTGGTAGCAGATGGCCCAGGTGATCTGCGCGAAGGCCAGCGTGAGCATGGCCAGGTACACACCCGACAGCCGCACGCAGAACCAGCCGTAGACGAGCGCGCCCGCCGCGGCCGCGAGCGGTGCCAGCACCAGGGCCAGCTCCATGGGAATGCCCGCAGAGCGCACCAGCAGCGCCGCCGCGTAGGCACCCAGGCCAAAGTAGGCCGCATGGCCGAACGAGTGCATGCCCGCCGGGCCCATGATGAAGTGCAGGCTGGCCGCGAACAGCGCGGCGATCAAGAGGTCGATGAACAGCACGGTGAGGTACGGCGAGCCGGCCGTGAGCAGCGGCAGCAGCACCAGCACGGCCACCAGGGCCACGCCGCCGAGCTTGAACCAGCGGTCGGGCGCGCGCAGCGGTGTCTCCGGCAGGCCCGTGTTGCGGCTCACGCCCTGCGGACGGCCCATCAGTCCCCAGGGGCGCACCACCAGCACCACCGCCATCACGAGGAACTCCACCACCAGGGTGAGCTTGGAGAAGGAGACGCTGTAGCCGAGGATCTCCACCACGCCCAGCCAGATGCACACGGCCTTGATCTCCGCGATCAGCAGGGCCGCCACATAGGCGCCCGGGATGGACCCCATGCCGCCCACCACCACCACCACGAACGCGGCGCCGATGGTGTTCAGGTCCATCTCCAGCGTGGCGGGTTCGCGCGGCAGCTGCAGCGCGCCACCCAGGCCCGCCAGCAGGGCGCCGAGCGCGAACACCGCCGTGAACAGCCAGGCCTGGTTCACGCCCAGCGCGCTGACCATCTCGCGGTCCTGCGTGGCGGCGCGCACCAGCGTGCCCCAGCGGGTGCGGGTGAGCAGCAGCCACAAAAGGCCCAGCACCACCGGCCCCACCACGATCAGGAACAGGTCGTACGAGGGGAATTGCCGCCCCAGGATGTCCACCGAGCCCGACAGGCCCGGCGCGCGCGGGCCGAGCAGCTCCTCGGGGCCCCAGATCCAGAGCGCGGCATCCTTGATCACCAGCACGAGCGCGAAGGTGGCCAGCAGCTGGAACAGTTCGGGCGCCTTGTAGATGCGGCGCAGCAGTACCACCTCGACCAGGGCGCCGAGCGCGCCGACCACCACGGCCGACAGCAGCAGCGCGGGCCAGAAACCCAGGCCCGTGCCCAGCTTGGCCACCAGCGAGTAGGCGACGTAGATGCCCACCATGAAGAACGAGCCATGCGCGAAATTCACGATGCGCGTGACACCGAAGATCAGCGAGAGCCCGGCGCCCACCAGGAACAGCGAGGAAGCCCCCGCCAATCCGTTGAGCAGCTGAACGATAAAACTCGAAAAACCCATCTCAGGTCTCCACGGCGCTACCTACGCGCCGCCCACAGCCTATGAAACTGGCGCACCCCAGGCCAGGGCAGCCGAGCAAGGGCCGCCCCGCAGTGGGGGCGGCGCCCCCTTCCCGCGCACAGCACGGCAGAAGGGGGAAGACGCGAAGCGTCTCAGGGAGGGTTGCAACTCAATCCGCGGGGCGCATCTTCTTGACTTCGTCGTTGCTGGGCTGCACCTTGCTGCCGTCCACGTAGCGGTAGTTCACCATCACGCCCTTGCCGCCCTCGTTCTTGGTGCGGCCCACGTAGCCGCCCATGGTCGACTGGTTGTCTTCGGCCCGGTAGACGATGGGGCCGAAGGGTGTGGGCACCTGCAGGCCCTTGAACGCGGCCACGAGCTTTTCGGTGTCGGTGGAGCCGGCTTTCTTCATGCCCTCGGCCAGCGACTTGATGGCGCTGTAGCCCACGATGGAGCCCAGGCGCGGGTAGTCGTTGAACTTGCCCTGGTAGGCCGTCTGGAAGGCCTTGTGCTCGGGCGTCTGGATACCGTACCAGGGATATCCCGTGACGATCCAGCCGTTGGGCGCCTCGTCCTTGAGCGGGTCCATGTACTCCGGTTCGCCCGTCAGCAGGCTGACCACCTCACGGTCCTTGAACAGGCCCCGCGTGTTGCCTTCGCGCACGAACTTGGAGAGGTCGGCACCGAAGAGCACGTTGAAGATCGCATCGGGCTTGGCATCGGCCAGGGCCTGCACCACGCTGCCCGAGTCGACCTTGCCCAGCGGCGGCGCCTGCTCGACGACGAATTCCACATCGGGCTGGGCCGCCTTGAGCAGCTGCTTGAAGGTGGCCACGGCCGACTGGCCGTATTCATAGTTGGGGTAGACCAGCGCCCAGCGCTTCTTCTTCAGGGCGACGGCCTCGGGCACCATCATCGACACCTGCATGTACGTGGAGGGGCGCAGGCGGTAGGTGTAGCGGTTGCCGTTCTGCCACACGATCTTGTCGGTCAGCGGCTCGCCGGCCAGAAAGAAGAATTTCTTTTGCTTGGCGAAGTCCGTCAGCGCCAGCCCCACGTGCGACAGGAAGGACCCCGTGAGCACATCGACCTTCTCGCGGGACACCAGCTCCTCGGCGGCCCGGACCGCGTCGCCGGGGTTGCCGTTGTCATCGCGGATGACCAGCTGGACCTTCTTGCCCAGCACGCCGCCCGCGGCATTGATCTCGTCAACGGCCAGCTCCATGCCTTTCTTGTAGGGCTCCAGGAAGGCGGGCTGCGCCTTGTAGCTGTTGATCTCGCCAATCTTGATGACATCCTGGGCGTGCACAGGGGCCAGCGTGATGGCCAGCGCGGCCGCAGCCGTGGCACGCATGAGGTTTCGTCGCATCGTCATGGGGAAACTCCTGAAAGGTGGGTTGGGGAGACAGGGGGGATGGTGGTGGGTGATGGTAGTGCCGGGGACCGCGCTCAGCGCAGCCCGTCCGTACCCTGGATTTCGGACGCCTTGAGGCCGCCCACGCGGGGCAGCGGCCGGCCGCTGTCCGTCACGACGACGGCGACGACGATTTCGTTGGCCCGCGGCGCGTCGGCCACGCGGGCCTCCATGGCGTCGAAATGGCTGCGCACGTAGGCCGCGTCCTTGTGGCCCAGGGGCACGTCGATGGCCGTGCCCAGGCCACCGATCTTCTTGCTCGACGGCACCAGCGCGGCGCCTTTTTCCACCGCCACGCGCAGCGGGGCGCCCAGCTTGGGGTGCAGGATGGCGGCAGCGTGCTCCAGTTCTCCCGCCTCGCCCACGATGGCGGCCTTGCCATAGCTCTGCGCCTGGCCCGGCTCGATGCCCAGCGCGGCGACGCAGCGGGCGCCCAGCAGGGCCCCCAGCTCCTCGCCGATGGCCACCAGCTCGTCGAGGTTCTCGACATAGCGGCCCGCAAAGGGGTTGTCGATCACGGCCATGGCGAGGGCCTTGCGCACGGGGGGCTGCACGTCGCGCCCCATCTCCACGCGGACTTCATCCGTCTGGACAATGATTTTCCGGATCTTGGCTGGCATGTGTTGCTCCTTGGTTTTCTTGTGGGCGCGGCAGCGGGCCTGGCGCCTTCAGCGCAGGCCGTCCCATTGGCTGATGTCGGCGGCCTTGAGCCCGCCGACGCGGGCATGGATGCGCGCGCCCGTGGTCATGGCGAGGATGAAGACGATTTCATCGGACGCGGGCGCTCCGGGAACGCGCACCTCGATGGCATCGAAGTGGCTGCGCACGTAGCTGGCGTTGATGTGGGTGAGCGGAACATCCAGCGCCGCGCCGGGGCCGCCGACCTTCTTGGTGGAGGGCACGATGGACAGGGCATTGGCGGGCTGCCCGGTCTTCTTTTCCGCCTGGCCCTTGGCATAGGCGTTGCGGTCGCCCTTCCAGCCCAGCAGCTCGCGCATGGCATAGCCGCCGGGCACGTGCCACAGCGCGCCATGTTCCAGCTCGCCGGCGGCCCCGACGATGGCGCCCTTGCCGTAGGTCGCGATGCGCTCGGCGGGCACGGCCATGGCCTTGAGCAGCCGCTGGGCCATGTCCAGCCCCACATCCTGCAGGGCGTCCATCATCGGGAGAATGTCCGGCTCATACCGGCCGGAATAGGGGTTTGTCAGCACCGCGCCGATGGCGCCGCGCAGCAGCGGCACATCGGCCACGGGCCCGAATTCATGCCGGACTTCCTCGAGATGGGTGAAAACACGTCGTATCTGGATCATTTTGGAAACCTGTGCAATTCGTTAAGCAAATACCGAACCAACTTCTGCCTGCGGCGCCATTTCCACCGGCAGCGCCATGCCATCCGCCGCTGGCTGCGCCGCCGCGGTGGCCACGAACTGGCCCTGGCAGGCGAGCAGGGCGAACCACAGCAGGCCCTGTGCCTGCAATTCTTGCGCCTTTTGCAGCCCCTGCCCCAGCGCGCGATGCACGAGCCCGGCAGGCAATGGCGGAACATCCACTGTGACAGGAATGGCACCCAGATCGCTGTCATCGCGGACCCGCCATGCCGGCATGCGCAGGATGCGTTCGTCATCCACATTGACGGCATTGGCCACGATCGTGGCCGCGGCGTCGGCCTCGGCCGCGGTGCGGGCCAGCACCGTGACGCTGTCGGCAATGCCCAGCGAGTGGCTGCGCCCGCGCCAGCCGCTGGTGGCCACACCGCGCACGGGCATGGCGCTGTCGATGCGAATCTTTCCGTCCAGGACCAGCCCGTGGCGCCATTGCGCGGCGTCCAGCGCGGCGATGTCGGAATACACCCCCACGGTGGCCGACTGCCCGGGGGCCAGGTGCAGCGCGATGTCTCCGCCATTGTTGACCCAGGCCCGCCCAATGCCGTCCTGGGCATAGCACCCGAGGATCTCCTGCGCCACCGACCCCGCGACCGCAGCCATCGCGGTGATGAAGCCTGCGCGGTACGGCCTGCAGGCCGTCCACATGCGGCGCGCGACCACGCCGCGCAGGGGACAGGCGCCCCCCTCCACCGGCGCGCGCAGGGCTGGCAGCTCGTCCACCAGTTCCTGCAGCAGACCCTCGAAACGCGCCCAGGCACGCTCATGGGCCTGGGCCACGGCATCGGCTGCGCCCTCCGCCTGGATGACGAGATCCATGGGCCCGTGCTGGAAATGCCAGCGGCCGTCGGACAGGGGATTGCGGCAGGCTTGCATGGCGGTGCCGCTCAGCCCAGCAGGGGCGGGCGCCCCAGCGGCCAGGGGTTGGCGGACGGCAGCGTCTGCCATGCCAGCGCCTGGGGCGCGCCGTCGTTGTGCCACGCGCCGTGCTCCAGCACCTCGCGCAGGCTGCGGATCTGCCCGGCATGGCCGCCCAGTGCTTCGTAGTCGGTGCGGCGCATGCTGAATTCGATGGGCGCCACGATGGCGGGCGTGGGCACGGTGCCAAAGCTGTTGTCGGGCATGCGCAGCACATCGGCCATCACGGTGATGCCGCCACCGGGCCACACATAGGCCGGCGCGCCGCCGCAGGTCACATTGACCAGCGCATTCTTGATGGAGCGGGTGAGCAGCACGGGGTTCTCGGTGACGCCGGCACGCAGGCTGCCGCCCGCGCCGCCGAGGAAAAGCACCGAAGCCAGCGAGGGCTCGCAGTTCTCGCCGATGCGGTCCACGATGCGGCGCACTTCGGAAGGCATCTGCGCCTCCACCGGGTTCAGCTGCCCGTCCAGCACATACCAGCAGGCATGCTCGCCCGTGGTGGATGTCATGAGCAGGCGCAGGCCGGGCCATGCCACCTCGGGGTCCCAGCCTTCGATGATGGCCAGCGGGTCGGCGATGTCGGTGCCGCCCCAGCCCGTTCCCGGATTCGCCACCTGGAAATAGCGCCCCGGCGTGGACTTTCGCCCGCGCATCTGGATGCCCGAGGACTTCATGTCCAGGCAGCGCCCAGCCTGGTGCTCGGTCAACACGCCGGTGATGTGGTCGTCCACCACCACCACCTCATCCGCATGGCCGAAAAACTGGCGCGCGAAGATGCCGATGGCGGCCGAGCCGCAGCCCACGCGCATGCGCTGCTCGGCCACGCCGTTGACGATGGGTGCGCGCCCGGCCTGGATCACGAGCTGCGAGCCGCCGTCGATGGTGAACTCCACGGCCTGCTTGTTGCCCAGCAGCTGCATCATCTCGGCGGTGACGCGGCCTTCCTTCTTGGTGCCGCCGGTCAGGTGGTGCACGCCGCCGAGCGACAGCATCTGCGAGCCGTATTCCGCCGTGGTCACGTGGCCCACCACCTCGCCCTTGCAGCGCACATTGGCCTGCTCGGAGCCGAGGAAGCGGTCGGTGTCGATCTTCACCTTGAAGCTGCAGTAGCTGAAGATGCCTTCGGTGACCACGGTCACCATGTCCACGCCCTGCACCTGGGAGCCCACGATGAACGGCGCGGGTTTGTAGTCAGGATAGGTGGTGGACGAACCCACGCCCGTCACGAAGACCTCTTCGCTCAGCAGCAGGTCGCCCGACCAGGGCGCGGGCGGTGTGCAAGGCGCGCTCCCCGCATCGCTTGCGGCGGCATCCGCACCGCTCTGCTGCGCGGCCTGGGCCCGCGCCGCGAACGGCACCAGCGTGGCCTCGCCGGCCTCCAGGGTCTTGCGCAGCACCACCACCGGGTCCAGCCGCACCAGCACCCCGGCGTGGTTGGCGTAGCGGTCGCACGCCCCCGCGCGGCCCTCGGAAATCTGGCACAGCACCGGGCACGCATTGCACTCGACCTTGGCCGCGTTCATGCGCTCATTGCGGGGCCGGGCGCGCTCGAGCACTTGCGGCAGATCCGGCGCATCCATGCCCGGAAGCCCATCGGTCTTGGTGTGTTCAGTCATCGTGCGGCCCATTCATTGCATCTTTTCAAATGCTTGTACGCTCAGTGCATTTTGTGTAGCATTCACTTAACTTAAATGTTGTGATCACTACATTTATCGCGAATGTAGCGTAATCATCCATGGTCCGCAATGGTGTTTTCGCACCCCCCGAAAAGGTGCATGAGGAGCCCCAATATGACGCACGTTGTCACTGACGCATGCATTCGGTGCAAGTACACCGATTGCGTCGACGTATGCCCGGTCGACTGCTTCAAGGAAGGGCCGCAATTCCTGGTGATCGATCCCGACGAGTGCATCGATTGCGCGGTGTGCATTCCCGAATGCCCGGCCAATGCCATCTACGCGGACACGGACCTGCCGGCGGAGTTCGCTGCCTTCCTGGAATTCAACAAAAACCTGGCCCCGGGCCTGCCCACAATCACCAAAAGAAAGCCTCCACTTCCAGATGCGGAACAATGGAGGGTTGTGAGCCACAAGCTTTCCGGCCTGGATATCGCGTTCTGACGCGCTCCGGGAGCGGACTTCAGCCAGTTTTCCCCTGTTTTTTTCAACTTTCCCGACCCAAGCACCATGAGCGCCTTTCTCGAAGAACGCGTCCTGACGGTCCACCACTGGACAGACCGACTTTTCTCCTTCACCACCACGCGCGACACCGCCCTGCGCTTTTCCAACGGCCATTTCACGATGATCGGCCTGCGCGGGGAAAACGGCAAACCCCTGCTGCGCGCCTACAGCATCGTGAGCCCCAACTACGAGGAACACCTGGAGTTCCTGTCCATCAAGGTGCCCGACGGCCCGCTGACCTCGCGCCTGCAGCACATCAAGGTGGGCGACCACATCGTGGTGGGCAAGAAGCCCACCGGCACCCTGCTGATCGACTACCTGCTGCCCGCCAAGCGGCTGTACATGTTCTCCACGGGCACGGGCGTGGCGCCATTCCTGAGCCTGATCCGGGACCCCGAAACGTACGAGAAGTTCGAGGAAGTCATCCTGGTGCACGGCGTGCGCGAGGTGAAGGAGCTGGCCTATCACGACTACATCACGCAGGAACTGCCGCAGCACGAGTTCCTGGGCGAGATCGTGAGCAAGCAGCTCAAGTACTACCCCACCGTCACCCGCGAGCCATTCAAGCACCAGGGCCGCGTGACCACCGTGATCGAGAACGGCCAGCTGGCGCGCGACCTGGGCCTGCCGGCGCTGAACCCTGCGGAAGACCGCGTGATGATCTGCGGCAGCCCCGAAATGCTGCGCGACCTCAAGCACATGATGGAAGAGCGCGGCTTCAAGGAAGGCAACACCACGAAGCCCGGCGACTTCGTGATCGAACGCGCCTTCGCGGAGCAGTGACCCCCGGCCGGCCCCGCGGGGCCGGCCCTTCTCACCTGGATCATCCATGTCTGCCACACCCACCAAGACCCGGACGGCGTCCACCCGCTCCCCTTCCGCCCGAAAGACGGGGGTGCGCGAACTGGCGGCGCAGACCACGCGGGACAACATCCTGAAAGCAGCGACCAAGGTGTTTGCGCGCTATGGCTACGAAGGTGGCAGCGTGGAGAAGATCTCCAAGGCCGCCAAGTCGTTCGACCGGATGATCTACTACTACTTCGGCAGCAAGGAAGGCCTGTTCATCGAGGTGCTGGAGGAAACATACCGGCGCATGAACGATACGGAGTCCAAGCTCGACCTGGACACCGCCAAGCCGGTCGAGGCGCTGCAGGCGGTGATCCGCTTCGTGGTGGGCTACTACCGCAAGAACCCCGAGTTCATCACGCTGCTCAACACGGAAAACCTGCACAAGGGCAAGCACATCTCCAAGTCGATGCGGGCCCGCGAATACTCGTCGCCCGCCATCGAGGTGATCCGCCGCGTGCTGGAGAGCGGCCAGGCACAAGGCCTGTTCCGCAAGGACGTGTCGGCGCGCGACGTGTACCTGCTGATCGCCGCCACGGGCTACTTCTACATGTCCAACCGCCACACGCTGTCGGCCTTTCTGGGCGAAGACCTGGAGACGCCCGATGCGCTGGCGCACTGGGAGTCCTTCGTCATCGACAGCGTGCTGCGCACCGTGGCGCCGGGCCCCAGCCTACCCAAGGGCAAGTGACGGCCGAAGGTCCGAAGATCTTCGGCACGCACCTCCGCAAGTAGTACGGCAAACGCAGGACGCACCGGACACAACGATTTTCTGAGCGAGGGCCGCAACGGGCCCGAACCCCCACCCACGAGGAGAATCCATGGCAGAAGCAGCAGCCGGCGGCAAGTCGGGCAAAGTGGTCATCAAGAACATCGGTCTTTTGTTGTCGGGCGACCTGGACCGCCCCATCCTCGATGCCGACACCATCGTCGTCAACGACGGACTCATCGTGGCCGTGGGCCGCGAAAAGGACTGCGACACCGAACACGCGCAGACCATGATCGACGCGCGCAAGACCTGCGTCGCCCCCGGCCTGATCGACAGCCACGTGCACCCGGTCTTTGGCGACTGGACGCCGCGGCAAAACCAGATCGGCTGGATCGACTCCACCATGAACGGCGGCGTGACCACCATGGTCTCGGCCGGCGAAGTGCACCTGCCGGGCCGCCCCAAGGACATCGTGGGGCTCAAGGCACTGGCCATCACCGCGCAGCGCTCGTTCGACAATTTCCGCCCCGGCGGCGTGAAGGTGATCGCGGGCGCCCCCGTCATCGAGAAGGGCATGACCGAGCAGGACTTCAAGGACCTGGCCGACGCGGGCGTGACGCTGCTGGGCGAGGTGGGCCTGGGCTCCGTCAAGGCCGGCTACGAAGCCCAGCAGATGGTGGCCTGGGCACGCAAGCACGGCATCCAGAGCACCATCCACACGGGAGGACCCTCCATTCCGGGCTCGGGCCTCATCGACAAGGACGTTGTGCTGGAGGCCGATGCGGATGTGATCGGCCACATCAATGGCGGCCACACCTCCCTGCCCTGGAAGCATGTGTGCGAGCTGTGCGAGAAGTCCTCGCGCGCCATCGAGCTGGTGCACAACGGCAACGAGAAGATCGCCATCCAGGCCGCGCGCGCGGCCATCGAGCTCAAGTGCCCGCACCGCGTGATCCTGGGCACCGACGGCCCGGCCGGCTCGGGCGTGCAGCCGCTGGGCATGCTGCGCATGATCGCCCTGATCTCCAGCTTCGCCGACATTCCCGCCGAGCTGGTATTCTGCTTTGCCACGGGCAACACGGCGCGCATCCGCAACCTGAACTGCGGGCTGATCGAGCCGGGCCGCGCGGCGGACTTCGTGTTCATGGACCGCGCCCAGCACACGGCGGGCGCCACGCTGCTCGAAAGCGTGCAGCTCGGCGACATCCCCGGCATCGGCATGGTGATGATCGACGGCCTGGTGCGCTGCGGCCGCAGCCGCAACACGCCGCCTGCGACTGAAATCCCCGTGGTGCTGTAGCACCCCCCAGCCCATGAAAAAGCCCGCTGGCAGCGGGCTTTTTTTGCATTGGGAACGAGGTGGATCAATATGTGTCCGCCACGCGCACGGCGCCGGGCTGCGGGCGTGGATAGGGCTCCGCCGCCCGCGTGGCGGCACCGTCGTCCACGCGGAAGCCCTTGCCCTGCAGCACCACGGGCGTGCCCACGGCCGGGGGCTGCGCGCGCGTGAAACGCCGCACGGAGCCGTCTTCCATGCGCACGGCGATCTGGTAGACCGTCTGCGTGCGCGTGCGCTCTTCGACCTTGTGGCCCACATAGCCGCCGCCCACGGCACCCAGCACGGTGGCCGCCGTGCGGCCCGAGCCCTTGCCCACCTGGTTGCCCACCACCGCCCCCAGCACCCCGCCGGCGACCGCCCCCACGCCGGTGGCGGGTGCCGCCTGCTGCACGGCCTGGACGGACTCGACACGGCCACAGGTGGCGCACACAGGTGCCTGCGCGGCGGTGCGCAGCGGTTGTTGTTGCTGCTGCTGCTGTTGCGGCTGCCGGGACGGCTCGGCATACCCCTGCGCCAAGGCCGGCGGCTGGTTGGTCACGCTGTGGATGGCAACGTTCCTGTTGCCCACGGGCGGTGGCGCCTGGTAGGACTGCGGGGGCGTGGCAGCCCCTGGCGCACCGTTGGCGGGCTGCGCGGCAGCGGCCAGCGGCGGCGCGTCGGCCGCGGACGGCCCCGCGTTCTGCACCACCAGGGTCGTACCCAGCGCGACCACGCTCACGCCGAGCACCCCGATGGCCGCCCACAGCCACTTGAGGGAGGGCGCCGCGCCGAAGGCCCCCACGGGCGCGGCGGCCAGGGAGCGGGTGGTATTGGAAGGTGAAACGATGAGGCTCATGGCTGTTCTCCGAAAGGTCCAGATGGTTCTGGACGGGTGGCCGCCAGCGTACCCGGCAGTACCGGGAATCCGGGCGTAGCCTCTGTAAAGGACGTAAGAACCTGTTTACACATTCTTCTCTGCGCTGCAGCGGCAGGGCGGCACGTGGCCCCTGCGAACTCCCGGCGCCAAAGGGTGGCAAGCACCCGGGTTGTGCCCGCGCAAACGGCCGCCTATGCTGGCCGTCGGCCCGTGCGCCGCGCGGATGCGGAAAGAAAGGAGGCTCACGATGGCGATGGCTGCGGCACAGATCCGCATCGGGATATCCGGCTGGCGCTATCCGCCCTGGCGCGGCAGCTTCTACCCCCCGGGCCTCACCCAGGCGCGGGAGCTGGAATTCGCGTCGCGGCAGTTCCCCAGCATCGAGCTCAACGGCTCCTTCTATGCGCTGCAGCGCCCGTCCAGCTATGGGCGCTGGGCCGCCGACACCCCCGAGGGCTTCGTCTTCACGGTGAAGGCCCCGCGGTACATCACCCACGTCCTGCGGCTGCGCGACGCCCGCGCGGCCATCGCGAACTTCATGGCGTCGGGGCCGCTGGCCCTGGGCTGCAAGCTCGGGCCCATCCTGTGGCAGCTGCCGCCAAGCCTGGCCTTCGAGGAAGCACTGCTCGATGCCTTCCTGGGCCACCTGCCGCACGACACCGAGGCCGCAGCCCGCCTTGCCCATGAACGCGAGGACCGCATGCGGGGCAAGGAATGGCTGGGCCCCGTGGCCCCGATGCGGATGCGCCACGCCCTCGAGGTGCGCCACGCGAGCTTCTGCCAGCCGGCGACGGTGGCGCTGCTGCGCCGCCACGGCGTGGCGCTCGTGGTGGCGGACACGGCGGGCCGCTGGCCCGAGGTGGGCGATGTGACGGCGGACTTCATGTACCTGCGCCTGCACGGCGCCCAGGAGCTGTACGCGAGCGGCTACAGCGATGCGCAGCTGGCGGCCTGGGCCGGGCGCATCCGCGCGTGGGCCGCCGGCGGCGTGCCGCCCGACGTGCGGCTGCTCTGCGCAGAAGACGCCGGCCCCGCCGCCATGGCCGCGCGCAATGTGTTCTGCTTCTTCGACAACACCATGAAGACCCATGCGCCCGGGAACGCGCTGACGCTCGCCCGCACGCTGGGCCTGGACGCCCAGCTGCACATTTCCGCCTGAGCGCGCGGGGAAGGCACCTTCGGCACCGCCGGCCTCGGGCCTTACTGCGGCACGTGCAGGCGCCCCCGCTGCGCGGGCAAGGCGCCCAGCTCCTGGAACGCCCGGGCGCAGCTCGCGGAAAACAAGAGGACGGCGGACGAGAAGTAGATCCACATCAGCAGCACCACCAGCGACCCGGCCGCGCCATAGGCCGACACCACGGCCGCGGTGGACAGGTACCAGGCCAGCAGCTGCTTGCCCACCGTGAACAGCGTGGCGCCCACCACGGCCCCGGCCATGATGCAGCGTGCGGGCGGCTTGGCCCCCGCGCCGATGCGCATCAGGCCCACGAACAATGCCACGGCAAAGCCGAAGGCGACGGCTTCGTTGACGACCTGCATGACGGGCGCGAGCGGCGCGAACGACAGGTGCGCCCCGGCCCAGCCCGCCAGCAGGTGGATCAGCGTGGACAGGGCCAGCGACACCAGCAGCAGGAATCCCAGCGCCAGCACATAGGCCAGCCCCCGCAGGCGCAGCGAGGCCATGCGCCACCAGGCCGCCCGCTGCGGCACCGGCCCGCCGCCGCGCCAGAGATGCTCCAGCGCCGACTGCAGTTCCACGAACACCCCGGTGGCCCCCGACACCAGCACCACAAAACCCACCAGGGAGGCCAGCCGCCCTTCGCTGGGAGCCTGCGCGCTGGCCAGCGCCTGCCGCACCACGTCGGCCACCTGCTGGCCCATCACCGCCTGCACCTGCGCGATGAGATTGCTCTCCAGATAGCTGCGGTCCATCCACCAGCCCAGCACGCCCACCAGCAGCAGCAGCAGGGGCGCGAGGCTGAGCATGCCGTAGAACGACATGGCCGCGCTCATGCGCAGCCCGTCGGCATCCAGCCACATCTGGGCCGCGCGCCAGAAGGGCTGCAGCAGCCGCCAAAGGGCTTGAAAAGGCAGGAGGAGGTGTTGGACTGTCGGGCGCACGTTCATCGCCACAGCCTAAGGCCGCAAGGCCGTTGCGTCCATGCGCGGATCACCGCTGTGCAGGTAGGTGCGCTCCCACAGCGGCCGCCCGGCGCCAGGCAGGCCCATGGAACCGCATCGCCATAATGCGCCCATGCCGCCGCCCCGCCCTGCCCACACTCCCCGCGCGCCCCTGGCGCGGCCTCCCCAGGACCGGCACTTCGTGACGGCGCTGGCCCGGGGCCTGGAGGTGCTGGCCTGCTTTCGCGCGGGCGACAAGCTCCTGGGCAACCAGGAGATCGCGCAACGCTGCCGCCTGCCCAAATCCACCGTGTCGCGCCTGACCGCCACCCTCACCCGGCTGGGCTACCTCATCCACGTGGAGGCCTGCGGCAAGTACCGCCTGGGCACCGCCACGCTGTCGCTGGGCAGTTCGATGCTGGTGCGCCTGGACGTGCGCCAGGTCGCGCGCCCGCTGATGCAGGAACTGGCCGACTTCGCGGGCGCCGAGGTGTCGATGGGCACCCGGGACCGCCTGTCGATGATCTATGTCGAGAACTGCCGCAGCGCGGCCCTGCACACGCTCAGCCTGGACGTGGGCTCGCGCATCTCGCTGGCCACGTCCGCCATGGGGCGCGCCTGGCTCGCCGCCGTGCCGGCCAAGGAGCGCAGCGCGGTGCTGGCCCAGATCCAGGGCCGCGACGAAACCGCGTGGCCGCAGGTGCAGCTGGGCATCGACCAGGCGCTGCAGGACTACCGCAGCCTGTCCGTGGCAACGTCGTTCGGTGACTGGCAGAAGAACGTCAATGCGATCGCCCGCGGGTTTCAGCCGGGGGGCGGGCTGCCGCCCATGGTGATCAACTGCGGCGGGCCCGCGTTCAATGTCCCGCAGGATTTCCTGCTCGATGCGGTGAGGCCGCGGCTGATAGAGATCGTGGCCCGCATCGAGACCGCGGTCTACCGCTGAAGACCGCGCTGGCGGGCCTTCGCGGGCACGCACCGAGTTTCGCAGGTGACAGCTCGCGTTTTACATCGGGTGCGGCCCCGACTAGCATGAAGTGCAGTTGCGGGTTCCGCGCCGCGAGCGTGGTGCCCCGCACCTTTCCCCATCCCACGGCAGCGCGATGCCCGGGCGCCCTGTCGCCTTCGAGCCCGCGCGCTCCACGCACTTCCAACGAAAGCCCTTCTCATGAGCGTCAAGCAACTCTTCGATCTCACCGGCCAGGTCGCCCTGGTCACCGGCGGCTCGCGCGGCCTGGGCCTGCAGATGGCCGAGGCCCTGGGCGAGATGGGCGCCAGGCTCGCCATCACGGCCCGCAAGGCCGATGAGCTGGCCGAAGCGAAAAAGCACCTGGAAGGCCTGGGCTGCGAGGTGTTGACCGTGGTCAACGACCTGCAGAAGACCGGGGACATCCCCGGCCTGGTGGACCAGGTGGTGGAGCGCTTTGGCACCATCGACATCCTCGTCAACAACGCGGGCGCCACCTGGGGCGCCAAGGCCGAGGACCACCCCGACGCCGCCTGGCACAAGGTGATGGACCTCAATGTGAACGCGCCCTTCTTCCTCTCGCGCGAGGTGGGCAAGCGCTGCATGATTCCGCGCGGCAAGGGCAACATCATCGTGACGGCCTCGGTGGCCGGCATCAAGGGCACGCCGCCGGGCATGAACACCATTGCCTACAACACCTCCAAGGCCGCGGCGATCCACTTCGCGCGCACGCTGGCCTCCGAATGGGGGCACTACGGCATCCGCGTCAACGCCATCTGCCCCGGATTCTTCCCGAGCAAGATGGCCAGCGGCCTCATCGACAAACTGGGCCCGGCCATGATCGAGCGCACCCCGCTGCGCCGCATCGGCGGCGAAGAGGACCTCAAGGGCGCCGTGGTGTTCCTCGCCTCCGAGGCCTCGCGCCACATCACAGGCCACGCGATCGTGGTGGACGGCGGCGCCAGCCTGATCTGACACCGCGCCATTCCCTGCCCTTTGCGGAAAGCACCCCTTCATGGATTTCACCTACTCCCCCAAGGTCGTCGACCTGCAGCAGCGCCTGACGGCGTTCATGGAAGAACACATCTACCCCGCCGAACCGGTATACCACCACGAGGTGGCCGCAAACCGCAAGGCCGGCAACGCCTGGCAGCCCACCCAGGTGATGGAGGACCTCAAGGCCAAGGCCCGGGCCGCCAACCTCTGGAACCTGTTCCTGCCCGAATCCAACCTGGGCGCGGGCCTGACCAACCTGGAATACGCGCCCCTGTGCGAGATCATGGGCCGCTCGCACATCGCGCCCGAGGCCTTCAACTGCTCGGCGCCCGACACCGGCAACATGGAAACGCTGGCGCGCTATGCCACGCCCGAGCAGCAGCAGCGCTGGCTGCTGCCGCTGCTCGACGGCCGGATCCGATCGGCCTTCGCCATGACCGAGCCCGACGTGGCCTCCTCGGACGCCACCAACATCGAAGCCCGCATCGTGCGCGACGGCGACCACTACGTCATCAACGGCCGCAAGTGGTGGACCTCGGGCGCGCCCGATCCGCGCTGCGAGATCCTGATCTTCATGGGCAAGACCGACCCCGACCATGCCAGCCGGCACCAGCAGCAGTCGATGATCCTCGTGCCCATGGACACGCCCGGCGTGACCATGGAACGCGCGCTGCCCGTGTTCGGCTACGACCATGCGCCGCACGGCCATGGCGAGGTGAGCTTCGTGAACGTGCGCGTGCCCGTGGCCAACATCCTGCTGGGCGAGGGCCGTGGCTTCGAGATCGCCCAGGGCCGCCTGGGCCCCGGGCGCATCCACCACTGCATGCGCCTCATCGGCGTGGCCGAGCGCGCGCTGGAGTTGATGTGCCAGCGCGCCCTGGGCCGCACTGCGTTTGGCCGCAAGGTGGCCGACCAGGGCGTCACGCGCGAGCGTATCGCCAACGCGCGCATCCTGATCGACCAGGCGCGCTTCCTGGTGCTCAATGCCGCGCAGATGATGGACACCGTGGGCAACAAGGTCGCCCGCAAGGAGATCGCGATGATCAAGGTGGCCGCGCCCAGCATGGCCTGCCAGGTGATCGACTGGGCCATGCAGGTGCATGGCGGCGGCGGGGTGAGCGATGATTTCCCGCTCGCGGCCGCCTATGCCCAGGCACGTACCTTGCGATTTGCCGACGGCCCCGACGAAGTGCACCGCAATGCCATCGCCAAGGACGAGCTGGCACGCCATCTGAAACGCGGCTGACCGCCCCGCCGCCGAACCACGCCTTCAGGAGCCCGCCCCGCATGTCCGACCGCCACCTTGCCCACTGGCCCCCGGGGCTGTCCCGCCACCTCACGCTGCCGCAGACCAACCTGTTCCACAACGCCGAGGTTTCGGCGGCGCGCTACCCGGACAAGCCGTTCCTGGTGTTCTACGACACGCTGGTGACCTTCCGGCAGTTCCAGCAGGAGGCCGAGCACATCGCGGGTTTCCTGCAGCAGCGGTGCGGCGTGAAGGCCGGCGACCGGGTGCTGCTGTACATGCAGAACAGCCCGCAGTGGATCCTGGCGTTCTACGGCATCCTGCGCGCCAATGCCGTGGTGGTGCCGGTGAACCCCATGAACCTCACCGACGAGCTGCGCCACTATGTGCACGACAGCGGGGCCACCGTGGCCTTCCTGCCGCAGGACCTGCATGCGCAGGCGCAGCCGCTGGTGGGCGGGGCGCAGGGTGGCGCCGGCCTGGAGCACCTGATCGTCGCGGCCTACAGCGACTACCTGCAGGTGCCCACCGACCTGCCCGTGCCCGCGTTCGTCTGCGCGCCGCGCGAGGCCATCGCCGCCCCGGGCGTGACGCTCTGGAGCGACATGCTGGCGCAGCGGCTCGCGCCCGGCCCGCTGACCGCCGGGCCCGATGACCTGTGCGTGATGCCCTACACCTCGGGCACCACCGGCCACCCCAAGGGTTGCATGCACACGCACCGCAGCGCCATGAGCACGCTGGTGGGCGGCGCGCAATGGTTCTCGCGCACGCAGGATGCGACCTATCTGGCCGTGCTGCCGCTCTTTCACGTCACGGGCATGTCGGGCAGCATGAACGGGCCGCTGTTCGTGGGCGCCACCGTGGTGGTGCTGCCGCGCTGGGACCGCGACGCCACGGCCCGGCTCATGCAGCGCTACCGCATCAGCATCTGGCAGGCCATCTCCACCATGGTGGTGGACTTCCTGGCCAACCCGCGCATCGGCGACTACGACATCTCCAGCCTGCAGGCCATCCGGGGCGGTGGCGCGGCCATGCCCAAGGCGGTGGCGCAGCGCCTCAAGGAGCTGACGGGGCTGGACTACGTGGAGGGCTACGGCATGTCCGAAACCATGGCGGCCACGCACATCAACCCGCCGCACCGGCCCAAGCCGCAATGCCTGGGCATCCCGGTGTTCGACGTGGATGCGCGCGTGGTCGACCCCGCGACGTTCGCCGAACTGCCGCCGGGCGAGACCGGCGAGATCGTGGTGCACGGACCGCAGGTCATGGTGGGCTACTGGAACAACCCGCAGGCCACGGCCGACAGCTTCATCACCCTGGAGGGCAAGCGCTTCCTGCGCACCGGCGACCTGGCGCAGGTGGACGAGGACGGCTACTTCTTCATGGTGGACCGCTTGAAGCGCATGATCAACGCATCGGGCTTCAAGGTCTGGCCCGCCGAGGTCGAGGCCATGATGTACGCCCACCCCGCCATCCAGGAGGTGTGCGTGATCGCCGCGCACGACGAACGCCGGGGCGAGACCGTGAAGGCGGTGGTCGTGCTGCGCGACGCCTTCAAGGGCCAGGTGAGCGCGCAGGACATCATCGACTGGAGCCACGACCACATGGCCGCCTACAAGAGCCCGCGCCGCGTGCAGTTCGTGGACATCCTGCCCAAGTCGGGCACGGGCAAGGTCCAGTGGCGCGAGCTGCAGGAACAGGAGCGCAGCGCACCTCCCGGGGCGGGTCCGCGCGCCTGATGCTTCACTTTTTATAGCGCCTTACGCTTGCCAGTCAAGCGTTAGCAGCCAAAAGCACTGCAAATCCAGGAGTCAGCCCGCGCCGGGGCAGCGCGCGGTGCACGGCAGGATCCCTTGCAAAAAAAAGGCCTGCCCCTTCTCCGTGGCAGGCCCTGCGTGGCGCGGCGTGGCGGGCCAGGGCCCGCGCCGACCTACTTGGCCAGCGCGTCCAGCCGGATCTCCTTGACCTTGCCGCCTTCCACGATGGCCACGCGGGTGTTGGCCGTGGAGCCGCCGCGCTCGTTCACGCCGTCCATCTCGTGCGGGTTGTTTTCGGTGGGCAATGACTTGAAGGCCTTGTCCAGCTGCGCGCGGATCGCGGCGGCGTCGGTGGTGCTGCCCGCGAGCTTCATCGCCAGCGCGGTGGCGTGCACGGTGGTGTAGTTGAGCGAGACCTCGGAACTCGGGTCGCGGCCGGGGTGGGTCTTGCGAAAGCGCTCCACGAAGGCCTTGGTCACCGGCGAGCTGTCCTCCACCACGGGCAGCACGCCGATCGATCCCTCCAGGGGGCCGTAGCCGCCGGTGATCTTGCCGATCTCGTCCATCTTGGCCTGGTCGATGATCACGAAGCCCCCCTTGAAGCCCAGCTCGCGCGCCTGCTTGATCACCAGGCCCGTGGGCTCGGACGCGCCGCCGATGAAGAGCACATCGGGCTTGGAGGCGAGCACCCGGCTCACGCCGCTGTAGAAGTCCGTCGCGCGGTTGTAGGACATGGGGTTCTCGGCCACCACCTTGCCGCCCGCGGCTTCCCACGCGGGCTTGAAGGCGGCTGTCCAGGCCTTGGCGTAGTCGTGGTCGGCATTGGCGATGGCCACGTTCTTGCCGTACTTGCCCATGGCGTGGTTCACGAAGGGCTTCACGTAGGACGTGAACTCGGGCGGGATGCGCAGCGTGAGCTTGTTGTTGCGCTCGGTGATCTGCGGCACGCTGGTGTACGAGAGCAGCAGGACCTTCTGCGCCTCGTTGGTGGCCATCACCGCGAAGCTGCCGCCCGAATGCGGCACCAGCACCGCGGGAGCCTTGTGCTCCTGCACCAGGCGCTGGGTATTGATGGCGGTTTCACTGGGGTTGTACTTGTCGTCCAGCGCGACGATCTCGAGCCTGACCTTCTGGCCGGCCACCTCCAGGCCCTTAGCGTTGATCTCCTGCACCGCCATCTCCATGCCGCTGAGCACGTTCTTGCCGTACAGCGCGGCGCCGCCGCTCAAGGGGCCCGAGTAGCCGATCTTCACGACCTGCTGGGCGAAGGCGGTGCCGGTGGCACCCAGCAGTGCGGCCACCGCGAAGGCGCTGGCACCGAGTCGAAGGATGGTCTTGCGTTTCGTGATCATGCTGATGTCTCCTTGGGGTTTCTGAAAAAGCGGCTCTTGCGAGTCAGGGTCGTCAAACAGGTGGCACTACCGTCGCACGCGCGCGGCGCCGCGGGGGGCTGCTCCTCATCTCCTATGCGCCGATGTAGGCCCGGCGCACGGCCTCGTTGTTCATGAGGCTGTCGCGGTCGCCCTCCATCACGATGCGGCCGCTCTCGATGACGTAGGCGCGGTGCGCGATCTTGAGCGCCGCGAACGCGTTCTGCTCGGCCAGCAGCACCGTGGTGCCGGCCTGGTTGATGCGCTGGATGACCTCGAAGGTCTGCTTGATGACCAGCGGCGCCAGGCCCAGCGAGGGCTCGTCGAGCAGCAGCACCTTGGGCCGGCCCATCATGGCGCGGCCGATGGCCACCATCTGCTGCTGGCCGCCGCTGAGCGAGCCCGCGGGGTCGTCCTTCTTCTCGGCCAGGATGGGAAACAGCGCGAACACCTCGTCCAGCACCTTCCTGCTGCCCGCCGTGTCGCCCCGGTGCACGTAGGCGCCCAGCATCAGGTTCTTGAGCACCGACATGCCGGGGAACAGCTTGCGCCCCTCGGGGCACTGCACCACGCCGTGCTGCACGATCTGAGAGGGCTTCATGCCCGCCAGCTCCCTGTCGCCATAGCGGATGCTGCCCCCGGCGGCCTTGTGGATGCCGCTGATGGTCAGGAAGATCGAGCTCTTGCCCGCGCCGTTGGCGCCCAGCAGCACCACCAGCTCGCCCTGCCGGGCATGCAGGCTCACGCCATTGAGCGCCTGGAAGCTGCCGTATTTGAGCGAGAGGTTGTCAAGCTGCAGCATGCTCGCTCCCCAGGTAGGCGTCGATGACGGCCGGGTTCGCGCGGATCTCGGCGGGGGTGCCCTCGGCGATCTTCTCGCCGTAGTTCAGCACCATGATCTTGTCGGCCAGGCTCATGATCATGTTCATCTTGTGTTCGATCAGGCACACGGTGAGGCCATGGGCCACCATCTTGCGGATGAGCTGGGCCAGGCCTTCGGTCTCGTCGGGGTTCACGCCGCCGGCGGGCTCGTCCAGCAGCACCAGGCGCGGCCCGGTGGACAGCGCCAGCGCGAAGGCCACGCGCTTGCGCTCCTCCTGCGAGATGTCGCCCGCCATGCGGTTTTCCAGGTGCGCGAGGCCCACGAAATCGAGCGCCTCGCGCGCCTTCTCGCGGCAGATGCGCTCTTCCTCGCGCAGGCGGCTGGAATTGCACAGCACGTCGAGCAGGCCCGAGCGCGTGCGCAGGCGGTGGCCCACGATGAGGTTGTCCAGCACCGAGGCCATGTCAAAGAGCGCCGTGGTCTGGAAGGTGCGCGCCACGCCCAGGCGCGCCACCTCGTCGGTGCGCAGCGAGGTCACGTCGCGTCCCTCCAGCGTGATGGTGCCCGAGCTGGGCCGGTGCATTCCGCTGATGAGGTTGAAGAACGTCGTCTTGCCGGCACCGTTGGGGCCGATGATCGCGTTGATCCTGCCGGCCTCGATGGTGGTGCTGACGTTGTGGACGGCGGCCAGGCCGCCGAAGCGCTTGGTGAGGTGTTCGATCTTAAGCACGGTCGCCTCCTGCGGGCGGTGTGGCGGACGACCGGGTGGCGCGGCGTGCCTTCCAGCCCAGGTAGGTGCCCACGATGCCGTGCGGCACGAAAATCACCAGCAGCACGAGGATGGGACCGAAGACAAGGAAGCGGTACTCCTGCAGGAACTGCAGGTACTGCGTGAGCCAGGGCATGGCGAGCGCGCCCAGCAACGGGCCCAGCAGCGTCCCCAGCCCCCCGATGAGCATGTACATGGTCATGTCGAAGGTGTGCTCCACCCCCGCCACGCCGGGCCCGATGAAGCGCACATAGCCCGCATACAGCCCCCCCGCGATACCCGCGTAGAACACCGACAGCATGAACGCCAGCACCTTGTTGCGCATGAGGTTGATGCCCAGCGACTCAGCCAGCTCGTCGCTGTTGCGGATGGCCATGAAGGTGCGCCCGAGCAGCGAGTTGACGATACGGCGCATGGCCCACATGCCCACCACCAGCCAGAAGAAGGCCAGGTAGTACAGCGCCAGCGGCGTGTCGAACCGCAGCCCCCCGATGGGCGACGGGGCGGGGATGCCGATGATGCCCACCGTGCCATGGGTGAGCCCTTCCCATTTCTCGATCACGAGGAACATGATGTAGCCCACGCACAGCGTGAAGATCGAGAAGTAGTGCCCCTTGAGCCGCAGCGACAGGACGCCGATGAAGAAGCCCAGCACGGTGGTGACCACGCCCGAGAGCGCGAACGCCACCCAGAACGGCACCTGGTGGTCCACCGTGAGGATGCCCACCGTGTAGGCGCCCACCGCCATGAAGCCGCTGTGCGCCAGGTTGAACTGCCCCGTGTAGCCCGTGATGAGGTTCAGGCCGATGGTGGCGATCGCAAAGATGTAGGCGGTGCCCATCACCGTGAGGTGGTAGTCATTGCCCACGAACAGGGGAAACGCCAGCCCGGCGGCCAGCAGCAGGGCCCAGCCCCATTTGCCTTCCAGGAATGCCATGTCAGCGCACCCCCTTGGTGAACAGGCCCTGCGGACGCACCGACAGGATGGCCACGAGCAGCACGAAGGCGATGATGTCCTTGTAGTCGGTGGAGATGTAGAACGCCCCGAAGCTCTCGGCAAATCCGATGATGAGCCCCCCGATGATGGCGCCGGGCACGCTGCCCATGCCCCCCAGGATGATGATCACGAAGGCCTTGGTGATCACGAGGTGCCCCATGGCCGGGTACACGAGGTTGATGGGCGCATACAGCGTGGCGGCCACCGCGGCCAGCGCGCCCGAGATGGCGAAGGTGAGCATGGCCACGCGGTTCGCGTCGATGCCCACCAGCGACGCGCCATCGCGGTTCTGCGCCATGGCGATGATGGTCGAGCCCGTCACCGTCTTCTTGAGGAACAGGTGCAGCACCACCATGAGCACGAAGGCCGCCGCGATGATCAGCAGGCGCTGCACCGGCGCCGTGACTCCGCCCAGGTCGATGATGCCGGTGTACGGCGTCTGCATGCGGTGGAAGTCCGCGCCCCACAGGGCCTGCGCGCCGGCCTCCAGGAACAGCAGCACCCCGATGGCCGCGATCATCGGATGCAGGCCCGAGGCATTGCGCAGCGGGTGGAACACCAGCCGCTCCGACACCACGCCGATCAGCGCCACGGCAAGGGCCGAGCCCGCCATCGCCACCCAGTAGTTGAAGCCCCAGGCCGCCATGAGGAGCCACGACACGAACGCCCCGGCCATGTAGAACGCGCCATGGGCGAAATTGGGCACGTGCAGGATGCCGTACACCAGCGTGAGGCCCAGGGCCACCAGGCTGTAGATGCCGCCCAGCGTGAGGCCGTTGAGCACTTGCTGCAGGAACAGGTCCATCAACCGCCCCTCCCTGCGAGCGGTGCGCGGCCGTGCTGCGCGGGCGGCATGGCCTCGGGGCGTGGGCTCGGGGCGTCCCCGCGGGGGCGTGTCTCCATCGTCGTGCTCCTGGTAGGTTTGCAGACAGGCTGCGGCCATCGGCCCAGCCGCCCCGCATGCCGCACGCGATGCGCCGAAGCGGCGCGATCCCCTTGCGGTCGAGGCCGGGCCAGCTTAATAACGAAGCCCCGGATGCCCAACCTCGTATTCCGCTGTGCAGAACATTTCAGGGTAATCACCCAGCGATTGGCGGGTGCGCCAGTCATCTGCGCGACTTGCCGCCGCGGGATGCCGCAACAGACTGAAACAATCCGTCCACCACCGGCGACGTTCCGACACGCGGAACGTGCACGGGGCCCATTGCCACCACCGTCTCGAGGAACCCATGCACCCAGCCCCCCTGGCACGCCTGTGCCACGTACTTCAAGCCCATGTGGACCAGGGCCTGCTGCCCGGCGCGGTGGCGCTGGTGCACCACCAGGGCCGCACCGTGCTGCACCAGGCGGTGGGCGCACAGCGCCCCGGGGCGGACGCCCCCGCCATGGCGCACGACACGCTCTTTCGCATCTACTCGATGACCAAGCCGATTGCCTCGCTGGTGGCACTGATGCTCATGGAGGAAGGCCGCCTGCTGCTGGCACACCCCGTGTCGCACTACCTGCCCGCGTTTACCGGGCAGCAGGTGTACGACCCGGCCACCGGCCAGCGGGCACCCGCGCCGCGCGAGGCCACCGTGCACGACCTGCTGCGCCACACCGCCGGCCTCAGCTACGCGTGGGAGGCGGGCCCGGTGCCCGACCTGTACCGCGCTGCCCGCATTGGTTCGCGCCGCCACACCAATGCCGGTCTCGCGGCCGCGCTGGGCCCCCTGCCGCTGGTGCATGCGCCCGGCAGCCGCTGGGAGTACAGCCGCGCCACGGATGTGCTGGGCGCCGTGCTCGAGGTGGTGGAAGGCGCGCCCCTGGGCACCATCCTGCAGCGCCACGTGTTCGGGCCCCTGGGCATGCACGACACGGGCTTTAGCGTCCCTCCCCGGAACCTGCACCGGCTGGCCGAGCCCTTCGCGCGCGACCCGCAGACGGGTACCGAGGTCGCGCTGATCGACGTGGCCGCCCCGCCCGCGTTTGAATCCGCCGGGGGCGGGCTGGTGTCCACCGCCGCGGACTACGCGCGTTTCCTGCAGCTCCTGCTGGGCCGGGGCACCCTGGAAGGCACGGACGGCCCCGTGCGGCTGGCCAGCCGCGCCACGGTGGATTTCATGACGGCGGACCACCTGGGCGGCATCCCCACAGCCGGCGACGTGCTGCCCCCCGGCTACGGATTCGGGCTGGGCGTGGCGGTGCGCACGGCCACCGGGCTGGCGACGCGCCCCGGCTCGGCGGGGCACTACAGCTGGAGCGGGCTGGGCGGCACCTTCTTCCTCGTGGACCCGGCGCAGGACCTGTTCGCCATCCTGCTCACACAGGCCCCGGGACAACTGCGCTACCTGAGCGAGCTGTATCCGGCCCTGGTGTACGCCGCGCTCTGAGCGCCCGCCGCCTTACACTCTGCGTCCAGTTGGGCAGCCATAACAACAGGAAATTTATGCAGATTCGCTGTGCACTGGTCGGTATGCCCGGCTCGGGCAAATCCACCATCGGCCGGCAACTCGCCCACCGGGCGGGTGTTCCATTCGTCGACCTGGACCACCGGCTGGAGCAGACCCTCGGCACCACCATCCGCAGCTTTTTCGAAGCGGAAGGCGAAGCGCGCTTTCGCGATGTCGAGTCCCAGGTCCTGGCCGAGGTGGCGCAGGAGCCTGGCGGCATGGTGCTCTCCACCGGTGGCGGCGCCGTGCTGCGCCCGGCCAACCGGGAGGTGCTGCGCCGCTTCGGCAACGTGCTGTACCTGCGCGCCTCGCCCGAAGAGATCTACCGCCGCGTCAAGCACGACAAGACCCGGCCACTGCTGCAGGTGGGCAACCCCATGGACAAGCTGCGCGAGCTGTACGCGCACCGCGACGGCCTGTACCGCGAAACGGCCCACTTCGTGATCGAGACCGGCCGCCCCACGGTGCACACGCTGGTCAACATGATCATGATGCAGCTGGAGATGGCGGCGGGCGCGCAGGGGTAGGTTTCCTGGCGGTTGATGGCTGCGCGGCGGGCTTCAGCGGTTTGGGTTGACCGACCATCCTGAAGCTGAATGGGCCCCGGGCGCTTATCCATGAACCCTGAATGCTATATTTTCAATAGCTTTCATCGGCACGCCGCACCGCCACCGGTGCATGCAGCGCCATCAGCTCCACCACCCAGTCAATGAACACCCGGACCTTGGCGCTCACATGGCGGTTGGGCGGGTAGGCCACGTACAGGGGCATGGGGTCCATCGTCCAGCCTTCAAACAATGGCACCAGCTCGCCGCTGGCCGCGTGCGGCCGCGCCATGTAGCTGGGCAGCCACAGCACCCCCATGCCGGCCAGCCCTGCGGCCAGGTAGGCATTGCCGTCGTCCATCGCGCACACGTAGCGGCCCTGCACGTGGATGCTCTCGCCGCCGCGGCGCATGGCATAGGGAACCGGCTTGCCGGTGCGCGCCCACAGGAAACCCACGATGCGGTGGTGCGAGTCCTCCAGCTCCCCCGGGTGCGCGGGCACGCCCGCGTGCCGCAGGTAGCTGGGAGCGGCAAAAACGCGCAGTGCGAGCTCGCCCACCTGGCGGGCGATGAGGGACTGGTCGGTGAGGGTGCCGCCGCGCACCACGCAGTCGACGTTCTCGCCCAGCATGTCCACGCGGCGGTCGCTCACGCCCATGTCGAGCTGGATGTCGGGATACCGCGCGTGGAACGCGGGCAGCGCGGGGACGAGGACGAGCCGGGCCAGGGGGCTGGGCACATCCACCCGCAGGCGGCCCCGGGGCGCGGCGGCGGCGGTGGAGAGGCTGGTCTCGGCGTCGTCCAGGTCGGCCAGCAGGCGCACCACGCGCTCGTAGTAGGCGGCGCCATCGGCGGTGACATGGACCTTGCGCGTGGTGCGGTTGAACAGCCGGACCCGCAGGCGTGCCTCCAGTTGCTGCACCAGCTGGGTCACCGTGGTCTTGCTCATGTGCAGGGTTGCCGCCGCCTTGGTGAAGCTGCCGGTTTCCACCACCCGCGCGAAGGCCTGCATTGCGTCAAAACGGTCCATGAGGATGCTCCGGTACGGCCGCCTCAGGGGCCCGTGGGGGTGCACGGGTCGAGCCCGTGCCGCGCTGCAATGGGCCTGGTACGGCCCGCGATTGTTTGGATTCTAAGAACAGTGATGGACAGGCTTGCCTGTTTATCGGCCGGCCCCGCGCTTCTACAGTGCCTTCATCGTCAACACGGGGCGGCTTGCCGGCCCCACCGAAGGAGTTTTTTCATGGCCCAACGTGATGTGGTGTTTCCGGCCGGTCGCCAGGCGCTGTACGAGCGCAACCGCTATTCGCCGGCGGTGCGGTCCAACGGTTTTCTGTTCGTGTCGGGCCAGGTGGGCAGCCGCGAGGATGGCTCGCCCGAGCCCGACCTGAAGGCGCAGGTGCGGCGGGCGTTCACCAACCTGGACGCGGTGCTGCAGGCGGCGGGCTGCACCTTTGACGACGTGGTGGACGTGACGATGTTTGTCGTCAACCCCGAGGCGAACTTTGAAGCGGTGTGGAGCATCGTGCCCGAGTTCTGGGGCGAGGCGCCCCACCCCACGCTGACGGGCATTGGCGTGACCTGGCTGTATGGGTTTCAGTTCGAGATCAAGGTGATTGCCCGGCTGCCGCAAGGCCAGGGCGGCTGAATCTTGCAGGGAGCGGATGGCTGCAATCTTTGAATGAAATGAGGCCCCAGCGCTTATTCCAAAAGCGCTGGCAGCTATGATTTTCATATCAACTGCACATTACCCCGCGCCCCGGCGGCGCTGGCCTGCGGCCACGGCCAGCAGTCCCAGGGCCAGCCACCAGATCAGCCCGTCGCCCAGCGGCACGGCCGTGGCGGCCAGCCCGAAGCCCGCGCCGCCCGCGTCCACGACGGCGCCGTTGGCGGCCAGGTCATCATCCCCCAGGGCGCCGTCGGTGATGGAGAAGGTCGCCACCGCGCCCGCCACCCCGGCGGGCAGGGTGTACCAGCGTGGCGTCGCGTTGGGCGGGCTGGCCGGCGTGGGGCCGTACTTCCAGTACTGGGTGTGGGCCGGCAGCGCGCCGGGGTAGGTGATGGTGAACTGCAGCGTGCTGCCCGGCGTGCAGCCCGTGGTGGCGAAGTCAAACAGCCCGTGCGGAAACTGCACCCCCGCCGGGGCGCTGTGGGCGGGCGGGCTGGACGCGTGGCCCGACGGCGGGATGAACTGCGCGCTGGCGAACACGCACCCCGCACCGCCGCCGCCAAAGCTGGCCGTGATGGTGCCCGAGCCCGTGGGGGACGGGCCGCTGTAGGTCTGCGCCAGCGCCACCTGCAGCGTGTAGGCCTGGCTGCCTGCATAGGCCGCCCCGCTGGCGTCGGTGGCCGTGACGGTGAAATGGTAGGTGCCCGGTGCGCCCACGGTACCGGCCAGCACGCCAGCCGTGCTCAGCGCCAGGCCCGGGGGCAAGGCGCCGGTGCTCACGGCATAGCTGTGCGGGGCCAGCCCACCGGCCGCCGCGAGGGCCTGGCTGTAGGCGCTGTACGCGCCGGCAGCGGGCAGCGTGGCAGGCGCCAGGGTGACGGTGGGGGCTCCCACCGTGAGCGCCACGGCCTGCGCGCCGTTGAACGGGCCGGCGCCGGTGCTGCTGTCGGTGGCGGTGAGGTGGAGGTTGAACGCACCGGCCACCGAGGGCGTGCCCGACACCGTGGCGCTGTCGGCCGTGGTGGCCGTGACCGACAGGCCCGCGGGCAGGTTCTGCACCTGCAGGCCCGTGTAGGGGGCGGCGCCGCCGCTCCAGGTGAAGGTGCGGGTGTAGGCGCTGCCCACCGTGGCGGTCTGCGCGCTGTTGGGGCTGACCACCAGGGTGGGCGGGCTCACGGTCAGCGTGACGGTGGCGGGCGACGATGTGCCGGAGGTGTTGGTGGCGGTATAGGCAAGACTGTCACTGCCCGCATAGCCCGGCGTGGGCGTGTACTGGAGGGTGGTGCCACTGACCATCGCCGTGCCGTGCGCGGCCGGCGTGGTGAGGGCCAGCGACGTGGCCGCCCCGCCGGAGAGGCTCAGCGGCACGGCGTTGCCGCTGGAGCCATAGGCCACCGTGTGCGCCGAGTGGCTGGCCACCGGCGCCGCATCGGCCACCACCAGCGTGTAGGCGCGCGTGGCGGTGTAGGGGCCGGTGCCGGTGCTGCTGTCGGTGGCGGTCACGCTGAAGTTGAAGGACCCCGTGGCCGTGGGCGTGCCCGACAGCACGCCACCCGCGCTGAGCAGCAGCCCGCCTGGCAACGCCCCGGCCGTGACGGCATGGGTGTACGGCGCCGTGCCGCCCGATGCCGCGAGCGGAGTGCTGTAGGCCACGGTGCGCGTGCCGCCCGGCACGGTGGCGGGGGCCAGCGACACCGTGGGGCTGGCAATGGCCAGGGTATAGGCCTGCGAGCCCGCATACGGCCCCGGAAAGGCGCTGCTGTCGGTGGCGGTGACCGTGAAATTGAACGCACCGCCCGCCGTGGGCATGCCGCCGAGCAGCCCGCCGGTGGACAAGGCCAGCCCCGTGGGCAGCGCGCCCGCCGTCACCGCGAATGCATAAGGGCCTGCGCCACCGCTGCCCGCCAGGGTCTGGCTGTAGGCCGCCGCCACCGTGCCGACTGGCAGGGTGCCGGGGCCGACGGCCACAGGCACATCGTCGTTGGTGATGGTGCCCAGGCCCTGGTTGTCGGCGATGGTGGCGTTGACGGCGCCGCTCAGGTGGACGAAGAAGGTCTCGTGGGCCTCGGGCGTGGTGTCGCCGACCACGGGCACCGTAATGGTGAGCAAGGTTTGCCCTGGCGTGAAAGTCAGCGTGCCGCTGGTGGCGGTGTAGTCGCCGGACTGCGTGGCCGTGCCGTTGGCCGTGGCGTAGTTGACGCTGGTGGTGAAGCCACTCGGCGCGCTCAGGGACACGGTGAAGACGGCGCCGGTGGTACCGCCGTGGCCCTCCACCACGGTCACATCGTTGATCGACAGGCTGGGGGCCGCGTCGTCGTTGACGATGGTGCCCTGGCCCTGCGCGTCGCCCGCCACGGCATTCACCAGATTGGTCACATTCACCCCAAACGTCCTGTCCGGCTGGAAGAGCGCATTGCCCGGCACCTGCACCACGAAGGGGTAGGTGCTGCTGCCTGCGGGTATGGCCTGGCCCGCGAGGCTGTGCGCCACGTAGTCGGCCCCCGCGGTGGCCGTGCCATTGGCCGTGGCGATGTCGAAGGTGACGCCGCCCGGCCCGGCGGGCGCGCTGAGGCTGACCGTGAAACTGAAATGGGCCATGCCCGCATTGCCTTCGCTGGCCGCCACGTCGTTGATGGACAGCACGGGCTGCTGGCTGACCACCAGCGTGTAGTTCTCCAGCTCGAAATAGCTCCCAGGCCCCGTGCTGGCGTCCGTGACCCGCAAGGTCACCGGGTAGCTGCCCAGGGACGCCGCCGTGGTGCCGCTGACCACGCCCGCGCCGGAGATGCTGATGCCCGCCGGGAGGCTGCCCGTCTCCAGCTGATAGCTGTAGGGCGGCACACCGCCCGTGGTGGCCAGTGCTTGCGAGAAGGGCTGGCCCTGCACCGCCGTGCCCGTGGGGGTGGCCAGCGCCAGGCTCGGGTTGCCCACCGTGCCGGTGTAGCCCTTGTCCACGAACAGGCCGCCATGGTCGGTGGAGCGCACGCTGAAGGTGTAGCCCCCGCGCCGGGTGGGCGTGCCGGTGATGGCGCCCGAACCGGCCAGGCCGAGGCCCGGGGGCAGCGCGCCGCCTTGCAGCGTGTAGGTGTATGGCGCCGTGCCGCCGCTGGCGCTGAGGGCCTGCGAAAACGGCGTGCCCGCCGTCAGGGCGGGCAATGTTGCGGGTGCGACCGCAATGGGAGACGACGAGGGATGGATGGTGACCGTCACGCCCACGACGCTTTGCGCAGTGGCGTTGCCCGATGCGTCGGTGAACTCGAAGTAGTCGCTGGTGGCGCTGTTGCCATTGTGGCTGTAGTCCAGGACCCAGTTCGGTCCGGTGATGCGCAGGTTGGCACTGCCATGCACAGGTAACGCCGGCCCGTCCACCGGACCGGTGCCCGCCCAGCCAATACCTGGCGTGCAGTCGGTCACGTCGATGGTGACCGTGCCGCCTTGCGTGACCCCACCACCCTTGGCCGGGCAGATGAGCGAGGTGTGCGCGGCGCTGGCCATGCCAGGCTGCAGCAAACCCGCCAGCAGCGCCGCGCAAGCCAGCAGGCGCAGGGCCGCATGACGGAGCCCCTCCGGAAATCCATGGAAACGCAGCATTGGCATCGCCCCTACACAGTTCTTTGTCTTGTGCTTGGGCGGGCCCTGCGCGGCCCACGGCGGGAGCCACTGTCCTGTGAAAAGTGCAGCGGCAGCGCCGCACCGAGCTTGTCCCAATCGTGGCTGATTACATGCTGCGCCCTGGCAAATAGCATCCCTCCTGAAGTAGGGTTCCCACTGCCGAAAACACGCGCCAGGCATGGCGCAGGCGCGCCGGTCTGGAGGCAGGCCCATGGCTTGCGAAGCGCTTTCCGGCAAAGCCACCAACAGAAAGGCCCCGCGTGCGGGGCCTTTCTGTCCATTCGATCAAATCAGCCCCTGGCGCTTATCCATCAAGTGCCAGATGCTATAAAATCAATAGCATCACAGATTCGGCGCCAGCAACCGCTCCAGCACCTTCTCATCCATCCTGCGGCGCTGCGCCATGTCGTGCAACTGGTCTTCACCGATCTTGCCGACGTTGAAGTACACGGCATCCGGATGACCGATGTAGAAGCCGCTCACGCTGGCCGCCGGCATCATGGCCAGGCTTTCGGTGAGGGTCATGCCGATGTCTTCGCACTGCAGCACACGGAACAGCTCGCTCTTGGCGCTGTGGTCGGGGCAGGCGGGGTAGCCGGGCGCGGGGCGGATGCCGCGGTACTTCTCGGCGATCATGTCGTCGTTGCTCAGCGCCTCGCCGGCGGCATAGCCCCACAGGTCGGTGCGCACGCGGTGGTGCAGGGCTTCGGCAAAGGCTTCGGCCAGGCGGTCGGCCAGGCTCTTGAACAGGATGGCGGAGTAGTCGTCCAGCGCGTCGATGAAGGCCTTTTCCTTCTTCTCGATCCCCAGGCCCGCCGTCACGGCGAACATGCCGGCGTAGTCGGCAATGCCGCTTTCCTTGGGCGCCACGAAGTCGGCCAGGCAGCGGCTGGGGCGGGTCACGCCGTCGATGGTGTGCTTTTCCGCTTGCTGGCGCAGGCCGTACCAGGTCATGGCGACCTCGGTGCGGGTGTCGTCGGTGTAGAACTCGATGTCGTCGTCGTTCACGCTGTTGGCGGGCAGCAGCGCCATCACGCCGCTGGCCGTGAGCCACCGGCCTTCGATGATTTTTTTCAGCATGGCCTGGCCATCGGCAAACACCCGCGTGGCCTCCACGCCCACCACCTCATCGGTGAGGATGGCGGGGTACGGGCCGGCCAGGTCCCAGGTCTGGAAGAACGGGCCCCAGTCGATGTACCTGGCCAGCTCGGCCAGGTCGAAGTTCTTGAACACGCGGCGGCCCAGCGCACGTGGCACGGCGGGCTGGTAGGCGGACCAGTCCACGGGTGTCTTGTTCGCGCGGATCTTGGCCAGGGGCCACAGGGGCGTGGCCTTCTTGTTGGCGTGCTGGATGCGCACCTTGTCGTAGTCGGCATTCAGCTCGTCCACGTAGTTCTGCACGCCGTCGCCCAGCAGGCTCTGCGCCACGCTGACGCTGCGCGAGGCATCGGGAACGTAGACCACGGGGCCTTCGTAGTGCGGCGCGATCTTCACGGCGGTGTGCACGCGGCTGGTGGTGGCGCCGCCGATGAGCAGCGGGATCTTCTTGATGCGGAAGTGCTCGTCCTTCTGCATCTCGCCCGCGACGTACTGCATTTCTTCCAGGCTGGGGGTGATCAGGCCCGACAGGCCCACGATGTCGGCGCCCTCGACCTTGGCGCGCGCCAGGATCTCGTGGCAGGGCACCATCACGCCCATGTTCACCACCTCGAAGTTGTTGCACTGGAGCACGACGGTGACGATGTTCTTGCCGATGTCGTGCACGTCGCCCTTGACGGTGGCGATGACGATCTTGCCCTTGCTGCGCACGTCGCGCCCGGCCAGTTCGTCCTGGCGCTTTTCTTCCTCGATGTACGGAATCAGGTGGGCCACGGCGGACTTCATCACGCGCGCGCTTTTCACCACCTGGGGCAGGAACATCTTGCCAGCGCCGAACAAATCGCCCACCACGTTCATGCCGTCCATGAGCGGGCCCTCGATCACGTGCAGCGGACGGCCGCCCCTGGCCAGGATCTCGCGGTAGGCCTCTTCGGTGTCCTCGGTGATGAAGTCGGTGATGCCGTGCACCAGCGCATGCGACAGGCGCTCGCCCACGGTCTTGGGGTGCTCGGGCGTGCCGCGCCATTCGAGTTTCTTGCTCTCGTCCTTGGCGCCGCTCTTGGCGGTTTCGGCGATCTCGACCAGGCGCTCGCCGGCGTCGGGGCGGCGGTTGAGCACCACGTCTTCCACGCGCTCGCGCAGCACGGGCTCCAGGTCGTCGTACACACCCACCATGCCGGCATTGACGATGCCCATGTCCATGCCCGCCTTGATGGCGTGGTACAGGAACACGGTGTGGATGGCCTCGCGCACGGGGTCGTTGCCCCGGAAGCTGAACGACACGTTCGACACGCCGCCCGAGACCTTGGCGCCCGGCAGGTTCTGCTTGATCCAGCGCACGGCCTCGATGAAATCGACGGCGTAGTTGTTGTGCTCTTCGATGCCGGTGGCCACGGCGAAGATGTTGGGGTCGAAGATGATGTCTTCGGGCGGGAAACCCACTTCATCGACCAGGATGCGGTAGGCGCGTTCACAGATTTCGATCTTGCGTTCGTAGGTGTCGGCCTGGCCTTTTTCGTCAAACGCCATGACCACCGCAGCGGCGCCGTAGCGGCGCACCAGGCGCGCCTCGTGCTTGAACTTGTCCACGCCCTCCTTCATGGAGATGGAGTTGACGATGCCCTTGCCCTGCACGCAACGCAGGCCGGCTTCGATCACCTCCCACTTGGAGCTGTCCACCATGATGGGCACGCGCGCGATGTCGGGCTCGGACGCGATGAGCTGCAGAAAGCGCACCATGGCGGCCTTGCTGTCGAGCATGGCCTCGTCCATGTTGATGTCGATGACCTGGGCGCCGTTCTCCACCTGCTGGCGCGCCACGGCCAGGGCCTCTTCGTACTGGCCGTTCAAAATCATGCGCGCGAACGCCTTGGAGCCGGTGACGTTGGTGCGCTCGCCGATGTTGACGAACAGCGTGCCCTCGCCAATGGAGACAGGCTCCAGGCCGGACAACTTCATGGGGGGGACGGACAAATCTGACATAAGGCTCACCTGCGCGGCACAAGGGGGTTCAGGTGAGCGTCGTTGTCAATGTACTGAGGGATGCGCGGCCCAAGCCTGACGAGCCGCCATGCCCCACCAGGGCACGGCAAGCCGCTGCAACGCTCCTTGGACCAGGGGCCGATTGTAGTTGGCCCGCCCGCGGTCAGCGCATCTGCCGGCGCTGGCCCAGCGCGACCAGCAGCACCAGGCCGGCGAGCAGCCACAGCGCCCATTCCGACAGGGACGGAATCGCGCTCGGGGCCGCCGCGATGGTGTCGGTGTCGGTGGCGCTGTTGTTGCCGGGGTTGGGGTCGGTCACGCCACCTGGGGCCGCGACGGTCGCGGTGTTGACCAGTGTCCCCGTCGCCGACGCGCCCACCGTGGCGCTGACGGTGTAGGTCACCGATCCGCCCGCGGGCAGGTTGACGGTGTCGTTGATGCTGCCACTGCCCGCCGCCGTGCAGGTGCCGCCGCCCGCGCCCACGCAGGTCCAGGTGCCGGTCAGCACCGCGGGCAGGGTGTCCGCCACCGTTGCCCCAGCGACGCCGGAGGGCCCGGCATTGCTCGCGGTGATGGTGTAGGTCACCGAGCCGCCCGGGGTGGCCGTGGTCACGCCGTCCGTCTTGGTGATGGCCAGATCCGCCTGCGGCGTGACGGTGTCGGTGTCGGTGGCGCTGTTGTTGGCCGGGTTGGGGTCGGTCACCCCGCCCGGCGCCGTCACCGTCGCCGTGTTGACCAGCGTTCCCGTGGCCGCCGCACTCACCGTCGCGCTGACGGTGTAGGTCACCGAGCCGCCCGCGGGCAGGTTGACGGTGTCGCTGATATTGCCGCTGCCCGCCGCCGTGCAGGTGCCTCCGCCCGCGCCGACGCAGGTCCAGGTGCCCGTGAGGGCGGCGGGGAAGGTGTCCACCACGCCCGCGCCTGCGGCGTTCGATGGGCCGGCGTTGCTGGCGGTGATGGTGTAGGTGACCGAGCCGCCCGGAACGGCCGTGGTCACACCATCCGTCTTGGTGATGGCCAGGTCGGCTTGCGACGCGAGGGTGTCGGTGTCGGTGGCGCTGTTGTTGGCGGGGTTGGGATCGGTCACCCCGCCCGGCGCTGTCACCGTCGCCGTGTTGACCAGCGTTCCGGTCGCCGAACCGCTGATCGTGGCGCTCACCGTGTAGGTGACCGATCCCCCCGCGGGCAGGTTGACGATGTCGTTGATGTTGCCGCTGCCCGCCGCCGTGCAGGTGCCTCCGCCCGCGCCGACGCAGGTCCAGGTGCCGGTGAGCGCGGCAGGGAAGGTATCGAGCACCGCGGCCCCCGACGCATTGGACGGCCCCGCGTTGCTGGCGGTGATGGTGTACGTCACCGATCCGCCCGGAACGGCCGTGGTCACGCCATCGGTCTTGGTGATGGACAGATCCGCCTGTGGCGTGAGCGTGTCGGAGTCGGTGGCGCTGTTGTTGGCTGGGTTGGGGTCGTTCACGGCAGACGTCACCGTCGCGGTGTTGGTCAGCGTGCCCGTCGCAGACGCATTGATCGCGGCGCTCACTGTGTAAGTCACCGAGCCGCCCGCGGGCAGATTGACGCCATCGTTGATGTTGCCGCTGCCCGCCGCCGTGCAGGTGCCGCCGCCCGCGCCCACGCAGGTCCAGGTGCCGGTGAGCACGGCCGGAAAAGTGTCCGCCACCGTGGCACCGACGGCGGGGTCCGGCCCTGCATTGCTGGCGGTGATGGTGTAGGTCACCGATCCGCCCGGCGTGGCCGTGGTCACTCCATCGGTCTTTGTGATGGAAAGGTCCGCGTCTTGGGCATGCGCTGCGGTCGCGGCCACCATGGCCAACAAGAACGCAGTGAGCCACAGCAATGCACGTTGGCGCATGGTGAAGTCCCGATTTGGAGTGGAAGGGTGGCCAAAGTGTAACGCCACGTTTCCATCTGGAACGTTCATGCGCGTCGGCGCGCGCTGACGGCGCGTCCCGCGCTGGACGCGGTCGAATCGCCCTTAACGCACCGGCAGAAACTGCAGGAAAGTCCCGCCCACGATACCCTGCACGTAGCTGATGGCAGCGCGGCGGTACTTTTCGGTGGTCAGGGCGGCCAGCAGGTCGAGCCGCGCGATGACCTTGCCGAACTCGCGCTCGAAGCTCAGGTTGCGGCCCTGGGGCCCGATTTCGTCGGCCAGCAGCAGCGGCTGGCCCTGGGCATTGCGGCGCTGGGCCAGCAGCCACACGGCGCTTTCCACATTGCGCGCGGCGTTGTAGAGGTGCTGGGCATCCACACCGTCGAGCAAGAAGAACTCGGTCTTGCCGCCATGGGCCGTGATGATCATGTCGGCCGTCGCATGGATGAACGCCGCCACGCGGTCTCCCGCAAACTCCGGCGCCAGCGCAAAGCCCATCGCGGCGATGTCACGGCGCCCCTGCAGTGGCGCCCAGGGCTGGCGCTGCAGGATGGCCGTGCGCACCTGCTCGGCGGCGTGCTCTCGGCTGGTGGTGCTGGTCTTGCGCCATTCGGCGGGGTTGCGGCGGTAGAGCTTGTCCATGAGGCGGAACAAGCCCTCCAGGTTCTCCTGCATGGCCAGCGTGGCCAGGCGGTTCATGTCGGACTGGGCCAGCTCACCGGGCGCGGCGGATGCGCCCTTGACCTCGCCGCGCTGCGTGGGCGCGTTGCCCGCGCAGCCCCCGAGCACGGCGCACAGCAGCGCACAGGACGACATCCACAGGATAGAAAAGAACGGCCCACGCATGGGGGCCGATTATCGGGCGCAGTGCGGGCCTCGCACAGGCGGTTGACACTGTTTGAAGATCTCAGGCCGCTGCAAGCATCGAACGGGCGAACCCGCGCCACACTCCCCGTTTGGCGTCAGCTGCGGCCTGCGCTGTCAGGGTTGGGGATGCCCTCCATCGGGCATTCCTCGGTGCCTACCATGGGCCGCGTGATGGCTTCCACGGCCTTGCGGGTGCCTTCGGGGTCATTCACCCAGCGGGTGTAGAAGTCATACGGGCAGGCGGCCACGCCCTGGTCCCCGTCGCGGGAGTTGATCATGCCGGTGTAGCCCCGGTGCAGCAGCTTGAAGAGGTGGTTTTCGGACTGCCCGTTCCTGCGGAAGTCGCGGATCAGGCTTTTTGACAACGCTGCGTACTGCACCCCGTATTCCTCCTCGCCGCATTCACCGAGCGTTCGGCCATCAAAGCCAATCAGCGCGCTGTGGCCAAAGTAGCTGTACACGCCGTCGAACCCGGCGGCATTGGCCACGGCCACGTAGGTGTTGTTGGCAAAGGCCATGGCCTTGCTCATCAGAATCTGTTGCTCCTTGGCGGGGTACATGTAGCCCTGGCACCGCACGATGAGCTCAGCGCCCTTCATGGCGCAGTCGCGCCAGATCTCGGGGTAGTTGCCGTCGTCGCAGATGATGAGGCTGATCTTCAGGCCCTTGGGGCCTTCGCTCACGTACGTGGTGTCCCCCGGGTACCAGCCTTCGATGGGGGTCCAGGGCATGATCTTGCGGTACTTCTGCACGATCTCGCCCTGGTCGTTCATCAGGATCAAGGTGTTGTACGGCACCTTGTGCGGGTGCTCCTCATGGCGCTCGCCGGTGAGCGAGAAGACGCCCCACACCTTGGCCTTGCGGCAGGCGGCGGCGAAGATCTCGGTCTCCTCGCCGGGGATGGTGGCCGCCGTGTCCATCATCTCCTGGGCGTCGTACATGATGCCGTGGGTGCTGTACTCCGGGAAGATCACCAGGTCCATCCCGGGCAGGCCGGTCTTCATGCCCACCAGCATGTCCGCGATCTTGCGCGCGTTGTCCAGCACTTCGGCCTTGCTGTGCAGGCGTGGCATCTTGTAGTTGACCACCGCCACGCCGACGGTGTCCTTGCTGCTGGAGATATCGCCGTGAATCATGGTGAAGCACCCCTATCAATGAGAAATCATCCAGGGCCGTTTGCTGGGAAACGCCTTGGCGCCGCTGGGCGCCGTCACCGTGGCCTTGCGGCTTTGCGATGACGAACAGCAACCACAGCCTGCAGGGTGCTTGAGGCGGGCGTAGTCGCCCGAGCGCTGCGGCTCGTGCCGCGCGCGCTCGTTGGTGGCGATGGCGCTGCGCGCCGACGCACTCATGAGCGCCAGGCGCGGTGCGGTGGCAAACACGCGCGGCGATGCGGCGCCGCAGTCCGGGCAGGCGGCGGGTTCGTTGCGGTCGGCCAGCAGGCGGAAGGCATCAAAACCGCCACACTGGGCACAGGCGTAGTCGTAGGTGGGCATGGCGGGTTCTTTCTGACGAAGGCGCCCCGTGGGTCAGGCCAGATCGGGCGACAGCGGCATGGCCACCGAGCCATCCAGGTGCTGGACCGGCCCTGCGGCGCTGGGGTTGATGTCAAAGTCAAAGATCTGCGTGGGCAGCCACAGCGTGGCGCAGGCGTTGGGCACATCCACCACGCCGCTGATGTGGCCCTGCACGGGCGCCGTGCCCAGGATGGAATACGCCTGCGCGCCCGAGTAGCCGAACTTCTTGAGGTACTCGATGGCGTTCAGGCAGGCCTGGCGGTAGGCCACGTTCACATCCAGGTAGTACTGCTTGCCGCTTTCGTCCACGCTGATGCCCTCGAAGATCAGGTAGTCGTTGTAGGTGGGCGTGATGGGGCTGGGCTTGAAGATGGGGTTCTTGATGCCGTACTTGGCCATGCCGCCCTTGATGAGCGTGACCTTCATGTGCACCCAGCCCGCCATCTCGATGGCGCCGCAGAAGGTGATCTCGCCATCGCCCTGGCTGAAGTGCAAGTCGCCCACCGACAGCCCGGCACCGTCCACATACACCGGGAAGAACACCTTGGCGCCGCGCGACAAGTCCTTGATGTCGCAGTTGCCACCATGCTCGCGCGGGGGCACCGTGCGGGCGCCTTCGGCAGCCGCCTTGGCCTTGGCATCGCCCGTGAGGCGACCCATGTGCGCGGTGCCCGCCGAGGGTGGGTTGGCCAGCCCGGCCGTGGGGTCCGAGTGGATCAGGGTCTGCTCACGGGCGTTCCACTGTTCCAGCATCTTGCGGTCGGGCAGGCATCCGATCAGGCCGGGGTGGATGAGGCCGGCGTACTTCACACCTGGCACATGGCGCGAACTGGTGAACATGCCATGAAAGTCCCAGATGGACTTTTGCGCCTGGGGAAAGTGCTCGGTCAGAAAGCCGCCGCCATTTTTCTTGCTGAAGAAACCGTTGAAGCCCCACAGGCTGTCCTGCTTGGCGCCAATGTCCAGCAGGTCCACCACCAGCAGGTCGCCCGGCTCGGCGCCCTTCACGCCCACGGGGCCGCTGAGGTAGTGCACCGTGGTCAGGTCGATGTCGCGCACGTCGTCGGCGCTGTCATTGTTCTTGATGAAACCGCCGGTCCAGTCGAACGTCTCCAGCACGAACTCATCGCCAGGGTTGACCCAGCAGGCCATGGGGATGTCGGGGTGCCAGCGGTTGTGGATGTTCTCGTTCTCGGTGGGCGACTTGCTCAGATCGACCTTGATCAGGGTTTCAGCCATGGCGTGCTCCTTGGAAGGGTGGGTGGACAGAGGAAAAAGTGGGGGAAGAGAGTCCAGGGCATGCACGGCAAGCGCCCTGCGAAACTGTCACGGCGAAGGCCAGTGCCCCCGCGCAAGGGCCGCCCCGCCGCGCTGGGGGCGTTCCCCTCCTGCAGCGCGCAGCGATGCGAGAGAGGGGGAAGGCGCGAAGCGACACAGGGGGTGCCTCATACAGACAAATAAGCCTTGATGCGCTGCTGGTCGGTGTCAGCGCGTGCCGTCTCATGCACCAGGCGGCCGCCCTCGATGACGAACAGCCGGTCGGCCACGTCCATCGCGAATGACAGCACCTGCTCGCTCACCACGATGGTGATCTGGCGCAGCTTGCGGATCTCGTTGAGCGCCTTGGCGATGTCCTTGATGATCGAGGGCTGGATGCCCTCGGTGGGCTCGTCGAGCAGCAGCACCTTGGGGTCGGTGACCAGCGCTCGCGCAATGGCCAGCTGCTGCTGCTGCCCGCCCGACAGGTTGCCGCCCTTGCGGCGGCGCATGTCCCACAGCACGGGGAACAGCGCGTAGATGTCTTCGGGAATCTGCCGCGTCTTGGAGTTTTCCAGCCCGGTCTCGATGTTCTCTTGCACCGTGAGGGTCGGGAAAATCATGCGGCCTTGCGGCACGTAGGCGATGCCCTTGGCCACGCGGCGAAAGCTCTCGTCCTTCGTCACGTCCTGGCCTGCCACGGTGATCTGGCCGCTCTTGACGGGCATCACGCCCATGAGGCTTTTGAACAGCGTGGTCTTGCCCATGCCGTTGCGGCCCATGATGGCCACGGTTTCGTTCTCCCGGCCCTCGAACGAGATGCCGTGCAGTGCCTCGCTCTGGCCGTAGGCCACAAACAGATCTTTGACTTCCAGCATGCTGCGCTCCTGTGGGGGTTCGGTGGGCGGGTGGCGAAGTCAATGACCGAGGTACACGTCGATGACCTTGGGGTCCGCCTGCACCTTCTCCATGGGGCCTTCGGCCAGGATCTTTCCCTGGTGCATCACGGTGACCTTGTGGGCAATGCGCTTGACGAACTCCATGTCGTGCTCAATGACGATCACCGCGCGGTTCTTGCAGATGCGCTGCAGCAGCTCGGCCGTCAGCTCACGCTCGCGGGCGCTCATGCCAGCGATGGGCTCGTCCAGCATCAGCAGCTCGGGCTCCTGCATCAGCAGCATGCCGATCTCCAGCCACTGCTTTTGCCCGTGGCTGAGCAGGCCCGCCTCGGTGTCGAGCTTGTCCCCCAGGCCGATGTCCTCGGCCACCACCTGCACACGCGCCTTGACTTCGTCGGTGCACTTGAACGCCAGCGCGCCCAGCACCGAGCGGCCCGCGGGGTAGGACACCTCCAGGTTCTGGAAGACCGACAGGTTCTCGTAGATGGAGGGGGTCTGGAACTTGCGTCCGATGCCCAGCCGCACGCGCTTGTGCTCGGCCATGCGGGTGAGTTCTTCGTTCTTGAACTTGATGCTGCCGCCGGTTGCGCGGGTCTTGCCGCAGATCAGGTCCAGCAGCGTGGTCTTGCCCGCGCCGTTGGGGCCGATGATCACGCGCAGCTCGTTCTTGTCGATGTACAGCGTGAGGTCGTCGATGGCCTTGAAGCCGTCGAACGACACGGTCAGGTCTTCAATGGCCAGCGCGAAGTCGGTGTTGCTCATGAGGAGTGCTCCGGTGGTTTCAGACGCCCTGGCGGCTCACGCCATCAGGCAGCGTGGCAGACGGTACGGGCGACGATGCCGCCGCTGGCCCAGCATCGGCGGGTGGGCGGACTGCGGGTGCCCGGCCTTGGGCGGACGCCTGGCGCAACGCTTCGCGGCGGCCCTTCCACCAGGGCACCACATGGCTCTCCCACAGGCCCGCCAGGCCCATGGGGAAGGCCATGGTCACGCCGATGAAAAGCCCGGCCATGAGGAACAGCCACAACTCGGGAAAGCTCTCCGAGAAATACGTCTTGCCCGCGTTCACCAGCAAGGTGCCATACACGGCACCCACCAGGCTCATGCGCCCGCCCACGGCGGCGTAGATCACCATTTCAATGGACGGCACGATGCCCACGAAGCTGGGCGACATGAAGCCCACCTGCAGCGAGAACATCGCCCCACCGATGCCCGACAGCGCGGCGGCCAGGCAGAAGGTGAAGACCTTGAAATTGGCCACGTCGTAGCCCGAAAAGCGCACGCGGTCTTCCTTGTCGCGCATGGCCAGCAGCAGCGTGCCCACCTTGCCGGTCTGTATCCAGCGGCACAGGACGATGGAGCCGATGAGCAGCGCCACGCACACGTAGTACAGGATGTACTTGGCGCTGTCGGTGCGCGTGTCCCAGCCCCACAGGGTCTTGAGGTCCGTCATGCCGTTCACGCCCCCGGTGTAGCCCTGCTGGCCGATGATGAGCACGGTCAGGATCAGCGCCACGGCCTGCGTGATGATGGCAAAGTACACGCCGCCCACGCGGCGCTTGAACATCGCGAAGCTGATGACCCAGGCCAGCACCGTGGGCACCACGATGACCGCTGCCAGCGCAAACGGCAGGCTCTTGAAGGGAATCCAGAAGCTGGGCAGCTCGGTGATCTGGTTCCAGTCCATGAAGTCCGGGATGCCGGGCGTGGACTGGATCTTGGTGCTGATGGGGTCCGACGCCTCGAGCTTGAGGAACATGGCCATGGCATAGCCCCCCAGGCCAAAGAACACGCCCTGCCCCAGGCTGAGCACGCCGCCGTAGCCCCACACCATCACGAGGCCGATGGCGACGAACGCATAGGTGAGGTACTTGCCCACCAGGTTCAGCCGAAAGATGTCGAGTGCCAGCGGCAGCACCACGGCCAGCAGCACGGTGAGCAGTACCAGGCTGGCGAGCTGGTAGCGCAGGATCCAGGCTTTGAGGGCGTTCATGCGGAGACTCCGGTGGGCTCGAAGGAAATGGACAGTTGAGCGAATTTCATCGGCGAACTTTGGAGGCGAACAAACCCTGCGGCCGCACCATCAGGATCAGCACGATCAGCGACAGCGTGATCATCTTGGCCATGGAGCCCGCCATGAAGAACTCGGTGATGGACTGCGTCTGCGCAATGCCGAAGGCCGACACCACGGTGCCCAGCAGGCTGGCGGCGCCGCCAAACGTCACCACCAGGAAGGCGTCCACGATGTAGAGCGAGCCCGATGTGGGGCCGGTGGAGCCGATGGTGGTGAACGCTGCGCCCGCCACGCCGGCAATGCCGCAGCCGATGGCGAACGTGAGGCGGTCGGTCTTCTGGGTGTCGATGCCAATGGCGTTGGCCATGACGCGGTTGCTCACCGTGGCGCGCACCCGCAGGCCCCAGCGGCTTCGGTGCAGGGCGAGCAGCACGCCGCCCGTGACCACCGCCGTCAGCGCCAGCACGAACAGGCCATTGATCGGGATGTCCAGCCCCTCGGCGGGCGCCCAGGAGCCCAGCAGCCAGTCGGGCAAGGTCGGGCTGACCTCCTTGGGGCCAATGAAGGTGCGAAACGATTGCTGCAGGGCCAGGCTGATGCCCCAGGTGGCCAGCAGCGTGTCGAGCGGGCGCTTGTACAGGTGGCGGATCAGCCCCCATTCCACCAGCCAGCCCGCCGCAAACGCGAAGCCGAACGCCGCCACGATCGCCAGCGGAAAGTAATACGGAATCATCTGCGGCGCATGGTTGGCCGCCAGCGTGGATCCAAGGTAGATGGTGTAGGCGCCAATGGTCATGAACTCGCCATGGGCCATGTTGATCACGCCCATCTGCCCGAAGATGATGGCCAGGCCCAGCCCCATGAGCAGCAGCACGGCAAAAAGGCTCAGGCCCGCAAAGCCCTGCATGAGGCCGATGTTGAGCATTTCTGAGAAGGTCATGGGTGCTGCTCCTGAGCGCAAACGGGTCGGTACGAAGAACGGGGCACGCAAAGGCACGGCCCAAGCCAGGGACGCCGAGCAAGGGCCGCCCCGCAGCGAGGGCGTCGTCCCCCTCCCGCGCAGCGAGAGAGGGGGAAGGCGCGAAGCGCCTCAGGGGGTGTTTATTGATACCCTTTGGGGAACGGATCCGGCTTGATCAGCGCGGGCGACTCGGACACCACCTTGAACGACGCGTCCGGCATGCCCATGGCGATGCGCGACTTGCTCCACAGGTGGTGGTTGGCGTCCACCTTCACATAGCCCTCCGGCGCGGTGGTCAGTTCAATGCCGGGCGATGCGGCCACCACCTTGTCCACGTCAAAGCTCTTGGCTTTTTCGACCGCCGCCTTCCACAGCCAGGGGCCCAGGTAACCCGCCTGGGTCACGTCGCCAATCACGGCCTCCTTGCCGTACTTGGCCTTGAAGGCGGTCACAAACTTCTTGTTGTTTTCGTTGTCGAGCGACTGGAAGTACTTCATCGACGAATAGAAGCCCGCGAAGTTTTCGCCGCCCACCCCGGTCATTTCGTCCTCGGTGACCGACAACGTGACGAGCAGCTGCTTGTCGCCCGTGATGCCCGCGGCCTTGAGCGCCTTGTAGAACGCCACGTTGGAGCCACCCACCACCGCCACAAACAGGCAGTCGGGCTTTTGCACCTTGATCTTGTTCATGAGCGAGCCGAAGTTGGTGCTGCCCAGCGGGTAGTACTCCTCGCCCACGACCTTGCCCTTCTGGAAGTTCTCGATGTGCTTGCGCGCAATCTTCATGGAGGTGCGGGGCCAGATGTAGTCGGAGCCAATCAGGAAGAAGCTCTTGGCCTTCTTCTCGGTCTTGGCCCATTCCAGGCTGTACAGGATCTGCTGCGTGGCTTCCTGGCCGGTGTAGATCACATTCTTGGACTGCTCCAGGCCTTCATAGAACGTGGGGTAGTAGAGCAGGCCGTTTTCCTTTTCGAACACCGGCAGCACGGCCTTGCGCGAGGCACTGGTCCAGCAGCCAAACACGGCGGCGCAGCGGTCGTTGATGAGCAGCTTCTTGGACTTCTCGGCAAACGTGGGCCAGTCGGAGGCGCCGTCTTCCTTGATCACCTTGATCTTGCGGCCCAGCACACCGCCCATGGCGTTGATCTGGTCAATGGCCAGCTGCTCGGCCTGGATGGAGCCCGTTTCGGAAATCGCCATGGTGCCGGTGGCCGAGTGCAGCTGGCCCACGGTGACTTCGGTGTCGGTGATGGCCAGCTTGGTGGTGTTGACCTGCGCCGTGGGCTGGCCAAAAGACCAGGCGGGCAGGCCCGCTACCGACGCGGCGCCCAGCGCCTGCAGGATGCGACGGCGGCCGGGTTCGGCCTGGACGGAGTCACTGAAGCGGGGGTCGGAGGGGTGGCTCATGAAGGCGCTCCTTGCGGGATCGGTGTGAATGAATGAAGGAAGGAAGGGACGGGACCAAAGCGGTTTGTTTGCGCTGTGGAATGAAGGTTAGGGACAACCCTTGCATGCGCCCATACGTCAATTAACGTAGGGCTGCCTACGCACCCCGGTGCGCACCCTGCGCATGGCCCCGCGCACCCGTGCAGCGCCCCAACGCGGTGCACGCCTAGAACGCTTCTTGCTTGAAGCCTGCGCATGGCCCCACCGCTCCCACCCAACGCCCAGAGCGCGCCGCAGACCATCTTCCGGTTCCGGCGCGAATACAACGCGTGGGTGGCCGACGAGACCATGGAGGACTACGCGCTGCGCTACACGCCCAAGAGCTTTCGGCGCTGGAGCGAATTCCGCGTGGCGAACACCGCATTTGGGTCGCTGTCGTTCCTGGCGCTGGAGGCCATTGGTGGTGCGATTGCGCTGAACTACGGCTTCAGCAACGCCATGTGGGCGATCCTCACCGTGGGCCTCCTGATCTTTCTGACGGGCCTGCCCATTGCCTACTACGCCGCGCGCTACGGCCTGGACATGGACCTGCTCACGCGCGGCGCGGGCTTTGGCTACCTGGGCTCCACCATCACGTCGCTGATCTACGCGGTGTTCACCTTCATCTTCTTTGCGCTGGAGGCGGCCATCATGGCGCTGGCGCTGCAGATGGTGGTGGACTGGCCGCTGGAGTGGTGCTACATCGCGTCGTCGCTGGTGGTCCTGCCGCTGGCCATGCGCGGCATCACCCTCATATCGCGCCTGCAGGCGTGGACGCAGCCGCTGTGGCTGTTCCTGCTGCTGCTGCCCTTTGTGTGGATTGCACTGGCCCAGCCGCAGCTGTACCGCGACTTTGCGGGGCTTTCGGGCCTCAAGAGCGGCAGCAGCCAGTTCGACCCGCTCATGTTTGGTGCAGCGGCCGCGGTGATCTTTTCGCTGGTGGTGCAGATTGGCGAGCAGGTGGACTTTCTGCGCTTTCTGCCCGAGCGCACGCCCGCCAACCGCCTGCGCTGGTGGGGCGCGGTGCTGGTGGCCGGCCCTGGGTGGATCGTCATGGGCATGCTCAAGATGGCGGGCGGGGCCTTTCTGGCGTTTGCCGCGCTGCAGTTCGAGGTGGGCGCCCAGCGCGCCGCCGAGCCCACGCAGATGTTCCTCGCAGGCTTTCACCAGGTCATGCAGGCGCTGGGCCTGCCAGGGCTGGCCGTGGCGGTGACGGTGGTGTTCGTGGTGGTGTCGCAGATCAAGATCAACCTCACCAACGCGTACGCGGGCTCGCTGGCATGGTCCAACTTTTTCGCGCGCGTCACCCGCAGCCACCCGGGGCGTGTGGTATGGCTGGTGTTCAACGTGTTGATTGCCACGCTGCTGATGACGCTCGGGGTGTTTGGAGCGCTGGAGAAGGTGCTGGCCGTGTACAGCAACGTGGCCATCGCCTGGGTGGGCGCGCTGGTGGCCGACCTCGTCATCAACAAGCCGCTCGGGCTCTCCCCCAAGGGCATCGAGTTTCGGCGCGCGCACCTGTACGACTTCAACCCCGTGGGGCTGGGCGCCATGGTGCTGGCGGCCACGGTGGCCTGCGGCGCCTATGCGGGGCTGCTGGGCGAAGAGGCGGCCGCGTTTTCGCCCTTCATCGCGCTGGTGCTGTCGATGGCGCTGGCGCCGCTGCTGGCCTGGCTGACGCAGGGCCGCTACTACCTGGCGCGCGCGCCGGGCAACGAGTGGCGCCCCGGCGAGATCGTGCGCTGCGCCGTGTGCGAGAACCAGTTCGAGTCCGAAGACATGGCGCGCTGCCCGGCCTATGCCGCGCCCATTTGTTCGCTGTGCTGCTCCCTGGAGTCCCGCTGCCACGACCGTTGCAAGACCGGCTCGCGCGCGGCCGACCAGTTGCGCGGCGTGGTGATGGCCCTGCTGCCGCAGCGCTGGGCCATCAAGGTGAACTTTCGCCTCGGACAGTACCTGATGGTCGTGGTGTCGCTGTGCGCGGTGATGGCGTTTCTGGTGGGCGTGGTGTATGTGCAAGAGAGCCTGCAAACCCCTGCGCCCGAGCAGGTGCTGCGGATGCCGTTCCTCAAGGTGTTTGCGTTGCTGGCGCTGCTGGCGGCCGTGTGCGCGTGGTGGGTGGTGCTGAGCACTGACAGCCGGCGCATGGCGCAAGATGAATCAGAGCGGCAGACGCAGCTGCTGCTGCAGGAGATCGAGGCCCACAAGCGCACCGACGCCGAACTGCAGGCCGCCAAGGACCAGGCCGAGTCGGCCAACCAGGCCAAGACACGCTACGTGGCGGGCATGACGCACGAGCTGCGTTCCCCCCTCAACAGCATCCTGGGCTACACGCAGATCTTGCTCAAGAACCCGCACACCGAAGGCTGGATGCGCGAGACGCTGTCCACCATGCAGCACAGCGGCCAGCACATGCACGCGCTCATTGACGGGTCGCTGGAGCTGGCGCGCATCGAGGCCGGGCGCCTGCGGCTGGACATGGCCCCGCTGCCGCTGCCCGACCTGATCGAGAACATCGAAGCCATGCTGCGCCCGCAGGCCGAGGCCAAGGGCCTGCACTTTGTGGTGGAGACACTGGGCACCATGCCCGGCTGGATACGGGCCGACGCCAAGCGCCTGCGGCAGATTCTGATCAACCTGCTGTCCAACGCGGTGCGGTTTACCGAGCGCGGCGAGGTGCGGCTGCGCATGGACTTTCGCCAGCATGTCTCGCGCATTGAAGTGATCGACACCGGCATCGGCATCGAGCCGCAAGACCTGGAGCGCATCTTTGTTCCGTTTGAACGCGGCAGCGCGGGGCGCCGGGCCAGCGAGGCGGGCACGGGCCTGGGGCTGACCATCACGCACCTGCTTGCCGAGCTGATGGGTGGCCAGCTCACACTGACCAGCACCCCGGGCCAGGGCAGCACCTTCACCGTGCGGCTGTACCTGCCCGGCATTGCGGTGGACCCGGCCTGGACCCCGCCCAGCCGCGCCACGCTGCGCCCGGTGATTGGCTACCTGGCACCCCGGCGCACGCTGCTGGTGGTGGACGACCAGCCTCTGCAGCGCCAGCTGCTGGCCGGCCTGCTGGTGCCCCTGGGCTTTGATGTGCGCGAGGCCGCCAGCGGCCGCGAATGCCTGGAGATCGTGCGCCAGACACCGCCCGACCTGGTGCTGCTCGATATCACCATGGACGACCTGGACGGCTGGCAGACCGCTGCCCTGCTGCGCGCGCTGCGCCCCGCGGCGGAGCTGCCCGTCGTGTTCGTATCGGCCAACCTGTTTGAACATGAAGCGACGCGCCTGGCCGCCCAGCAGTGCCAAGGCTTCGTGGGCAAGCCCGTGATCGAATCCGAACTGCTGCAGGCGCTGGAGCACGCGCTGCAGCTGGAATGGGTGCGCGACAACACCCCGCTGGCGCCCGGCCCGGATCCCGCCGCAGGCCCCGCCAACCCGGACGACACCCTGGCCACCCTGCCGGAACAACTGCGCGAAGACCTGACCCGCCTGGCACGCTCCGGCCAGGCCGCCGCGCTGCGCGAGCGGCTGCGGCGCGCACGCGGCGACCTGCCGGGCCACGCCGCCACGCTGGCGCTGCTGCAGGCCAGCGCCGACCGCTTTGACTTCGAAACCCTGGCACACCACCTGCGCGAGCCCGAAGAGGGAACCCCATGAACGACCAACCCGACGCCGCCCCGCAGATCAGCCAGCGCGTGATCCTGGTGGTGGACGACGCGCTCGACACCCTGCGCATGCTGTGCGATGCACTGGCCGCCGAAGGCTACGCCGTGCTGGCCGCGCGCGATGCCGAAGAAGCCCTGCAGCGCTTTGACCTCACCGTGCCCGACGGCGTGCTGCTGGACGCGGTGATGCCCGGCATGGACGGCTTTGCGCTGTGCCGCCAGCTCAAGGCCACCCCGCCCTGGTCGCATGTGCCCGTGGTGTTCATGACGGGCTTGTCGGACACCGAACAGATCCTGCAGGGCTTTGCCAGCGGCGGCGTGGACTACGTGGTCAAGCCCCTGCGGATCCCCGAGGTGCTGGCCCGGCTGGCCACGCATGTGCGCAACGCCCAGGCCACGCGGCTGGCGCGCGAGGCGGTGGACGTGGCCGGGCTCGGCGTGGTGGTGCTCGACGGCCAGGGCCGCGTGGCCTGGCGCTCACCGCAGGCCACGCGCTGGCTGGAGACAGCTTTCGCCCGTGAGGAGGCACCGGCCGAACGCGCGGCCGCCTGGCTGGTGCAGGCGCGCCGGGAGGGCGCGCAAACCCTGCCCCTGGCCGATGGCCGGCAGCTGCTGGCCCGGCACATGGGCACCAGCGGCCTGGCCGAATCCATGCTGCTGCTCAGCCACGCGCAGCCCGAGGCCGCCGCGCCACGCCACCTGCAGCAGGTGGCGCTGACCCCGCGCGAGACCGAGGTGCTGTCCTGGCTGAGCAAGGGCAAGACCAACCGCGACATCGCCGACATCCTGGGCATGAGCCCGCGCACGGTGAACAAGCACCTGGAGCACATTTTTGAAAAGCTGGGGGTGGAAACGCGCACCGCCGCCGCGGCCATTGCGGGGCAGTTGCTGCAGGTCTGAGTCCGGATTTTCCGGATGGGCCACGCCTGCCCCCATTCGTCCGGGCGGCGCCTGTCGACGCCAGGGCGCTCCTTGCGAGCGGCCCTTCGACGGGCCCGGGCGACCGGCTGATCCGAGGCCGGCACCCATCAGGTCAGTTGAGGTCAAATTGACCTTTGGCGCTTATCCATCAAGCGCCAATAGCTATTAATTTGATAGCGAAATTCCTTGCAACCTCAGGCAGCCACGGGCTCCATGGCCGAGGCCGGCAGGCCGAACAGATGGTCGAACACCCAGTTGAAGACAAAGGTGTAGCACAGGAAGAACACGATCAGCCCCAGGTCCATCACGAACGCGTGCCACAGGCTGATGCCGAACCACCACGCGAACAGCGGCACCAGCGTGAAGACCAGTCCGCCCTCGAAACCGATGGCATGCGCCACGCGCCGCGCCACGCTGCGGCCGCGCACGGGCTGGCGTGCTTCCCAGCGCTCGAAGGCCCAGTTGAAGATGATGTTCCAGAGGATGGCAATCACCGAGGCCGCCACGGCCACCACGCTCGAATGGCCCGCGCCCTGACCCGTCAGCAGGGCCAGCCCCGCCGTCGCCGCCACGATGGCGATCAGTTCGTACAAGGTCACATAGATCAGGCGGCGCTTGAGGCCCTGCAGACCAAAAAGAGTAGGTTTCTTGTCCATGGGCCGGACTTTATATTCAACAATCTGACATATAAAGTCAGCTTATTTCAGTTTTATTGATAGATCAGGAGCCACCATGGCCTTCAGTTCCGACAGCGTGCAGGTCTTTCTGGCCGCGCTGGACCACGGCTCGTTCTCGGCGGCGGCACGCGCGCTCTCGCGGGTGCCCTCGGCGGTGAGCATGACGATGGCCCATCTGGAGGCCGAGCTGGACGTGCAGCTTTTCGACCGCAGCGGGCGCGAGCCCCGGCCCACCGCGGCGGCGCGTGCGCTGGAGCCCCAGGCCCGGCTGCTGGCGGGCCAGCTGCAGCAGCTCAACGCCCAGGCGCTCGCGCTGACCCAGGGGCTGGAGGAGCGGCTGACGCTGGCCATCGCCCCCGAGCTGCTCGCTGCGCGCTGGACCGGGCCCCTGGCCGCGCTGGCGCAGGAGTACCCGCTGCTCCAGGTCGAGGTGCTGGCCGCGCCGCAGGTGGATGCGCTGGAGCTGCTGCACGGCGGCCGCGCCCAGCTGGCGCTGGTGTTCGAGCGCCCCAGCATCGACGGGCGCGAGGGTTTCCAGGAGGTGGGCACCGAGACGCTGGTCGCCGTGATCGCCCCCGAGCATCCGGTGCTGGAGGGCGCACGGGCGTCGGCGAAGGCGCGGGGCGAAGAACCCGGGCGCGCCATGCTGCGCGAGGAGCACCTGACCACCACGCGCCAGATCGTCGTGGCCAGCCGCGACCTGGCGCAGACCGATCCCCGCTTTGTGTTTGCCCGGCACCACTGGCGCACCGACAACCACCTGGCCGCGCTGGGGCTGATCGAAGCGGGCCTGGGCTGGGGCTGGCAGCCCCGCGCGCTGGTGCAGCCACGCATCGAGGCCGGCCGCCTGGTGGAAATGCCCTTCGAGAACCTGAGCAACGGCACCGCGCTGTGGGTGGACGTGGTGTGGTCCAAGGAGCGCCCGCTGGGCCTGGGCGCGGCGCGCTTCGTGGCGCTGATGCGGGAGAGCACGGGGGTGCGCACGGCCCCCGGCGACTGCACCCTCAAGAAGGGCTCCAGCGCCTGACCATCATGCGCAATTAGCTATTTTTTCAATAGCATCCGTGCCGCCAGCCGTGCGCCGGAACCGCCGCGCCTCGCCGTCCTCGGGCACCCACAGGCGGTGCGCCCAGCCGCCCTGCTCGGCCAGCGCACGCACTGCCGTGCGGGTGGTGGGGCAGTGGTCCAGGGCCTGCAGGTGGTTGACCACCAGGGTGCCGGGCGTCAGCGCGGCGGCCTCGGCCATGTCGGCGGCGTCCATGAGGATTTCCGCGCCGATGTCGAAGCGCGCGCCCCCCGCGGGCAGCACCGCCACATCCGGCTTCAGTCGCGCCAGGCAGTCGCGCACGGCGGGGGTCAGCAGCGTGTCGCCCGCCAGGTACACGCAGGGCTCGCCCGGCAGCTCCAGCAGGTAGCCATGGCCGTGCTCCATGAACCGGCCGATCCAGCCCCGGCCGTGCACGCAGGCGATCGGCGTGACATGGCCGCCCAGCGCGAACGGCTGGCGCTGCGGGCCGGACAGCGGCCACGCCGCCAGGCCCCGTTGCGCCAGGTAGCCCGCGTCGCGCGGCATGCAGACCACCGGAATCTGCCGCTCGCGCAGAAAACGCTTGCCCGCGCTGTCCAGGTGGTCGAAGTGGCCGCGCTGGCAGTGCGTGATGAGGGCGTGCGTCACGCGCTCCAGCGCCGCGTCCGTGCCCGGCGGCAGGTCGACGATGGGATTGCGCTCGCGCCCCTGGCCCAGGTAGCGCAGCGCAGGCAGGGCGCCGCGCGGGGCGAGCATCGGGTCCACCAGCAGGCCCACGGGGCGGCCTTCCGATGAGAATTCCAGCAGGACGGTGGCATTGCGCAGATGGGTGATGTGCATGGGGGTCTCCAACAGGGCCGGGGGGTGGGTCGATGGCCGATTGTGGGATGCCGTGGCCTGCGCGAGAATGGCCTGATCGGACAACTTCTTGCCATTTCCGGCCAACCACTTCTTCCCCCATGGCAACACCCGTCGAGCCATCCCTCCCGCGTCGCTCCGTGCCGCCGCCCGCCGCCCCGCTGCGCCTGGGCCTGCTGCTGTACCCCGGCTGCATGCCGGCGGGCCTGTTCGCTGCCGCCGACATGGCCCGCGCGGCCGGCCTGCGGGTGCAGCGGCCCGTGGTGCAGACGCTGTGGGTGGGCGCCGACCTGCAGCCCGTGCCCACGTGGCAGGGGCCGGCGCTGGCGCCCACCGCCGCCCTGGCCGGGGCCGATGTGGATGCGGTGCTGGTCCCCGGCCTGTGGCTTTCGTCCACGAACGGCCTGGCCGCGCAGCTGCAGCAGCTGGCCCCGGTGGTGCGCGCCCTGGCCGCCCTGCCCCGCCGCACGCAGGTGTGGAGCTACTGCGCCGGTGTGCTGCTGGCCGCCGCCAGCGGCCGCCTGCGCGGGCGTGGCGCCACGGCCACCTGGTGGCTGCGCGCCGCGCTGGAGCAGCAGTTCGGCGCCGTGCGCTGGCGCTTCGACGAACCCCTCGTGCAGGACGGCGCCGCCACCACGGCGGCCGGTGCCAACGGCCACCTGCCGCTGATGCTGCACGCCCTGGGCGCGCGGATCGCGCCCGAGGCCCTGGCGGACCTGCAGGCGCTGCTGATGCTGCCGCGCCCGCGCGCCACCCACCCGGCGTTCGCGGGGCACGACCTCATGGCCACGGCCGACGCCGACCTGCGCCGCGCCATGCTCTGGGTGCAGCGCAGCCCCGCCGCAAAGCTGCGGCTGCCCGCACTGGCGGACGCGCTGGGCGTGTCGCCCCGCACGCTGGCACGCCGGGTGCAGGCCCACACGGGGCTGCCGGCGGCGCAATGGATGCGCCGCATCAAGCTGCGCCAGGTGAGCGAGGCGCTGTGCGACACGCCACGGCCCTTGAAGCGCATCGCCGAAGACCTGGGTTTTGCCAGCGAAGCCGGCCTGCACCGGGCCTTTCGGCAGGCCACGGGGCAGACGCCGCTGGCCTACCGCATGGCGCACGGGCGCGGTTGAAAGAACCCCGGCAGAAGGCTGGCGGGGTAGCCCCGCAGCCGCGCTTTTGCGATCATCCGCCCTCGCCCTGCAAGATCGCCACACGTTCCGAGGACCCGCCCATGCCCCAGACCTACACCGCCACCTGCCATTGCGGCGCCGTCCATGTGCAGGCGGGCCTGGACCTGAGCCAGCCCACCTTCCGCTGCAACTGCTCCATCTGCCGGCGCACGCGCTTCTGGGCAGCCGTGGCGCTGCCGGGCCAGTTCCACATCGTGCGCGGGCAGGACGAGCTCACGCGCTACCAGTTCAACACGCGCAAGAACCTGCACTACTTCTGCAGGCACTGCGGCGTGCGCGTGTTCGGCCACGGCACCGAGACGCCGATGGGCGAGATGTACGGCATCAACGTGGGCTGCATCGACGGGCTGACGGACGAAGACCTCTCGCGGCTGGCCATCGTGCGCATCGACGGCCGGCACGACCAGTGGCAGCAGCCGCCGGCCCACGCAGGCCACTTGTGAGCTAACCTCTTTCACACCAACGCACCGCCCCTGGAACCCCATGCCGTCACCCCTGATTCCCAAGTCCCGCAACAAGGCCGCCGAGCTCTGGTCGCAATGGCAACCCGGCAAGCCCGCCGATGGCGAGGGCAAGGGCAGCAGCCGGGGCAAGCCGCCACGCGGCGTGTCGCTGCAGGACTACGACCCGGGCGCCAAGCCGTTTTCGCAGGGCGAGAAAGCCCGGGACAAGGCCGCCGTCGAGGCGCTGGCCGAGGAACTCGATGCGCTGCAGAACCTGTTCTATGCCGACAAACGCTACAAGCTGCTGGTGGTGCTCCAGGGCACCGACACCTCGGGCAAGGACGGGACGATCCGGGGCGTGTTCGGCCGCATGAGCGCCCTGGGCGTGCATGCCGTGGGCTGGAAGGCGCCGACCGAGGCCGAGCGCGCCCGCGACTACCTCTGGCGCATCCACCAGCAGGTGCCACAGGCCGGCGACATCACGGTGTTCAACCGCAGCCACTACGAGGACGTGCTGGTGCCCGTGGTCAACGGCTGGATCACGCCCGAACAGCACCAGCAGCGCCTGGCCCACATCAACGACTTCGAGCGCATGCTCGTCGAAACGGGCACCATCGTGCTCAAGTTCCTGCTGCACATCAGCCCCGAGGAGCAGCGACAGCGCCTGCAGGAGCGCCTGGACGATCCGGCCAAGCACTGGAAATTCAGCATGGGCGACATCGAGGTGCGCAAGCAATGGGCGGAGTACCAGCGCGCCTACGACGCGCTGCTGGCCGCCACCCACACGCCCTGGGCACCGTGGACCATCGTGCCCGCCAATTCCAAGACCCATCGCAACCTGATGATCGCCACCGTGCTGCGCGAGGTGCTGCAGAACCTGGACCTGCGCTACCCGACGGGCGACCCGGCGCTGACCCATTTCACGGTGGAATGACCGGCGTGGCGGGCGGCCGCCCGGTGCCCGCGCACGGCGCGGCCCATGGTGCAGTGCCGCATGGGGCGGTCGTTTGCATGGTTATGCAACAAATGCATAACACACAAACACTACGGCCTTAGACAGCGTGCGGCGGCAGGCATAAGCTTCGCGGCTTGAACTGATCCCACAAGGAATTCACCATGTCTTCATCCACGGGCGCCCCAGCCTCCAACCCCGCAGGCGCAGTCCACACCCTGCCCTCGTACCTGCAGGCCGACCACCTCGGCCCCTGGGGCAACTACCTGCAGCAGGTGGACCGCGTCACCCCTTACCTGGGCAGCCTGGCGCGCTGGGTGGAAACGCTCAAGCGCCCCAAGCGCATCCTGATCGTGGACGTGCCGATCGAGCTGGACAACGGCACCATCGCCCACTACGAGGGCTACCGCGTGCAGCACAACCTGAGCCGGGGCCCCGGCAAGGGCGGCGTGCGTTTCCACCAGGACGTGACACTGTCCGAAGTGATGGCCCTGTCGGCCTGGATGTCGGTCAAGAACGCCGCCGTGAACGTGCCCTACGGCGGCGCCAAGGGCGGTATCCGCGTGGACCCCAAGAAGCTGTCGATGGGTGAGCTGGAGCGCCTGACGCGCCGCTACACCAGCGAGATCGGCCTGCTGATCGGCCCCTCCAAGGACATCCCCGCCCCCGACGTGAACACCAACGGCCAGATCATGGCCTGGATGATGGACACGTATTCCATGAACGTGGGCGCCACCGCCACCGGCGTGGTGACCGGCAAGCCCGTGGACCTGGGCGGCTCGCTCGGCCGTGTGGAGGCCACCGGCCGCGGCGTGTTCACCGTGGGCGTGGAAGCCGCCAAGCTCACCGGCCTGGCGCTCGACGGCGCCCGCGTGGCCGTGCAGGGCTTTGGCAATGTGGGCGGCATCGCGGCCAAGCTGTTTGCCGAAGCGGGCGCCAAGGTGGTGGCCGTGCAGGACCACACCGGCACCATCTTCAACGCCAAGGGCCTGGACGTGCCCGCGCTGCTGGCGCACGTGAAGACCCGGGGTGGCGTGGGCGGCTTCGCCGGCGCCGATGTGATGCAGCCCGAGGAGTTCTGGGGCGTGGACTGCGAGATCCTGATCCCCGCCGCGCTCGAAGGCCAGATCACCAAGGACAACGCGGGCCAGATCAAGGCCAGGCTCGTGATCGAAGGCGCCAACGGCCCCACGACCACCGAGGCCGACGACATCCTGCACGACAAGGGCGTGCTGGTGCTGCCCGACGTGATCGCCAATGCCGGCGGCGTGACGGTGAGCTACTTCGAGTGGGTGCAGGATTTCTCCAGCTTCTTCTGGAGCGAGGACGAGATCAACGCCCGCCTGGTGCGCATCATGCAAGAGGCCTTCGCGGGCATCTGGCAAGTGGCGCAAGAGCACAAGGTGAGCCTGCGCACCGCCACCTTCATCGTGGCCTGCCAGCGCATCCTGCACGCCCGCGAAATGCGCGGCCTGTATCCGTAAGCGCCCGCAGCGGCTGCGCCGCTTCCCCCGAGGGGACACGCCGGTGGCCTGGCGTGAAGGCGCCGCCTGATTGCGCAGGGGCACTTTCTAGTCCGCCATCCTGGCCACGCCCTTACCGGGGCGGGCCTTGCCAAACAACCGCCACGCCGTGATCCGGCCTGGCGGTTTTTTCTTTGTCTGCGCACGGTGCGCCGGCCTGCTTGTTGCGCCACGGCGACGGGCACGCGGCGCGCACCGCCGTTCACGGAGCCAAAGCGACCGCACAGCCGAAGCAGAAACAAGAAGATACGCGCAGGTACAAATGGTCATCTTTTGCCACGGGTGCGCGTGAAAAACTTCCTTGACCTTGCTTTCACGCCCCTCCTGGGAGACTTCCGGTGGCCTTACCTTCCCTGCGCAGCCTGGTGGCGCGCTTTCTCCTGAACCGCTTGCGCACCGCCCGCGCCGTCGCCCGCCTGGCGTACCGCCTGCACCCCCACAAGCCCGCGCTCATCGACCGGCGCGGCACGCTCACCTACGCACAGCTGCACGAGCGCGTGTTGCGCCTGCGGGCCTGGATGCAGGCGCAGGGCGTGAAGAAGGGCGACGTCGTGTTCACCTGGCTGCCCGAGACCGGCGAGCAGTACGAAACCCGCCTGGCCACGTTCGAGAACGGCACCATCTTCGCGAGCTTCCACAAGCACCTGCCGGCCGATGCGGCGCTCACCACCATGGGCCGCGTCAAGCCCACGGTGTTCATCCACGACCCGCTGCTGAGCGCCCCCATCCTGCAGGCCGTGCGCGAGCAGCTGCCCGGCCTGCGCCTGCTGGCGCTGGGGGATGAGTACGAACAGGCGCTGGCGCAGGCCACCCCCACCGCGGGCACCGCCGAGGTGCACGAGGACGACGTGTTCGCGCTGCACATGACCTCGGGCACCACGGGCCTGCCCAAGTCCATCGGCTACAGCAACCGCAAGTACCTGGACAGCGTGCGCCTGATCTCGCGCGCCATCGACTTCAGGCCACCCGCCCACGGCCCCGACGTGAACATGCTGGGCCTGCCGCTCACCGGGCCGGGCTCGGGCCTGGTGCTGCCCACGCTGCTCTCGGGCGCGGCGCTGGTGATGCCCGAGGACTTCCGCGCCAGCACGCTCGCGGGGCTGATCCAGAAGCACCGCGTGTCGCGCGCCTTCCTCTCGCCCTCGGCCATCATCGACCTGCTGGACGAGCCCACGCTGGACCAGTACGACCTGTCGTCACTGACCCACGTGCCCTATGGTTCGGAGATGATGCCCGCGCCCAAGATCGCCGAGGCCATCCGCCGCTTCGGGCCGATCTTCCAGCAGGGCTACGGCTGCCTGGAGGCCCTGCCGCCCATCACCTGGCTGCTGCCGCACCAGCATGTGGATGCAGAGGGCAACCCGCTCGGCCTGGAGGTGCTCTCCACCGTGGGCCGGGTCATGCCCGGCGTGCAGGTGGTCATCCGCGGCGACGACTTCACGCCGCTGCCGCAGGGCGAGATGGGCCTGATCACCGTGCTGACGCCCGTGCGCTTCGACGGCTACTGGCTCGACCCCGAAAAGACCGGCGAGACCCTGCGCGACGGCTGGGTGGTGATGGGCGACCTGGGCTATTTCGACACGGCAGGCTACCTGCACGTGCTGGGGCGCAGCGCCGACCGCGTCTCGCGCGATGGGCAGCTGCTGAACCCGCGCGAAGTGGAAGAGGTGGCGCACACCCACCCCTCGGTCAAGGAAGCCTGCCTGGTGCAGCATGGTGCGCAGGCTGTGCTGGTGCTGAGCCTGCGCCAGAGCTGGCGCAAGGAGCACGACTGGCGCACGCTCGAAGGCGAGATCGCGCAGTACCTGGCCGGGCAGCTGCCCGCCCACCTGCAGCCGGACGATGTGCGCATCGTCGAGGAGATTCCGCGCAGCTTCCTGAACAAGATGCTGCGCCGCGAAGTGCGGCTGATGCTCGAAGCCGCGCCGCCGTGCGCCGCAGCCTCCAGTGCGCCCACGCCCGCCGCGGTGCCTTCGTCCGTCCCGGCGGTGGCACCGTGATGCACCACAGCCACGCGCCGGGCAGCACCACGCCATCGCCCCTGACCCTCGGCACCAAGCTCAGCTACGCGGTCGGCAACGTCGGCCTGCAGATGCTGATCGCGGCGATGAATTTCATGCTCATGATCTTCTACACCGACGTAGCCCTGGTCGCGCCGGCCGTGGCAGGCGCGGCGCTGCTGGTGGGCAAGGTGTGGGACACCGTCAACGACCCGCTGTTCGGCTGGGTGACCGACCGCACGCGCTCGCGCTGGGGCCGCCACCGCGTCTACCTCGTCTACGGCGCGGTCCCGCTCGGCATCGCCGCCGCCGCGGTGTGGATGGTGCCGCCGGGGCTCTCGCCGATGGCCGCGTTCCTGTGGATCGCGATCACGTACACCGTGTTCGACACGCTCATGACGCTGGTGCAGCTGCCCTACCAGGCGATGGCCGCGAACATGACCACCGACTACGACGAGCGCACCAGCCTCACGGCCCATGCCTCCATGGGTGCGCTGCTGGGCTTCTTCGCGGGCAGCGTGTTCATGCCGGTGCTGGTGCGGGCCGCGCCCGACGCCCGCACCGGCTATGCACTCGCGGGCTCGTGCTTCGGCCTGATCGCCGGCGCGGCCGTGGCCGTGGTGGCCTGGCGCGTGCGCGAGCCCCAGGGCGGCGCCGAGCCCGCCGCCGACGCCAGCGACCGCCAACCCATGTGGGACAGCGTGCGCGAGACCCTGCGCACCACGCTGCGCAACCGCCCTTTCCTGTTGCTGATGAGCGCCGCGACCCTGGTGCGCCTGGGCCTCACGCTGGTGCAGGCCTCGCTCGCGTACTTCGTGATCTACCAGCTGCAGGGCGACAAGGGCGACCTGCCGCGCTACATGGGCACGCTGCTCGGCGTGGTGGGCCTGTCGCTGTTCGTGTGGAAGGTCGTGGTCGACCGCTGGGAAAAGAACTGGGCGTACGTCCTGGGCCTGGTGCTGTGTGCGGGCGGCCTGGTGGCGCTGTACTGGGTGGGGCCGGGCGACCAGCGCCTGGTCATGGGCATCCTGGTCGTCATCGGCATCGGCATGGGCGCGCACTGGATCGTGCCCTTCGCCATGGTTCCCGACACCATCGACCACGGCCACATGCAGGCCGGTGAGCGCAAGACGGGCATGTACTACGGCCTGTACGGCCTGATGGACAAGCTGGCACGCACGCTGGCCACGGTGATGGTGGCCGGCATGCTGGACGTGACGGGCTACGTGCCCAACGTGGCGCAGTCGGCCAGCGCGCTGCAGGGCATCACCCTGATGACCGGCGTGCTGCCGGCGCTGTGCCTGGTGCTGGCCGTTCCGCTGCTGGTGGCCTACCCCATCACGCGGTCGCGCCACGCGGACATCCTGCACAAGACCCGCTGACCCGCGAGGCCGCGCCCCGCCAGCGCGATCCGCGAAAAGTCCGGGACGAACAGGCTCTAGGCGCCGGGCGCGGGGCCCACCGGCTCCGGTGGCCGCACCCCGCGCTGCGCCAGGCAGAAAGGCTGGGCGCACTCCGCGCGGGCCGCATAAGGGCAGCCCACGGTCTCGCACAAGCCGGAGGCGCCGTTGCGGGCGCGGTCCTCCTCGCGCGGCACCTGGCCGCTGGCCTGCAGCACGGCCATCTGCGTCCACGGATCCATGCGCAGCTGCGCCAGCAGGTCGCGGCCATACACGGCAGCGGGCATCTGCGGTTGGAAATCCATCACCAGCAAGGCGCTGGTGCGGGGCGCCGAGGCCTCCAGCCCTTGCAGCACCAGCGCGAACACCCCGGACTGCAGCGACTGCGCACTGCCCGTGAACGGCACCTGCAGCGGCGCCGCCGTGGAGGGCGTGGCGGCCGCCGCCGCTGCGGATGCGGCAGCCGAAGGCGCCTGCGACGCCAGCCACGGCACCGGCACGCGCAGGGTCAGCGCAAAGCCGCGCGGGCCTTCGGGCGTCTGCACGCTGCCCTGGCGCACCAGCCAGGTCTGCAGCGGCGGCGCCTCTGCGTCCACCGCGCCGCTTTCCAGCGCCTGCGCCAGCCCGATGGGCCAGGGCTGGGCGGCCGTGACCCGCTGGGGCGCCACACTGCCCGCCGTGAGCTGCGCCACCAGCGCACCCACCATGCGCAGCAGCGGCGCACCCAGCCCCGTGGCGGGCCAGTCGGCGCCCGACACGGATGCCGTGGAGGAGGCTGGCACAGGCGCGCCCACGGGCAGCGGCGGCGGTGCCAGCGCCCCCCGCGGCGCGGCGCCGGCCCTGGCGCCGGGGGCCGCAGCGGCGGCCGCGTTGCCCGCCACCCCGCGCCGTGGTTCAAAACCTGCGCCGAGCTGCTCGCGCGCCTGCGCCGAGATGCTGGCCTTGTCGGCCGCCGGGGCGGGCAGAGGTCCAGCGGGCGGGCTGGGAGAGGTCGGTGTGGGCGGAGGCGCGCTCGGGTCGGCCGTGGGCAGCGGCGCGGTCGCGGGGCCGGGCTTGTCCAGCCCCAGCAGCGCGGCCTGCCGCTGCAGGGCCGCTTCGGCCAGGAACTGGGCCACGGGCGGCAGCGCGCTGCGGGAGGGGTCGATGGGGAGGGCCATACCGGACAAGCGTGGGAGTTTCCGATTCTGAAGCGATTCCACGGGCGTGAACAGGGCACGCCGCCCGCAGCGTGCAAAACCATCAACAAGCTACCAAATGCATAGCTGAAAATGCACTAAATTCCAGCGCCAGTGGCCTATCTGATTCAAAATTGCGCCGGTCCGCTGGCACCACCCGGTGCCGGTGCCCCGTGGTTCCAAGCTCGCCATGCGCCAACGCCCTGCCCCACCATCCCACCACACGCCCGGCCCCACGCGGGCGCCCCACCCGGGGGTCGCACCCGCCCTGCTGGGCGCGGTGGCGGGGTTTCTGCTGTTCAGCGCGTGGATCTTTGCACCGGGCTGGGAGCGCGCATTCCGCTCCGACAACTCGCCCGCATCGTGGCTGTCGAGTGCGCTGCTGCTCACGCTGTGCATCACCGCGCTGCGCCTGACGGCCGAGCGCTGCCTGCCCTGGCGGCTGGGCGTGTGGCTGGTGCTGGCCTTCGGCGCGCTGGCGCTGGACGAGCAGTTCATGCTGCATGAGTTCTGGAAATTCCGCTGCCACGAATGGACCGATGCCTGCCGCTGGAGCGCCGTGCGCGAGGCGCCCATGCTGGCGGTGGCCGTGGTGGGCCTGGCCACGCTGGCCTGGTTGCACCGGGCACTGTCGCACCGCAGCACCCAGGCCCTGCTGTGGACCGGGTTCGCCGTGGGGCTGGCGGCGATGGCCGTGGACCAGTGGCCCGAGGTGCAGCCGCACTGGCCCTGGTTGCCAGGGCTGCCGGAGTTGCTGACTACGCTGGAAGAGGCGCTGGAGGTGATGGCGGAGGCGCTGGTGCTGGGGGCGTTGTTGCGGCAGCCGGGTTTGCGGTGAGTGTGGGTATCACTTCGGGCTGATTGAGCGGTCACTTTGGGCCTCAAGCCGCCGTTCAGAAGCGCCGTCCTGAAGCCGCCATTGACTTGCTGCAACGGCTGTTGGAAATCTCGGTGTTTGCCTACGGCAAGCTGTGTTTGCCGAATGAATGTGTGCCGGGTTTCCACGGAATTTTTAAACCTGGACTATCCTGCACGGTCCATTTTGTCCCGCAGGTTTTGCGGTCTAAATTACCTTAGGTGTCACCAAAAGCCTTTATGACCGCTGAGACCGCCAAACACTACGCAGCGCTGTCCGAGCTGTTCATGACGGATCAGTCGTTTGACTTGGGCAACGAAGTGACGATCCGGATTGCATACGCGCATATGTTTGCGAACCACATGCTCGCGTACGCACCGGCACAGCCAGGCAAGCCAAGCCCCGGTCCATGGAAAGCGACGAGAGGCGGTAACTGGCATGACATTACAGCCGAACTCTCCATTCCAGTGGATGGTGTGCCCGGCCTTGGATCGTTCCATGAAATTGCTCGCGCTGTCCTACTGGTTATACGACTCGGCATAAATCCTGCGACTTATCTTTCGGCCACTTCCAACAAGTCTTTCTTCGCGCACTCTCAAGCTTCAGATCCTGATGCGTGGGTTCAGCCGGTAGAGACTGAGCTACGGCGCTTTCCGCTAGCGGTGGATGATGGAAAAGTAAACGCTGACAGAGCCGCTTGGCTGTCTGACAGGTGGCCAACAACTGCACGCCTGATCCGTCAAAGTCCCGAGTTCGCTTTGGCTGCGGATGCTTTGGCGATCGGTCAGTATGTTCACCGAACCTCGCTGGTCATGGTCGCGATTTGGGCGGCGCTTGAAGCGCTTTTCTCTCCGTCAAATAGCGAGTTGAGGTTTCGAGTTTCCGCGTTGATTGCGTCGTTTCTGGAGCCGCCGGGCGAGCGCCGCCGGTCGAGGGTGAAAGAAATCGGCAAGCTCTACGACAAGCGCTCTTCCGCCGCACACGGAAAGTCGAGCCACGAAAATACCGACCTGCTCGCGTCGTTCAACCTTCTGGGTGAAGTGTTGCGAAGGATGGTTGATCAAGGTCGTGTACCTACCAAGGCAGAGCTTGAGGGTTTGCTTTTCGGCGATGTAGAAAGCCCTTCGTGACATCCAACCCATCGAGCGGGTGTCCAACAGGCTGCGTCAGTCGGCCACCTCATGTCAAACTTTGAGCGTCCGCTTTCACCTGACACCACCGACTGCTCCTGACCGGAAGCTCCCCCTGAACACTTCTGAGCTCCCCACCCCAAGCATCTGAAAACCCGGCCCTTCCCCGCCCCCAACTGCCTCGCAAGGAGTCCACTCACGTGCACTCCTGATCCGCCCAGTACCCCGCCCGGAACCACTGGCCATTGATGTTCAGGTACCACCGCCAGTCAAAAACCGGCTCAAAGCTCATGCCACCCGGCGCAGGGGTATCGATGCGCAGGATGTCCGCCACGCCGTCGCGGTCCACGTCGATCTCGTGCACCATCACCGCCGTGTGCTTGCGCTGGGGCTTGTCCCGGATGGGCGGGTCGGCGGGTTGCATCCAGCTCGTGGCGTAGCGGCGGGTCTTCACCTTCACGGCATCGGGCGGCAGCTTGCCGGGCACGACCAGGCGGACCAGCACCTCGGCGGTGTCGGACAGTCTGGCGTAGCCACGCACGGGGACCGTATCGTCCTCGCGCGGGTCGCCGAAGCCCTTGCCTGGGTAGTGGCCGCCGCAGTAGTGGTCGGCGTTGCTGATGTCCCAGTAGCGCTGGCGCAGGGCCCGTGCGCCGACCAGCCCCTGGTGGGTGATGGCATACAGAGTGAGCGCGGGGGCAAAGGCCAGGTCGGCAGACCCCACGTCCCAGAAGCCGGTCACGAACTCGATCTCGGGCCCCATGTGGCGGTTGAAGCTGCCATGCGGCGCGCCGGTGGGGACCACGCTGATGCGGGTTCCCGCCACCGCCGCCAGGCCATCGGCATCCGTTTCGTGCAGCAGGGCCACGCTGGCGTGGGTGCGGAAGTACGAAGGGGCGATGGTGGGCAGAACGGGCCGCGTGGCGAGCGGGGCCACGGCGGGGATGTGGTCTACCGCGCGGGTGGCCAGCTTCAGGTCGGCGAGCGGGTCAATGGGCTCGCCCCGGTCAATCTCCTGCTCGGGCCGCAGCGGCACACCCGCGCGCAGCAGCTTCTTGGCGGCTTCGAACTCGGGGCGTGCCGGGTACACCACGGGCGCCTCGGCTGGGTGGGTCTTGGTCAGGGCATTGAGCTGCAGAGCGGCGGGCCGGGGCAAAGCGTTGCCATAGGCACGCAGCCGGTTGGGCGATGGTGCCACCCAGAACGCACGGGCTGCGTCCTTGCCCGCCTGGGCCAGGGTCAGGGGCTGGTCAGACAGCAGATTGCAGGACACATGGGCTTGCAACGGTGCCGCCAATGCGGGGCCCAGGCGCGCATCGCCCCGGTAGAGCACGGCGCACCAGCCGTCGCGCTCGGCAAGCTGGTCCAGCGCAGTATTGGCGGGCACCTGGGCCAGCACGCTGGCTTGGGCCTGGGCCGACTCGCGCAGGTTGACCCACGAGCCTTGTACGTAGCGCACCTTGGCGGGCGCCAACTGCGGCGTGCCTGCAGCGGGGCCCTGCGCCAAGGTGCTGGTGCTGGCGAGCGCGGCCACAACCGACAGTGCCAAAACCGACGCGCCGCTGCGATGGTGCGTCCACATGGTGGTGCGCCCCGCTCAAGCCACGACGGCGGGTTCGGCCGCCGCGGCCGCAGCCGGTGCCTCCACCACGCGGGCCAGCAGCGCGCCGGTATAGCGCGCAGGCAGCGGAATCCACACGCGCACCGGGTTGCCTTGCGCCACCGCCACCGGTTGGCCTTCCGCATTGCGCATCTGGTCCAGCCGCACGGTGATGTTGCCGCTGGGGTGCACCACTTCGATCAGGTCGTCCACCGCAAAGTGGTTCTTGGTTTCGACCAACACCCAGTCGCCTTGCAGCCCCACTTCGGCCTGCCCCTCGGCGCCCAGCACCTCGCCCACGAACTGGCTGCGCTGCGTGGTGGAGTGGCCGTTGATGTAGTTCTGGTAGTCGTTGCTGGGGCGCCGCTCCAGCAGGCCGCCGGTGTAGCCCCGGTTGGACAGGCCTTCGAGCTCGATGAGCAGCTCGGGGTTGAACGGGCGGCCGGCCACGGCGTCGTCGATGGCGCGGCGGTAGACCTGGGCGGTGCGGGCCACGTAGTACAGGCTCTTGGTGCGGCCCTCGATCTTGAGCGAATCGACACCGATCTGCGCCAGGCGCGCCACGTGCTCCACCGCGCGCAGGTCCTTGCTGTTCATGATGTACGTGCCGTGCTCGTCTTCCATGATGGGCATCATCTGCCCGGGGCGGCCGGCCTCTTCGATGAGGTAGACCTTGTCGGCCTTGGGGTGGCGCTCGCCGTTGCCGGTGGTCGATGCGAAGGACTGTTCGGCCTTCTGCTGCGCGGCCTCGAAGTTGAAGTCGCCTTCCATCTTCTGCGCAATGGCTTCGCCCGTGGTGGGGTCGATGTCGGCGTCGTGGGTGGCGTAGTTCCAGCGGCAGGCGTTGGTGCAGGTGCCCTGGTTGGGGTCGCGGTGGTTGAAGTAGCCGCTGAGCAGGCAGCGGCCCGAGTACGCGATGCACAGCGCGCCGTGCACGAAGACTTCGAGCTCCATGTCGGGGCATTCCTGGCGGATTTTTTCGATCTCGTCCAGGCTGAGTTCGCGCGAGAGGATGACGCGCTCCACGCCCATCTTCTGCCAGAACTTCACCGCCGCCCAGTTGGTGGTGTTGGCCTGCACCGAGAGGTGCACCACCTGCTCGGGCCACTTTTCCTTGACCATCATGATCAGGCCCGCGTCGGCCATGATGAGGGCGTCGGGTTGGCAGTCGATCACGGGCTCGATGTCGCGCAGGTAGGTGCGGATCTTGTCGTTGTGCGCGATCAGGTTGCTGGTCACGAAGAACTTCTTGCCGCGCGCATGGGCCTCGGTGATGCCTTGGCGGATCTGCTCGAGCTTGAACTCGTTGTTACGCGCGCGCAAGGAATAGCGCGGCTGGCCGGCGTACACCGCGTCGGCGCCAAAGTCGTAGGCGGCGCGCATCTTGTCGAGCGAGCCGGCGGGCAGCAGGAGTTCGGGGGCTTTGAGGAGGGTGGTCATGGGATGGCCCAATCTAGAAATCGTCGGGGGTCGGGTTCAGCGGGGCATCAGGGGCAGGCCCGCGAGCATGCCCACGGCCTGCGCGGGAAAGTCTTCGGCATCGAACGCCTTGTCGCCATCGGCATCCTGCACGCCGTTGGGCATCAAACCTTTGAAGTCGAACTGGCGCGTGTCCATGAAGTGCGAGGGCACCAGGTTGCGCAGCGCCACGGCCATGTTCTCAATGCGGCCGGGGTACAGCTGCTGCCAGTCGCGCAGCATCTGGCCGATCTGCTTGCGCTGCAGGTTCTCCTGGCTGCCGCACAGGGTGCAGGGGATGATGGGGAAGTTGCGGATCTCGGCCCAGCGCGTGAGGTCATCCTCGGCCACATAGGCCAGCGGGCGGATGATGAGGTGGTCGCCCCGGTCGCTCTGCACCTTGGGCGGCATGCCCTTGAGCTTGCCGCCGAAGAACATGTTCAAAAAGAAGGTCTGCAGCATGTCATCGCGATGGTGGCCCAACGCGATCTTGGTGCAGCCCAGCTCGTCGGCCACGCGGTACAGGATGCCCCGGCGCAGGCGGCTGCACAGGCTACACATGGTCTTGCCTTCGGGGATGTGCTCCTTGACGACGCTGTAGGTGTCCTGCGTTTCGATGTGGAAGGGCACGCCCACCTTCGTCAGATACTCGGGCAGCACATGGGCCGGAAAGCCGGGCTGCTTCTGGTCGAGGTTGACGGCGATCAGCTCGAACTTGTGGCCGTTGCGCTGCTGCAGCAAACGCAGCACGTCGAGCAGGCCGTAGCTGTCCTTGCCGCCGGACACGCAGACCATGACCTTGTCGCCGCCTTCGATCAGGCCAAAGTCGCCAATGGCCTGGGCGACTTGCCGCACCAGGCGCTTTTCGAGCTTGAGCGCGGCGTGGGCGGCGGCTTTGTCGGCGGCCTCAGCAACAGGGGTTTCGGGCAGGGTGGCGGTAACGGACATGGGGAGCGGGCCGGGGTTCTGGCAAAGGGTGCGGGCGAAAGTTCAACCGAAGGCGCAAGGGTGCCGCAGAGTCATGCGCCCGGCAATGCGCCACCGCAGCGCAGTGACGATCTGAGTGCTGCGTTTTTTATAGCTACCAGCGCTTTCTGGATAAGCGCCAGAGGCCAGTTTGTCTCCGAATTCAGGCCTCAGCGGGGTAGAACATCTTGCGCGTGGGCACGTTTTCTACCGCCTTGGCGATGGCGCCGATGTGGTCCGGCGTGGTGCCGCAGCAGCCGCCCAGGATGTTGACCAGCCCCTCGGCCGCGAACTCGTGCACCAGGCGGCTGGTGATCTCGGGGGTTTCGTCAAACCCGGTGTCGCTCATGGGGTTGGGCAGGCCCGCGTTGGGGTAGCAGCTGATGAACGTGTCCTCGGCCACCCGGTTCAGCTCCTGGATGTAGGGGCGCATCAGCGTGGCGCCCAGCGCGCAGTTCAGGCCGATGGCCAGCGGGCGCGAGTGGCGCACGCTGTGCCAGAAGGCGGTCACGGTCTGTCCGCTCAAGATGCGGCCCGAGGCGTCGGTGACGGTGCCGCTGATGATGAGGGGCAGGCGCTCGCCGCTTTTTTCAAAGAACTCATCGATGGCGAACAGCGCGGCCTTGGCGTTGAGGGTGTCGAAGATGGTCTCGACCAGCAGCACGTCGGAGCCGCCCTCGACCAGCGCCTCGGTCTGCTCGTAGTAGGCGGCGCGCAGCTGCTCGAAGTCCACATTGCGCGCGCCGGGGTCGTTCACGTCGGGGCTGATGCTGGCCGTCTTGGGCGTGGGGCCCAGGGCGCCGGCGACGAAGCGCGGCTTGTCGGGCGTGGAGTATTTGTCGCAGGCGGCGCGGGCCAGCCGGGCGGACTTGAGATTCATCTCGCGCGCCAGGTCGGCCATCTTGTAGTCCTCCTGCGCGATGGTCGTCGCGCCGAAGGTGTTGGTCTCGATGAGGTCGGCGCCCGCGGCCAGGTAGCGCTCGTGGATGTCGCGGATCACGTCGGGGCGGGTGAGGCTGAGCAACTCGTTGTTGCCCTTCACGTCGCGCGGGAAGTCCTTGAACCGGTCGCCCACACCGTCGGGGCCCGTGTAGCCCTCGCCCCGGTACTGCGCCTCGCCCAGCTTGAAGCGCTGGATCATGGTGCCCATGGCGCCGTCGAGGATGACGATGCGTTGGGCGAGGATGTCGGGCAGCTGCGCGGCGCGGGTGTAGTGAAGGGCTTGCATAGGCCGCTATTGTAGAAAGCCGGGCTAAACGGCTTTCTACCCTGGACTAATCTGCCTTCATGCGTGCGAACAAGGATTGCGCCGCCCGCAGAGCTTCTTGGCGCACGGATTCATCCGCCGTGGGGAGTTCGATGCCATCTACCCCGTCCACGAACATGGGGCCACCCACATCGTCGTCGTAGCTGGAGCCATCCTCGTGAATAGCCCGGTAGTCGCCTTGGGTGAGATCCTTACCCAGCAACTTGGCGTAGTGAAACCAGGTCCATACCTTGAGCGGATCCTCCGCGTGCCACGATTCCATCAGCTTCGCCAATGGCCCGCAGCGCTCACGGGGCATGCCCAGCGCCTCGGCCCGCGCCGCGCATGGCCCAGGACGCAAGTTGCCGTAGTGCGCCAGGAGCGGCTGCGATGGCTGGGGGCCTAGCAGGCCATGGGCCTTCAGTGCGGCATGGGAGCCGAGCCCCAGCGCAGCGGCCAGCAGTTCATAGACGTGAGACCGCTTGACGTTGGCACGGTCGGCGCCTGGAATCGTTTGAAGGTGGGTTTGCGCCTGACGCGCAAACGAAGCGATGTTGTTCATGTGAAACCTTTCTTCAGCGAGCGCGCAACGCCGGGAAAGTGCACACGTTTAAGCCACGGCAGCGCACTCTATGAATAGAGGCCGCATGAAATCAATGAAGAGGAAGAAGAGAGCCTTTTTTTGCTCGTGTGCAAGCAGGGTGGGCACCGTACGAAATTGTAAGCCGGTGATTGGCAAGGCCTCTTGATTTGACAGCATCACGCCACCCAACCATACTAGTCAGTCTAGTCAAATCAGCAAAAGGAGCCTTTATGCATGCTTGGCAACTACAAGACGCCAAAAGCCGCTTTAGCGAACTGGTGGAATGCGCACTGAACGAAGGCCCCCAACTGGTTACCCGGCGTGGCAACGACGCCGTGGTGCTGATGGCCGCGCCCGAGTACCGGCGGCTGGCGGGCGAGGATGCGCTGGTGTCCCTGCTGTTGCAGGCGCCACGCGGGGAGCCGCTGGATACGGCACGGTCAGCCGAACCCATTCGCACGTTGGCGCTGGAGTGATCTGAAGTGAAGTACCTGCTGGACACTTGCCTGCTGTCTGAATTGGTGCGGCCCGCGCCCAATCCCGCAGTGCTGGAGTGGATGGGCGCGCGCACGTCTGCCGACCTGTTTGTCTCCGCTCTGACACTGGCCGAGCTGGAGCGAGGCATTGTGCGACTGCCGCCTTCGCGCCGCCAGAGCGAACTGGCCACTTGGCTCGCCAGTGTGCAGGCGGGGTTTGGGCAGCGGACTCTGGCCTTCACACGGGATACGGCCGGGTATTGGGCGCGCCTGTGCGCGCAGGCCGAGGCAGCGGGCAAGCCGATGGCGGCTTTCGACTCGCTGATTGCCGCGACGGCGCTGGAGCATGGCCTGGCCGTGGTCACGCGCAACGTGAGCGACTTTGCCAGCGCACCCGTGGTGCTGATCAATCCTTGGGACATAGCACCCGGCGCACAATAAGCCCCTTCGCGAGCGGGCACACTCGCCGCGAAAGTATTGGTCAAATTGGCCTCTAGCGCTTGACATACAAGCGCTACCAGCTATCAATTTCAGAGTATCCGCTTGTCCTCCCGCCTGTCTCCCGCCTTGTCCCCCGCCCATACCGTCCTGCAGGACGTCTTCGGCTACGAGCAATTCCGCGGCCCCCAGCAGGCCATCGTTGAACACGTGATCGCGGGCAGCGATGCCCTGGTGTTGATGCCCACGGGCGGCGGCAAGTCGCTGTGCTACCAGGTGCCGGCCATCGTGCGCCAGCAGCAGGGGCGCGGCGTGACCATCGTGATCTCGCCCCTGATCGCGCTGATGCACGACCAGGTGGGCGCGCTGCACGAGGCGGGGGTGGATGCGGCCTTTTTGAACTCCACGCTGAGCTTTGACGAGGCGCAGGACGTGGAGCTGCGCCTGCAGACCGGCGACATCACGCTGCTGTATGCGGCGCCCGAGCGGCTGAACACGCCGCGCTTCCTGGGCCTGCTCGACAGCCTATACCACGAGGGCCACCTGTCGCTCTTCGCCATCGACGAGGCGCATTGCGTGAGCCAGTGGGGCCACGACTTTCGCCCCGAGTACCGCGCGCTCACGGTGCTGCACGAGCGTTATGCGGGGGTGCCGCGCATCGCGCTCACGGCTACGGCCGACGACCTCACGCGCGCCGACATCATCGAGCGCCTGCAGCTGGAAGACGCGCGGCTGTTCATCAGCAGCTTCGACCGGCCCAACATCCGCTACACCATCGTCGAGAAGAAGGACGCCACCACGCAGCTGCTGCGCTTCATCGAGCGCGAGCACGCGGGCGAGGCGGGCGTGGTGTACTGCCAGTCCAGGAAACGCGTGGAGGAGCTGGCGGCCACGCTGAGCGACGCCGGCCTCACGGCCCTGCCCTACCACGCGGGGCTCGACACCAAGGTGCGCCAGCGCAACCAGGACCGCTTCCTGCGCGAGGAAGGCATCGTGATGGTGGCCACCATCGCCTTCGGCATGGGCATCGACAAGCCCGACGTGCGCTTCGTCGCGCACGTGGACATGCCCAAGAACATCGAGGGCTACTACCAGGAGACCGGCCGCGCGGGCCGCGACGGCCTCAACGCCGATGCCTGGATGGCCTATGGCCTGAACGACGTGGTCAACCAGCGCCGCATGATCGACGAGAGTCCGGCGGGCGAGGAGTTCAAGCAGGCACTGCGCGGCAAGCTCGACGCGCTGCTGGCCCTGGCCGAGGCCACCGACTGCCGCCGCGTGCGGCTGCTGGCCTACTTTGGCGAAGCCTCCACACCCTGCGGCAACTGCGACAACTGCCTGACACCACCCGCGATCTGGGACGCCACCGACGCGGCGCGCAAGCTGCTGTCCACCATCTACCGCGTGAACCAGGCCAGCGGCATCAGCTTTGGCACGGGGCACATCATGGACATCCTGCGCGGCAAGAAGACCGAGAAGGTCGCGCAGTTCGGGCACGAGAAGATTTCCACCTTCGGCATTGGCGCGGACCTCTCGGAACCGCAACTGCGCGGCGTGCTGCGCCAGCTGATCGCCACGGGCGCTTTAGGCCTTCAGAAGGTGATGCTGGACAGCGGCCACAGCTTCGACACGCTGTGCCTCACCGAGGGCTCGCGCGCCGTGCTCAAGGGCGAGGTGCCGGTGCAGCTGCGCGAATCGGTGTCGTCCGCACCGGCCAAGCGCACGCGCAAGGGCAGCGCCCCGCCCGCCGCCGCCGCCAACCTGGGCCCGGACGCGCAGGTGCGCTTCATCAACCTCAAGGCCTGGCGCGCCGAGGTGGCGCGCGAGCACAACCTGCCCGCGTATGTGATCTTCCACGACGCCACGCTCGCGGCGATTGCCGAACGCAACCCGGGCACGCTGGACGACCTGCAGGGCATCAGCGGCATGGGGGCGAAGAAGCTCGAAGCCTACGGCGCCGACGTGCTGCGGGCGGTGGGCGGCTGAGCCGCCCGGCCACCGGCATCGCCCCACCCCCTGCCAGGCTGGCGCGCGCGTGCGTGTGGCGGGGAGGGCTACCTTCCCGCGCGCAGCGCGCGAATGCCCTCTGAAAAACGCCGCAGCGTGGGCGTGCTGTCGCCCGGCGGCACCATCAGCTCGATGAGCTGGAAGCGCCCGCGTTCGGCAAACGCGGCATCGAGCGCCGCCTTGAACTGGGCGCGCGTGTGCACCCGGTGGCCGCGCCCGCCCAGGGCGTCGGCGGCATCGGCCAGATGCCAGTCGCCGAGCGTGGCGCAGCGCGACGTGGTCTGGAACGCGCGGATCATCTCCCAGGTCTGGTTGTTGAGAACGATGGCGATGGGGTCCAGCCCCAGGCGCGGGCAATTGCCCAGCTCCCAGCCCGTCATCTGGAAGGCGCCGTCGCCCACCAGGATCAGGCTGCGCTGGCCCGTGGCCACCTGGGCGCCGATGCCGGCCGGCACCCCGAACCCCATGGACGCGTAGTAGCCCGGCGCCACCAGCGGCGTGGGCAGCAGCTCCATCGCGGCGAACAGGCAGTCGCCGATGTCCGAGACGATGTTCATGGGGCCGTGCGTGCGGATGCGGTCGTTGAGCGCGCGGGAGAGGTCGGCCGCGCACACGGGCGCATCGTCGGCCACCAGGCCTTCGGGGCAGATGGGCGGGGGTGGCAACGCGCGTGCCATTGCAACGCCCGCTGCCGGGGCACGGGCCAGCAACGCCTCCACCAGCGCGGCCAGGGGGATGTCCGGGCACAGGTGGTGGCCCACGCGCGCCTCGCGGTGCGCGGCGATGAGCGCGCGGCGGAAGTCCATGCGCTGGGCGCTCACGCCGAAGTTGCTGTCCGACAGGATGGCGCCCAGCATCACGGGCAGGTCGGAGTCGTCAAGCAGCGCGCTGGTCTCCGGTGCGCCCGCCACGCCCAGGTAGGTGCCGTGGAAGGGCACGCCGGCATGCCCCGCGTCCTCAGCCAGCAGGCCCCGGCCCATGAAGGTGGTGAGCACGGGCAGCTGCAGGCGGCGCGCGAGTTCGGCCACGCGGGCTTCCAGGCCAAAGCGGCGCACCTCCACGTCCACCACCAGCACGGGGCGCCGGGCAGCCTGGATGCGGGCCATCCATTCATCGGCGCATTCGGCCACGGCGGCTGCGTTGAACGGGCTGGGGGGCAGCACCGGCACCTCGGCCATGGGGTGCAGCGTCATGTCGCGCGGCACCTCGATGAGCACGGGCTGCGAGTATTCGCGGCAGCTGCGCAGCACGCGGGCGAGGTCGGCGGGCGCGGTGGCGGGGTCGGACAGGCGCACCTGGTCGCAGGTGATCTCGCGGAAGATCCGCCACTGCGAATCGACATGGCGCACCTGGTGGTGCAGCACCAGGCCGGAGTGCGCCTCGACCTCGCCGGGGCAGCCGGCCAGGACCACCAGCGGCGAGCGCTCGGCATAGGCCCCCGCCACCGCATTGACCACGTTGAGCGCACCCGCGCCGTAAGTGACGGCCACCACGCCCAGCCCGCAGTGCATGCGCGCGGCGGCATCGGCGGCAAAACCCAGCGAGGGTTCGTGGCTGAGCGTGACCAGCGGCAGGATGCCGCTTTCCTCGATCTGCGCGAACAAGGGCAGGATGAAATCACCGGGGATGCCGAAGATCTCGCGCGCGCCGTGGTGCTTGAGCGCGTGCAGCAGCTGGAGGCCGAGGGGGTTCATGGAGGATTTCCTGACAAGGTGGTGCCGTTGTGCGGCGGTGGCGCGAATGATCCGCGCGGGCCGCGCAAAGCACTTCTGACGCGCATCAAGGCGTGTGCAACAGCGGCCGTATTTGCATGCCTATTTCATGCAGGCCCTTGCAACGCAGGAAATCTGCGCCCGGCACTCACACCCGGCGCAAGGTGAATCCGGAAAACAGCGCGGCCAGTTGCTGCTGGTGCGCGGGCGCCAGCGCCCAGGCCGGAGCGCCGAGCACGCGGCATTCCTGCAGCGCCCAATGCCGCACCCCGCGCGCGGCCAGGGCCTGGGCCAGTTCCAGCAATTCGCCCACACCAAACAGGCCCGCGTGCCAGGTGGTGCGGCATTCGTGGTCGATGCCATGGGCCAGCATGGCATCGAGCGCGGCCCAGGCGCGCGCGCCGCTGCCGGGGGTGGCGGTGATGGCGTCGTAGCGCTGCGGCAGGGCCTTGATGTCCAGCCCCACCCAATTGAGGCGCGGCAGCAGCGCCGCCAGCCGCCCGGGGTACATGCCGCCGGTGTGCAGGGCGGTCTGCAGGCCCAGTGCGCGCACGGCATCCACCGCAGCGGGCAGCGCGGCTTGCAGCGTCGGCTCACCGCCCGAAAACACCACGCCGTCGAGCAGGCCCCGGCGGCTGTGCAGGAACTGCAGCGCCTGGTCCCACGGCAACGCCGGGGGCGCGGCGGCGTCGAGCAGCCCGGGGTTGTGGCAGTAGCCGCAGCGCCAGGGGCAACCCTGGCAATAGAAAACGGCCGCGAGGCGGCCGGGGAAGTCGATGGTGGTGAGCGGCGTCATGCCGCCCAGCCGCAGCGCGGACGCTGGCGGCGCCTCAGCAGGCGTTGCTTCCACCACGCGCCTGCTCTGAAAAGAAACGGCGCTCGGCGTGCTCGCCCTGCTTGCCCGTGTTGAAGCTGGCCACGGGGCGGTGGTAGCCCATGACGCGGGTCCAGACCTCGCAGGGCTGGCGCTCGCCGTCGGTGAGCTGCACGGCGGCCAGGGCGGCCTGTTCGGGGGTAGAGAAATGGCTCATGTGATCTCCTTCATGGTTGAAAAATGCTTCTGTATTGATAGCTGCCAGCTCTTTATTGATAAGCGCTACAGGTCAATTTGGTTTGAAATTCGAGGTCAGGCCGCAAGCCGCCGCCGCTTGGCGTCCAGCCGCTCTTCGTCGCAGCGCGGGCAGAACGGGTGCTCGCCCGCCAGGTAGCCGTGCGTGGGGCAGATCGAGAACGTGGGCGTGACGGTGATGTAGGGCAGGCGAAAGCGCGTGAGCGCGCGCCGCACCAGATCGCGGCAGGCTGCGCCGCTGGACAAGCGCTCGCCCATGTACAGGTGCAACACGGTGCCGCCGGTGTATTTGGATTGCAGCGCCTCCTGCCGCATCAAGGCCTCGAACGGGTCGTCGGTGAAGCCCACGGGCAGCTGCGAGGAGTTGGTGTAGTAAGGCTGCTCGGACGTGCCCGCCTGCAGGATGGCAGGCCAGCGCTTCCTGTCTTCCTTGGCGAAGCGGTAGGTGGTGCCTTCGGCGGGCGTGGCCTCCAGGTTGTAGAGGTGGCCGGTTTCCTCCTGGAACTGCGTCATGCGCTCGCGCACGTGGTCGAGCAGGCGCACGGCAAACGCGTGGCCCCATTCGCTGGTGATGTCGTGCCGGTCCGCCGTGAAGTTGCGCACCATCTCGTTGATGCCGTTCACGCCCAGCGTGGAAAAGTGGTTGCGCAAGGTGCCCAGGTAGCGCTTGGTGTAGGGGAACAGGCCCTGGTCCATCAACCGCTGAATCAGCTTGCGCTTGGTCTCCAGGCTTTGTTTGCCCAGTTCCAGCAGGCGGTCGAGCGCGGCGAACAGGCCCGCCTCATCGCCCGCATGCTGGTAGCCCAGGCGCGCGCAGTTGATGGTGACCACGCCCAGGCTGCCCGTCTGCTCGGCGCTGCCGAACAGGCCGTTGCCGCGCTTGAGCAGTTCACGCAAATCGAGTTGCAGGCGGCAGCACATGGAGCGCACCATGTTGGGCTCCAGCTCGGAGTTGATGAAGTTCTGGAAGTACGGCAGACCGTACTTGGCCGTCATCTCGAACAGCAGCTGCGCGTTCTCGCTCTCCCAGGGGAAGTCCTTGGTGATGTTGTACGTGGGGATGGGGAAGGTGAACACCCGGCCCTTGGCATCGCCCGTGGTCATCACGTCGATGTAGGCGCGGTTGATGAGGTCCATCTCGGCCTGCAGGTCGCCATAGCAAAACGGCATCTCCTGGCCAGCGATCACGGGCACCTGCTCGCGCAGGTCTTCGGGACAGGTCCAGTCGAAGGTGAGGTTGGTGAACGGCGTCTGCGTGCCCCAGCGCGAGGGCACGTTGAGGTTGTAGACCAGCTCCTGGATGCACTGGCGCACGGCGGCGTAGTCCATGGCATCAACGCGCACAAAGGGCGCCATGTAGGTGTCGAATGACGAGAACGCCTGCGCGCCCGCCCACTCGTTCTGCAGCGTGCCCAGGAAGTTCACGATCTGCCCCACGGCCGAACTCATGTGCTTGGGCGGCCCCGCCTCCACCTTGCCCGGCACGCCGTTGAGCCCCTCGTGCAGCAGCGTGCGCAGCGACCAGCCTGCGCAGTAGCCGCTGAGCATGTCGAGGTCGTGGATGTGCAGGTCGCCGCTCCTGTGCGCCTCGCCGATCTCGGGCGTGTAGACGTGCGACAGCCAGTAGTTGGCCGTGACCTTGCCCGCCACGTTCAGGATCAGCCCGCCCAGCGAGTAGCCCTGGTTGGCGTTGGCGTTCACGCGCCAGTCGGCGCGCGTGAGGTATTCGTTGATGGAGCTTTCCACATCGACCAGCGTCTGCCGGTCGGCGCGGAGCTGGGCGTGCTGCTCGCGGTAGACGATGTAGGCGCGCGCGGTGGCCAGGTGGTTGGCGGCGATCAGCGTCTGCTCGGCCACGTCCTGGATCTGCTCGATGGTGGGTGCCTCGCCATGGAAGCGGTGGATGAGCACCTTGGTGACCTGGGCGGTGAGCAACGCCGCTTCGTCGGCGCCATATTCACCCGAGGCCTGCCCGGCGCTGGCCAGCGCGGCGCGGATGCGTTCGGCGTCAAAAGGAACGCGCTGGCCGCTGCGCAAAACGACTTCGCGGGGCAAGGTGGAAAGGGTGGACGCCATGGGTTCGACCAATCTGTGGAACGGGTTAAAAACACTACCTATGGTGTCCACGATACCCACCAAACACTATAGGTAGTTTGACCCAACACAATCGAGGCGGTAAGCAGGGGTAAAAAAATGCCGGCACAAAGGCCGGCGAAAGGAAGGTGCCGTCAGGCCCTACCGATGGATGGGGGTGCGTGTGATGGCACGCTGGAGCACAAGAGGTGTGCGTGGAAAAGGTGGGTGTTTTTGTTGGGGGCTAGGGGCTGCTGGGGCTCCACCGCTGCGGCCGGGCTGCGCTCGCGTGGGCGCTCAATGGCAGGCGGCGGTTTCTTCCTCCTCGATGCGCGGATAAAAGTCATGGTCTTCGCGCTGCATGCGCTCGAACACCCGGCGCAGCACCACGTTGGCCTCGTCCCGAAAGCCCTGCGCATCGCGGCGCACGGCCTCGGCCGTGTTCCAGCGGCGCGCAAAGGCGTTGTAGGCGCTGGCAATCGAGGCCATCTCGCTCTGGTACTGGCGGCCCAGGCGCGCCAGTTCGGCGTTGCCACCGCGCTGCAGTGCGGGGTACAGCACCTGGTCTTCCACGGCCAGATGCAGCTTGATGGTGCCGCTCATCGCCACGATGCCCTGCGCGATGGCCGTGGCGTTGGCCTGCACGCCCGCGTGGGCCAGGGCGCGCAAGGTGGCGATGCTGCGCAGGATGTCGGTGTGCTGGTGCTTGAATTTGTCGAGGTTCATGGTCAGTCCTTGTGGGCAAACGGTGTGTGAGCGCGGTGGCCGCTTGTGGCAGCCGCCGCGCACGGTGCATTTCAGCGGCGGGCCTGTGCCAGGTAGGCCCCCGTGGAAGCGGCCGGGGCCCGCGAACCGAACACACCGCTCACCACCTGCCAAGCCATGGCCAGCGCGCCGACGATGAAGACCACGTCGCCAAAGGTGCGCACCCAGCGCAGCGTCTGGATGAAGGGCTGCTGCATGAAGGCCTCGCCCCGGGCGTACCACAGGCCTTCGCTCACGCTCGCGTGGAACTGGAACAGGGCGATGGGGAACAGACTGGTGGCGATCATCAGCACCAGGCCGGCGTTGAGCCACCAGAAGCCCGTCTTCATGAGCCGCTCGCTGAACACCAGCTGCGGCCGGATGTAGCGCAGCACCAGCAACGTGAAGCCCAGCGCCAGGAAGCCATACACCCCGAACAGCGCGGCGTGGGCATGCACCGGCGTGGTGTTCAGGCCCTGCACGTAGTACAGCGAGATGGGCGGGTTGATCATGAAGCCGAAGACACCCGCGCCCAGCATGTTCCAGAAGGCCACGGCCACGAAGCACATCAGCGGCCAGCGCAGGCGGGCCATCCAGGGCGTGCGGTGCTGCAGGCGCCAGTGTTCCCAGGCCTCGTGGCCCAGCACGACCAGCGGCACCACTTCGAGCGCGCTGAAGGCTGCGCCCACGGCCATCACCGGGGTGGTCGTGCCCGCGAAGTACAGGTGGTGGAAGGTGCCGGGCACGCCGCCCAGCATGAACAGCGAGGCCGAGGCCAGGCTGGCCGTGGTGGCCATGCGCACCGACACCAGCCCCAGCGTCGAGAAGATGAAGGCGAGCGCCGTGGTGGCGAAGACTTCGAAGAAGCCCTCCACCCACAGGTGCACCACCCACCAGCGCCAGTACTCCATCACCGACAGGTGGGTGCGTTCGCCGTAGAAGAAGCCCGCGCCGTAGAACAGGCCGATGGCCACCACCGACGCCGTCAGCAGCGCCAGCAGGTTCTTGTCGCCACCGGGGGTGCGCAGCGCCGGCACGATGCCGCGCAGCATGAGCACCAGCCAGAAGGCGATGCCGGTGAACTTGCCGATCTGCCACAGGCGGCCCAGGTCCACGTATTCATAGCCCTGGTGGCCCAGCCAGAAGTTCCACTCGGGCGGCATGATCTGCGCGATGGCCAGGTAGTTGCCCGTGAACGAGCCGACCACCACCACGACCAGCGCCCAGAACAGGATGTCCACGCCCAGCTTCTGGTAAGCCGGGTCCTTGCCGCCATTGATGAGCGGCGCGAGGAACAGACCGGCTGCCAGGAAGCCCGTGGCGATCCAGAACAGCGCGCTCTGGATGTGCCAGGTGCGCACCAGCGAATAGGGGAACCACTGCGACACGTTGATGCCGTAGAACTGCTGGCCTTCCACCGTGTAGTGGGCCGTGAAGCCGCCCAGCAGCACCTGGAAGCTGAACAGCGCAACGATGAGGAACAAATACTTGCCCAGCCCGCGCTGCGACGGCGTGAGCGGCACGCGCGAGAGCGGGTCATGCTGGGGTGGCGTGGGCTCCACCTCGTCGTGCTTGCGCAGGAAGGACCAGCCCCACACGAGGAAGCCCACGCCCGCCATCATCACGACCACGCTCATCACCGACCAGACCATGTTCTCGGCCGTGGGCTTGTTGCCGATCAGCGGCTCGTGGGGCCAGTTGTTGGTGTACGTTGCCGTGGTGCCGGGGCGCTCGGTGGCGGCGGCCCAGGCCGTCCAGAAGAAGAAACCCGTCATCTGCGCGCGCCGCTCGGCGCTGGGCAGGGTGTTCTCCTTCATGGCGAAGTGCTCGCGGGTCTTGTGCAGCGCGGGCACGTCGCTGAAAAGCTGGTCGTAGTACAGCGCGGTCATCGCAATGGCATCCGCACGCACCGAAGACACCGTGGCCACGCCCGTCTCGGGGTGGTAGGTGTTGGTGCGGTACTCGGTCTTCATGCGGTCGCGCAGCACCGCCTGGGCGGCGGCGTCGAGCTCGGCAAAGGGCTTGCCGTGCGCACGCTCGGCGGCGACGTCAAGCCAGTTGAGCAGCTCGCGGTGCAACCAGTCGGCCGTCCAGTCGGGCGCCTGGTAGGCGCCGTGGCCCCAGATGGAGCCCAGCTGCATGCCGCCCACCGATTGCCAGGCGGTCTGGCCGTCGAGGATGCTGTCGTGGGTGAAAAGCACTTCACCCCCTGCCGTGGCGAATTTCGCGGGGATGGGCGGCGCGGTGCGGTAGACCTCGGCGCCGTAGTAGCCCAGCAGGCTGAAGGTGACGATGAGCACGCCGATCAGCGTGAACCAGAGCTTGCGGTAGTTACCCATGGCGGGCCTCCTGCTTCAACAGAACAACAACGGGGCGGCGCCAGCGTGCGCTGGCGGCGTGGGGTCGGGGTCTTGTGGTCATGGCTTTTTGGAACAAGTGAATCGGTGTCACTGCCCACATCGCAAGCGCCGGGCCAGGGCTGCAGGCCTATAAAATCAACCACTTACACCGGTCATGGTTTTTTTGACCCTTCTCAAATGGGGTTTAATTCACCCATTGAAGGTAAGTATCACCATGGACCATAGCCCCCTGCTGGCCGACCTGGCCACCGACCTGCCCCAGGCTGTGCGCCTGCAGCGGCTGGCGGACCACCTGCGCACCCGCTTTCACTGCGGCGCCGTGGCCCTGCTGCAGCTGGAAGAAGACCACCTGCGCCCCGTGGCCGTGGAGGGTCTGGTGCGCGAGGCGCTGGGCCGGCGCTTCGTGGTCAGCCAGCACCCCCGGCTCGCGGCCATCCTGGCGCGGCGCGAGGTGACCTGTTTCGACCACGACAGCACCCTGCCCGACCCCTACGACGGCCTGCTCGACACCCTGGTGGGCGAGCCCCTGCCCGTGCACGACTGCATGGGCGTGAGCCTGTGGGTGGACGGCCAGCCCTGGGGCGTGCTGACGCTGGACGCACTGCAGACCGGCACCTTCGGCGAGGCCGCACGCGCCGCGCTGGCCGACTGCAAGGTGCTGGTGGAGGCGGCCGTGCGCATCTCGCGGCTGGAGCGCGAGGTGCAGGCGCTGCGCAGCGCCCCCCACACCCGCAGCGCCGACGACGAGCGCACCACCCGCGCAAGCGATGGCGACATGGAGATCGTTGGCCAGAGCGAGCCCCTGCTGCGCCTGCTGCACGAGCTGGAGGTAGTGGCGGGCTCGGACCTGCCGGTGCTGCTGCTGGGCGAAACCGGCGTGGGCAAGGAGCTGTTCGCGCGCCTGCTGCACCGCCAGTCCACGCGCCGCACCAAGCCCCTGGTGCACGTGAACTGCGCGGCGCTGCCCGAGTCTCTGGCCGAGAGCGAACTCTTCGGCCACGTGCGCGGCGCGTTCTCCGGCGCAGTGGCCGATCGGCCCGGGCGCTTCGAGGCCGCCGAGGGCGGCACGCTGTTCCTGGATGAGGTGGGCGAGCTGCCGCTGGCCGTGCAGGCCAAGCTGCTGCGCACGCTGCAGAACGGCGAGATCCAGCGCCTGGGCGCCGACCGCCCGCGCCGCGTGGACGTGCGCGTGATCGCCGCCACCAACCGCAACCTGCGCGAGCAGGTGCGCGACGGCGCGTTCCGCGCCGACCTGTACCACCGGCTGTCGGTGTACCCCGTGCCCATCCCGCCGCTGCGCGAACGGGGCAACGATGTGCTGCTGCTGGCGGGCCGCTTTCTGGAACTGAACCGCGCGCGCCTGGGCCTGCGCAGCCTGCGGCTGTCGGCCAGCGCACAGGACGCCCTGCGCCGCTACCCCTGGCCCGGCAACATCCGCGAGCTGGAGCACGTGGTCAGCCGCGCGGCGCTCAAGGCCCTGAGCCGGGGCGTGAGCCGCGCGGACATCGTGACGCTGGAGCCCGCGCTGCTCGACCTGGACGCCAACGCCGCCAGCGTGGCCCACGCCCCCCTGGATGCCGGTGCCCCCGCTGTGGCCACCACGCCGCCCACCCCCACCACCGCCGAAGGCCCGCTGCGCGACGCCGTGGATGCCTGCCAGCGGCACGCCATCACGCAGGCCCTGGCGCGCCACCAGGGCAACTGGGCCCAGGCGGCGCGTGCGCTGGAGGTGGACGCGAGCAACCTGCACAAGCTGGCGCGCAGGCTGGGCATCAAGTAGAGCTTCCATTTTGATAGCATTCAGCGCTTATCCCTCAAGCGCTGGCGGCCATTTTCTTCCCATGTCCATGCCGGGGGGCCTGCGGCACGCGGGCCTGCGCCACAATGGCGCCATGCTGACCCTCCAAGACATCCGAGACGCCGCCACCCGCCTGCAGGGCCAGGTGCTGGACACCCCCTGTGTGGAATCCAAGACGCTCTCGCAGATCGTGGGCGCGCAGGTATTCCTCAAGTTCGAGAACCTGCAGTTCACGGCCTCGTTCAAGGAGCGGGGCGCCTGCAACCGGCTCACCTTGCTGGTCGACGCGGAACGTGCCCGCGGCGCGGCGCCCGGAACGACGCCGGGTGTGGTGGCCATGAGCGCGGGCAACCATGCCCAGGGCGTGGCCTACCACGCGCAGCGCCTGGGCCTGCGCGCGGTGATCGTGATGCCGCGCTTCACGCCCGGCGTGAAGGTGGAGCGCACCCGCGGCTTCGGCGCCGAGGTGGTGCTGCACGGCGACACGCTCGAAGAAGCCCGGGCCCACGCCTACGGGCTGGCCGATGCGCAGGGGCTGACGTTCGTGCACCCCTACGACGACGAAGCCATTGCCGCGGGCCAGGGCACGGTCGCGCTGGAGATGCTCGCCGCCCAGCCCGATCTGGACATGCTGGTCGTCGCCATCGGCGGGGGCGGGCTGATCGCCGGCATGGCCACGGCGGCCAAGGCGCTCAAGCCCGGCATCGAGATCGTGGGCGTGCAGGCGGCGCGCTTTCCGTCGATGGTCAACGCCGTGCGGCACACGCAGCACCCCATGGGCACCTCGACCATCGCCGAGGGCATTGCCGTGGGCACCCCGGGCAAGATCACCCAGGAGGTGGTGCAGCGCCTGGTGGACGACCTGGTGCTGGTGGACGAAGGCGATATCGAGCAGGCCGTGCTGATGCTGCTCGAAATCGAGAAGACGCTGGTCGAGGGCGCGGGCGCCGCGGCCCTGGCGGCGCTGGTGCGCCACCCCGCCCGCTTCAGGGGCAAGCGCGTGGGGCTGGTGCTCTCGGGCGGCAACATCGATCCGCTGCTGCTGGCCGCCATCATCGAGCGCGGCATGGTGCGCTCGGGCCGGCTGGCGCGCATCAAGGTCAGCGCGCGCGACGTGCCGGGCGTGCTCGCGCGCATCACCGCCACCGTGGCCGACGCGGGCGCGAACATCGAGGAAGTGCACCACCAGCGCGCGTTCACCATGCTGGCCGCGCAGAACGTGGAGATCGAGCTGGTCCTGCAGACAAGGAGCAAGGCGCACGTGGACGAGGTGCTGGGCAAGCTGCGTTCGGCGGGCATGGAGGCCGACCTGATCTGACCCCCGGCGCGGGGTTTTCAGCCCCGTGCACGCCGGCGCGGCTAGAATTGCGCAAGTTTTAAGCATCTGGAGCCCACACCATGTCCGACCACCACACTACGCACGCCCCCGAATCGCTCCCGCACGATCCTGTGGAAAACGTGGTTCACGTGATTCCCGTGGTGCTGCCCGTGGTCGGCGGCATCATGATGTTCCTGCTGGCCTTCATCGCCGTGTACATGGCCTGATCGATTGCCCTGGCACCGCCACAAGCCCCGCTGCGCGGGGCTTTTTTTCGCCTTGCACCACCCCCGTCACCAGGAGACCCCATGAGACCCGGACACGCCCTCGTCCTTTTTTCCGGTGGCCAGGACTCCACCACCTGCCTGGCCTGGGCGCTCACGCAGTTCGAGCGCGTGGAAACCATCGGCTTCGACTACGGCCAGCGCCACCATGTGGAGCTGCAGGCCCGGCAGGCAGTGCTGGCGGCCCTGCGGTCCCGCTTCGGGCCATGGCGGGACCGGCTCGGCGACGACCACATGATCGACCTGGCCGTGCTGGGCCGCATCAGCGACACGGCGCTGACCAGCGACGCCGAGATCCAGATGACCGCCGCCGGCCTGCCCAACACCTTCGTGCCGGGGCGCAACCTGCTGTTCTTCAACCTGGCCGCCGCCGTGGGCTACCGGCGCGGGCTGCACACGCTGGTGGGCGGCATGTGCGAAACCGACTTCTCGGGCTACCCCGACTGCCGCGACGACACGCTCAAGGCGCTGCAGGTCGCCGTGTCGCTGGGCATGGGGCAGCGCTTCACGTTCGAGACGCCGCTCATGTGGCTGGACAAGGCCGCCACCTGGGAGCTGGCCCGCACCCTGGGCGGCGACGCGCTGGTGGATCTCATCATCACCGAGTCGCACACCTGCTACCACGGGGTGCGCGACACGCTGCATGCCTGGGGCTACGGCTGCGGCACCTGCCCGGCGTGCGAGTTGCGCAAGGCGGGCCATGCGCGGTGGCAGGCCGGCCAGACAGGCCAGCCCTGCACCTGAAGGGCGGGACAGAGCGGGACTGGGCGGATTGTGATGCATAACCTCATGCATCTTTTGCATGGTTTTAGCCCCAGTCTGACAGACAAGCGGTCGGCAGATTCATAAAATTGACACCCCAGCCGACCCGCGGAATCCGTGGAAATAGCCTCCACCCCGTGGGGCTGATCCACGCTCCCGCCCGCCGACTGAGCACGAAAGCCGTTTTTTCAAAGGCAGCGCTCAGCATCGCAACTGCGCCAGGCCTTGCCGCGATCCACCGGGTCCGCTTCCTTTGAAAAAACTGTTTTTCAACTTAGGAAGCTCCCGATGAACGCACCCACCATGCAGGGCCTGAATCTCAACGCCCCCGCTTACGTCAAGAACGCCCGGCTGCTCGCCTGGGTGGCCGACATGGCCGCCCTGTGCAAGCCCGACACCATCTATTGGTGCGACGGCAGCAAGGAAGAGTACGACCGCCTGTGCCAGCAGCTGGTCGACGCCGGCACCTTCAAGAAGCTCAACCCCGCCAAGCGCCCCGGCAGCTTCCTGGCCTGGTCCGACCCATCGGACGTGGCCCGCGTGGAAGACCGCACCTACATCTGCTCGGCCGCCAAGGAAGACGCAGGCCCCACCAACAACTGGATGGCACCCGCAGAGATGCGGGCCACGCTGCAGCCCCTGTTCGACGGCTGCATGAAGGGCCGCACCATGTACGTGGTGCCTTTCAGCATGGGCCCCCTGGGTAGCCACATCGCCCACATCGGCGTGGAGCTGACCGACAGCGCCTACGTGGCCGTGAACCAGCGCCTCATGACCCGCATGGGCAAGGCCGTGTACGACGTGCTGGGCGTGGAAGGAGAGTTCGTGCCCTGCATGCACACCGTGGGCGCCCCCCTGGCCGAAGGTGAAAAGGACACGACCAGCTGGCCCTGCAATCCCAAGGTCAAGTACATCGTGCACTACCCCGAGACGCGCGAGATCTGGTCGTACGGCTCGGGCTACGGCGGCAACGCGCTGCTGGGCAAGAAGTGCCTGGCCCTGCGCATCGCGTCGACCATGGGCCGCGACCAGGGCTGGCTGGCCGAGCACATGCTCATCCTGGGCGTGACCAACCCCGCCGGCAAGAAGTACCACGTGGCCGCCGCCTTCCCCAGCGCCTGCGGCAAGACCAACTTCTCGATGCTGGTGCCGCCCGAAGCAGGCTTTGCCGGCTGGAAGGTCACCACCATCGGTGACGACATCGCCTGGATCAAGCCCCATGCCGACGGCAAGATGTATGCCATCAACCCTGAAGCCGGCTACTTTGGCGTGGCCCCCGGCACGAACATGCACACCAACCCCAACTGCATGAAGAGCCTGGACAAGGACGTGATCTTCACCAACGTGGCCCTGACCGACGACGGCGACGTGTGGTGGGAAGGCATGGAAAAGGACACCGGCAAGCTCCCGGACCACCTGATCGACTGGCAAGGCAAGGACTGGACGCCCCAGATCGCCAAGGAAACCGGCGCCAAGGCGGCCCACCCCAACTCGCGCTTCACGGTGGCCGCCACCAACAACCCGGCGCTCGATGCGCAGTGGGACGACGCCAACGGCGTGGCGATCGACGCCTTCATCTTCGGCGGCCGCCGCTCCACCACCGTGCCGCTGGTGACGGAAGCCCGCACCTGGACGGAGGGCGTGTACATGGCCGCCACCATGGGCTCCGAGACCACCGCCGCCGCCTTCGGGGCCCAGGGCGTGGTGCGCCGCGACCCCTTCGCCATGCTGCCGTTCTGCGGCTACAACATGAGCGACTACTTCCAGCACTGGCTGAACATGGAAGGCAAGATCGCCGCCACCGGCAAGGCCGTGCCCAAGGTCTTCTGCGTGAACTGGTTCCGCAAGGACGAGGCCGGCAAGTTCGTCTGGCCCGGCTACGGCGACAACATGCGCGTGCTCAAGTGGATGATCGACCGCATCGAAGGCCAGGCCCAAGGCCAGGAAACCATGTTCGGCGTGGCGCCCCAGTACGCCGAGATCAACTGGACGGGCCTGGATTTCAGCGCCCAGAAGTTCGACGCCGTGACCAGCATCGACAAGGCGGCCTGGGCCGATGAGTTCAAGCTGCACGATGCCCACTTCGAGCAACTGGCCTACCACCTGCCCACGGCCCTGCTGGACACCAAGGCCCTGCTGGAAAAACGCCTGGCTGCATAAAACCCTGTTCTTCCCAGTCCGAGAAACCGCCCCTTCTGCCGAACGGGCGGTTTTTTCATGGGCCGGCGCCAGGGGGAAACAGGCCAGGCGCAGGACAGCCGGCCCATGAAAAAAGCCGTGGCGAGCATTCGCCACGGCTTCAAGGGGATCGGGACGGCCGCGCAGCGCGGTCTCAGTAGTACGTGCGGATATCGTTCACCGTGGGGATGCCCATTGCATGGTTCAGTTCAGCCATGATGCGGGGATCCTTCATGGCGACTTGCCAGGTGCGCTCGTCGTCCGCGGCGCGGCGGCGGTTTTCCGCCCAGGCGCGGCCTGCCACGCGCAGAGCGGCGCCAGCACGGCGTGCCGGGGCGGTCAGCAGGGCCAGGGCGGCGAACGCCACCAGCCACAGCACCATCCACGCGGCCAGCAGGTGGCCTTCGCTCCAGGTGTCGATCACCTGGTTGGCCACGACCAGCAGTGCCGACACGACGGCCGCGAGCAGCAGGGTGGCGGCGCCACGGGCGCCGTCAAAGTTGGCGGCCACGCTCTTCAGAGCGGCGGCGGCGTTTTCGGCGCGGACCACGCCGGGGTGTTCAGTGGGGTAGTCAACGTGTGCAAAGCTGGTCATTTCGGTTTCCCTTTTCTAACGCTTGTGGCGAGATTGCCGGGCGATGGGGTGATATTAGGGTTTACCCTTTGCATGTTCAAGTTTATATTTTGAATCATTGATATTCATAATGGTGATGAATTCCCATGACACCCTTGAACTTCCGCTCGCTGGACCTGAATCTGTTGCGCGTCTTCGACGAGGTGATGGCCGAGCGCAGCCTCACGCGCGCGGCACACAAGCTGTCCATCACCCAGCCCGCCGTGAGCAATGCCATGCGCCGGCTGCGCGACGTGCTGGGGGATGAACTGGTGGTGCGCAGCGGCCAGGGGGTCGAGCCCACGCCCCGCGCCTTGGCGCTGTGGCCCCCCGTGCGCGAGGCCCTGGCCCATCTGCAGGACTCCCTGGCGCCGGGGCGCTTCGAGCCCGCCACGGCCGAGTCCACCTTTGTGCTGGCCATGGCCGATGCCACGGCGGCCACGCTGGTTCCCGCCCTCGTGGAGATCATCGAGCGCGAGGCCCCCGGCATCTCGATCCGGGTGCTGCCCCTGACCACCCGCGACCCCCGGCGCCTGCTCGACGAGGAAGCCGCCGACATGGCGGTAGGCTACTTTCCGGCCGTGCTGGCCGACCTCACGGCACGCGCGCAGTCGGGCGGGGCGGTCGCGTTCGAGAGCCGCCGCCTCTACGACGGGGAATACGTGTGCGTGATGCGCCAGGGCCACCCGCTGGCGGACGCGCCGCTCACCCTGGACGCCTATTGCGCTGCCCGGCACATGCTGGTGAGCTTTTCCGGCCGCCCCTTCGGTTTCATCGACGAGGCGCTGGCCTCCCTGGGCCGCGAGCGCAAGGTAGTGATCACGGTCAACCAGTTCTTCACCGCCGGGCGCGTGGTGTCGGGTTCGGACCTGCTGACGGTGCTGCCGCGCCACTTCGTGCCCGTCACGGGCATCTCCGACGCGCTGGTGCAACGGGCCCTGCCGCTGGACGTCCCGCCCGTGCACGTCGATGCCCTGTGGCGCCGCCGCGGCCCGCAGCAGGCGGCGATGACCTGGCTGCTGCACGCCCTGGCGCGCTCGGCGCGCCGCACCTTTCCCGAACCGTGAGGCCCGGGCGCGGGCATCCCGCCCACCCACCCCAGCGCGGCCTGCCGCGGCAGTGCCTTGCGGCGGGATCTGGCGCATTTCGGGGTGCCGCCAGGGCATTCGCTTCGCCCCTTCCCACCCCGAGCCCGTAGACTGCGCGCTCCATGAACATCCAGCTGCTGTCCGATCTGCACCTTGAGGCGCACCCCCATTTCATCCCCGAACCGGCCCCCGGCGCCGATGTGCTGGTGCTTGCGGGGGACGTGGGCTCCTACCAGCAGGGCTCGCTGCTGCAGGACGATGACTTCGGCCTCGCCCGGTTCTCGCCCCTGGCCCCGTACGCGGGCTGGCCCACGCCGGTGCTCTTCGTGCCCGGCAACCACGAATACGACGCGCAGGATTTCGATGCGGCCCACCAGCGGCTGCGCAGGACCTGCGAACGGCTGGGGATCACCTGGCTGGAGCGGGAGGTGGTCACTCTTCAAGGTGTCCGCTTCGTGGGCACCACGCTCTGGAGCGATTTCGACGCTTTGGCGGACCACGAAGGCACCACCGACCTGGCCAGGCGCCTGAAGCTGCGCGACAAGGCTTTCCGGGCGGCGAATTTCTATCTGCGCAAGACGGGCGGCACCCGCCATGCGCAGCCGTTCCTCGCCGAGGCCGTGCGCGACCAGGCCCTGGTCTGCCAGCAGTGGCTGGCCGACGCGCTCGCGGTCCCGTTCGACGGGCCCACGGTCGTGGCCACGCACTTCGCGCCCAGCCTGCGCAGTGCCGACCCGCGCTACGGCATGGTGCCGGGCACGGCGGGCTTCTGCAACGCGCTGGACGCCCTGCTGCCCCGCGCGCAGCTGTGGCTGCACGGGCACCTGCATGCCCCGAGCGACTACACGGCACGGGGCCTGCGCGAGGACGGCACGCCGTGGCAGTGCCGTGTCGTGGCCAATCCGCTGGGTTATGCGCGCAAGGGCGAGCAGGCGGCGTTCCAGGCGCAGTGCTGCATCACCTTATGATCGGCGCACGGGGCCCTGCCGCCCCGCAGTGCAGAGGAAAAAACATGACCCAGGTCAAGACAACAGAAGTCCGCGCACGTTAGTCTGACCCATTCCTTTTCGGAGAACACCATGAACATCCTGCTTGCTGTCGACGGCAGCGCCTACACCAAGAAAATGCTGGCTTACCTGGCCACCCACGAAGAACTGCTGGGGGGCAACCACCAGTACACGGTGCTCACCGTGCAGGCCCCGCTGCCCGCGCGTGCCCGCGCGGCCCTGGGCAAGGAAGTCGTGGAGAACTACCACGCCGAAGAAGCCGAGAAAATCCTGGCGCCCGTGTGCAAGTTTCTCGCGCGCCACGGTGTGGAGGCCAAGCGCAGCGTCAAGGTCGGCACGGTGGGCGAGAACATCGCCAAGGTGGCCGACAGCGGCAAGTTCGACCTGCTGGTGATGGGCTCCCACGGCCACGGAGCCCTGGCCACCCTGGTCATGGGTTCGGTCACCACGCAGGTGCTGGCCCACAGCAAGGTGCCCGTGCTGCTCGTGCGCTGAGCCCCGCCGCCCGGCGCAGGCCGCGCCCTGCCTCGGCAGGGTTTTTCGCCCACAAGACAAGAAAGCCCGGCATGCCGGGCTTTCTTGCGAGGTACGAAACGCCGGAACGGGCTGCCGCTACCGCGCAGCCAGCCCGTCGAAACAGGTGCGCACCACCAGATCCACGATCTGCGCATCCGAATACTGGCCGCCTTCCTTGAGGAAGCTCACCACCGGGTCACAGGCCCGCGCATACAAGGTGTACAGCACCACCAGCGGTGGCAGCGTGGGGTTGATCACGCCCTCGGCCTGGGCCTGGGTGATCCATTCGCCGATCTGGTCGCTCACCGCCACCAGGCCGTTGAGATAGTCCTTGTTGGCCATGAGCACCGCGCGCAGCGTGGAGTTGCGGCTGGGCAGCAGCGGCATTTCATTGCTCAGCAGGCGCTCCAGCGACCAGCGCACCAGCGCATGGAGCTTTTCGAGGGGTGGCGTTTCGGCGGGCAGGTCCGCCAGATAGGCCCGCACCCGCGCCAGGATCTGCACCATGGCGGCGCTGCACAGCTCTTCCTTGCTGCAAAAGTGCTTGTACAGGCTGGCCTTGGCAATGCCCACGGCGTTGGCCACATCGTCCATGGTCATGGCGTCGAAGGCCTTTTCGCCCAGGAGCTGACAGGTGGACTGGAGGATGGCATCCTCGCGCGCCTGGTGCATCTGCTCCTTGAACGAGGCTTTGGGGGGCTGCGTTTGCATGGCGTCCATTTTATACATCACAGTAAAAAAATAAATGACCAAGTTGCAATGCAACTACGTCGTTCACGTTTTCTCCAGCAGGAATCGTGCCGCGGGCCTGGGCGCGAGGGCGGGCAATCTGCGCTGGTGCACTGCAGCACCCGCCCCCATAATCGCGCCGCCATGTCCACGCCGCACGCCCTGCCATCGACAGTTTTCACCACCGACCAGGGTTCCGGCGAAGAGCGCTTCGAGGCCTGGCGCAGCAGCATTTCGGTGGTCTTCGATGTCGCGCCGCTGGACCGCGATCCGCTGGAGAGCTTCAGTGCATCGGTCACCGCCAGCCACCTGGGCGCCCTGCTGGTGGGCGACCTGCGCTTTGGCCGGCAGCAGTTCTCGCGCGGTACGCCGCGCGTGGCGCGCGACGGGGTCAACCACTACCTGGTGCAGTGGTACCGCAGCGGCGGGTTCGTGGGCCAGCACGACGACGGCGTGGACATGCAGGTGCGCGCGGGCGACATCACCGTGTTCGACCTCGGCCGCACGCAGCGCACCTACGCCAGCCCCTCGCACGTCCTGTCCATCGTCGTGCCCCGCGAGATCGCCGACGAGGCCTTTTGCAGCCCCTCGGCCGACCTGCACGGCACGGTGCTGCGCGGCCACACGGCGCTGGGCGGGCTGCTCAGCGACTACCTGCAGTCGCTGCATCGGCGGCTGCCCACCGTCACCCTCCCCGAGGCGCCCGCCGTGGTGCAGGCCACCACGCAGATGCTGGCGGCCTGCCTGCGCCCGGGCCGCGACACCCTCGCCCAGGCGGAGCCACAGATCCAGGGTGTCACCCTCGGACGCATCCAGCAATACATCGCGCAGCACCTGGGGGCCCCGCTCAGCCCCGAGCTGCTGAGCCGCACGTTCGGCGTCTCGCGCAGCATGCTGTACCGGCTGTTCGAGCCGCTGGGCGGCGTGGCGCACTACGTGCAGCAGCAGCGCCTGGCCCGGGCGTTCCACGCGCTGGCCAACCCGGCCAACCGCCGGCTGCGGGTGGGCGAGATCGCCACGCGCGCCGGGTTCACCAGCGAGGCGCATTTCAGCCGCGCCTTTCGCACGACCTTTGGCCTCACGCCCAGCGACGTGCGTGCCATGGGGCGCGGCTGGCAAGCGCCCCGCAAGGGCCCGGACGGCGCCAGCGGGCAGACCACCGCCGAATACGCGGACTGGCTGCGCGGCTTGAGGGTGTAGCACCCGCTTTTGCCGATCCCTCGGCGGCACGGGCAGTCAAGCGCCCTGAAACGCACAGTCAAGCCGCGCCGTGAATGCTGCCTAGCATGCGCGGCAGCCCTCCTCCGCTTCTTCTCCGTGCGCGCCACCATGTTCCTTGTCCGCGGCATCGCCGCCGCCCTTTTCGCGGCCAACCAACCGGCGCAGCGTGGGCTTGGCCTTGACCGACGGCGGCCCGGGTCCCGTCGCAGGGCTCGCGCATCACTCCCAAAACAATAGCTACTCACCCTTTTAAAACAAGCGCTACAAGGCAATTTCATGCAAAAAAACCATCCCTCCCGTCACCCCGCAACCGCCCCACGCATCGCCCTGTGGGCCGCCGCCGCTGCAGCCCCCGCCGCCTGGGCCCAGGGCGCGCCCGTGGGCGCGGTGGCCTATGCCCCGCTGGCGGCCCCGGCCGCCGTGCCCACGCTGTCGCAATGGGGGCTGCTGGTGCTGGTGCTGCTCCTGGCCGCCGCGGCCCGCCACCTGCTGCGCCACGCGGGGCACGGCGTGGTCCGCGCCATCGTGCCGGGGCTGCTGACCTGCGCGGCGCTGCTGTGCATGCCGTGGGGCGGACAGGCGATCGCGGTGCCCTCCAGCGATGTCCCGCTGGACAACCCGGCGGGGGGCGTGGCCGACATTCCCGACCACCCCGACCTGGAACGTGCATTCGCCGACTACCTGCACGCCTACGAGGTGCGCAACACCACGGACCGCCCCCAGCGGATCACCGCCGTGAGCGTGACCGCCGCGCACCGCATCCAGGGCCCGGGTGATGAGACCCGATGCACGGTGGGGCAGACGCTGGCGCCCATGGCCTCGTGCCATCTCGTGGTGGGCCGGCCGCACTGAACGCAGCCGCCGCCCCGGCTAGGCCGCCGGCGCCTCGAGCGTGCGGGCGGCCGTGGCCGTGAGCGCGGCCGTGAGCGCGTCCAGCACCGCCGACTCCAGGTTCCAGCAGTGCCAGTACAGCTGGATCGGCAGCCTGCGGCCGGGCGCCAGGTCCACCATGCTGCCGTCGGCGATGGGCCCGCGCGCCAGCAGCTCGGGCACCACGCCCACCGCCCAGCCGGCGGCCACGGCGCGCATCTGCGCCTCCGACCCGGGCACGAACAGGTGGTTGAGCGCCACGCGCTTGAGGCCGAAGGCACGGGCCACGAATTCGGCGGCCATGTCGTCCTTGCGGTTGAACGACAGGAACGGCACTTCGCGGAAGTTGTGCGGCGTGAGCCCCTGGGGCAGGTGCTGCTGCGCATAGGGCGCAGACGCCACCGCCACGTAGTGCATGGCGCCCAGAGGCACCATCTTGCAGCCGCGCAGGGCCTGCTTGAGCGTGGTCACGCAGCCCAGCACCTGGCCGGAGCGCAGCCATTCCTGGGTGAAGTCCTGGTCGTCCACGATGATTTCGAGCGGCAGGCGCTGGCGCACCAGGTCGTGCAGCGCGCCCATGGCCCAGGTGGCGATGCTGTCGGCATTGATGGCGATCGAGATGCGTTCGTCCTCGCGCGTGCCGCCGGGGGCGCTGGGCGCGAGTTCGTGCAGGTCGCGCTCCAGGTCGGCGCGCAGCAGTCGCAGCTGCTTGGTGTGCTTGAGCAGCAACTGCCCCGCCGAGGTGGGCCGCAGCGGACGGCTGCGCACGATGAGCACCGAGCCCACCTGCGCCTCCAGCGCGCGCAGGCGCTGTGAGACGGCCGACTGTGTGACGTTCAGGCGCTGCGCAGCGCGCTCGAAGCCGCCCTCTTCAACGATGGCGGCAAGGCATTCCAGGGCGGCGGGATCGTAGGTGCTCATGGTCTCGGGCTCGAACAAAAGAGGGTTGTCTCTACCGCACCGTTTATTAGGTGCGCTGATGTTTTTGGAGTAAGTTTAATTTTGCTTTTAGTTGAATGCAATGTCGCGCACACTGCGCCCCATCGTGTCCCGCACTGGGGCGGGTGGCACGCAAAGGCTCACAAGGCATTCCGCATATGAAAACCATTGTTCTCGGCGCAGGCATCATCGGCACCAGCACGGCGTGGCACCTGCTGGAACGCGGTCACGAAGTCATCGTGATCGACCGCCAGCCCGATGCGGCGCTCGAAACCAGTTTTGCCAACGCGGCGCAGATCTCGGTGAGCTACTGCGAGCCCTGGGCCAACCGCGAGGCGCCGCTCAAGGCGCTCAAGTGGATGTTCGACAAGGAAGCGCCGCTGCTGTTTCGCCCGCAGATGGACTGGCAGCAGTGGCGCTGGGGCCTGCAGTTCCTGGCGCAGTGCAACGACGCGGCATTCGAGCGCAACGTGCAGCAGATCGTGGCGCTGGGCGCCTACAGCCATGCCGCGCTCAAGGACCTGGTGACCACCACGGGCATTGAGTACAACCGGCTCGAACGCGGCATCGCCCACTTCTACACCGACCAGAAGTCCTTCGACGCCGCGGGCCATGCGGTGGAGCTCATGCGCAAGCACGGCGTGCAACGGCGCCTGGTGAGCCGCGACGAACTGCTGCAGATCGAGCCCGCGTTCAAGGCCTACGGCGACAAGATCACCGGCGGCACCTACACCAGCACCGACGAGAGCGGCGACGCGCGCGTGTTCACGCAGGAACTCGCCCGCCGCTGCGTGGCGCGCGGCGCGCAGTTCCTCTATGGCCACGACGTGCTGCGCCTGAACAAGATCGGCAACGCTATTGATTCGGTAGCTGTCATGGCACGCCAGTCCAGCGGTGGGGGCAAAAAAGACTTCATCCTGAAGGCCGACGCCGTGGTCGTGGCCTGCGGCTCCTACAGCGCGCCGCTGTTGCGCAGCGTGGGCGTGGACCTGCCGATCTACCCTGGCAAGGGCTACAGCGCCACGTTCCCGCTGCTCAAGCCCGAGGGCGCGCCCATGGTCTCCACCATCGACGACGGCAAGAAGATCGCCATGAGCCGCCTGGGCAACCACCTGCGCGTGGCGGGCACCATCGAACTCAATGGCTGGGACCTGACGCTGGACAGCACACTGGCCCGCGCACGCTGCCACATGCTGTCGCGCCGCATCGAGGCCATCCTGCCCGGCGTGTGCGACACCCGCACGCCCGAAGAAGGCGGCGACCCGCAGTACTGGACCGGCCTGCGCCCGGCCACGCCCACCAACATCCCGTTCATCGGGCAGACCCGCGTGGGCAAGCTGTGGGTGAATGCTGGCCACGGCACGCTGGGCTGGACGCACGGCGCGGGCTCGGGCAAGGCGCTGGCCGAGCTCATCAGCGGCGAACAGCCCGCGATGAACTTCGGCTTCCTGGGCGACGAACGGGTGCGCGCGCCCCGGGCCGTCGCCACGGCCTGAAGCCACTGCCAGCAGACACGGGCCGGGGCCGTTACGATCCCGTCCATGCCTGCACCGCACTACCTCTTTCTCACCACGTCCACCCGCGAGCCGGGCCACACCGGCAACACCGAGTGGCTCGCGCGCCAGGCGGCCGCCGCGCTGCCCCCGGGCACCACACAAACCTGGCACCACCTGGCCCGCATGGACCTGCCGCCCTTCGTGGACCAGCGCCACACCTCGGGCACCTATGCGCCGCCCGAAGGCGACATGAAGACGCTGCTGGACGCCACGCTGGCGGCCACGCACATCGTGTTCGTGGCGCCGGTCTACTGGTACAGCATTCCCTCGCCGCTCAAGACCTACCTGGACCACTGGAGCGCCTGGATGCGCGTGCCCGGCCTGGCCTTCAAGGAGCCCATGGGCGCGAAGACCCTGGCGCTCATCACCACCAGCGGCGACCGCGCCAAGGCCCAGCCCATGATCGACTCCGTGGAGCTGTGCGCCCGGTTCCTGTCGATGGCCTGGGGCGGCGCGCTGTGGGGCAAGGGCGGGCCGCCGGGGGCGGTGCAGGCCGACGCGCAGGCGCTGGCTGCGGCGCCGGACTTCTTGCTGGCGTAGCTAACCACAACGCCGTGCCGGCACGGCACAGGGTGAGGCTGCTGCGGTCGCGGTGGGTGTGGCTTTCGCCACAGGGGCCGGGACGCCGGCGAGAACAGCTAGGGCTGCCGGCTCCGGGCCAGCGCCACGATGGCGCCAATGGCGCCGCGCGCCTGGGGGCTGTTGTGCCAGCAGGTGGACCTCATCATCTCCGAGATGGTTCTGGTCACCGCGGCCACATCCGCGTCGACCAGTTCGGCCAGCGCCGAAAACCCGACCTGCTCCAGGCGCGCAATCACGGTGGCCCCCACGCCGTGCAGGGCCAGCATTTGCTCTTTTTCAGCGGCAGAAAAACCCATGTCACCCCACTGTGGGCATTGCAACGAGGGAGACTGTATCCGCCTGCCCGAGCGCCATCAGGTTCGCCAGGCTCTGGCGGCCCGCAGATCCATCCGGCACCAGGGCGTGCGCGGCGTCTCCCATGGCTGGGGCGCCGGCGCCCGGCGCGCCTTTCCACTTCACTGTGCCGGCGGCATTGGCCTGCATCATGGGCAGCTCCCTCTCAAGAATGATGCACACGAGGCTATTGCCGGGCTGCTGACAACGTCGTGTCAGGAGCCCAGCCCCATCCGCTGCACCAGAATCCCCAGCCATTCGTGCAGCGCCAGGCTGCTGTCGGCCAGCGCGGAGGCGCGCGGCAACACCCGGTACAGCTTGCGGGCCTGCCCGCCCTTGAAGCCCATGGGCGCGGGCAGCACCTGCAGCCCCGCGCGCTCGAAGGCCCCGGCCGCGCGCACCATGTGCCAGCCGTGGGTGACCAGGGCAATGCGCTCGATACCGGCGGCCTTGAGCAGGATGGCGGATTTTTCGGCATTGCTGCGGGTGTCGAGCGACTCCACCTCCGTCCAGCGCACCCGCCCTTTGAACTCGCGCTCCACCACGTCCTTCATGACCAGTGCCTCGGCCCGCATGCCGCCGGTGGAGCCGCCCGTCGCCAGGATCGGCAAGCCCGCCTGCTGCTGCAGGTGCACGGCGTAGCGCACCCGCTCGCGGGCGCCCCGGCTGAGCACATCCACACCGTACTCGGGGGCCACGGTGTCGGCCCCGCCCCCCAGCACCACGATGGCCTGGGTGCGCGATTGGGACAACTGCTTGGCGGTCACCACGGGATGGTGCTCCAGGCTGCGCACCAGCACATCCGACACCGGTGGCCAGGACAGCACCAGCACCGACAGCAGCGACAGCACCACCACCGTGATGCCCGTGCGGCGGTGGTAGCGCGCGATCCACAGCCCCACCAGCGCCAGCAGGATGCTGGACACCGGGGGCAACAGCAGCGCAGACAGTATTTTCTTCAGGGCAAACCACATGGCAACAGAAGGAGAAAGGGAAGGAGCAATCAGGCCTGCACGAGCCCGCCCGGCGGCGCCAGGGCATGGCGGGGGAAAAAATGGACCGCTTGGACGGCCGAACCATCGGCCCTGCGGGGTGGGGCAAGCTCAGTGCAGCACCCGCCGCTGCGCCAGAAAGTCCAGCAGCGCGGCATCGAAACCCTCGGGGTCCTCCAGCTGGGGCCAGTGCCCGACATGGGGCAGCACCAGGGTCTGCGCATCGGGCAGCACCTGGGCCAGCGCCTCCAGGGCCGCGGGGGGTGTGCAGCGGTCCAGCGCGCCCCCCACCAGCAGCGTGGGCATGGCCAGGTGGGCCAGCGCGGCAGCCCCGCGATCAAACGTGGGCAAGGCCTCCAGCGCGCGCCGGTAGGCCCCCGGGTACACCTGGGCCAGCGCATGGTTGGCCAGCCGCACCCCTTCGGGCAAGGCGCCGGTGCCGATGAACTGGGGCACCAGCGTTTGCGCCAGCGCCTCCATGCCGCCACCGCCATCCAGCGCTTTCAGGGCGCGCAGCCGGGGCGCCACCCAATCTTCCACCGCCTGCGCATCGAGCGCCGGCCCGCCCGCGCACAGCACGAGGCGCCGCACCTGCGATGGGCCGCGCACGGCGGCCTCCAGCGCCACCATGGCGCCCATGCCGTGCCCCACCAGCGTGACCGGGCCACCCTGCAGGGCGTCGATCAGGGCCAAGCAGCTCTGCGCCAGCGCCTTGAAGGTGTAGGGCTCCACGGGCGCGCTGCGGCCATAGCCCGGCATGTTCCAGGCCACGGCGCGGTAGCCAACCGTGGCCAGCGTTTCCACCTGGGGGGCAAAGGTGAGGTGGTCGCCATCGGCGTCGTGCAGCATGAGCACGGTGGGGCCGAAGCCCAGGGCGGTGAAGGTAGGAAGAACGGCCATGCGGTGGAAAACGGAACAGAAATGACTTACGCAAAACAGGGCTCAGGCAGATAGCTCCCCCCCACGCCAGGTGGTGGTTGCATCCCGATTTGCGCAAGTCTTACGGAAGTAAACCCCGCAACAGCGCGGTGGTGGGTGGCGCCTGATAATAGTTGCTCCCCCCTGCTGCCACCGCTGGCACCGCTTTTGTGAACCCTTCGCCCCCCCGCCCCGCCCTCGCCCTGCCACCGAGCTTCTCCACACGCGAGTTTCGCGATGCACTGGGCATGTTTGCCACGGGCGTGACGATCGTCACGGCCCGCACGGCTGCGGGTGACCTGGTGGGGCTCACGGCCAGTTCGTTCAATTCGGTGTCGCTGGCGCCCCCGCTGGTGCTGTGGAGCCTGTCGCACGGCGCCAGCACCCTGCCCACCTTTGCCGATGGCTCGCACTACGCCATCCACGTGCTGGCCGCGGACCAGAAGGCGCTGGCCGAGCGTTTTGCCACGCGCGGCATCGACCGCTGGGCAGGCCTGGAACACCGGCCCGGCATCAGCGGTGCCCCGTTGCTGGCCGGGGCTGCTGCCACGTTCGAATGCTTCAACCGCAGCCAGTACAAGGAGGGCGACCACACCATCTTTGTGGGCGAGGTCGAGCGCTGCGAGCACCGCGAAGGCATCTCGCCCCTGCTGTACCACGGGGGCAAGTTCTACACCGAGCACCCGCTGTGACGGCCCCCACTGTGGCCGTGCGCCACGTGAACATCGGCCTGGCCCGGCGCCTGAAGGTGGGCGAACGCTCGGTGCTCACCGCCATCGGCAAGGCACCCGTCACCGGCCCGGTGGCCGTGGGCCCGCTGGGCCTGGCGGGGGACGAGCAGGCCGACCCGAGCGTGCACGGCGGCCTGGGCAAGGCCATATACGCCTACCCCGCCGCCCACTACGCGTTCTGGCAGGCACAGCGCCGCGAACGCGGCGTGAGCCTGTTCGATGAAACCTTGCCGCCGGGTTTCATGGGGGAGAACCTCACCATCGACGGGCCGCTGGAAGCGGATGTGTTTGTGGGCGATGAATGGCATTTCCCCCACTGCGTGCTGCGGGTGAGCGCCCCGCGCGAGCCATGCTTCAAGTTCAACGCCGTCATGGGGTTTGCGCAGGCGGGCCGCACCATGGCCCTGGCCGGGTGCTGCGGCTACTACCTGGCGGTGGACCAGCCCGGCACCATCGCCGCCGGAGAGACCGCCACGCTGGTGCCCGGGCAGCGCGGGCTGAGCATCGCGCAGGCGCTGGCCGGCAAGTGGGCAAAACACGCGCGCTAGCCAAGCCCCACCGGGTTCATCAATTTTGATAGCTGCCAGCGCTTACCAGATAAGCGCCAGGGGCCAATTTGGCTTGGATGCAGGACCTCAGCGCACGGTGTCGGGCAGCTCGATCTTGACCTCCAGCACCTCCAGGTTGTCCTGGCGCTCCAGGTGCACCTTGAGGTCGTCGGGGTTGATCTTCACGTACTTGGAGATCACCGCCACCAGTTCGCGCTGCAGCGCGGGCAGGTAGTCGGGCTCCGAGGCATTGCGGCCGTTGCGCTCGTGCGCCAGGATGATCTGCAGCCGCTCCTTGGCGACGCTGGCGGTTTTCTTCTTCTCGCCGAGCAGGAAGGACAGGAAAGAAGCCATGGCTTATTTGCTCCCGAACAGGCGTTTGAAGAAGCCTGGCTTTTCCGCGTCGATGAAACGCAGCGGCTTGTCGGTGGCGCCCAGGAAGCGGTCGATCACGTCCTTGTAGGCCTCGGACACATCCGAGTCCTTGGCATGGATCGCGGGTGTGCCCTGGTTGGACGACTGCAGCACCACTTCCGACTCGGGGATCACGCCGATCAGCTTGATGCGCAGGATGTCCTGGATGTCTTCCAGGCTCAGCATCTGGCCGTCCTGCACGCGGCTGGGGTTGTAGCGCGTGATGAGCAGGTGCTCCTTGATCGGCTCGCCGCCTTCAATGGCGCGCTTGGTCTTGCTCCCCAGCATGCCCAGGATGCGGTCCGAGTCGCGCACCGACGACACCTCGGGGTTCGTCACCAGCAGCGCCTCGTCGGCGAAGTGCATGGCCATCAGCGCGCCGCTTTCGATGCCGGCGGGCGAGTCGCAGACGATGTACTCGAAGTCCATCGCGGCCAGGTCCTTGAGCACTTTCTCGACGCCGTCCTGCGTGAGCGCGTCCTTGTCGCGCGTCTGGCTGGCGGCCAGCACGAACAGGTTGTCGCACTGCTTGTCCTTGATGAGGGCCTGGTTCAGGTTGGCCTCGCCCTGGATCACGTTGATGAGGTCGTACACCACGCGGCGTTCGCAGCCCATGATGAGGTCCAGGTTGCGCAGGCCGACGTCAAAGTCGATCACGGCGGTCTTGTGGCCGCGCAGGGCGAGGCCGGTGGCAAAGCTGGCACTGGTGGTGGTCTTGCCCACGCCACCCTTGCCGGAGGTCACGACGACGATTTTGGCCATGTGTTGGGGTCTCTTGAGGGGTTTGATGATGAATGAAGTATCAATTTTCGTGGCGCATGCACCGGGGCGACGCTTGACACGGGCGTGGCCCACACCAGGGCTCCCGCGCAAGGGCCGCCCCGCCGCGCTGGGAGCGTCCCGCTGCGCGCAGCGCGCAGCGCTGCGAGAGTGGGGGGAAGGAGCGAAGCGACATAGGGGGGTGTTTCACTTGAGAGCTTCGATGATGAGCTTCTCGCCATCGAGCCGGACCTGGGCCGGCTTGCCGCGCACATCGGCGGGCAACTCGGTCTCGGTGGTGCGGTAGATGCCCGCGATGGACACCAGCTGGGGCTCCAGGCAGGTCGAAAAGATGCGCGCTTCGGTGTTGCCGCGCGCACCGGCAATCGCGCGGCCGCGCAGCGGGGCATAGACGTGGATGTTGCCGTCGGCGATCACCTCGGCGCCAAAGCTCACCACGGCCATCACCACCAGGTCGGCGCCACGGGCATACACCTGCTGGCCCGAGCGCAGGGGCTTGTCCACCACCACGGTGCCGGGGCCCGGCATGGGCACTTCGCGCACCACTTCGACCTCGACCTCGCGGATCACCTCGCGCACCACTTCCTGCACCGGGGTGGCAGGGGCCTCGGCGCGAACGGGCGGTGCATCGGGCGCCGCGGCCAGCCCGGCCGCGCGCGCGGCATCCATCTGGGCAGGGCTGCCGCCGCGGACCGCCACGGGCAGGGTGCTGTGGCTGCGCAGCAAGGCCGTGATGGCCGCGAAATCGATGGGTTCCTGCGCTTCGCGCACAGGGGCCAGATCGATCAGCACCGGATCATTGTCGAAGAAGCCCGGGGCGTCGGCCACGCGCTCGGCCAGGTCGGCGGCAAACAGCGCGGCGTCGGTGGTCTTGAGCACCACGGCCACCACGGGCAAAGAGGCGCTCTTGAGGTCAAAGCTGGTGCGGGACTGCGCCGCCGTCGTAAGGGCCATGAATGAGGGGTGGAAAAGACGCTCGGGAACGGGTTTCAGAAGGCGCAAAGTGTACCGTGGGCCCGTGTAAGAACCTGTTCGCGCTCCCCGGGCGCCCTGCGCGGGAACACAAGGGGAAACGCGCGGCGCCTCGCGCGTGGCGCCGTGCCCCTCCCTGGGGAGCCCGTGCCTTCATCGGAAACCGGGCCAATGGCCGCCAGGGTCGCGAGGGGCCGTGAAGCCTTCCGCCTGCGCTCCGGGTCGCCTGGATGCATGGGCGACGGGGCGCCGGGCAAGGGTCTTTGATAATCGACCGATGTCTTCTCCCCGCAAAACCCACATCGATTCCCTGGCCATCGCCCTGCTGCTGGCCTGCTGCATGTTCTGGGGCTTCCAGCAGGTGCTGGTGAAAGCCACCGTGGGCGAGGTGGCTCCCGTGTACCAGGCCTTTCTGCGCTTCGTGCTGGCCACCGTGGCGGTCGCCGCCTGGTGCGCGTGGCGCGGCGTGCCGCTGTCGGGCGCGGCCGAGCCGGCCGGGGCACCGCGCGCGGGCCTGCTCGCCGGGGCGCTGTTCGCAGGAGAGTTTGCCTGCATCTACCTGGGGCTGCAGTACACCACGGCGTCGCGCCTCACGGTGTTCCTCTATGCCGCCCCGTTCTGGGTGGCCCTGCTGCTGCCGCGCTTCATCCCCGGGGAGCGCCTGCAGGGCTGGCAGTGGCTGGGACTGGCCGCTGCCTTTGTGGGCGTGGGGCTGGCGCTGGGCGACGGTCTGCTGGGCCCCGCCAACGCCGCCCTGCCCCGTGCCTGGCTGGGCGACCTGCTGGGCCTGGCCGCGGGCCTGATGTGGGCGCTGACCACGGTGGTGATCCGCACCACGCCGCTCGCGCGCGTGGCGCCCGCCAAGCAGCTGCTCTACCAGGTGGGCGTGAGCGCCGCCGCACTGCCCTGGCTGTCGCTGGCCCTGGGCGAAAGCTGGACCTTGCAGTTCAGCACCTTCGCCTGGGGTTCGCTGCTGGTGCAGGCGCTCGTGGGTGCATTCGTGAGCTATCTGGCCTGGATGTGGATGCTGGCGCACTACCCGGCCACGAAGATCTCGGTGTTCGTGTTCCTCACGCCCGTGTTCGCGCTGCTGTTTGGCACCTGGTGGCTGGGCGAGCCCGTGACGCCCGGACTGGTGGCGGCGCTGGTGCTGGTAGCGGCGGGGATCGTGCTGGTGAACCGGCGCGCGAGCTGATCATTTGTATCAAATGGTGCTACTGCGCCTACTCACTTGGCACTGGCAGCTATCATTTTCATGGCACTTGTTGTCGAAGGTGCCCAGTCCAACCAGGCATGTGGGAAGAACACATGGGGACGATTTGAATCACCGCTGCAAAGTACCACCACAGGTACGCGAGCACCGTTTACCGCTTCCTGAAAAAGCACCCATGCATCACAACACAATGACTTTTGCACCCGAAGCTGCCCACCAATGGGCCCCACGTGCCTTGCCGACCTTGCGAGCCGCACTGGCCTTGAGCTGTGCCGCACTGGCCTTGGCAGGCTGCGGTGGCGGCTCAGGCTCCGCAGAGCCAGGCCAGCCTCCCGTCACCGGCGCGCTGGCCGCCCCCGAGAACTTTGAGAACGGTGGGGCCCTGAGTTTTTCGTGGAGCGCCACGCCGGGCGCCACCCGCTATGAGCTCTTTGCCGACACGGATGGCCCAGGGCCTCAGACGGAAGTGCAGATGGGCGAGGCGCAAGGCCTCAGTTTCTACTCCACGACTCAACGACAGTTCGGCTACCTGAATCTCGCCCGGCTGCCTGACTTCATCAACGCCACCTTCCGTCTGCGGGCTTGCAACACCGATGGCTGTGGAGCCTTCACCGCAGCGAAGGCGCTGGACATTCCCAAAAGCATCAGCCATGAATTCCCATCGGGGCGTGCGCCCCTCAAATCATCAGCGAGCAATTTCGATCCCATATCCCAGGACGGCCTGACTTTGGTCCTGCGCGGTGCCAGCGGTTCGACAAGCACCTTGTTGGTGTTCGCGCGCACGGCCATCGACCAGCCATGGCAGCAGCAAGCCGAGTTCCCCACGCGCGCGTCCCGGATCGCGCTGTCTTCGGACGGCACCACCCTGGCGGGGGCTGAAGACGACAAGATACAGATCTACCACCGCGGCGGCGCAACCTGGGGCCTGCAAGCCACGATTACATCGACCCAGACGCCTGCCGCATGCCCCCAGCCCTGCCAGTTGGCCTCCGTCCCCGGCAAGCTGGCACTGTCGGCCAACGGCAACCTGCTGGCCGTCACGGGGATCTATGGCGCTGCCACTAACACCCCCAACGCTGTTTTCACCTACGTGCGCACCGGCACGACCTGGGCACCCCAAAGCCATCTGGCGCCGGGAGGCAGCGTCGTGGGAACGGCCCTGGCCCTGTCGGGCGATGGCAGCACCCTGGCGTTGAACAGCGGCGCCATCACCCGCAGCGAGAGCTTCGCACCACCATACCTGCATGTTTACGCGCAAAGCGGAGGCGGGACGTGGAGCGAGCAAGCGCGGCTGCCCGTGGGCATCGTGAATTTCCTGGACATTGCGGCATCGCGGTACAGCGCCTTGGCGCTCTCCAACGATGGCGCCACGCTGGCCGTCGAAGCCCTGAACGCACCCAACTCGTTGCCGGCAGAGTTCCACATCACTGGTGCAGACCTCACATGCGCAGGCACGGGGAGTACGGCGCCCGGGTGGCACATCGCCTTGTTCGCCCGCGAGGGTGCTACATGGCGCAGGCAGGCCGTCATAGCGCGCGACGCAGCATCCTGGGCCCTGGCAAACGACGGCAGCGCCCTCTTCTTCGGTGGCGAGCTGTTCAACCGCCGCAGCGGCGCCTGGACGTGCCCTTAGGGTTACGCGCCGCCGGGGGCCTGAAGCCCCGCGAGGATGGCCACCTCCAGCCCCCTCCGGACCGTGCCCCGCAGCAATGAAGCCGGGAAAAACAAGGCCTACCGCCATATAGCAAGCGTATGTAGCTTCTATTTTTATAGCAAAATGCAGGTCGACCGGGGGCATGGCCTCATGGCGCCACGGATGCGCGCACCCAGCGCAGCACCTTCATCGTCGTCCAGGCGCGTGAACTGCCGGGACCAGGTTTCGGACTGCGCAAGTTTCGAATACTGGGGCGGTTCGCCCACAACCAGTCCGGGTGGGTGGCCCGGGGCTTCGCCCGAAAGCATGCAGGTGTACCCTGTAGTACAGGGCAGTGCGGGGGTTTTGGTCCCCGGGGATGGGCCAGCGGGTTTAGCGCGTCGTTGCCCGCATCGCAGTCTTTGAGGCAGTCACCGGCGAGCTGTCGAGCAGGGCCCGGCCCGTGGTGGTCGCCAGGCACGACCAACGCGCCAGCTCTTCGGGCGTCAGCTCGCTGCGTTCCCAGACGGGCACATGACCGCCGTCGCTGCGGTGGTTCATAGGCCGCACGAGCAGGTCGACCGTGCCACCAGCCAGTGGCTCAGAGCTTGGGGATGCGGATCCGGCTGATCATCAGCGAACCCGACAGCGCGAACAGCAGCACCAGCGGGTGCAGCGTGAAGCCGCCGATGAGCACCTTGCCGAACCACAGGCTCTCGCGCACCGCGCCCAGGTAGGCCGCCAGGGCCAGCAGGCCCACGAGCACGATGGAGGTGGGGATGGGCGTGCCCTCGAAGTACTTCACCTTGCCGTCGTCGCCCGAGAGGGTTTCGGCCGTGACGTTGTAGCGCGCCAGGCGCGAGACGCCGCAGGCCACGAAGTAGGCCAGCACGATGCGGTCGTACAGGCCCTGCATGCCGCAGCCATAGGCGATGATGGCCGGAGCCACGCCGAACGAGATCACGTCGGCCAGCGAATCGAGCTCCCGGCCCATGGCCGAACTCTTCTGGCGCCAGCGCGCGATGCGGCCGTCCAGCACGTCGAAGATGAGCGCGGCCAGCACGAGGGCGGCGGCGAAATAGACGTGCACCACGGCGCCGGTTTCCAGGTAGGTCATCGACGAGAACAATGCGCCCACGCCGCAGACCGCGTTGCCCAGCGTGAACCAGTCGGCCAGGTGGAATTCGCGGATCATCGAGAAACGCTTGGGATGTCGGGGAGTGTTCATGTCAGGAGCTCCGGTCGCGCCATGGTGGATGAGAACGCCCCATTATGGGCGGCCAGGTGCCGGGCTTCTTGTAGGCACACCGCCCGCCCGCTCGAGGATGAAATCGATGAGCGTGCGCACCGAACTGGTCTGGTAGCGGTTGGGCATGTACAGGAGGAACATCTGCGTGCCAAAGACGCTCAGGCGGTAGTCGTCGAGCGCGGTGACGATGCGCCCCTCGCGCACCGGGTCCGCCACCACGTAGTCGGGCAGCAGGCCCACGCCCAGGCCCGCCAGGACCGCGTCGCGCAGGAAGGGAAAATGCTCGGACAGCAGGGTGGGCCGGGGCAGCACTTCCTCGCGCTGGCCGTCGGGCCGGTAGGCGGCCACGCGCAGCTCGCGCCCGATGAAGCCCGAGGTGAAGAGCGGCACCGTGGCCAGGTGCTCCAGGCGCGTGGGCAGGCCGTGCTCCTGCGCGTACGCGCGGGCGGCGCACACCACGTAGCGCACGGGCCCCAGGGCCCGCGACACCAGGGCCGGCGGCGGCTCGGTCATGATGCGGATGGCGATGTCCACGTCCTCGCGCACGAGGTCGCTCACGCGGTTCTCGAACATCACTTCGAGCACGATCCCCGGGTACAGACGCTTGAATTCGATGAGCCAGCCGGCCATGACCATCTGGCCGTAGCCCAGGGGCATGCTCAGCCCCACGCGCCCCTGCAGGCTCTGGCCCAGCGTGGCGATGGTTTCGCGCGCCGCCAGCATCTCGTTCATGATGCTGCGGCCGTGCTCGTACAGGCGCAGCCCGACCTCGGTGGGCTCCACGCGCCGCGTGGTGCGGCGCACCAGCTGCACGCCCACCGACTTCTCCAGCTGGTGCAGGTGGTAGCTCACGTTGGCGCGGCTCATCTTGAGCTTGCGCGCGGCCAGGCTGAGGTTGCCGGCGTCCAGGATCTCCACCAGCAGGGTCAGTGCCGAGAGGTCCACGTGGCGCGCTCCGCTTGTTTGTCAAAAATATTCATACAGAGTGTCAATCCTTCATGTGATTGTCAAGAAATCCTGTCGGCACAACAATCCCGGGTCTGCCCGCACTTCCGTCCATGACCGCTCCCGCACTCCATCCGCCCTTTGCCCGCACCGCCACCACCCTCCGCGGCCTGCGGGATGTCGAACAGCTGGAAGCCACGCCCCTGGCCCAGGCGCTGCCGGTGCGGAGCACCTATGAAATCCTGCGCAACGCCGCCCATGCGTTCGGCGGCAAGACCGCGCTGACCTTCCTGCCCACGGCCGATCCGGCGGACGCGCCCATCCGCTGGTCGTACGCGCAGCTGCTGGCCGGCATCCACCAGACGGCCAACCTGCTGCACACACTGGGCGTGGGCCCCCGGGACGCCGTGGCCGTGCTGCTGCCCGGCTGCCTGGAATACCACCTGGCACTGTGGGGCGGCGAGGCGGCGGGCATCGTGCAGCCCCTGAACCCCATGCTCACCGACGAGAAGCTCGCGGCCATGATGGCGCTGGCGGGCGCCAAGGTGCTGATCGCCTACGGTGCGGAAGGCGACGTGGGCTACTGGAGCAAGGCCCTGCGCCTGCGCAGCCAGGTGCCCACGCTCGCCACCGTGCTGCGCGTGGCCCCGCACGATGAGGCGCCCGGCGCCGCCGGCGCGCTACCCGAGGGCGTGGTGGACTTCGCGGCGCGCCTGCGCCAGCCCGCCGGCCAGCTGGTGAGCGGCCGGCGCATCGCGCCCGGCGACATCGCAGCGTACTTTCACACCGGCGGCACCACGGGCGCGCCCAAGATCGCGCGCCACAGCCATGGCGCGCAGGTGTTCACCGCCTGGGCCAGCGTGCAGATGCAGGGCATCACGCCGCAGGACGTGGGCATCAACGGCTACCCGCTGTTCCATGTGGCGGGCGTGCTGCCCGGTTCGCTTGCGGCGCTCTCGGCGGGGGTGGAGACCATCATCCCGACGGCGGGCCTGTTCCGCAACCGCGAGGTCATCGCCAGCTACTGGCGGCTGGTCGAGCGCCACCGCTGCACCTACCTGTCGGCCGTGCCCACGGTGCTGGCCGCGCTGGCCAACGTGCCGCTCGATGGCGCCGACATCTCGTCGCTGCGCTACTGCCGCACGGGCGCGGCCATCCTCGCGCCGGAGCTGGCGGCGCGCTTTGAGCGCCTGTTCGGCCTGCATGTGCACGAAAGCCTGGGCATGACGGAGATGGCGGGCATCTCCACCATCACGCCACCGGGCGTGCACGCGCCCGCCGGCTGCGTGGGCTGGCGCCTGCCGTACGCGCGGCTGCGCATCGTGGCGCTGGACGCGCACGGCAACGCGTCCGGCCAGGACATGCCGCCTGGGCAGCCGGGCATGGTGCTGTTCCAGTCGCCCAACCTGTTCTCGGGGTTTCTGGATGCGGCGGACACGGCCAAGGCCTTCACGGCCGACGGCTGGCTGGCCACCGGAGACCTGGGTTTCGTGGACGCCGAAGGGCGCCTGCACCTGAGCGGCCGCTCCAAGGACCTCATCATCCGCAGCGGCCACAACATCGATCCCAAGGTGATCGAGGACGCGCTGGGCGCCCACCCCGCCGTGCAGCTCGCCGCCGCCGTGGGCGCGCCCGACGCCTATGCGGGCGAGCTGCCCGTGGCCTTTGCCACGCTGGTGCCCGGCGCGCAGGCGACCGAGGCCGAGCTGCTCGCCTTCACCGCAGAGCACGTGGACGAGGCCGTGGCCCGCCCGCGCTGGGTGCGGGTCCTGGGCACCATGCCCGTGACCAACGTGGGCAAGATCTACAAGCCCGCGCTGCGCCTGCAGGCCGCCTGCCACACGGTGCAGGCGCTGGCCGACGGCGTGTGGGCCGAGACCCCCGGCCTCCCCCGCCACCAGGTGCAGCCCGAAGGCGAGAGCGCCGTGCGCGTGACCCTGCAGCCCGGCCCGGGCGCGGCCGCGCTGCAGGCCCGGCTGCGCGAGGTGCTCGCGCCCCTGCCGCTTGCCGTCACCATCGCCCCGGCGCCAGGAAGCCCCCAGCCCGCCTGAACGAGCCCCGGCCCGCCACCGCGCAGGGCCGGGCCGGGCCGGGCCAGCCTGATTTGCAATACCCATGACAGGAGACGACACATGCCCCACCACCCCCCGTCGATGACCCGCCGCCACTGGCTGGGCGCCGCCGCCCTGGCCGCCGCCGCCGCGTGCACCGGCCCCGCCGCCCTGGCGCAGGCCTACCCCAGCAAGCCCATCAAGGTGGTCGTGCCCTTTGCCGCGGGCGGCGCCACCGACGTGCTCGCGCGCGTGCTGGCCGAGAAGATGGCCGCGGGCCTGGGCCAGCCCATGGTCATCGACAACAAGCCCGGCGCGGCCGGCATCATCGGCACCGACGCGGTGGCCAAGGCCGCGCCCGACGGCTACACGCTGCTGCTGGCCTTGAGCAACTCCATGCTCACCAACCAGTTCCTGTACACCAAGCTGCCCTACAGCCCCGAGCGCGACATCGCGCCCATCTACCAGATCGCCATCGCGCCGCTGGTGCTGGTGGCCCACCCCGGCGTACCCGTGGCCACGGGCCCCGAGCTGCTCAAGTACGTGGTGGCGAACAAGGGCAAGGTGGCCTACGGCTCCTACGGCACGGGCGCCTACCCGCATCTGGCCGGCGCCTACATGAGCCTCACGCAGAACGCCGACATGAGCCACGTGGCCTACCGCGGCGAGGCGCCCATGGTGCAGGACCTGCTGGGCGGCCAGATCCAGATCGCGTTCGCCAGCGCGCTGCAGGCCAAGCCGCACATCGACGCGGGCAAGCTCAAGGCCATCGGCGTGAGCGGCGAGCGCCGCATGGGCGCGCTGCCGGGCGTGCCCACGCTGGCCGAACAGGGCCTGAACGACGAGGCCTACCGCGTGGCGGGCTGGCTGGCCTTTGGCGCACCGGCCGGCACGCCAGCACCCATCCTGGAGCGCATTGCCGCCGAGGTGCGCAAGGCCACGCAGTTGCCCGACGTGGCGCAGCGCATCGCGGCCATGGGGTTCGATGTGCAGAACAGCTCACCCGCGCTGTTCACGGCTGCGATCGCCAAGGAGCGGCCGGTGTGGGAGCGATTGATCAAGGCCTCGGGCGCGAAGCTTGACTGACCCCCTGAGCGGCTGCCAGAAACAGCTGCTCTTCGTCATGTCCAGGCCTGCGCAAGCAGGCTTGGAGCCGCAGCCCTCAGCCCCGGAAGGGGGCCGTCGCCAGCGCGGCGGAGCGGCCCTGGCATGGCGCCGCGCCGGTCACAACAGGTGGCAGGAAGCAAAAAAAGGCCCGCGAGGGCCTTTGAGGCCAAAATGGGCCCCAGCGCCTGTCCATCAAGCGCAAGCAGCTATCATTTTTGAAGCATTTTCGCGCCGCCCACGGTGCAGGGGCCCCGCCGCGTTCAATCGAGGGTCACGCCGGTCGATTTCACCACCCCGGCCCAGCGCTGGAGTTCCTTGCCGACATAGGCGCGGTACTCTTCGGGCGTGGAGCCCAGCGGCTCGGCGCCCTGCACCGCCAGCCTGGCACGCACCTCATCGCTTTGCAGCGCCTTGTTGATCTCGGCGTTGAGGCGCTGCACCAGCGCCGCCGGCGTCCTGGCGGGCACCATCACGCCCTGCCAGGCGCCCGCCTCAAAACCGGGCATCACGGTTTCCCCCAGCGTGGGCACGTCGGGGTACAGGGACATGCGCCTGGCGGTGGTGACCGCCAGCAGCTTCAGGCGCTTGTCCTTCACGAAAGGCATCACGGAATTGATGGTGTCCGTCATGAACTGGATCTGCCCCGCCACGAGGTCGACATCCGCGGGGGCGCTGCCCCGGTAGGACACGTGCGTGGCCTCGATGCCCAGGCTCCTGGTGAACTGGAAAGCCGCCAGGTGGGTCACGTTGCCATTGCCTGCCGAGCCATAGGAGAGCTTGCCCGGGTTGGCCTTGGCGTAGTCGACGAACTCGCGCACATTGTTGACGGGAAGGCTCGGGTGCACGACCAGGGCCAGCGGCACCACGGCGGTGAGGGCCACGGGCGCCAGATCTTTCTGCACGTCATAGCTCAGGTTCTTGTAGAGCGCCGGGCTCAGGGTGATGGACGAGGTGTTGTAGAGCAGCGTGTACCCGTCACCCGCCGCCTTGCTGACCTGGGTGCCGCCGATGTTGCCGTTGGCGCCGGGCTTGTTGTCCACGATCACGGACTGCCCCATCTGCTCCGTCAGCTTCTGCGCCAGCACGCGCGCCACCTGGTCGGTGGGCCCGCCTGGCGGAAAGGGCACCACGAGGGTGATCGGTTTGGAAGGGTAGGCCTGCGCATGCGCCAAGCCCATGGGGGCGATGGCCGCCACGCCGGCCGCGCAGCCGAACATGGCCAGGCATACGCGCCGGACGCCGCTGGGTCGCGAAGACGTGCGGGAAGTGCTTTTTTTCATGGTGGTTGTCTCCTGGGTGGTTGTAGTTGGGGAAATCGGTTCACGAACGCCCGGCGAGCAAGCGGGTGGCCGTGTAGGTCATGACCGGTACCCCCTGCTGGTTGAAGACGTCGATGCGCGAGGTCACGACCGCGCGGCCACTCCTGGAGGTGGGCCGGATCTCCGTCACCTCCACCACCGCCTCGATGGTGTCGCCCACCCGCACGGGCGCGAGGATCTTCTGGTGCAGCTCCAGCATCGCAAGGCCCGTGCCCTGGATCATGGTCTGCAGGATGAAGCCCTCGATGAGCGCATAGGTCAGCGCCCCCGGCACGGGCCGCCCCGCCATGGCGCCGCCCTCGTAGCCGTCTTCGATGAAGATCGCCTCCAGCATGCCGGTCACGCCGATGAAGCTGACCAGGTCCGTCTCGGTGACCGTGCGCCTGAAGGTGCGAAAGCGTTGTCCCACGCTCAGGTCCTGCCACACGAACCCCTGTCCGAGGCGCGGCAAATGGCGGTCCACGCCAGCGAGGGCGGCAGGGCGGAGGGTGTCCGCAGAAGGCGTCTGGGGGATCATGGGAGGTGTCCTTGTCAAGAAGAGGGGCCCACGGCTGCGCGGGTGCCCAGCAGTGCCTGGATCTGTGCGCCGCCGAGCCCGGCCTGGGCCAGCAGCGTCTCGGTGTGTTCGCCCAGCCGGGGGGGCATGGCGATGGCGGGGCGCTGCCCGTCAAAGCGCACCGGCACGCCCGGAAAGCGCACCTCGCCCAGGGCGGGGTCGGAGAGGGTTTCGAAGAAATCCGTGGCCACGAGGTGTGGATCCAGGGGCAGGTCTTGCAGCCTGGCCACGGGCGCGGCGGGGATTTCCAGCCGCTCGCACACCGCGATCCAGTGGGCCGTGGTGTGGCGCCCGGTGAAGCCCGACGCAAGCTCCAGCAGTTCGGCGATGTGCCGCGTGCGGCTGGCGATGTCGGCGAAGCGCGCATCGCGCGCCAGGTCCGGGGCACCCACCTCGGTGAAGAAGCGCTGCCAGTGCAGGTTGGTGTACGGCATCATGGCCACCGCCCCATCGGCCGTGCGGTAGGGCCGGCGCCAGGGGGCCAGCACACGCGGGTAGCCCGGCGGGGACAGCGGCGGCTCGAAGTGCTGGCCGTAGTAGTGCTCGACCAGGTTGAAACCCACCATGGACTCGAACATGGGGATTTCCACGAAGGCCCCCCGGCCCGTGCGCTCGCGCTGCCACAGCGCGGCCAGGATGGCATGCGCGGCCACATGGGCACAGGTCTTGTCGGCGGCGATGGTGGGCAGGTAGCGCATTTCCCCGCCCTGCCGTTCCATCAGGTCGGCGAGCCCCGACATGCCCTGGATCACGTCGTCATACGCGGGTTTGCCGGCATAGGGGCCAGGCAAGAAGCCCACCAGGCTGGCGTACACCAGGCGCGGAAAACGCTCGCGCAGCGCCTCGGGCGCGAGGCCCAGGGCCGCCAGCTTCTGCGGCCGCATGCTGTGCATCAGCACATCGGCCGTGGCGATCAGTGCGCCCAGCGCCTCCTGCGCACCGGCCTGCTTGAGGTCCAGCGCCACGCTCTTCTTGCTGCGGTTGGCGCCCAGGAACATCGCCGCCATGCCCGCCTCCCGGGCGGGGCCGGTATGGCGCGTCGAGTCGCCCTCGGGCGGTTCGATCTTGATCACCTCGGCGCCGTAGTCGGCCAGGACCTGGCTGGCCAGGGGGCCGAAGATCACGCTGGACAGATCCAGCACGCGAAGGCCTTGCAAAGGCGTCATCTCACATCCTTCCGAAGGCGGGTGGGCGGGCACGGTGCCTCACTGGAACTTCGGCGCGCGTTTTTCAATGAAGGCGGTCACCGCTTCCCGGTGGTCTGCCGTCTTGTGCGCGATGGCCTGGTAGCCCGCCGAAGTCTCCAGCAGCGAGGCCAGCGAGGCGTGTTCGCCCTCGCGCAGCAGGCGTTTTGTCATCCGCATCACGGCGCCGGGGTTGGCCGCGATCCTGGCGGCCAGCGCCCGCGCGGCGGGCAGCAACTGGTCCGCCGCCACCACGCGACTCACCAGGCCGCAGGCCAACGCCTCCTGCGCGCCGATGGCCTCGCCGGTGAACGCCATCTCGGACGCCTTGGCCCTGCCGACCGCGCGCGGCAGCAGCCAGGCACCACCGTCGCCGGGCACGATGCCCACGCGCACAAAACTCTCGGCGAAGGTGGCCGCCTCGCTGGCGATGCGGATGTCGCACATGCAGGCCAGGTCCAGCCCCGCGCCGATGGCCGGGCCGTTGACGGCGCAGATCACGGGAACATCGAGCTGGTACAGCGCCTGGGGGATGCGCTGGATGCCCTGGCGGTACTCCTCGCGGATCAGGTCGGGCGTGAACGCGTCATCAAAGAAGCGCTTCATGTCCTTGACGTTGCCGCCCGAGCTGAAGATGGGACCCGCGCCCGTGAGGATCAGCACCTTGACGCCGGCATCCCGGCGCACGTCCTCGCACAGCTGCACGAACTCGTCCACCGCGGTGTTGCCGGTGAGCGCGTTGCGCGTTTCGGGCTGGTTCATGGTGGCGGTGAGGATGCCGCCGTCGCGTTCAATGGTCAGAAAGGCCATGGCAAATGTCTCCAGTCAGCGAAGTGGCACTCGGGCCGGGAATTCGACGTCGGTGATGCGGCGCACCAGGTCGAGCGTGATGCCGCTGTGCTGCAGCAGCGCCTCGCCGGCCACGGTGTGCCAGTACCCCTCGCTGCCGGCCGTCTGGCGCCAGGCATGCAGGCGCCGGGTGAAGAGCTGCAGGTCATGCTCCTCGGTGAAGCCGATGGCGCCGTGGATGGCGTGGGCGGCTTCCGACACGGCCAGCGCGGCCTCGCTGCAGCGCGCCTTGGCGGTCGCCACGCGCAGGCGGTCGGGCTGGATGCCCACGCCGCCGCTGCAGCCGAGCTGCGCGGCCATGCGCGCGGCAAACACGTGTTCGCTCATCACGGCCAGCTGGTGCTGGACGGCCTGGAACTTGCCGATGGGGCGGCCGAATTGCTGGCGTTCGTTGGCGTACCGCAGGGTGCGCTGGAACACGCTGCTGAGGGCGCCGGCCATCTGCGCGGCCACCACCGCGGCCTGCAGGGTGCGCACGTCCAGCGCGGCATCCACGCCCACCGTGGGGGCGGCATCGCACTGCGCGGCCGACCAGGTCAGCGCCGCGTCCAGCGCCAGTGCATGCGCACGGGCGTGGGCGCCGTCGACGGGAAGCAGGTGCCAGGCGCCGCCGGCCTGCACCAGCACCGTATCGGCCACCTGGCCGCCGCGCACCAACGCGCAGTGCAGACCGCCGCCGGCGCCACGCTGGCCGCGGGCCAGGGCGATGCTGCCCTGCGGGCGCACCAGCCCTGCCTGGGCCAGCAAGGCCCGCGCCACCATGGTCTCGGCCAGGGGCAGCGGCAGCGCGTGGGCACCGCATTGCTCCAGCACGCCAAAGGCCTGGTCCAGTTCCAGGCCCGCCCCCCCCTCGTCTTCGCCCAGCAGGGCGTCGGCCAGGCCGGTGGATTCCAGCTGCTCCCACAGGCCCCGCGCGGCATCCGCCGCGCGCCCGCCGCACTCGATGGCGCGCACCACGGCGGGGGTGCACCGGTCCGCCAGCACGTCGTGCGCGGCATCGGCGAACAGGTCGTTGTCATTCATGCTCATGTCGGTCATCCATTGCGTTGCACACACTGCCCCCGGCCCCTGGCCGAAGCGCGGCCCGGTCGGAGGCGCCAGGCACGGTCCCCACGCAGCGCGCGCGCGAGAGATGCCGCGCAGCAGCCCAGGGGTGTCTCATCTCAAGCCCAGGCCGCGGGCGATCATTCCGCGCAGGATGTCGCGCGTGCCGCCGCGCAGCGAGAAGGAGGGCGAGGCCTCGGTCACGTACTTGAGCGTCATCAGCAGCTCCACGGGCACGTCCTCGGCCTCGCGCGCGAACAGGTCCTCGGCAATGGCCGCTGGAATCATCTGCTCGAGGGTGGTTCCAAGCTCCTTCACCAGCGCCGCCTCGACGATGGGGCTCGCGCCCTGCGTGAGTTTTTCCTGCACCGACACGGACATGGCGCGCAGCGGCGCCAGCTGCGTGAGCACCTTGCCCGCCAGCCGCACGGCCGAGTCGGTGCGTCCCTGGGGCGTGCGCACGTAGCCGAGCCACTGGTCGAACAGCACGATGGAGGAGAACAGGCGCTCGGGCCCGCTGCGCTCGAACGCCAGCTCCGCCGTGACCTGCTCCCAGCCCTGGCCCTCGGCGCCAATGAGCGCATCCGGCCCCAGCCGCACGTTGTCGAAGAACACCTCGCAAAAATGGCTGTCGCCCGAGAGGTCTTCGATGGGGCGCACCGTGACCCCCGGCAGCGACAGGTCCACGATGACCTGCGACAGGCCCTGGTGGCGGTCCTCGGAGGTGCCCGAGGTGCGTACCAGCGCGATCATGTACTGGCAGTGGTGGGCGTTGGTGGTCCAGATCTTCTGGCCGTTGAGCACAAAGCCTTGCGCATTGGGCACGGCGCGCGTCTTCACGCTGGCCAGGTCCGAACCCGCGTTGGGTTCGCTCATGCCGATGCAGAAGAACGCCTCGCCCTTGCACACGCGCGGAATGTAGAACTGCTTTTGCGCCTCGGTGCCGTACTTCAGGATCAGGGGCGCGCTCTGGCGGTCGGCGATCCAGTGCGAACCCACGGGGGCGCCGCAGGCCAGGTATTCCTCCACCAGCACGTAGCGCGTGAACGCGCTGCGCCCGCCCCCGCCGTACGCCCTGGGCAGCGTGATGCCGATCCAGCCCTTGTCTCCCAGCCGGCGGCTCAGAGCGCTGCTGTAGCCGCCCCAGGAGCGCGCGCGGATGTGCGCGGGCAGGTCGGCAATGGCCTCCTGCAGGAAGGCGCGCACCTCAGCGCGCAGTGCCTCGTCTTCAGCGGGAATGCGCGTGAGCGCCAGTGAATCCAGGGTGCTCATCCCAAAACTCCGTCGTCCTTGTAGGCCTGCAATTGCGCGGGCGAAAAACCCAGGTAGCGGGCCAGCACCTCGTCGGTGTGCTGGCCCAGCTGCGGGGGCGTGTGGCGGTAAGTGACGGGCGTGTCCGACAGGCGGATGGGGCTGGCCACCAGCGGCACCTCGCCCGCCTGCGGGTGCGGCATCGCGATCCGCAGGCCCCGGGCCTGGACCTGTGGGTCCTCGAACACGTCGCGCACGGTGTTGATGGGGCCGCAGGGCACGGCGTGCCGCTCCAACAGAGCGATCCAGTCGCGCGTGGTGCGCGCCACGGTGGCGGCGCGGATGCGGCCGACCAGTTCCTCCCGGTGGGCCAGGCGGCCGGCGTTGCACGCGAAGCGTTCGTCCTGCGCCCAGTCCGGTTCGCCGATGGCATGGCAAAAGCGTGCAAACTGTCCGTCGTTGCCAATGGCCAGGATCATGTGGCCGTCCTGCGTGGGGAAGTCCTGGTAGGGCACGGTGTTCGGGTGCGCATTGCCCATGCGCTGCGGCACCTTGTCGCCGTACAGGTAATTCATGCCCTGGTTGGCCAGGCAGGCCACGCCCACGTCGAGCAGCGCCAGGTCGATGTGCTGGCCCCGGCCCGTGTGTTCGCGCGCCTGCAGCGCAGCGAGGATGGCCGTGCTCGCATACAGCCCGGTGAGGATGTCGGTGAGCGCCACGCCCACCTTCATGGGACCGCCGCCGGGTGCCCCGTCGGGGTGGCCGCTGATGCTCATGAGCCCACCCATGCCCTGGATCAGGAAGTCGTAGCCCGCACGGTGCGCGTAGGGGCCGTCCTGGCCAAAGCCGGTCACGGAGCAGTACACCAGGCGCGGGTTCAGCGCGCTCAGGCTTGCATGGTCGAGCCCGTACTGCGCCAGGCCGCCGGTCTTGAAATTCTCGATGAGCACGTCGCACCGCGCCGCGAGCTCGCGCACGATCCGCTGACCCTCGGGCCGGGTGAAGTCCACCGTCACCGACTGCTTGTTGCGGTTGGTGCACATGTAATAGGCCGACTCGCCGGTGGGCCGGCCCGCCGCGTCCGTCACATGGGGAGGGCCCCAGGCGCGGGTGTCGTCGCCGGTGCCCGGGCGCTCGACCTTGATCACTTCGGCCCCCAGGTCGCCCAGGGTCTGCGCGGCCCAGGGGCCGGCCAGCACGCGGGACAGGTCGAGCACCTTCACATGCTGCAGCGCACCCGGCTGCACGGCGGGAGCACCGCTCATTGCAGCGGCACCTTGGCCTGGGTGACGATGCGCTTCCACAGCACGATCTCGTTTTTCTGGAACTCGTGCATCTGCGCGGGCCCACCGGTCATGGCGGTGGCTCCGATGCGCTCGTAGAAGGCACGGGTCTCGTCCATCCTGGAGATGGCGGTGAACAGCTCGGCCAGCCGGGCGGTTTCGGCGGCGGGGGTCTGGGCGCTGACCATGGCGCCCACCCACGTGTAGGCCTCGAAGCCCGGCAGGCCCGCTTCCGTGGCGGTGGGCACGTCCGGCGCCGCGGCCACGCGCTTGTCGGACGCCACGGCCAGCACCTTCACGCGGCCGCCCTTGGCTAGCTCCTGCACGGCGGTCACCTCGGCGAAGGTGTAGTCGACGGTGCCCGAGGCCACGGCCGTCATGGTCTCGCCGGCGCCCTTGAAGGGCACGTGCACGGCGTGGATGCCCGCCGTGTCGTTGAGCAACTCGCCCATGAGCTGGTAGCCGGCCGAGCCCGCGCCGAAGTTCACCTTGCCCGGGCTGGCCTTGGCGTAGGCGATCAGGCCCTTGAGGTCGCTGTACGCCGCCTTGGGCATGGCCGCGATCATGGCGGGCGAACGCATCATCATGGTCAGCGGCGAGAAGTCCTTCACCGGGTCGTACGGCAGCTCCTTGAACAGCGCGGCGTTCACCGCCAGCGTGGAGTTGCTGCCGATGAAGACGGTGTAGCCGTCGGCCGGCGCCGACAGCACTTGCTTGACGGCGATGAAGCCGTTGGCGCCGGGCTTGTTTTCCACCACCACGGCCTGGCCCGTGAGGTCCTGCAGCTTGCGCGCGAAGTAGCGCGCCGAGGTGTCGGTGCCGCTGCCAGGGCCGAAGGGCACGACGAACTTGATGGTTTTGGCAGGGAATGCCTGGGCTTGCACGGCGGGGGCCAGGGCCGTGGCGGCAAGCGCCAGCAGCGCGCCGGCCACGGTTCTACGGGATTGCATCACGGTGTCTCCTTCATGGAATTTTTTTGATCGTCAGGCCCTGCCCAGGCCTGCAGGCGAATGTAGGCAGCGGGCACCCATGCTGTCTAATATTAAAAATTCACAAACCGATATTTGTTTGGTATCCCATGAACCTGCGCCAGCTGCGCCAATTCGTCACCCTGGCGGAAACCGGCAACTTCCACCGCACCGCCGAGCTGCTGCACATGGCCCAGCCGCCCCTGTCGGTGTCCGTGCGCAAACTGGAGGAGGAACTGGGCAGCCGCCTGTTCGAGCGCCACAGCACTGGCGTGCGCCTGACGGCCGAGGGCCAGGCCATGCTGCCCGAGGCGCACCTGGCGCTGTTTCATGCGGAGCGCTGCCGCCAGGCCGTGGCGGACGCGCGCGAGGGGCTGGGCGGCCTGCTGCGCCTGGGCATCATCGGATCGGCCACCTATGCCCTGCTGCCGGAGCTGATCCCATCCGTGCGGGCGCGCTACCCGCAGATCGAGCTGGAGCTGTCGGAGGCCACATCGACCGAAATCCTCGACGGGCTGCTGGCGCGCCGCTTCGACGTGGGATTCGTGCGCTACCCGGTTCTGCACCCCGAGCCGTTCGAGCTCCTGCCCATGGACCGCGACGATTTCGTGCTCGCCGTGTCCGCGCACGGCCCGCTGGCGAAGCGCCACGCGATCGCGCTCTCGGAAGCGGCGGGCGAGCCCTTCATCATGTACCCGCAGGACAAAGTGCCCGGGCTGTCCGCCCTGGCGCTTCTGCGCTGCCAGCTGTCGGGCTTTTCACCCCGCGTGGCACAGGAGGCCATGCAGGTGCAGACCATCATGAGCCTGGTGGCCGCGGGCCTGGGCGTGGGACTGGTGGCGGGCGTCGCGCGGCTGGTGGTGCCGCCCGGCGTGAAGTGCCTGGCGCTCACCGACAACCCGCCGGGCTTCAAGGTGGGCATCGCGCTCGCGCGACGCGCGGGAGAGGCCAGCCGGCTCGTGGAGCGCTTCATCGAGCATGCGATGGGCTTTTCCAGCGTGCCCCGCCCCGGCCCGGATATGGATCAAACCGGGCTGTAGCGTACAGCCCGCAAGCGCGGGCAGCTATGTATTTTGCACTTCTGCCGCGCGCTCGGCGGCAAACGCCACATACCAGTCCAGGCAGCCCGGGTTGGCCATGGCGTCCTTGTTCACCACCTTCTCGATGGGCTGGCCCAGCAGCAGTTTCTTGATGGGCAGCTCCTGCTTCTTGCCGCTCAAGGTGCGCGGCACCTCGGCCACCGCGAAGATGTCGTCGGGCACGAAACGCGGGCTCAGCGCCGTGCGCACCGCGCCGTTGATGCGGGCGCGCAGGGCCTCGTCCAGCGTGTGGCCGGGGCGCAGCACCACGAACAGCGGCATGTAGCTTTCGCGGCCCAGGTATTCCAGGTCCACCACCAGGCTGTCGAGCACCTCGGGCAGGGATTCGACCGCGCTGTAGATCTCGCTCGTGCCCATGCGCAGGCCGTGGCGGTTGATGGTGGCGTCCGAGCGACCGTAGATGATGCAGCCGCCGTTGGCGCCGATCTTGAGCCAATCGCCGTGGCGCCACACCGCGCCCATGCGCGCGGGGCCATCGCCGCCGCCGGGCTGGCGGCCGTGGCCAGGCGGGTACATGTCGAAGTAGCTCGACAGGTAGCGTGAACCGTCCTTGTCCCCCCACAGGTACAGCGGCATCGACGGGATGGGCTGCGCGCACACCAGCTCGCCCACCTCGTCCATCACCGGCACGCCCGCGGCATTCCAGGACTCCACGGCCGCGCCCAGCATGCGGCATTGCATCTCGCCGGGCACCTGGGGCATCTCGCGATTGCCGCCGATGAAGGCGCCGCAAAAGTCGGTGCCGCCCGAGATGTTGTTCCACCAGATGTCGTGCGTGCCCAGGGCCTCGAACTGCGCCGTGCCCCATTCCTGCACCTCGGGCGACAGCGGCGAGCCCGTGGTGCCCAGCGCGCGGATGCGCGTGAGGTCGCCGTATTCGGCCAGCGCGATGCCCGCCTTCATGCAGTTGGCAAAAAACGCCGCGCCCGCGCCGAAGAAGGTCACGCCCGTCTCGGCCGCGAAGCGCCACAGCACGCCCCAGTCGGGGTGGTCCTTGCTGCCGCCGGGGTTGCCGTCGTAGATCACGCAGGTGGTGCCCGACAGCAGGCCCGAGAGCTGTGCGTTCCACATCACCCAGCCCGTGGAGCTGTACCAGTGGTAGCGCTCGCCAAAGCTGTTGGGCTCGTAGCTGCAGCCGATGTCGTTGTGCAGCACCTTGAGCTGCAGCGCCACCAGCACCGTGCCGCCGTGGCCGTGCACGATGGGCTTGGGCAAGCCGGTGGTGCCGCTGGAATAGACGATCCACAGCGGGTGGTCGAACGGCAGCCACATCGGTTCGAAAGCTTCAGTGTCTGCATCATTTCGGGCTGTAGCGCTTGTCCAGCTTGCGTAACCAGCTATCGAAACAGAAGCATCCAGATTGCCCAGCAACACCGCGTGCCGCAGGCTGGGCAGCGCCGCGCGCAGCTCGGCCAGCACGCCGGTGCGGTCGTGGTCGCGCCCGCCGTAGGTCACGCCGTCCACGCCGATCAGCACCTTGGGCTCGATCTGGCGGAACCGGTCGAGCACCGCATGGGTGCCCATGTCGGGCGCGCAGATGCTCCACACGCCGCCGAGGCTCACCGTGGCGAGGAAGGCCACCATCGCCTCCGGCACGTTGGGCAGGTAGGCGGCCACGCGGTCGCCCGGCTCCACGCCCTGGGCCTTCAGGTGCAGCGCCAGCGACGCGACCTGGCGGCGCAGCTCGGGCCAGCTCATTTCGCGGTGGTGGCCCTTTTCGTTGCGGCTGATGATGGCCGGCAGACCGGCCGCGTGCGCGGCGTCCACATGGCGCAGCGCCTGCCGCGCGTAGTTGACCTGGGCGCCCGGGAACCACTGCGCGCCGGGCATGGTGTTGCGCGCCAGCACCGCCGTGTGCGGCGTGGGCGATTCGATGCGGAAGTAGTCCCACACGCTCTGCCAGAAGGTATCCAGCTCCGTGGTCGACCAGCGCCACAGCGCGTCATAGCTGTCGAACGCAATGCCGCGCTCATCGCGCAACCAGTTCTGGTACAGGCGAATCTGCGGCACAAACGGCGCCGCGGACCGGGGAGGAAGTGGGGGGATTGTTTTGCTTGTCTCCATGGCGACGCAGCGTACCAGCGGTGGGTGGAAGGGGCTAGTTGGCTCCGTCGCCGGGTTGACACGGGGGTGGTCATTCAGATGCTCGATGGTCTGCTGACCGAGGCCGGGAGTGCCGCTGTATGAGCAATCCCCCTGCCACGCCTGCCGCAACCACCGTCCCGGCTCTGCAACCCCACATTGCTCGCCATATCCTGGCGCTGCGCGATCAGCGGGTGATGCTGGACGCGGATCTGGCCGCGCTGTGCGGGGTGGAGACCAAGGTGCTGGCGCAGGCCATCAAGCGCAATAGCGAACGGTTTCCTGGGGATTTCATGTTCCAGCTGGATGCCCAGGAGTGGGCTTCTTTGAGGTCACAGTTTGTGACCTCAAACACCGGCCGGGGTGGCCGCCGCTATGCGCCCTATGCGTTCACCGAGCAGGGCGTGGCAATGCTGTCTTCGGTCTTGAACAGCCCGCGCGCCATCGCCATCAATATCGAGATCATGCGAGCCTTTGTGCAGGTGCGTTCCATGGCCGCGACGCACCAGGAGTTGACCCGGCAGCTCTCGGAGTTGCAGGACAGGGCTGAGGTCCTGGCGATGCAGCATGACACCTTCAGCCGCAATACCCGCGCCCAGCTCAAGCAGGTGTTTGATGCGCTGCGCGAGCTGATGACGCCGCCGGAGCCGCCCAAGCGGCCTATCGGGTTTGTGACGCCTGAGGACAAGAAGGGCAGCAAACCCGGCAGCGCCAAGGCGAAGGGCAAGAAGGTGTAGCGCACAAACACCCAGCGGCTAAAAGAAGAAGCCACCTGAATCCCGCAGCTTTTATCGCTGGGGGGATGCAGGTGGCTTTTATGTTTTAAGCATTAATGAGTGCTTACAGCCATCGAAATTGGAGCATGCGGCCAAGTGCGAACTGCCGCTTATCCGCAGCGTCAACCTATAGCCAAATTTACCGCATTAATCGCAAAAAACGGCCGCATACCAATAATTTTTAGGATCATTGAACCAAGGATCAGATTGCGATCTGCACAATGGTCGGAGACATTTTCTGTCTAAATCATATCTCGTCATTAAACCGACGAGTTCATAAAAACTTATTTTATCTATTGGCTCCTCTATCGTCACAGCCAAACCGGACGGAGTACCGGTGACCTCCTTAACTGCCGGAATAGCTTTTAACCAAGCGAAGAAGCAATCCTCATCAGGCTCACAGTAGTACCGAGACGGCTCTGGAATCAATAGCATTTCTTCCTCTTTAAAAATCACTTGGACTTTGGAGGCCAAACATTTCTGTATCCTCCACCAGGACTCTGAACATCCCATTGAGGACCACCGTGAGCACGCCCACCCCAACCCGTAGGGCACCAAACATCTCCATTGGCATCTTGCCATCCATAACTAGATCCACCCCTTCCTGGATTCGGATTTGGAACCCAATTCTCCCCGCCCTTGGGATCTTTGAATCCTTGCTCTTCCCCCGGTTTACCTGGCGCCTTCGGACCGTTCGGGTCATACGCGTTATCTGGTGGTTTGATTAGCATCGGGCCGACGATATTCCAGCCGATCCACGCGCCCGCACCCGCGCCTATGAGACCGCCCACCACTGTGCCAACCGGACCAAACGCGGAGCCCGCACCAGCTCCAGCCAAACCACCAGCCAAGGGGTTCAGACCACGTGGATCGCTATAACGCAACGGATTCCCGTCTACATAGGCAAACCGATTCCACCCCCCATCCAGCCCAATAGGATCAGCCTGCGTATACCGCCCACCCATCGTCGGACTGTAGCTGCGGAAGTGGTTGTAATGCAGCTTGGTCTCTTGGTCAAAGTACTGCCCCGGATACCGCAGGTTGAACTGCACTTCAGGGATGCTTGTGCTGCCCGTCGTCGGTGTCGTGGCGCTGCTCGTAAACCGCCTGGCCGCCGTGGTGGGCTGCTCGTCGCCGAAGGCGCTGTAAGCCCACTGCCACGCGGCCTGCCCATCGGCCTGCGTGAGCTTCCTCGGGGTGTTCAGGTGGTCGCTGTGGATGGCATAAGCCTGGCCTTTGATGATGGCCGCAATGGGCATGGGGCCTGAGGCGGTGGGCAGGTAGATGTACTGGGCCGTGCCCGTGCTGTTGCTGCCGCCCGAGCCGTACTCGCCCAGCAGGCTGCCGTCTTCAGCGTACACGTAGCTAAAGCCCAGTTTCTCGGCGTCGCTGGTGCCGGGGCTCCAGAGTTTGCTGAAGAAGCTGAGGATTTGCTGGATGAGGCCGGGTTGTTCTGCCTGGGCGAGTTCTGCTCCCTCGTCGTCGGCCAGCAGGTTGTTCAGGTTCTTGCCGGTTTTGCTATTGCTGGTGCCGCTGCTTTGTGTGGTGCTGCTGTACAGCGGCTCGGTCTTGAACACGCGCTGGCCCAGGCCGTTGTGGGCGTATTTGGTGGTGGGTGCGTCTTCGCCCTGGCCGGTGCTGGCGCTCTCCATGCGGCCTTCGCTGTCGTAGCGATAGCTGGTCAGGCCGTCGCCCAGCAGGTCGCCTGCGCTGTTGTATTGGTAGGTGACGCTGGTGGTGGCCGCGCTGCCGCCCGCGGTGGCGGTTTGCGTAAAGCCCAGCAGGCGGTTGTGGGTGCTGGCACTGCCGTAGGTGCGGCTGAGGGTGCCAGGGGTGCCCACGGTGGTGGTCTGCACGCTGGTTTTGCGGTTGCCGTTGGCGTCGTAGGTGTAGGTGGTGGTGCGCCCTGTGTCTCCAAGCTCGATGATGCGGCCCGCCAGGTCGTACTTGACGGTCCAGAGCTTGGTGGCCTGGCTGAGGGTGCTGTCCTGGGGGTTGGTGCTGGCGGGCTGCCACAGGTCCTGGCTGATGGTCGTGATGCGGCCCGCTGCGTCGTACTGGTAGCTGCTGAATTCGGTGGTGGCCAGTTGGCCCGCCGTGTTGTAGCTGCGGGTGGCGGGAATGGCGCCCGCACCGCCGGGCAGGTTCCAGCTCCAGCCGGTGGGCTGGCCCAGGGGGTTCCAGGTGATGCCGCTGACCAGGGGCTGGCCCGCCCAGGTCAGGCCGGTGAGCTGGCCGGTGGTGTCGTAGACGTTTTGCAGCACTTGCCCGCCGGGGTAGGTGGTGCTGGCCAGCAGGCCCTGGGCGTTGTAGCCGTAGCTCACGCTGCGGGTGTCGCCGTTGATCAGGGCCTGGGTTTTGGTGGTGATGCGGCCGTGGGCGTCGCGCTGGTAGGTGGTGGTGCCGCTGGCGTCCACGATCTCGCCAAGGTATCCCCGGCTGGCGGGGGTGAGGTCGTAGCGCAGGGTGGTGGTGCGCCCGTCGGCATAGGTGATGAGCGTGGGGCGGCCCAGCAGGTCGCGTTCGATGGTGGTGGCCTGGCCCAGGGCGTCGGTGATGGTGCTGGGCAGGCCCAGGGCGTCGTACTGGGCGGTCTGCGCGCCGGTGTCTGCGCTGGTTTCTGTGGTGGCGTTGCCCAGGGCGTCGCGGGTGTAGGTGGTGGCTACGTTCTTGGCGTCCAGGACTTTGGTGACCTGGTCCAGTGCGTTGTAGGTGAGGCTGACGGTAGCGTTGGCCGCATCCTTGAGCGACTGGGGACGGCGCAGGGCATCCAGGGTTTGACGGGTGGTTTGGCTCAGGCCGTTGGTGGAGCTGACGCGATCACCGTTGGCGTCGTAGGCAAAGGTGGTGGTCTGCCCGCCCAGGGTGACGGATTCCACGCGGTTGATGCTGTTGATGGTGCGCGCCAGCCGCCATGCGAGTTGTCCCTGGGCATTGCGAACCTCTTCCTGCGTGCGGTTGCCCATGTTGTCGAGCACATAGTTGCCGCTATTGCCCCGGTTGTCGCTCCAGCCTATGAGGCGCTGGGCAAGGTCGTAGGTGTAGCTGACAACGTGGCCGTGCGGCAGGCTGGCTGTGGCGACCTGACCACTCGGACGGTAGGTCAGTGCCGTGACAAGCCCACCCCGGCCGATGGAGAGAATGCGACCGCGAGCGTCGTAGGTGAAGCTTGTCACCAAGCCGGTCGGGGCAGTATGGGTGAGCACACGACCGGCGCCGTCGTGGGTATAGCTGTCAGCCTGCCCCAGAGCATTGGTAGCAATGACCAGATTGCCCAGTGCGTCGTACTGATAGCTGGTAGTAGCGCCGTTGGGCGCGGTTTCGGTCGCCACGAGGCCACTTGGATGGTAGGTCCAGGTGGTAAGGCGGGTCATACCTCCGGTTGCGGTGTCCCTCACCGTCTCGCCCAGAGGGTTGCCTACATAGTCGTAGCTGTACAGGATCTCGCGACCAGCCTCGGTAATCTTGGTGGGTTTAGGGACGGATGCGGACCATTCAATGCTTGTCGACTGTTGCGCAGCACCTCCCTGATTCCGGATTTGTTTGGTCAGTTTCGATCCATCCGCACTGTACTCATAATTATTGATGACTCCGCGAAAATCATATTCGCTTCTAACACGCCCGAATGGATTGACATTTCGACTCTTGACGACAGAGCGGCCATAAGGGTCGACAAGGTCAACGCTGTACAGGAAAAGATAGTCTTCGGGGTATGAATCTTGATTTCCATAAATGTAAAGATAGCTGCGCAAAATCCCTAGCGGATCGGTAACTTGATGAGTCGCACCACCAGAGCTCCATGCACCGTAATTTACGGCATACCGATTAGTACCCCCGGCCCGCTCCGTGAATACAGCACGCCCTTGTTGATCATAGCCAAATCTTGAATATAGTTGCCCAGACTCATCATGGATTTTTGTCAGCAAGAAGGGGGAATTTTCATTTTCATAAAAATACCACCGCCCGGAGCCCCCTGGATATCCGACACTTGCAAGCCGCCCTTCATTATCATAGGCGTAATTTATATTACCATCTGGCGTCTTTAAAACAACAATTCTGTCTGAGGCATACAGTAATTCCAGTTCTTTTCCGAAATGATTTCTAATGCGAACCAGATTGTTGCCGGCATAGAAGAATTGGTACTTCATCCCATTGGGCTCGATTTGCTCCAATAGCATTCCGCCGTCCCGGTCGGTTGCAAAAAATCGGACCCGGCCCGTGCTCTTCTCCGTGAAAACATAACCCGCGCGCACGCCTTCCTGCTTGACAAGCGAATCCCCGCTCAGATCGTTTGCAACCCAACCCGCCTGCGCAGACGAAGAAGTATTTCCATTGAGTGTAAAACGTCGTGGCGAGCCGTCTTCCAGAATCACGGTATGGGCCAACTTTCCGTCATTCAAGGCCTGCAGGTTCTCACTCCTCCAGCTCGCAGTTTCACCAGTCACCCCGTTAACAGGCGCCATACGTGATGAAAATCGATGAGCCCAGCCCTTGGAAAATCCTTGCCCCCTGGTCTCTCCACTGACGGGATAACGAACGATACCGCTGCGAAACACGCGGGTAAAAGAAAGAGGATGAGGCCCAAGGTCGACCCAATCCGATTCCATCTGGATTTTTTCACCCGTGGAAGGCATGATGGGATTACCAAATAGAGTATCGCCCTCATCACTGACAAATTGAGCTCCTTCACCAGCCCCCTTTGAGCACATATTTGGCGACTTCAGACCTGGCAATGAGTAATCGACACAACTGACACTATAAACACCAGGCTCGGAGATCAACTTCTTCTGCAAAGTGCCTCGGCTGCACTTCCACTCAGAAACTAGGCTCAACCTCCCATTCCCAGAATAATTAGAAGAAGGGTCTTTATAATGCCACTCCCGCCTATAATTGACACCAGCATAAATTGACACTCCGTTATACTTCGGCCCACCCCCATCTATTCCTTGGGGCGTATCCAAGACTCAAGGATTTATAGCACTCGGACCCGCAGCCCATGTGGCTCGGCATTCATTATATTTTTTGACTGAATAAGCAGCATAAGATGCCTTAAACTCATCCGGAGTTGCATAAATAACTTTTTGAAAATTATTGTGACTAACCTGATAAAAAAACTCATTGAACCACGAGACCTCCATTGCGAAATCCTGCTTCGCGAAAACAGGGGAGCAAACCAAAAACGTCAAAATTATAGCCAAATGTCTTGACATAAATTCCCTCATGAAATTATTATATTAAATACAAAGCAATAAAATATCGCCCTATAGCATATTATAAATTCAATTCAACCCACTGCCTGAGCCGCTACAGATAGCATAAGCCCGGTAAAAGCCAGAAAATTCTTCAGAGCTTCGGCAACTCTTTTACCCGACACCAATTAAAATCAGAAATTATTCTGAGAATAAATCGATGGTTTACGCGACGTTGTTTATATATTTCCCAAAAAACTGCGTCTAGGGGGGTGATGATTGAATCAATATTTTCCCTACATTATTAAGCAGGTACGGCGTTGATCGCGATTCGGGCACGAAGCTGCTGTCCGCCGTACCCCGCAGCGGTGCGCAGACGGCCTTGCGGCGTGGGGATGCGCGGCATTCCCGCGAAGATATACATCAAGGGTTTGTTGGGAGATCGCCCACCCGGACAGCAAGGCAATTCCACCTCATTGACAACGGCGCCTGGCAAACACAGGGCGTCTCAGGCCGCGTGCCGCCACGGTGCCTCAGTGGTGCCACGGCCTCCTATCCGGCATCGGGCATGGGCGCGCTCTTTTCCAACCTTTATCCGCCAAGGGTCGCACAAATTTCGCACGATTGTGCTAAATTCTCCCCATGGATGCCAAAACCCAGAAATCGGAACTCACCCGCGCGGCCATCGTGGGCGCGGCGCTGGACCTGGCTGCGGCCGAGGGGCTGGAGTCGATCACGCTGCAGGCCGTGGCCGACCGGGTGGGTTTGTCCAAGAGCGGCGTGTTCTCGCGGGCCGGCTCGCGCGAGGCGCTGCAGAAGGCGGTGATCGAGGAGTTCGGCCGCCGCTTCCTGGCCGATGTGTTCGTGCCCGCGATGCAGCACCCCAAGGGCCTGCCGCGCCTGAACGAGATCGTGCGCCGCTGGATTGCGCGCACGCGCGACGTGGAGGCCTTCACCGGCTGTCTCTACACCGCTGGCGCCTTCGAGCTGGACGACCGCGAGGGCGAGCTGCGCGACCTGCTGCACGCCGAGATCACGCGCTGGCGCGCGGCCCTGCGGCGCACGGTGCTGCAGGCCGTCGAAGCCGGGCACCTGCCCGCCGACACGCCGGCGGACCAGCTGGTGGGCGAGATCTACTCGATGATCATGGGCCTTTTGCACGATGTGCGCTTTCTGCGGGACCCGCAGGCAGCGCCACGCACCGAGGCGTCGTGGGCGCGCCTCCTCAAGAGTTATCAGACCGTCTGATCCCCTTCTCCGTGTTTCTGCGCGATGGATACCTCTTGTTCTTCTTTGCCCCAATTTCGCACAACCGTGCGAAGAAAGGAATCACCATGCTGATCATCTTGGGTATCGCCGCCATCGCGGCCGCGGTGGGCGCCGTCCGGGCGCTGCGCCAGACACTCGCCCGCCTTCCGCGCAGCAACCGGGACTGGATCTTCTATTGACGACCGCTCGTCCACCACGACCCGCCCCTTCCCTCCTCCCTCCCTTTTGGAGCCCCACCATGAACGCCCCTTCCTCCTCCTCCACCGCCCTGCGGGCCACGTCCAGCTTCTATGGCGAACACCCCGGCATGCGCCTGCTGCGCGTGGCGCTGGGCACCACCGAGCGCCTGTGGCCCGCGCTGGCCGTGCGCGCGGCCTACCGCCTTTTCGGCACGCCCCTGCCCCTGCGCAAACCGGGCCGCAGCGCCGTGCCGCCCGGCCACTGGCGCACGGAACGCTGGCCGTTCGAAGACGCCGAGATCACGCTTTACCTGCCCCAGGCCCAGCCGCACGGCCCCACGGTGCTGCTGCTGCACGGCTGGGGCGGCCACGCGCGCCAGATGCTGCCGCTGGCCGGCGCCCTGGCCGCGCGGGGCCTGCGCCCGGTGCTGGTGGACCTGCCCGCGCACGGCGGCAGCCGGGGCCGCGTGAGCAACCTGCCGCAGTTCGCGCGCGCCATCGAATACGCCACCGCCCGCCTGCATGCGCAGGATTCGGCGCCCAGCGCCGTGGTAGCCCATTCGCTCGCGGCCAACGCGGCGGCCCATGCGGCCAGCCGGGGCCTGGCCACCGGGCGGCTGGTGCTGCTGGCGCCGCCCGCGTCGCCCCACGAATACACGCGCCTGTTCGCGCAGGTGTTCGGCCTGTCGGAGCGCACGCGCGCTTCCATGCAGCGGCGCATCGAGGCGCGCGAGGGCATCCTGATGCGCCAGTTCGAGCCCCCGGCCGTGGGTCCGCGCATCGCGCTGCCCACCCTGGTGGTGCACGACCGGGGCGACCGCATCAACCGCTTTGCCGATGGCGAGGCCTACCGCGACCACATTCCGGGCGCCACGCTGCTGGCCACCGAAGGGCTGGGCCACCGCAAGATCCTGCAGCAGGATGGCGTGCTGGCGGCCGTGGCCGATTTCGTGGCGGGCCCGGGCCATCCACGCTGACGGGCCCGGGAGCCAGGGGGCCCGGCGGGGGGCCGCGCGGCGCAGCGTGCGGTGCGGGGTGGCTCGGCGCACCGCCGCGCGGTGTCGCCAACAGTTACAGCCGCAAGGCGAACAGGACGCGGCCAGCGCCTATCATCCGCAGTCGTGCGTGCCCCCAGGGCCGCTCTTGCCGATGATTCACCGGTGTGCTGCCTGCCACCGGTGGCCCCACGCCGCTACCTGTTGTCTCCGATGCACGCTCTCCTGTCCGCCTGGCCCGCCCTGGCCCTGCTGTTGCCCGCGCTGGTGCTGGTGTCGGCCTTCTATTTCCTGGCCAAGGGCGACCGCCGCGCGTTCTCGCACCTGCTGGCCCTGCTGGCGTGTTTCCTGATCGGCGCGCTGCTGATGGAGTTCTTCATCTTCATGGCGGCGCGCATGGCCCGTTCGGGCAGCCGCGAGGCCGTGCTGGGCGCCGGCACCCGCCAGCTGCTGGAAACCATGGCCAATCCGCGCTCCATCACCGCCCCGCCCCTGTCGCTGGCGGCCGTGGCGGCCTACAGCGTGCTGGCGTCGTACCTGTGGCTGCTGGTCACCTGGGGCCTGCACCTGCGCGGCAAGCCTGCCGGCGGCGCCGGAAAGAAGAAAGCGGCCAAGCGCCCGCCGCGCAAGCCGGCCCGGGCCTGATCCACGGGCCTTGGGGTCTTTGGGGCCCCTAGCGCTGAATACATCAGCGCCGACAGCTATATATTTAATAGCATATCCTGCGCGCACACTTGACGCAGGGCAACCTCCGGCGCGCGGAGCGCATCCACAATGGCAGGCGATCCCCTCCGGTCGCGGGGGTGCGTACCAGGCTGTCCACCTCCTGCCTTTTCCTGCCATGACTTCCTCCTTCTCCTCCCACAGCGATGTCCTCATCGTCGGCGCGGGGCCCGCGGGCCTGTCGCTGGCCATTTCCCTGGCCCACGCCGGTTTCACGGCCACGGTGGTCGAGCAGCAGCCCCAGGCCGCGCTGGCCGCCCCCGCGCCCGACGGCCGCGAGATCGCGCTGACCCACCCCAGCCGCGCCACGCTCCAGCGGCTGGGCACCTGGGCGCAACTGGCGCCGCACGAGACCGGCGCCATCCGCGAGGCCCAGGTGCATGACGGGCCGCTCGGCCAGCGCAGCGCACTGCAGCTCGACGCCCAGCGCTCGGGCCACGGGGCGCTGGGCTTCATCGTCCCCAACCACGCGCTGCGCCGCACCGCCTATGCGGTGGCCGCGCAAACGCCCGGCGTGCGCATCGTCACCGGCGCCCAGGTGACGCGCGTGGCCACCCTGGCCACGCATGCCGAGCTGGCGTACCGCCTGCCTGCCCCCACAGACACGGCCCCGGACGCGGAGGCCCCTTCACCCCAGCGCCTGCAGGCGCCCTTGCTGGTCGCGGCGGACAGCCGCTTCTCGGCCACGCGGCGCCAGCTGGGCATTGGCGCGCGCATGGCGGACTTCGGCCGCACCGTGATCGTCTGCCGCATGCGCCATGCCCGGCCCCATGGCGGCGTGGCGCACGAGTGTTTCGGCTACGAACGCACGCTGGCCATCCTGCCCCTGCCGGATGCGGTGGATGCCGCAGACGTGGCCGACACGGCCGGCAGCCCGCACCTGTGCTCGGTCGTGGTCACCGCAGGCGCTGCGGATGCCGCCACGCTGATGGCGTTGCCCGCCGACGCCTTTGCCGCCCAGGTGCAGGCGCAGTTCGACAACCGCCTGGGGCCCATGCAGCTCGACGGAGAACGCCACGCCTACCCGCTGGTGGCCGTGTACGCGGATCGCTTTGCCGCCCACCGCTGCGCGCTGCTGGGCGACGCGGCCGTGGGCATGCACCCGGTGACGGCCCACGGCTACAACCTGGGCCTGGCCGGCGTGGAGCGCCTGACCGCCGCCCTGCTGGCCGCGCGCGGCCAGGGCCGCGATATCGGAGACAGCGCAATCCTGTCCGGCTATGGACGCGCACACCACCACCACGCATGGCCGATCTACGAAGGCACGAACGCCATCGTGCGGCTGTACACCGATGCCCGCCCCCTGCCCCGCCTGCTGCGCCAGCTGGTGCTGCAGGGCGCCCGGCGCCTGCCACCGCTGCAGGCGGCCATCGTGGGGCAGCTCACCGGCAAGCCGCCCGCGTGGACCGAGCTGCTGGGGCGCCTGGCACGGCAGTGACACGTCCGCCCCCGGCCAGCCCGCCGGCCGCCACCGGGTGCCGCCCCCTTTCCACGCGCGGAAGGGAAGAAGTGGCAGCGCCCGCGCCCACGCCACGGGCGCTCAGGGGGTGGTGACTTCCAGCTCCACCATGCCGTACAGCGGCGCGCCCAGCCAGGGCCACCACAGGGTCTCCAGCGCCAGGCCCGCCCAGCCATAGCATTCCGCCACGCTGTGCGCGTGCCGCAGCGCCAGGCGCGGGTGCGCGGCGGACAGGTCGGCCAGGCGTGCCAGGCCCCAGCGGAACTCGGCCCCCGTGGGTCCCACGCTCGCGTGCCGGCCGGCCGTGCCCACGGCCCGGTGGGTGAGCACGTCCAGCACCAGGCGCGAGCCCGGGGGCGCGCACTGCGCGAACTCGTGCAGCACCGCCTGCACCTGGCCTGGCTCCAGGTACATGAGCACGCCCTCGCACACCACCAGCACGGGCGCCGCTGCCGCCCCGCTCCCCGCCGCGCGCGGCGGCAGGCCCAGCCGGTGCCACCAGCCGGGCTGGGTGATGTCCGCCTCGGCCAGCCGTGTGCGCGGGCACCGCGCGGGCAGCAGTTGCCGTCGCAGCGCCATCACCTCGGGCAGGTCGGCGTCGAGCCAGTGGTTGGCGCCGGTGTCCAGCCACTGGAAATGGTGCGACAGGCCGCAGCCCAGGTTCACGCCCTGGCCCCCGGGGTGCCTGAGGAAGAAGCCCTGCGCGGTGTCCCGGATGATCCGGGTGCGCCACAGCACGTTCAGCACGGTGGGCAGGTCGTTGAGGTAGGGCTCCACATCGGTGCCCAGCCGCTCCAGCAGCCCGGCGGCCACCGCATCGCCGCAGGCCAGCCAGGGAAAGTAATGGTTGCCCCGCGCCCGCGCCGCCAGCGGGATGAGGAGGGTGCTGGGCACGGCGGGCAAGGGCGCGTGCCGCAGCGGGGCCGGTGCCGCGGCGCTGCGTGGCGCGGGCGCCCGCCCGGCGGATGCCCGGGGACGGCGTCGGCTTCGGTGCGGCTGCAGCGGCAAGATCGTCTCCTCCTGTGGTCGCAGGGACGCCCCGTTTGGCGGAATGGATGGACGGGAGCAGGCAGTACGGCGGCCACGCGCACAGGCTGCTGGCCGCCACGGGAGACTGCGGCGACGGACTGGGGCCGCCGGGAAGTCTGCGAACGCCATTGTGGTCCGAACCCGGGCCGGTGTGCCCATTTCGCAGGGCCGCGCAAGGGTATATGCAAACGCGGGAAATGGCCGGTGCGGCTACACCCGCTTGGTCAACACCTCCCAGACCAGCGAGACGCCCGCGGCCAGCAGGTCGCCGGTGAAGGAGTCGCCATCGCCATCCCGCGCGCCGCTGAAGGCACTCTTTTGCCGCTCGCGCTCGGCCCGGCTGCGGTCGCGCTCCAGCGCCACCAGGGCATCGCCAATGTCCACGGTCGCCGCCGGCGTGCCGTGCGCGGCCTGGGCCGGGCGGGCGCCAGCCCGGGCGTAGCCCTCCATCGCGCGCACCACCGCGTCGGGGTCGATGAGCGAGAACGCCGCGCGGCAGTAGGGGCAGGCGTGGTCCTTGCGGATGTCCACGGGCGCGCCGCAGCTGGTGCAGTAGATGGCGCCCACGCGCCGGGCCAGGTCGTCGATCTCGGGGCGCGTCATGTGGCGCACGAAGCCCTTTTCGACCATGAAGGAGGAAAAGGTGCTGAACCGCCCGTGCTGGCGCGCGCAGCGGTAGGTCATGTAGCGGCCGCTGCGCACAACGTCGAAGCCCTGGTCCAGCGCGCAGCTGCAGCGCGGGCAGGCCATGCGCGCCTGCAGCGGGCGGTGTTCATGGGTGCGGTGTTCGTGCAGCAGGCGGAACAGGTCCACCACCGCCTGGGGCGAGAGCTTGAGGTTCTCGTGCCGGTCCAGCCAGAGGCCCTGGCAGGCGTAGCAGATGTCCAGCTCCAGCGTGTGCCCGGTGTTGCTGGTGAACGAATGGGCCTCCATGGGCTGGCGGCACGACGGGCAGGATGGGGCGGATGGCGGCATGGTGGACGTCGGGTGAGGGCCGGCCCTCTTGCCCGCCGCTGTGAGGCAGCCATCCTACCGTTCCCGCCGCCTCGCACCTTCGCCTGGCGAAGTTCATCGTCCACGTGCGCATTCATCCACTAGCATTCGCGCCTCGAACTACAAGGAACAACACACATGGGATTCATGAACTGGCAAGAAAAAAGCGCGGCCGTGCTGCAGCAGGGCGGAGTGATCGCGCCCGACGAACGGCTGCCCTGGCCGCAGACGGCGGCGATGGGCGTGCAGCATGTGATCGCGATGTTCGGCGCCACGGTGCTGGCGCCCATCCTGATGGGGTTCGACCCCAACGTGGCCATCCTGATGAGCGGCGTGGGCACGCTGATCTTCTTCCTGGTGACGGGCGGCAGGGTGCCCAGCTACCTGGGTTCGAGCTTTGCCTTCATCGGGGTGGTGATCGCGGCCACGGGCTATGCGGGCAAGGGGGCCAACGGCAACATCGCCGTCGCCCTGGGCGGCATCATCGCCTGCGGCCTGCTCTACACGCTGATCGGCGCGCTGGTGCAGGCCATCGGCACGGGCTGGATCGAGCGCTTCATGCCGCCCGTGGTCACGGGCTCGGTCGTCGCGGTGATCGGGCTGAACCTGGCGGGCATTCCGATCAAGAACATGGCGGCGAGCAATTTCGACAGCTGGATGCAGGTCGTGACCTTCGTGAGCGTGGGCCTGGTGGCCGTGCTCACGCGCGGCATGGTGCAGCGCCTCTTGATCCTGGTGGGGCTGATCGTGGCGAGCATCATCTACGCGGTGCTCACCAACGGCCTGGGCCTGGGCAAGCCCATCGACCTGTCGATCCTGGCGAACGCGGCATGGGTGGGCATGCCCAACTTCGCCGCGCCGGTGTTCGACGGCAACGCGATGCTGCTGATCGCCCCGGTGGCCATCATCCTGGTGGCGGAGAACCTGGGCCACATCAAGGCCGTGACGGCCATGACCGGCCGCGACCTGGACCGCTACATGGGCCGTGCGTTCATCGGCGACGGCGTGGCCACCATGGTGAGCGGCGGCGTGGGCGGCACGGGCGTGACGACCTATGCCGAGAACATCGGCGTGATGGCCGCGACCAAGATCTACTCCACCGCCGTGTTCCTGCTGGCGGGCGTGTTCGCGCTGGTGCTGGGCTTTTCCCCCAAGTTCGGCGCGCTGATCCAGACCATTCCGCTGCCGGTGATGGGGGGCGTCTCCATCGTGGTGTTCGGCCTGATCGCGGTGGCCGGGGCCAAGATCTGGGTGGACAACAAGGTGGACTTCTCGCAGAACAAGAACCTGATCGTCGCGGCCATCACGCTCATCCTGGGCACGGGCGACTTCACGCTCAAGTTCGGCCAGTTCGCACTGGGCGGCATCGGCACGGCCACGTTCGGCGCCATCCTGCTGTATGCCTTGCTCAACCGCAAAGCGGCGTAATCTGCGGACGTGAGCGGACGTGAGCGGACGTACCGCATTTGTAAGGGTTAACCCTTAATTTGTAAGGAACGACGGCTAGCATCCTGGGTTTTGTCCACGGGGCCATCCGCTCACCGGGCGGGTGGCCTCTTTTCTTTTTTGCGGAGTTTGTTCATGTCCCTGGCCGATCGGGTGCTGTACCCCGACTTTCTCTCCCGCACCATGTCCGCCGACGAGGCGGCCGCCCTGATCCCTGCCGGTGCCCATGTGGGCATGAGCGGCTTCACCGGCGCGGGCTACCCCAAGGCCGTGCCCGGCGCGCTGGCGCGGCGCATCGAAAGCCTGAACGCGCAAGGCCATGGTTTCAAGATCGGGCTGTGGACGGGAGCCAGCACCGCGCCTGAGCTGGACGGCGCGCTGGCCCAGGTGGACGGCATCGAGATGCGACTGCCCTACCAGTCCGACCCCACGGTGCGCCGCCAGATCAATGCGGGCCACATGCAGTACGTGGACATCCACCTGTCGCACGTGGCGCAGTTCGTGTGGTTCGGCTTCCTGGGCAAGCTCGACGTGGCCGTGGTCGAGGTGGCGGGCGTGCTGCCCGACGGCCGGCTGATTCCCTCGTCCTCGGTGGGCAACAACAAGACCTGGCTGGACCAGGCCGACAAGGTCATCCTGGAAGTGAATGCCTGGCACAACCCGGGCCTGGAAGGGATGCACGACATCTACTACGGCACCGACGTGCCGCCACACCGCAGGCCCATCCCGATGACGCGGCCCGACGAGCGCATCGGCGAGCCCTACCTGCGCTGCGACCCGTCCAAGGTGATCGCGGTGGTGGTGACGGACCAGCCCGACCGCAACAGCGTCTACGCCGCGCCCGACGACACCTCGAACCGCATCGCGGGCCACATCATCGAGTTCCTGCAGCACGAGGTGAAGAAGGGCCGGCTGCCCCGGGACCTGCTGCCGCTGCAGTCGGGCGTGGGCAACATCGCCAACGCGGTGCTGGCGGGGCTGAACAACGGCCCGTTCGAAAACCTCACGGCCTACACCGAGGTGCTGCAGGACGGCATGCTGGACATGCTGCGCTCGGGCAAGCTCGCCAGCGCCTCGGCCACCGCCCTGTCGCTCAGCCCGGCGGCGATGCAGGACTTCAACGAGCGCATCGAGTACTACAAGCAGCGCATCGTGCTGCGCCCGCAGGAGATCAGCAACCACCCGGAGCTGATCCGCCGCATGGGCCTGATCGCGATGAACGGCATGATCGAGGCCGACATCTACGGCAACGTCAACTCCACCCACATCATGGGCTCGGCCATCATGAACGGCATCGGCGGCTCGGGCGACTTCGCGCGCAATGCGTACCTGTCGATCTTCATGACGCCCTCGCTGGCCAAGAACGGCTCGATCTCGTGCATCGTGCCCATGGCCTCGCACGTGGACCACACCGAGCACGACGTGCAGATCCTCGTCACCGAACAGGGCCTGGCCGACCTGCGCGGCCACTCGCCCACGCAGCGGGCCGAGCTCATCATCGACCGCTGCGCGCACCCCGACTTCCGCCCGGCCCTGCACGACTATGTGGCCCGCGCCAAGCGCGGCGCCGTGGGCCAGCACACGCCGCACCTGCTGGGCGAGGCACTGTCCTGGCACCAGCGCTACGTGGAGACGGGCAGCATGCGGCAGAGCGCGCCCGCCTGACCAGGCCCCGGCCGAATCCCCCGGCCCGGCAGGGAGAACATGGTCTTGTCACAGGCCCTGGGTAAAATCAGGGTTAACCCTTGGTCGTCGGACCACCAGGCCTCCCCCCGTTTTCCTTTTTCTTCACCGGCCACCAGCCCTTCGCGGGGCTGGTGGCCTTCTTGTCCGTGAGTTTTCCTGCCATGCAACGTCGCCAGTTCACCCAGTCCCTTGCCGCTGCCAGCGCCGGCCTGCTTTTTGCCAACCCGTCGCGCGCCGTGGGCGTGCAGGACCCGATGGACGCCAGGAGCGTGGCCATTGGCTGCTCCGTCGGCCTGACCGGCGCCCTGGCCAGCCTGGGCAAGGAACTCAAGCAGGGCCTGGACGCGGGCATCGCCCAGGCGAACGTGCGCGGCATCCATGGCCGGGAGCTGAAGCTGCTGGCGCTGGACGACGGCTATGACGCCGCCCGCTCGGAGGAGAACGCGCGCAAGCTGATCGCCGACGGCGGCGTGGTGGCGCTGCTGTCGTGCATGGGCACGGCCAACAACCAGCGCATCCTGCCGCTGGTGGACGAGGCGCAGATCCCCTACGTGGCCCCGCAAAGCGGCGCCACGTCGCTGCGCAAGGCCGAGTACCGCTCGGTGTTCCACGTGCGCGCCAGCTACTCCGACGAGGCCCAGCGCCTCACGCAGAAGCTGGTGGCCATGGGCATCACCGACCTGGCCATCGTCTACCAGGACACCGCCTTCGGCCGCGAATTCCTGGCCGATGTGAACAACGCCATGAAGGCGGCCCAGCAGCCCGCGCCCAAGGCGTTCAAGCTCGACGCACAGGGCGCGCAGGTGGCCGACGTGGTCAGGCAGGCCGTGGCGGCCAAGCCCACGACGGTGCTGCTGGGGACGGCGGGCGACGTGTCGGCCGCGCTGGTCAGCGAATTCAAGAAGGTGTCGCCCAGCACCCCGCTGGCAGCGACCAGCGTGGCCCTGTCCGGCGACAACCTGCGCCAGCTCGGCGGCAAGGCGGCGGGCATCGCGCTGTCGATGGTGCTGCCCGACGCGGGCCGCACCAGCGTTGCCCTGGTGCGCGACTACCAGCGCGCCATGAAGGCGGTGGGCTTTCAGGAATTCTCGAGCCGCAGCTTCGAGGGCTATGTGAACGCCCGCGTGCTCGCCGAAGGCCTGGAGCGCGCCGGCCGCGAGCTGACCCGCGCCAGGCTGCGCAACGCGCTGGCCGGCATCCGCAGCAACGACCTGGGCGGCCTCACGATCGACTACGCAGGCAGCGCCCCCTATGTGGGCTCGCGTTTCCTGGACCTGGGCGTGATGGGCGCCAACGGCAAATTCATCGGGTAACCCCCTGAGGCGCTGCGCGCCATTCCTCAAGGGGGGACGCCTCCGGTGGACCGGCAGGGCCGGATCCACGGTGGCGCCGGGCCGGGGCTGCGCCCATGAGAGCAAGATGGGCACAATGGCCGGTCCGAAAAGATTCATCCCTCTGTCCGACCGAAGCCACCATGCCCATCTGGAAAAAGCCCGTCGACCTGGCTCGACTCAACGCCGACCACCACAACACCGCTGCCTCGCACCTGGGCATCGAGATCATCGAACTGGGTGACGACTTCCTGCGCGGCCGCGTGCCGGTGGACCAGCGCACCAAACAGCCCTTCGGGCTGCTGCACGGCGGTGTGAGCGTGGTGCTGGCCGAGTCGCTGGGCTCGGTGGGCGCCTACTACGCCAGCCCCGAGGGCCACAACGCCGTGGGCCTGGACATCAACGCCAACCACCTGCGCTCCGCCACCAGCGGCTGGGTGACGGCCACCGCCCGGCCCATCCACCTGGGCCGCACCACGCACGTGTGGCACATCGACATGGTCAACGACGCGGGCGAGCTCACCTGCGTGTCGCGGCTGACCATGGCGATCCTGGCGCCGAGATAAGGTGCATCCCCCTGAGGCACTTCGTGCCTTCCCCCTTCTCTCGAATCGCTAACGCGACTCGGGAAGGGGGACGCAGCCCTCGCTGCGGGGCGGCCCTTGCTTGGCTGCCCTGGTGGGCAGCGCCACCCGCAGCGGGCAGGGTTGAATTTATAGAAAATTACTCTCCAGCGCTTACTGGGTAAGCGCCAGAAGCTATCTATTCAGTAGCATTCTGCTGCGCCAGGCGCTCGCTTTTCCAGTACACGTCATCCCCGCCATCCATGCGGTTGAGCACGCGGGCCAGGACGAACATCAGGTCGGAGAGGCGGTTGAGGTACTGGCGAGGCGCGTCGTTCAGCGCCTCTTCGTTGCCCAGGGCGACCACGGCGCGTTCGGCGCGGCGCGCCACGGTGCGGCAGACATGGGCTTGCGCGGCGGCTCGGGTGCCGGCGGGCAGGATGAATTCCTGCAGGCGCGGCAGCGCCGCGTTGTGGTGGGCCAGGGCGTCATCCAGTGCCAGCACCGCTTGCGGCTTGAGCAGTTCGAAGCCCGGGATCGACAGCTCGCCCCCCAGGTTGAACAGCTGGTGCTGCACCTCGACGAGCAGGCCGCGCACGTCCTCCGGCACGCGCTCGCACAGCAGCAGGCCGATGTGGGAGTTGAGCTCATCCACGTCACCGAGCGCATGGATGCGCAGGCTGTCCTTGGAGACGCGTTCGTTGTTGCCCAGGCCGGTGGTGCCGGCGTCGCCGGTGCGCGTGGCGATCTGTGTGAGTCGGTTGCCCATGGGTGCCTTGCTTGGTCGGTGGGGGATGCGGCGCAGGGCCGCGCGGGGAATCTACACCCGCGATTTTCCGCCACCGGGCCCGCCGGGCTGGCATTCAAAAAAAAGCCCCTTGCACACGCACCCGGTGCAAGGGGCGGACGGGCAGCCCCTATCGCGCTGCCGTCCACCGGCTGCCGCCGGCCACCAGGGTCACTGGGTCGCCGTCGAGCGGTTGAGCTTGTCGATGTCCGCCGTGGAAACACCCGTGTTCGAGGGCTTGAGGTTGTTCCACGCATTGGCGTGGTACGTGTCCCACTCCTGGCGCGACACCATGCCGTCGCCGTTGGAGTCCATGAGGCGGGCGTTCACCCGCGTTTCCGCCTTGGCGGCGGCCTTGCCCCCGGAGGCGCTGGGGTTGATCTCTGCCACCGGGGCGCCACGGCCATCGCCCTTGGCAGGGTTGGCGGGCGCCGCCGTGCTCTGGCTGGCACGGTTGTCGGCCTTGTTCTGCGCATTCGCGGCGGCGGGGCCGCCCGAAGCGGCGGGATTCACCTCGGAAGGGGGGCGGGCGGTGTTGGTGGCGGGCGCCTGCGCGAGGGCGGCGGTGCAGGCCAGGGCGGCGAGGGCGGCCACAACGGTTTGCTTTTGCATGAGAGGCTCCTTGGGATAAAACAACAAAAAACATCCATCCAACGGGATGCTGAAGTGCATTGTTTTGGGCCGGCGGGAACGCCGATGTAGGACATGCCCCGGCCTGCCAGTCATCCGGCAACCGGCCCGCGGCGTCGGGCGGGCGCCTGTGGCGCCCTACGTTTGGGTACATCCCCTCCGCATTGCCCTACAAAGCAGCCGCTGCCGGTTACACCGCGCTGGGAAATGTTGGCCCGGGCAACAGCAGGCAAGAGTGCTGGCCTTGCCCGGCCTGCTGCGGTGCAATGAAACCCTGTTCAACTTCGAAGGAGCCTAGCTTCCATGAAAGCACTGCAACGACGCACCTATTCGTTCGATACGCGCAGCGTGATGCTCTTCGCCGCCCTCTCCCTGGGTGGCGTGGGCGCATTGCAGGCACAGTCCACTTCCACTTCGCCCCAGCCTGCGCCGGCCAGCAAGGCCGCAGCCCCGGGAGACCCCAAATACTCCTACGGCCCTGGCACCGGAAACCCCTCCATGGCCGCCACCAACGCTTTCAATCGCGCCGACACCGACAAGGACGGCAAGCTGAGCGAGAAGGAAGCCACCAAGCTGCCGGCCATCAGCCAGCGCTTCAAGGAGCTGGATGCCGACCAGAGCGGCTCCCTGTCTCCAGCCGAATTCGAGAAGGGCCTTCTTTCCTGATCCTCCATCCCGGATGCCCTGGCTCTTGGCCACGGAGCCAAACCCGGGGTGACCACCGCGTGTAGCGGACCATTGGCGTCCGCGAGCCCGCCCGCCCTGGAGCGTTCCAGACCGTGGGCGGGCTTTTGTGCCTGCGCGCCGAGGGCCGCCGTCAGTCGTGCAGCGAGGACAGGAATTGCTGCAGTTCAGGCGTGCGCGGGTGGCCGAACAGCTCGGCGGGCGTGCCCGTCTCGTGCACACGGCCCTGGTGCATGAAGATCACGCGGTCGCTGACCTTGCGCGCGAATGCCATCTCGTGCGTGACCATCATCAGTGTCATGCCTTCCAGCGCGAGCGACTCCACCACGCGCAGCACCTCGCCCACCAATTCAGGGTCGAGCGCCGAGGTGATCTCGTCGCACAGCAGCACCTGCGGCTCCATGGCCAGGGCGCGTGCAATGGCCACGCGCTGCTGCTGCCCGCCCGAGAGCTGGTCGGGCATGGCGTCGAATTTTTCTGCCAGGCCCACGCGCTCGAGGAGCTTGCGCGCCTGCGCGGCCGCCGTGGCGGCGTCGCGCGACTTCACCAGCGTGGGGGCCAGCATGATGTTGCGGCCCACCGAAAGGTGCGGGAACAGGTTGAAGTTCTGAAAAATCATGCCCACCTGCTGGCGCAGCTCACGCATGGCCGTGGGGCTGTCGTGCATGAGCTTCTTGCCGTTGACGCTGAGGGCACCCTCCTGAAAGACCTCCAGCCCGTTCACGCAGCGCAGCAGCGTGCTCTTGCCCGAGCCGCTCTTGCCGATGATGGCGATCACCTCGCCCTTTTGCACCTTGAGGTCGATGCCCTTGAGCACCTCGTTCGTGCCGTAGGACTTGCGCAGGGCCGTGATGTCCACGATGGGCGGCGTGCCCACCACGATGCCGTCGTGGGCGGGAGCCGGGGTTGTATCAACTGCGGTTGCCATGGAGTTTCCTTTCAAGGGACTGCGCCACCAGGCTCACCGGGAAGCACAAAACAAAGTACAGCAGGGCCACGCAGGCGTAGACCAGAAAGGGCTGGTAGGTGGCGTTGGAAATCATGCTGCCGGCCTTGGTCAGCTCGACAAAGCCGATCACCGATGCCAGCGCCGTGCCCTTGATCACCTGCACCAGAAAACCCACGGTGGGCGGCACCGCAATGCGCAGTGCCTGCGGCAGCACCACATGGCGCAGCTGCTCGCCAAAGTTCAGGGCCAGGCTCTGCGCCGCCTCCCACTGGCCCTTGGGGATGGAGGCCACGCAGCCGCGCCAGATCTCCGTGAGATAGGCGCTGGTGTAGAGCGTGAGTGCCACGGCGGCGGCTGTCCACGGCGAGGTCTTGATGCCAAAGAGCGCAATGCCGAAGTACGCCAGGAACAGCTGCATGAGCAGCGGCGTGCCCTGGAACACCTGCACGTAGGCCCCGATCAGGCGCTCGGTACCCCGCACCTTGGACAGACGCAGCACCAGCAGCAACAGGCCCACCAGCCCGCCGCCGATGAAGGCAATGAGCGAGAGACTGACGGTCCAGCGCGCGGCCATCAGCAGGTTGCGCAGGATGTCCCACAGAGAAAATTCCACCATGGCTTATCTCCCCACCAAGAATCGGGCACCCACCCAGATGAGCAGGCGGCGGGTCAGCATCGACAGCGCCAGGTACACGGCCGTCGCCAGGATGAACGCCTCGAACGCGCGGAAGGTGTTGCTGGAGATCAGGTTGGCCGCGTAGCTCAGTTCCGGCGTGGAGATCTGCCCGCACACGGCCGAGCCCAACATCACGATGATGATCTGGCTCACCATGGCCGGCCACACCTTGAGCAGCGCCGGCGGCAGCACCACACGGCGGAAGGTCTGGCCGGGCGTCAGGGCCAGGCTCTGCGCGGCTTCGATCTGCCCGCGCGGCGTGGCCTCGATGCCGGCGCGGATGATCTCGGCCGAATACGCGCCCAGGTTGATCACCATGGCCAGCACGGAGGCCACCTCGGGCGAGAGCTTGAGCCCGAGCGCCGGCAGGCCGAAGAACAGGAAGAACAGCTGCACGATGAAGGGCGTGTTGCGCACCAGCTCCACATAGGCGGCCACGGCCCAGCGCAGCGGCAGCGCACGCGGCCCCAGGTTGCGGGCGCGCGCCCAGGCACAGGCCGTGCCCAGCAACAGGCCCAGCACGGTGCCCACCACCGTGAGCCCGATGGTCCAGACCACACCGCGCACCAGCAGCGGCCAGGAGGACAGCACGGCAGAGAAATCCAGCGCGATCAGCATGCGGTTGCCCTGCGGCGCTTGTCACGCCCCAGGCCTGTTCAGCAAATGGTCAGTGGTGAGCGTTCACAGGGGCAGTTCGCCGGCGGGACGGCCCAGCCACTTGCTGGAGAGCTTGTCGATGTCGCCCGACTTCTTCGCCTCGGCGATGATCTCGTTCACGCGCAGGCGCAGCTTGTCCTCGCCCTTGGCCACGCCGATGAAGTTGGGGCTGTCCTTGAGCAGCAGCTTGTACTCGGTCTGCAGGCTGGGGTTCTTCATCATGATGGTGCCGGCCGTGGACGCGCTGGTGGCGATGGCCTGCGTCTGGCCCGACACGAAGGCCGAGATGCTGGCCGCGTGGTCTTCAAAACGCTTCACGTCCACGCCGGCGGGCGCGACCTTGGCCAGTTCCTGGTCCTCCATGGCGCCGCGCGTCACGGCCACCGACTTGCCGGCCAGGTCCGCAAAACTCTTGATCGACAGGCTCTTGCCCGCGAACACGGCCTGGAAGAACGGGGCGTAGGCGGCGGTGAAGTCGATCACCTTCTCGCGCTCGGGGTTCTTGCCCAGCGTGGAGATGACGAGGTCGGCCTTCTGCGTCTGCAGGTAGGGGATGCGGTTGGCGCTGGTCACGGGGATCAGTTCGACCTTCACGCCCAGCTTGGTGGCGATGTAGTTGGCCATTTCCACATCCAGGCCCTGGGGCTTGAGATCCGTGCCGACAAAGCCGTAGGGCGGATAGTCGGTGGGGATGGCGATCTTGATTTCCTTGGCCTTGAGGATGTTGTCCAGCGCGTTCTGCGCGTGGGCGGCAGGGGCCATCAGCGCGGCCGACAGGCCCGTGGCGGCGAGCACGCCCAGTGTCAGGCGGCGGGTCGAGGAAACAAAGGCACGGGAGGCGGTCATAGCAGGGCTCCTAGGTAGGTGGATGCGTCGGCGGGTGCTGCGTCCTTGTCGGACGCTTTCGGGGTGGAACTCTTGGGCGCAGCGCGGGGCTTGCGTTGCCGGGGCTGCGCGGTGGTGTCCGCTGCGGCGGCGGTGCTCTTGCGCACCGGGGCCAGCGCATCGCGCAGCCCGGCCAGCGGGTCGGTGCTGGCCTGCAGGCGCAGCGCGGATTGCACCGAGCCGATGTGCTCGGACATGAGCGCTTCGGCTTGGGCGATGTCGCCCGCCTCCAGCGCCTCGACGATGCGCACGTGGTCGGCGCACGACTGCGCGGCATCGTGCGACGACTGGTAGAGCATGGCGATCAGCGTGGTGCGCGCCGTGAAGTCGCGCAGCGTGTCGGCCAGCAGTGAATTGCCCAGGCATTCGGCCAGGCACACATGGAAGTCGCCCAGCAGGAAGCTGCGCGCGCCCACGTCGCTGCCCGCCAGCGCCGCCTTCTCGCGCTGCAGGTGGCTCCTGAGCTGGCGCACGGCCGCCTTGTCCACCGCCTTGAGCTGGTGCAGCAGGCCCAGTTCGATCACGCGGCGCGCCTCGAAGGCCTCGCGCGCCTCGTCTTCCGAGGGTTCGATCACATACCAGCCACGCCGCGCGCTCACGGTGACGATGCCGCGCGTGGACAGCCGCGTGAGCGCCTCGCGCACGATGGTGCGGCTGCAGTCGAACAGCATGGCCAGCTGCTGCTCGCCCAGGCGCGAGCCGGGGGCGAGCTTTTGCGCCATCACGGCTTCGATGATGCGGTTGCTGATCTCGGTGGCGGTGGTCATTGCCGCCTGCTGATTGCAGGTTCCGTGCCAACTGGTATACAAGATGGATGCACCAGTGTGGCGCGCCAGCCTATGGCGCCCTACGGGGGCTCAGCGGACTTCGCCCTCCTTGCTCAAAGAATGCCTCGCCACAGATTGAATCTGGTGGGTTCGCTATGGATTTCGCAGCGCGATGCGCTGTTGAAATGCTGCAGCCAGGGCATGGTGCCCTCATGGCGCGCCCAGCCGGGGTCGCCCCGGCGCGCAAAACTCGCCCAGCTTTGGTGCATGGCCTGCGCCAGAGCGGCAGGCGGCGCGGCCCCCGTGAACTCTTGCCCCTGGGCAGTGTGAAGGTTGCCAAAGACAAACGGCAGCTCCACCGCGTGCGCCGCGCCCAGCCGCCCCCGCCACTGGGGGGATGCCCAGGCAAACTCATAGCGGTGGGCGCTTTGGGCCCATTCGCTGGCCAGCGCCGCGATGCGCTGTGCGGGCACGCGGTAGTAGAAATCGGACTGCAAGGCTGACAGCAGCTCGCCCGGTGTCTGCTGGGCAGCCGGCAACAGCGCCCGGCAGGCGCGAACCGCCTCCGTGGGCAAACCCACATCCTGCGCAAACGCCAGCACCTGCGCCTCGCTCACGCGGTCGATGGCGCCGCCCGGCACGTGGTACAGGCGCATCTCGTCCACATTGCTGCCCACCAGCACCTGCAGGTCCGGTGGCCGGGCCCTCCATTGCTGGCGCATCGCCTGCAGCGGCGGCGCAGCCAGCACCCGCCCATCCACCACGGGCCGCAGCGGAAAGAAGTTGCGGCCCCCGATGCCATGCCGAACCCGAAGCGATGGATCTGCTGCCAGCCTGTGGACGGCATGAAGCACCGAACCGATGGGTGCCGAGGCCAGCGTGGTGCGGCTCGGCGCCACGCCCACCAACGCAGCCACTGCGCGGCGCACGGCGGCGGCTTCGTCCAACGTTTGGCAGGCCACGCTCGGGCTTTGCAGGATGACCCTCTGGAACAAGCCGCGCGACGCTGGCATGCCCAGCAGGCACGCCAGCGCACCCGCGCCCGCCGACTGGCCAAACACCGTGACCTGCGTCGGGTCGCCACCCCAGGCCTGGACATGGTCCTGCACCCACTGCAGCGCAGCGATCTGGTCCAGCAAACCCCGGTTGGCGGGTGCACCGTCGTCCTCACCCTCGAAGTGCATGAACCCGTCCATGCCCAGCCGGTACTGCAGCGACACAAAAACCAGCCCCTGCCGGGCGAACGAAGCGCCGTCGTACAGCGGCTCGCTCGCCGAGCCGCGAAAGAAGCCGCCACCATGCACCCACACCAACACCGGCAGGCCCGCACCCGGCGCTGCGGGCGGTGCCCACACATTGACGGCCAGACAGTCCTGGCCACCCAGCATGGGCGCATCGGCTTTTGCCGTGCGGGCCAGCTGCGGCGCCATGGGCGCGAAGGTGGTGGCGTCGCGCAGGCCGGACCACGGCAACGCAGGCGCCGGTGCCACAAAGCGCAGCGCGCCACGTGGTGCCTGGGCGTACGGCACGCCACGGAACACACGCACGCCGTGGTCCCACAGACCCCGCAGCTGGCCGCCGTGGGGCAGCGTGACCTGGGGTGCCGCTGTGCCCACTGTCATTCCGTGGCCAGGCCCAGCTTGTCGATCAAGGGCCGCCACACGGCCGCATCGCGCGAGGCCCAGGCGCGCACGTCGCCCGGCACCGAGGAAGTGAGCGTGACGTTCATGGCCTCCAGCCGCGATTTGTACTGCGCATCGCCCCGGCACTTTTCGGTGACGGCGTTGAGCTTGCTCAGCAGTTCGGGCGGCGTGCCCGCCTTGGCCACCACCGCAATCCACGCGGGCCGCGCCAGGTCGGCGGCGGTGGGCAACGCTTCGGCAATGGTGGGCACCTCCGGCAGCAGGGGCGAGCGCTGCGCGCCAAACAGCGCCAGCGGCACCAGCTTGCCCGCCTTGACCTGGGCTGCGGCCGTGCCGATGACCAGGGTCATCGCATGGATCTGCTGCCCCATCAGCGCGGTGAGGCCCGCGCCTTCGCCCACAAAGGGCACATGGGTGCCAGCCACGCCAAGGCGCTCGATGAGCGCCGAAGTCAGCAGGTGCGCCGGGCTGCCCTTGCCCGGCGACCCAAAGTTGACGCCACCCGGCGTGGCGCGCGCGAGTTTTTGCAGATCGGCCAGGCTCGCGATGCCCTGCCCCGCAGGCACGGCCAGCACCAGCGGCGACGTGCCCAGCACGGCCACGCCATCGAAATCGCGCAGCGGGTCGTACGGCGGCTGCTTGTACACATACGGCGTGATCGTCATCTGCGACATGCCGATGCTCAGCAGGCTGTAGCCGTCGGCGGGCTGGCCCTTGAGGTAGTTGATTGCCAGCACGCCGTTGGCCCCCGGCTTGTTCTGCACCACCACCGCCTGGCCCAGTTCACGCGCGGCGCAATCGGCCCACACGCGGGTCATCGCGTCCGAGCCGCTGCCGGGCGGCTGCTGCGCAATGAGCTGGATGGGCTTGGCCGGGTACGCGCCTGGCTGTGCCACTGCGATGCCTGCCAGCAGCACGAGGGCGCCCAGCAGCGGAATGCGGGGCGCGCGGGGGAAGGAAAGGGCCATGGTGTGTTGTCTCCTGGTTTTTTTGGGGGGGTGGCAGTGGAATGGCGTTGCACGGGCGCCTGGCGGGGCACCCGCAAACGTGCGCAGGTGCGCGCCGGTGCGGCGGCACCCGGGGCCTAGCGGCGAGGCGCTCGCGCCTTGGCGGGCGCGGCACTGGCGGCTGCGGCTTCACATCGGGTGGCGATCAGGTCGGCCAAGCAGGCCAGCTGGGCTTGTTGCGCAGCATCCGGCGTGTCCTGCCGCGCAGGTGCAAAAAGCTGCAGCATCCCCAGCCCGCGCAGCGAGGACAGCACTAGGCCCAGCAGGCCATCGCGGTCGGCCTCGTGGGCCAGTTCGGGAAATGCCTTGAAGAACCCGTCGCGCATGCGCGCCTGCACGCTCTGGCGCAGCTCGGCAATGTGGCCCAGCACTTCCGGCTGGTTGCGGCAGCCCAGATAGATGTTCCAGGCCACGATGAAGCGCGGCTGCGCATAGACCAGGCCCCAGACGGCCTGCACGAAAAGGGTCGCCCTCTCGCGGGGCGCCAGCGTGCTGTCGGGCCAGAGTGCGCCCGACAGCACGCTGGACTCGATCAGCTCGCTGAGCACGTTCATCATCAGCACCGCCTTGGACGTGAAGTGGTGCTGCACCGCCCCCGACGTCATGCCCGCCGACTTGGCCAGCTCATGGATGGACATCTCCTCCAGGCTGCGGTTCTGGATCACATCGATGGCCGTGGCGATCAGGTGCTGGCGGGTGGCGGCGCTGCGCTCGGCATGCGTGCGGCGCACCCCCGCCTTGGGGGAAACACGGTGGTTCATGGCGCTTTCACAATATACATTTCAAACGTAATGTATTTAAGCGAACACCCGCGAACAAGCCCGTGAATACCCGCACCACGCCGCGCAGTGCCCGCGCGCCTTGTGCACCCGCGGGGTCCGGGCCAGCTTGCACCTGCCTGACCACTGCCATGGCGCCCCGCAAAAGCCGGTGGTATTCTTTTCGATCACCCTGGAGACAACCCATGAACGCCCCCACCGCTGCCGCCCACCTTCTCCCCGAAATCAACCTGCGCGAAGTGCCCCAGGCCCTCATCGAAGCGCTGCAGACCCGCTTTGGTGCGCGGTGTTCGCTGGCCCAGGCCGTGCGCGAGCAGCATGGCCGGGACGAAGGTTCCTTCCAGGCGCCGCCACCTTCCGCTGTCGTGTTCGCCGAGAGCACGCAGGACGTGGCCGACGCCGTGAAGCTGGCCAGCCAGTACGAGGTGCCGGTGATTCCCTACGGCGCCGGCTCCTCGCTCGAAGGCCACCTGCTGGCCGTGCAGGGCGGCATCAGCATTGACGTGAGCCGCATGAACCAGGTGTTGAGCATCAATGCCGAAGACCTCACCGTGACCGTGCAGCCCGGCATCACGCGCAAGCAGCTCAACGATGCGATCAAGGACACGGGCCTGTTCTTCCCCATCGACCCCGGCGCCGATGCCAGCATTGGCGGCATGAGCGCCACGCGCGCCAGCGGCACCAACGCCGTGCGCTACGGCACCATGCGCGAGAACGTGCTGGCGCTGCAGGTGGTCACGGCCAGCGGCGAAGTCATCCACACCGGCACGCGCGCCAAGAAGAGCAGCGCGGGCTACGACCTCACGCGCCTGATGGTGGGCAGCGAGGGCACGCTGGGCATCATGACCGAGATCACCGTGCGCCTGTACCCGCTGCCCGAGGCCGTGAGCGCCGCGATCTGCTCGTTCCCGAGCATCGAGGCCGCCGTGCACACCGTGATCCAGACCATCCAGCTCGGCGTGCCGATCGCGCGCGTGGAACTCATCGACCACCACACGGTGCGCATGGTCAACGCGCACAGCAAGCTCACCCTGCGCGAAGAACCCATGCTGCTGATGGAGTTCCACGGTTCGCCATCGAGCGTGAAGGAGCAGGCCGAGACGGTGCAGGACATCGCCAGCGAGTTTGGCGGCAATGCCTTTGAATGGGCCAGCACGCCCGAGGAACGCACGCGCCTGTGGACCGCGCGGCACAACGCCTACTTCGCCGCCGTGCAAAGCCGCCCCGGCTGCCGCGCCATCAGCACCGACACCTGCGTGCCCATCAGCCGCCTGGCCGACTGCCTGCTCGACTCGGTGCAGGAAGCCGAGGACAGCGGCATCCCTTACTTCCTGGTGGGCCATGTGGGCGACGGCAACTTCCACTTTGGCTACCTGCTCGACCCCAACATCCCCGAAGAACGCGTGACCGCGGAAGACCTGAACCACAAGCTGGTGGCCCGCGCGCTGAGCATGGGCGGCACCTGCACGGGCGAGCACGGCGTGGGCCTGCACAAGATGGGCTTCCTGCTCGATGAAACCGGGGCTGGCGCGGTGGACATGATGCGCGCCATCAAGCGGGCGCTGGACCCGAAGAACATCCTGAATCCGGGAAAGATCTTCGCGCTGTAGCCACCGCGTGGCGCAGCCCCCGTCCCGGGCGGCCCATGCTGCCCTTCGAAAGCTGTGCGCATCCGCAAGACGGGCCGCGGGCGAGCCCCATGGCCCTCGCTAGCGCCGCGGCGGCGGCGGTCTTGATGCCCCCGGGAAGACGGCGGGTGCCTTCTAGAATGAAGGCATGATCAAATACTCCTTCCCAGCCGCGCCGGTGACCTACCGGCCCGCCGCCAGCACCCCCGCCACCATGGCCGGCGAGTTGATCGACTACCAGGCGTGCCCGTTGTGCGAGAGCAAGGCCTTTCGGCCGCTGCGCAGCGCGGACTGTTCCCACCACCCTCGCTACAGCCAAGAACTCTCCCGCACCATGGATTGGAGCCAATGCACGGCGTGCCAGCATGTTTTTCGCAGCGGCTACTACTCCGAAGCGGCGCTGAATGTCGTTTTCCGTGGCACCAACGAATCCCAGGTGGTGGGCTATGACCTGGAACGGCAGCGCTATGTGTCTGCGCAGATGATCGAGAAGGTGCTGTCCTACCAGACGGGAGGCACGTGGCTGGACGTGGGGTTTGGGAATGCATCGCTTCTGTTCACCGCGCAGGAGTACGGCTTCGATCCCGTGGGCCTGGACCTGCGTCCGCAATCGGTGGAAGAGCTGCGCAGATGGGGGGTGGCGGCCCATTGCCAGGACGTCACAGGGTTCGAGCTGCCGCGGCCGGCCAGTGTGGTCAGCATGGCGGATGTGCTGGAGCACATGCCGTTTCCCAAGGTGGGCCTGCATGCCGCCCACCGGCTGCTGCAACCCGGGGGGGTGCTGCTGATCTCCCTGCCCAACCTGGGCTCCTTGGTCTGGAAGGCGCTGGATGCGAACAACGCGAACCCCTACTGGGGTGAAATCGAGCACTATCACAACTTTGACCGCGACCGGCTGTACGCGCTGCTGGCCGAATGTGGCTTCCGGCCCGTGCGCTATGGCATCAGCCAACGCTACCGCGTGTGCATGGAAGTGATTGCCGTGAAGGTCGGGGCGGACAGCGCACACCACACACCGCCACAACTGCGATGACCCACGGAAATCCCGATGAGGGGCCTTGGCTTGCGGCCCGCTGGAGGGAGGGCGCCGGCTCTGGTCCAGTGGCCGCTTGACACGCCGCGGATGGGATGGCCGGTGGCGGCCCTCCGTGCGGGGCTCGCGCTCCGCCCCCCATCTTTGCGGCAGTGTCATGGCAAAAGGCCGCACGGCGCCGTGTCAGAAAGCGCACGTTGTCCCGCCGAAATCTCCAAGACGAAAGAGCCCATGCAGAACGCCAGCCCCGCAGAACGCGCACTTCAGGTCGCCCTGGTCGCCGAATACCAGCATGCCTCGCTGGCCAACCTGCTGTGTGAGCTGCACGCCTTCTACAACGAGGGCGCCACGCCCTCTCGGCAGGTGGTGATGGAGCACCTCCGCCAGAACCTCCTGGCGCCCGGCTCCGCCCAGCGTTTGCTGGTGGCTTCGCGCAGCGACGGCGTTGTGGTGGGCCTGGCGGCGTTCTCGCTGGTGTATTCGCTGGTCGAATTTGCAGAGGAGCAGCGCAGGCATTGCCAGCTCAAAGAGCTGTACGTGAGTTCGGCCGAGAGAAGCCAGGGGACTGGCCGGGCGCTCATGTCCGGGCTCGCCCGATATGCCTTGGACCACGGCTGCCGCCGCATCGACTGGCCCGTGAAGGCGTCGAACGTCGGGGGAATCCTGTTCTACGAAAGCCTCGGTGCCCAGCGTGTGGCCGAACGGCTCAGCTACCGGCTGACTGCGCCCGCACTGGGCCGGCTGGCCCAGGACCGTGGATGTGCCGGCGCAGGGCCCGCACTGAACTGAAAACCGGAGACCTGCGCCTTGTTTCGATCTTTCGTCCTTCTGCTCGCCCTGCTGGGCGGCGCGGCCTTCGGCGGGTTGCTTCTGGTGTCGCTGCTGCAACCCACCTGGATTGAACGCGGTGCACGCGAGCTCATCCGCCAGCACATCGAGCACAAGACGGGCGAGAAGCTCCAGGCCCTGGACGAACGCTTCCTGAACGCGCAAGCACGGGTCTTCTTGCGCGGCAAGGAGCAGGAGATCGACGCCGCGCGCAAGGCGCTGTCGGCCGGCCTGCCCGCCCGGGTCGCCGCCATTGCGGCCGAGATGGGGATCCCGGCCTGCGAATGCCGCAAACGGCGGCAGCAGCGGCTGGAGTTGCAGATCGGCACCGCGCAGCAGATGCAGGCCCAGCTCGATGCGCTGATCCGCAGCGCCTACATGGATACGGCCGAGAAGCTGCTGCGCGAATTGCGCATCTTCAGCGGTGCCAACGCCCTGGCGTTCGCCCTGCTGGGCCTGGCCGCATGGCGGCGGCCCCACGGCGCAGTTGGGGCATCGCTGGTGCCGGCCACCGCCACGCTCCTCGTGGCAACGCTGGCGAGCAGCGCTGTCTACCTCTGGGGCCAGAACTGGCTGCAGACCATCGTGTTCGGCAGCTATGTGGGCTGGGCCCAGCTGGCTTACATCGCGCTGGTGTATGCGTGGCTGTGCGATCTCTTGTTCAACCGGGCACGCATCAGCCTGCACCTGTGCCAGGGCAGCCTGAGCGGCGCTGTGTCCCCCTGCTGAAAGCCACCACCCCATGCGCATGGCCCTCGTCTCCGACATCCATGGCAACCTCGCCGCACTGGAAGCGGTGGCCGCCGACATCCGCCGCCGGGGCGCTGACCAGGTGGTGAACCTGGGCGACAACCTCCAAGAACCTGTTCAAGGTGTTTTCGGGGTCGCACAAGTACCTTGCCGGGATGGGATGCTAGGCGCAGTGCGCAGTTGATAGCTTGGCTATCAACAAGCGCCGCAACGCCGCAGACCGCCCGGCAAGGCACTTGCCCGAAGGGTTGGAGTGAAATCGGGCGATTGAATGCCCCGGCTGCTTGCATGGGCACGAGCCCATGCAGCGCATCCGAGGCATCCACTCATCCCGATTGCACTTCAATGCGATTCCCGAAAACACCTTGAACAGGTTCTCGGCCCGCTGCTGCCGCGCGAGACGGCGCAGTGGCTGATGGCGTCGGGCTGGCTATCACTGGCGGGCAACCACGAGCGCCAGGTTCTGGAACTGCGCCCCGGGCGCGGCGGCCCTTCGGACCAGTACGCGCACGCACAGCTCACCGAGGCGGAGTTCACCTGGCTGCGCACGCTCAAGGCCTGGCATCGCTTCAGCGACGACATTTACCTGTGCCACGGCTCGCCGCGCAGCGACCACGAATATCTGCTGGAAACATTGGACGGCAGCACACTGCGCCTGGCCACCCCAGCAGAGATATCCGACCGGCTGGGCGGCGAGCATTCACCGGTCATCACATGCGGCCACACCCACGTGCCCCGCGCAGTGCGGCAGGGTGCAAGCCTGCTGGTCAACCCCGGCAGCGTGGGACTGCAGGCCTACAGCGATGACCACCCCGTGCCCCACGCGGTGCAGACCGGGACACCCGACGCACGCTATGCCTTCATCGAACAGCGCGCAGGCGGCTGGCATTGCGAACACATCTGCGTGCCCTACGACCACGCGGCCATGGCGGCGCTGGCCCGGCAACACGGGCGCCCGGACTGGGAGCACGCACTGCTCACTGGCTACGCCGCCTAGTCCGCGCGCCCATCAGCCGTGCACTGACCGCGAATCTGCGGGAGCCTGGTCACGGTCATGCATGCCGTAGTCGCGCACCACGGCGGCAACGCGCAGGCGGTAGTTGTCGAAGATCCGCTCGCGACCGGCTTTCTGCGTGGCGCGGTGGGCTTCCATCTGGCGCCATTGCGCAACTGCCTCCTCGTCACGCCAGAACGAAAGCGACAGCAGCTTGCCGGGAGCACTGAGGCTCTCGAACCGTTCGATGGAGACAAACCCGTCGATCTGCTCCAGCAAAGGCCGCAACGCAGCGGCAGCGCCCAGATAAGCGTCCTGCTGGCCCGGAGCGGGCTGCACCTCGAAGATGACGGCCATCATGCGCGGGTCTCCAGCGGGCGTGCGGGCAGGCCCAGCGTGCCTTCCACGCCCTGCGTGAACGTGCGCTCCTCGCGCAGGATGAAGCGCTTTTCCTGCGCCATGGCGAAGTTGGCGCGGCCCTCCGGGTCGGTGCGCAAGCGGGCGCGGTAGGCCTCGTAGGCGGCCAGCGACTCGAAACCTATGAGCCCCCAGGCCTCGTAGTTGCTGCCCTCGTGCGGCAGGAAGTAGCCGATCAGGTGGCCGCCGCAGCGCGGGATGATCTGGCCCCAGCGGCGTGCGTATTCGGCGAACAGCTCGCGCTGGAAGGGGTCGATGTCGTAACGGATGAAGCAGGTGATCATGGTGCGTGGCCCTGTGCGTTGTGAGGGCCTCACGATAGGCGCTTGACGGCCCGTGATGGTTCGCTCAACATCGAACCATGAAAGATGGTCCCCACATTGCGCGCATTGCCGCGCTCATCGGCGACGCCGGTCGCGCCGAAGTCCTCACCGCGCTGATGTCCGACCGCGCGCTCACGGCCACCGAGCTGGCCGAAGTTGCCGGCGTCACCAAGCAGACCATCAGTGCCCACCTGGCCAAGCTGCTCGATGCAGGCCTGCTGACCGTCGAGCACCAGGGCCGCCACCGCTACTTCCGGCTGGCCGACCGCGATGTGGCACACCTGCTGGAATCGCTGATGAACGTGGCCTTCCGCGCGGGCGCGGTGCGCCTGCGCTCCAGCCCGCGCGAGCCTGCCTTGCGCCGCGCACGCATGTGCTACGACCACCTGGCCGGCGAAGTGGGCGTGCAGTTTTATGAAGCCCTGGTGCGCCAGGGGCTGCTGCAGGCCACGCCCCAGGGTGCGGCGGTAACGCCCGCCGGCGCGCAATGGTTTGCCCAGGTCGGGATCGACACCCCCGCCCTGGCCCAGCAGCGGCGCATGCTGTGCCGCCCTTGCCTGGACTGGAGCGAACGCCGCCACCACCTGGGCGGCGCGCTGGGGGCTGCGCTGCTGCAGCGGCTCTTCGAGGGCGGCTGGGCACACCGCGCACAGGGCTCGCGCGTGGTGCATTTCACGCCCAAGGGTGAGCTGGCGTTGCGCCAGTGGTTGGCCACCACCTCCAACGCACCCCCATCCATCCCCCTCCTCGGCCCCGGGACATGATGAAGACCCTGCTGCTTTTCATCGCCACCGCCCTGGCTGAAATCGTGGGCTGCTACCTGCCCTGGCTGTGGCTCAAGCAGGGCAAGCCCATGTGGCTGCTGCTGCCCGCGGCACTGAGCCTTGGTCTGTTCGCATGGTTGCTCACCTTGCACGACACGGCAGGCGCGGGGCGCGTTTACGCGGCCTATGGCGGGGTCTACATCGGCGTGGCCCTGGCGTGGCTGTGGGTGGTGGACGGCATCCGGCCCACGCCGTGGGACGTGGCGGGCGTGCTGGTCGCGCTGGCGGGCATGGCGCTTATCGTGCTGCAACCCGCGCGCTGACACCTATTCCCCGGCCTTCGGCAACTTCACGCCCTTGGTGGCCTTGGGCCGCACATGGGCCGAGCGCGGACTGCGCAGGGTGTCGGCATCGAGGATCAGCCGGCCCTGGATGCGCCCCTTCATGCGCTTGACGCTGCTGGCCGCGTCCTGCATGTGGCGCGCCATCAGCGTGCGCACCGTCTCCACGTCGCGCACGCGTGCGGCCCGCACGATCTCGCGGTGGAAATTGGCATTCACTTCGCCAAAGCGCCGGTGCTCGGCCTTGGGCGTGCGGTTGCCGTAGACGATGAGCTGGCGCAGCATCTCGTTGATCAGCTCGCAATTGAAGCGCAGGAACGGATTCGGGTTGGCCGCGGCCAGGATGTCGTGGAAGTTCACGTCCTCGCGCCGCTGGCTGAGCATGTCCTCGCTGCTCGACGCCGGGTCGCAGCAGGCGATGGAGTGCTCCAGCGCCTCGAAATCGGCCTCGGTCAGGTGCGGCACGGCGCCGGCGGCCAGCTCGGGCTCCAGGAACTGGCGCACGGCGTAGATGTTGTCGATGGTCACTTCCTGGAAGAACAGGTAGTTCTGCATGAACTGCAGGGTGCGGTCCAGCGGCACCTCGGCGATGGTGCCCCCGCCCGAGGGGCCGGTGGAGATGGTCACCAGCCCCTGCACCTCCAGCGACTTGAGCGCCTCGCGGATGGTGCCCTTGCTCACCTCGAACTGCGCCTGCAGCTCGCTCTCGCGCGGCAGGCGGTCGCCCGGGCTCAGGTTCTTCTCGGTGATGAGGCGCTTGATCTCCTGCGCCACCAGGTCGGGGCGCTTGAGGGCTTTGAGCGGCTTCTGTGTGGACGTTTTGGTTGCCATGTTCAGGGAATTGTCGTTGGTCGGCCGGCAGCCACGGCGGTGCCTCCGCGCGGCGAAGTACCGCCCATGGTGCAGTGTATGCACCGCAAGGGGGCAGCGGAAGGGATGCAGGGTTTCCACGCACGGTGTTTATTCTATTTATCACTATAAATAGCAGAAATGAGCGCCAACGGCGCTCTGCGGCGGTGGCACGCAGTGTGCTTTGCACAAGCCGTGCCCCGCTATCGGCCAGCCGGCCTCAACCCCTCCACAGGAGCCCCCCATGCACCGTCGCCACCTCTTGCAACTCTCTGCCCTGGGCGCACTGCCCGCATCGCTGGGCCTGGCCCAGAGCGCCTGGGCGCAGTCCAGCGGTGCCATCCAGTTCGGCTGCCCGGTGCCCATGTCGGGCGCGTTCGCGGCCAACGGCAAGTTCGCCGACCTGGGCATGAAGCTGGCCATAGAGCAGTACGGCACGGCCCTCAAGCGCCCCCTGGCCTACACGGTGCTGGACACGGAAGGCAAGCCAGCCACGGCCGTGCGCAAGGTGCAGGAGTCCTCGCAGCAGCAGGGCACGCGCTTTTTCGCGGGCGGCATCCTGTCGTCCGAATCGCTGGCCATGGGCAAGGAGGCCGAGAAGGCCGGCGGCATCTTCATCACCACCGCCGGCGCCGACGAGATCACGGGCAAGGACTGCAACGCCGCCACCTTCCGCTGGTCGGTGCCCACCTTCGGCGCCATCGAGCAGACGGTGCGCCCCCTGGCCGAGGCCCTGCCCAAGGCCAAGCGCTGGTACACCATCACGCCGCAGTACGTGTTCGGCGACGGCCTGCTGTCGGCCGCCAAGAACATCTTCAAGGAAAAGGGCCTGGAGCACGTGGGCAACAGCTACCACTCGCTGACCGAAAAGGAGTTCAGCGGCTACCTGACCAACGCCATGGCCGCCAAGCCCGACGTGCTGCTGCTGCTCAACTTCGGCTCGCAGTCGTCCGACGCGCTGCGCCAGGCCGTGAGCTTCGGCATGCACAAGAACATGACCATCCTGGTGGCCTGGGCCTCGGGGCTGGAGCAGTTCGAGTCGCTGGGTGCCGACCTGTGCGAAGGCATCTACTTCGGCGCGCAGTACTGGCACACGGCCAACGCGCCGCTCAACCTCGACCTGGTCAGGCGCAGCAACGACAAGTTCAAGTCCAACCCCAACTACAGCCTGGCGGGCTCGTACATCTGCACCAAGCTCATGATCGACGGCATCATCAAGGCCGGCACGGTGGAGCCCAAGGCCGTGATCGCCGCCATGGAAGGCATGAAGTACCAGGGCCTCACGGGCGACGAAGAGATCCGCAAGGGCGACCACCAGGTGCTCAAGAACTACTACCTGCTCAAGGGCAAGGCCAAGGCGAAGATGGCCAACAAGGACGACTACGTGGACGTGGTCAGCTCGGGCAAGTCCTTCCTGCCCCTGGACCAGACCGGCTGCAAGCTCACCTGACACGTATTGGCCTTCAACCGGCTGGCGTCGCTGGGAAGCCTTGCCGTGCTAACGCACTGTCTGCGGCTTCCCGCCTGGCCATCCGGCTGAAGACAAACCCGCGGTGACGCTCGCAAGCTCTGCCGCATCGCCCTCCTCCACGGCCCGCAGCCGCGCGCCTTGGGATTTTTCCTTCCATCTCTCGCCCATGAACATCTACCTGCTACAGGCCATCAACGGGATCGGCATCGGCATGCTGTACTTCCTGCTGGCGGTCGGCCTGTCCATCGTGTTCGGCCTGCTGCGCTTCGTGAACTTCGCGCACGGGGCGTTCTACCTGCTGGGCGCCTACTTCTGCTTCCAGATGACGCGCTGGGGCCTGAGCTTCTGGCTGGCGCTGGCCGTGGTGCCACTGGTCGTGGGCGCCCTGGGCTGGCTCACCGAAAAGCTGGTGCTGCGCCACGTGTATTCCAAGCCGCACGAGTTCCACATCCTCGTCACCGTGGGCCTGGCCCTGGCGATCCAGGAACTGGTGATCCTGCAGTGGGGCCCGCTCGGCGACAGCGTGCCGGTGCCCGACCTGCTGCAGGGCGTGGTCATGTGGGGCGGCATCGTCTACCCCAAGTACCGGCTGTTCGTGATCGGTTTCACCGCCGTGCTGGCCGTGGGCCTGTGGTACGTGCTCGAAGGCACGCGCCTGGGCAGCGCGGTGCGCGCGGGCAGCGAGTCGACGGAGATGGTCTCGCTGCTCGGCATCAACGTGTTCCGCATCTTCAGCCTGGTGTTCGCGCTGGGTGCGGCCACTGCGGCGATTGCCGGCGTGCTGGCCGCCCCCATGCGCGGGGCCGAGCCCTTCATGGGCATCGAGGCGCTGGGCGTGGCCTTCATCGTGGTGGTGGTCGGGGGCATGGGCAGCTTTGCCGGAGCGCTGATCGGCGGTCTGCTGATCGGCATCGTGCAGAGCGTGATGAGCACCGTGTGGCCCGAGGGGGCGCGCCTGATGATCTACATCGCCATGGCCGCCGTGCTGCTGTTGCGCCCGCATGGCCTGCTGGGCCGCAAAGGATGAACACCACCATGATGACAATCTTGCGCAAAAATTTCCACCTGCTGCTGGCGCTGGCCGTGGTGCTGGCGATGCCGCTGACCATGCAATCGGGCTCGCTCGCCAGCGAGGTGCTGATCTATGGCCTGGCCGCCATGGGCTGCAACCTGCTGCTGGGCCACACCGGGCTGCTGTCCTTCGGGCAGGGCATCTTCTTCGGCCTGGGCAGCTACACCATCGCCCTCACGCTCACGCGCTGGCCCCTGCCCATGCCGCTGGCCCTGGCGCTCGCCGTGGTGATGGGCGCGCTGGGCGCGGCCATCGTGGGCTGGGTCGCCATCCGCCAGCGCGGCACCTACTTCGTGATGCTGACCCTGGCCTTCGCGCAGATGTTCTACTTTCTCGCCTACTCCATGCCTGGCATCACGGGCGGCGACAACGGGCTGATGGACATCCCGCGCCCCTCGCTGGCCGTGGGCGGCCTCACGCTGTGGCCGCTGGCCTCGCCCTGGCAGTACTACGGCTTCGTGGCCACGGTGTTCCTGGTGGCCTTCTGGCTGCTGCAGAAGGTGTCGGCCTCGGTCTTCGGGCGCACGCTGCTGGCGGTGCGCGACAACGAGGAGCGCGCGGGCGCCATCGGCTACAACCTCAAGCTGCTCAAGCTGCAGGCCTTCGTGATCTCGGGCGCGGTGACCGGCCTGGCCGGCGCGCTGCACGCCATGATGACGGGCATCGCCCCGCTGGCGAGCGCCGAGTACCACACCAGCGAAATGATCCTCGTCATGACCGTCATCGGCGGCACGGGCAACCTGCTGGCCTCGCTGCTCGGCTCGGCCTTCTACCTGCTGGTCGGCGACTGGCTGTCCACGCTGTGGCCGCGCTGGCTGCTGATCCTGGGCGTGGTGCTGATGGTGGTGAGCCTCGGCATGCAGCGCGGCCTGTGGGGACTGGGCGAGTCGGCCTGGAACCTGCTGCGCGGCAAGGGCCGTGGCGGCAAGGATGACGTCAGCACGCAAGGAGGCCACCCATGAGCACCGCCACCCCCTCCCCCATCCTGCTCGAAGCCGTGGGCGTGGAAAAACGCTACGACAAGTTCGCCGCACTGGCGGGCGTGGACCTCAAGGTGCGCGCCAACACGGTCCATTCGGTCATCGGCCCCAACGGCGCCGGCAAGACCACGCTGTTCCACATGCTCACGGGCACCAAGAACGTGAGCGGCGGGCGCATCGTGTTCGACGGGCACGACGTGACGCACGAGCCCGACCACCGCCGCGTGCAGCGCGGCATGGCGCGCTCCTTCCAGGTGACCAGCCTGTTCCTCACCCTGCCCGTGCGCGAGAACCTGCGCCTGGCCGCCCAGGGCACGGCGCCGCGCCATGCGCTCAACTGCTGGCATGCGCCGCAGGGCGCGCGCTCGCAGGCCGAGGTGGTGGCCAGCGTGCTGGCGCGCCTGGGGCTGGAGCGCCATGCCGACACGCCGGTGGGCAACCTCTCGCACGGCCAGCAGCGCCGGCTGGAGGTGGGCATGGCGCTGGCGGCACGGCCCAAGGCCATCTTCCTGGACGAGCCCACCTCGGGCATGGGCATCGACGACCTGGACGACATGAAGCGGCTGATCCAGGGCCTCAAGGACGAGCACACCGTGGTACTCATCGAGCACAACATGAACATCGTGATGGACATCTCCGACACCGTGACGGTGATGCAGCAGGGCCGCGTGCTGGCCGAAGGGCACCCGCACGCCATCCGCAGCGACGACCGGGTGCGCAGCGCCTACCTGGGCAACATGATCACGGGGGGCAAGGCGGCATGACGATCCTCGACATCCAGGGGCTGCACGCCCACTACGGCAAGAGCCATGTGCTGCAGGGCGTGGACCTGCGCGTGGGCGACGGCGAGCTGGTCACCCTGCTCGGGCGCAACGGCGCGGGCAAGACCACCACGCTCAAGAGCATCTGCGGCGTGGTGCCGCCCACCCAGGGCCGCGTGCGCTTCGCGGGTGACGAGGTGCAGGGCCTGGCCACGCACGCCATCGCCCAGCGCGGCGTGTGCCTGGTGCCCGAGCACCGCGGCATCTTCAAGCTGCTCACGGTGGAGGAGAACCTGCTGCTGGGCCAGCGCAAGCGCTCGCCCTGGCAGTTGCCGGACATCTACCGCATCTTTCCGCGCCTCAAGGAGCGGCGCGGCAATGGCGGCGGCCAGCTCTCGGGCGGCGAGCAGCAGATGCTGGCCATCGGCCGCGCGCTGATGAATGCGCCGCGCCTGTTGATGCTGGACGAGCCCGTGGAAGGGCTGGCCCCGGTGATCGTGGAAGAGATCGTGGCGCAGCTCAAGACCATCAAGGCCGCCGGTGTGGCCATTTTGCTGGTGGAGCAGAACCTGGAGGTCTGCACCCAGCTGGCCGACCGGCACTACGTGATCGAACAGGGCGCCATCGTGCACGAGGCGGACAACACCGCCTTTCTCGCCGACGACGCCATCAAGGACCGCTATCTGGGCGTGGGCCTGGCATAGATTTTTCAGGAATTCGACTGTGGACATGACGACGACCCCCTCCCCTACCCTGCAACCGCGCGTGAACGGCGCGCGCCTGTGGCAATCGCTGATGGACCTGGCGCAGATAGGCGCCACGCCCAAGGGCGGCGTGTGCCGCCTGGCCCTCACCGCGCTGGACGGCGAAGGCCGCGACCTCTTCGTGCGCTGGGCGCGCGATGCCGGCTGCAGCGTGCGAACCGACGCCATCGGCAACATCTTCGCGCGCCGCGCGGGGCGCAACGACGCCCTGCCCCCGGTGATGACCGGCAGCCACATCGATACCCAGCCCACGGGCGGCAAGTTCGACGGCAACTACGGTGTGCTTGCCGGCATCGAGGTGGTGCGCACGCTGAACGACCTGGGCATCGTGACCGAAGCCCCGATCGAGGTGGCGGTGTGGACCAATGAAGAGGGCTCGCGCTTCGTGCCGGTGATGATGGGCTCGGGCGTGTTCGCCGGCGCCTTCACGCTGGAGCACGCGCTGGCCCAGCGCGACGCGCAGGGCACCAGCGTGGCCGAGGCGCTGGCCGCCATCGGCTATGACGGCGAGCACGAGCCCACGCCGCCCGTGGGCGCGTATTTCGAGGCGCACATCGAGCAGGGCCCGGTGCTGGAGGCCAACGGCTGCGTGATCGGCGTGGTGCAGGGTGCCCTGGGCCAGCGCTGGTACGACGTGAGCGTGCAGGGCATGGAGGCCCATGCCGGCCCCACGCCCATGGCGCTGCGCCGCGATGCCCTGCTGGCCGCCAGCACGCTGGTGGCCGAGGTGAACCGCATCGCCCTGGCCCATGCACCGCATGCGCGCGGCACGGTGGGCGTGCTGGAGGTGTTCCCGAGTTCGCGCAACGTGATCCCCGGCAGCGTGCACATGACCGTGGACCTGCGCGCCGCCGACGATGCCATGCTGCTGCAGATGGATGCGGAGTTGCGCACCGCCTGCGAGCGCATCGGCACGGCCCACCGCACACCCATCGCGGTGGAGCAGGTGGTGTACTTCCCGCCGCAGCCGTTTGCGCCCGCGCTGGTCGAAGGCGTGCGCGCCGATGCCCAGGCACTGGGCTACAGCGCCATGGACGTGGTCAGCGGTGCCGGGCACGACGCCGTGTACCTGGCGCGCCTGGCGCCCACGGCCATGGTCTTCGTGCCCTGCGCCGACGGCATCAGCCACAACGAGATCGAGGACGCGGAGCCCGAGCACCTGGAGGCCGGGTGCAACGTCTTGCTGCAGGCCATGCTGCGCAGCGCCCGGGTGGTCGCCGCATGAAGATCCTCATCGCCCGCCTGAACCACGAGACCAACACCTTCTCGCCCGTGCCCACGCCCCTGGAGGCGTTTGCACCCACCTACGGCGAGGATGCCCTGCGCGACAACCTGGGCATGCGCACGGCCATGGCGGCCTTCATCGACCTGGCCCGGGGCCTGGGCGCCACGCTGGTCACGCCGGTGTCGGCCATGTCTAACCCCAGCGGCAAGGTGCACGCCGCGGCCTACGAAGAACTGACCCGCCGCATCGTGGAGGCAGCGCCGGGCTGCGACGCCATCCTGCTGGACCTGCATGGCGCCATGGTGGCCGAGAACAGCCCCGACGGCGAAGGCGACCTGCTCGCGCGCGTGCGCGCAGCGGCGCCCGGCGTGCCCATCGGCGTGGCGCTGGACCTGCACGGCAACATCACGCCCAAGATGGTCGCCAACGCGGATGTGATGGTCGGCTTCAAGACCTACCCGCACATCGACATGTACGAGACCGGCGAGCACGCGGGCCGCCTGCTGCTGGCCATGCTGCAGGGCCAGGCGCGCTACAGCGTGCGCTGGCACCAGCTGCCCATGATGGGCCACACCCTGCGCAGCACCACGCTGCAGGGCGCCATGCTGCGCGCGGTGGACGCCGCCCGCGCTGCCGAGGCCGACGGCGTGCCGGCCGTGTCAGTGTTCGCGGGGTTCTCGCTGGCCGACATCGAGGCGCCGTTCATGAGCGTGGTGGTCACCGGCCTTGCCGATGCACCCGAAGCAGCCCAGGCCGTGGCCGACCGCATCGCGGCCACCATCTGGCACGAGCGCACCGAGTTCGTCTACGACAGCGAGCCCCTGGCCGACTCCCTACAGCGCGCCCAGGCACTCACCGCGGGCGCCAGCCGCCCGGTGCTGCTGCTGGACCACAGCGACAACTGCATGTCCGGCGGCACCTGCGATTCCATGGACGTGCTGCAGGCCGCCCTGGCCGAGGGCCTGGACGACATCGCCGTGGGCCCGCTGTGCGACCCCGAGGCCGTGGCCGAACTCGTGGCGGCCGGCGTGGGCGCGCAGTGCATCGTGCGCCTGGGCAACAAGGTGCCGCTCACGCAACTGGGGGTATCCAAGGAGCCCGTGGCGCTCAGCGGCACGGTGCGCGCCATCAGCGACGGCGAGTACACCGTGACCGGGCCCATCTACACCGGGCAACGCTGCGCCATGGGCCGCACCGTGCTGTTCGACACCGGCAGCGCCCTCATCGTGGTGACCGAGAAGACGCACGAGCCCTGGGACCTGGGGGTGTTCTCGTGCGTGGGGGTGGACCCCACGGCGCACCGCTTCGTGCTGCTCAAGTCGCGCATGTACTGCCGCCCGGTGTTCGTGCCGCTGTCGCATGCGCTGGTCGAATGCGACAGCCCTACCGGCGTGACCAGTTCCAACTACGCGCTGTTCCCATTCAAGAACGTGCGCCGGCCGGTGTTCCCGCTCGACGCGGTTTGATGGAACACCGGGGGCACAGGTCAGTTCACCTTGATTAAACGCCAGTCGATGCGGTTGTCGGGGCGCTGCACCAGCTCGACGTTCTTCTTCATCGCCCAGGCCAGCATCTGGTTGTGCAGGGGGATGTTGGCCACGGTGTCGTTCTGCAGCTGCAGGCCTTCGGTCAGCAGGCGGTTGCGCACGGGCTGGTCGGTCTCGGTCTTCACGCGGTCCACGATGTAGTCCATGCGTTCGTTGCTGTAGCGGCCCAGGTTGTAGTTGCCATCGCCGCCCGTGGTCTTGGTGCGGGTGAGCGATTGCAGGGTGTACAGCGCGTCGAAGGTCGGCACGCCCCAGCTGAGCAGGGTGATGCTGGCCTCGTGCCGCTGGGCCATGGGGTAGTAGGTGATGGAGGGCATGGTGCGCAGCTTGGCCCTGACGCCCACGCGCGCCCACATCGAGGTGATGGCCTGGCACAGGTTCTCGTCCTGGATGATGGAGTTGTTGCTGCAGGCGAAATCGACCTCGAAGCCGTCCTTGTAGCCCGCATCGGCCAGCAGCGCCCTGGCCGCGTTGGTGTCGTAGGGCAGGCGCTTGTCCACCGCCTCCGTCCAGCCGTTGACCAGGGGCGAGACGATGGCGCCCGTGGGCTTGGACATGCCGCGCATGGTCACGCGCTGCAGCGTGGCCACGTCGATGGCCTGGTACAGCGCCTTGCGCACGCGCAGGTCCTTGAGCGGGTTCTTGCCCTTGACGCTGCTGCCCGGCAGCTCGTCGCGGAACTGGTCCAGGGCCAGGTAGATGGTGCGGTTCTCGACCATCTCCATCACCTTGATGTTCGGGTTGGCCCTGAGGCGCTCCAGGTCCTGCAGGCTGGTGTCGCGCACCATGTCGACCTCGCCCGAGAGCAGGGCCGCGACGCGCGTGGCCTCGGACTTGATGGGTGTGTAGACGATCTCGGTGACGTTGCCCTCGGTCTTGCCGGCGTTCCACCACTGCGGGTTGGCGGCAAAGACCAGCTTCTGGTCGGGCACCCATTCCTTGAGCACGAAGGGCCCGGTGCCCATGGCATTGCGGTGAGAGAAGGTCTCGTCCTTGGACTTGATGTCCTTGGGCTCCACGGCATTGTTCTTCTCTGCCCAGGCCTTGCTCATCACGCGCAGCTCGGTCAGCTGGTTGAGCAGCACCGGGTTGGGGTTCTTCAGGAAGATGTCGATGGTCTCGCCGTCGACCTTGGCGATGCGCTCCATGCCCTGGGTGTAGATGGCGTAGGTGGAGGTCTTGCTCATCGCGCGCTGCAGCGAATACACCACGTCGTCGGCCGTCATGGGCGATCCGTCGCTGAACTTCACGCCCTGGCGCAGCTTCACGCGCAACTGCGTGGGGCTGACCTGCTGCCACGAGGTCGCCAGGAGCGGCTCGACCTTGAGCGTGCGGCTGTTGAACATCACCAGCGACTCGTACACCGCCGCATGGATGCCATTGCCCAGGGCACTGTTCTGCGAGTGGATGTCCATGGACTGGATGTCGGTGGACCCGGCCCAGCGGAACGTCTTGGCGTGCGCGCCCGGCATCGCGGCCACCCACGCCGCCATGGCCAGCACGGGCACGAGCCAGCGGCGGCCTGGCCTTGCGGTGCCGGCCCCGCGGGGCGCGGCGGGCTGCGGGTGCGCAGGGTGCCGCGCCACTGCGGCAACGCGGGACACAACAGTGCGCGGAGACAGGTGAGGAAGGAAGCTCTGGAACCTACGGGGCATATGTTTTCCTTTGCAGGGATGGAAGCCGCAATATGCCGCAGCGGACCGCCAAACCTATTGCGCGTTTTCCACGACATCCACCCCTCTGCGCACGGTCCCCGGGGCGCAGAGGGAGCCCCGGGCGTCCAGGCGACCGGCCAGCTGCCGGTACTGGCTGGGGCTGACGCCACAGGCACGCTGCCAGCCATGCACGAAGTGCGCGGAGTCGAAGAACCCCGCGGCATGCGCGATGCCCGTCAGGCTGGCCGTGCCGCCAAGCAGGGCCTGCTGCGCGTGCTCGATGCGGGCGGCCTGGCGCAGCGTGGCAAAGCCCAGGCCGTGCCGGGCCAGATCGCGTTGCAGCTGGCGCGCGCTGCGACCCAGGCGGCGGGCGGCGTCGGGCAGGGCCAGGGCAGGCTCCTCGCGCCACCAGGCCAGCAGGTCCAGCACCTCGTTCGCGCACCCCAGCCGCCGCGCCAGGGACTGCAGCGTGCGCGGCGCATCCGCCGGGCTGCCGCTGGTGCCGCCGCGCGCCAGCACGCTCACGCACGAGGCGGCAATGCCCGCGCGGATGTCCGCACTGCGCTGCGCCGCGGCACGCAGGGCGCGGTCCGGCAGCATGGGGGATTCCCGCCGCAGCGCGCCCTGGCCATCGAGCTGCGTGTTGACGCCCAGGGGCGCCATCCGGTTGTAGGCGTTCCAGCGGTCCACGAACGCAGAGGGCCCACGGCCCACGGCGGCCGAGGGCGCCAGGAGCGCCTGCACCGGGTTCAGGTCCAGCGCACACAGCAGCGCAAGGCGCGCCTCCCGCCGGGCCTCTTGCCCGCGCGCCTGCGGGCCGCCGCGCAGCACCTGCGCCACATATGCCTGGTGGGTGACGAAGCCCTGCATCTGCGTGCGCACGGCCCGCGCCAGCAGCGCGTGGGGGCGTTCGTCGATATCGCCCAGGCAGGCGGGCAGCAGGTGGTAGCAAAAAAGCGCGGCCATGGCGCTTTTATACAAGCTGGCGCGGCCCGGCCCAGGGACGATGGCCCTCTCCTTCATTCCCTGTGCAAACACACCATGCAACGACGAGATCTTCTGGGCCTGATGGGCCTGACCGCACTGGGCGCCCCCCTGCGCCCCGCTTTCGCCCGCGGCGCCACCCACGGCCTGCTGGCGCTCGATGCCACGGCCCAGGCAGCGCTGGTGCGGGCGGGCCATCTGCAACCCGCGCAGCTGGTGCAGGCCAGCCTGGCGCGCGTGGCGGACGTCAATCCCAGGCTGCAGGCGCTGGTGGAACTCTGCCCCGACCGGGCCCGCGGCCAGTGGCAGGGGCCGCCCTCCCCCGGGCCCTTCTGGGGCGTGCCGTTTGCCTACAAGGACGCGGTCGACCTGCAAGGCACGCACCGGCGCAGCGGCTCGCGCCTGCAGGCGGAGGCGGCACTTTCCAGCGCCTCGTCGCCGCTGGTGGCGCGCTGCGAAGCCAGCGGGCTGATCGCCATCGGCAAGACGGCAACGCCCGAGTTCCAGCTCAGCGCCACCACCGAACCCCTGCTTGGCGGCCCGGTCCGCAATCCCTGGAACCCGCTGCACTCCCCGGGTGGTTCCTCGGGCGGCGCCGCGGCGGCCGTGGCCGCGGGCATGCTGCCCATGGCGCACGCGACGGATGGCGGTGGCTCGATCCGCATCCCCGCCTCGTGCTGCGGGCTGTTCGGGCTCAAGCCCAGCCGCTCGCGCATGCAGGGCTCCGGCCCGCGCGATGCCGGTGTCGACCACGCGGTGAGCCGCACGGTGCGCGACAGCGCCACGCTGTTCTGGTGGAACCAGCGCGGCGATGGCGCCGCGCCGCTGCCGCCCATGCCCGCGGTGCACGGGCCCTCGGCCCGGCGCCTGCGCATTGGCTTCGCGCCGCAGAACCTCTTTGGCGAGATGCCGGACCCCGCCGTGCTGCAGGAAGTCACCCGGGTCGCGCGGCTGTGCGAACGGCTTGGGCACCAGGTGCAGCCCTTTGCGCACGGCATCGACGGCGAGCGGTTCTTCGATGCCTTCATGGTGGCCTGGAGCGGCGGCGCCGAGCGGGCGCTGCAGCAGGCCGAGGGCACGGGCCGCCCGCCCGACACGCTGCTGGAGCCCTGGACCCTGCACCTGGCACGGCACGCGCGCGCGCTCCCCGCCGGCGCGGCGGCACGCGCCGGCGCGCACTTTGCCGCCGTGGGCGCGCAGGTGAATGCCTGGTTCGACGCCGTGGATGTCGTGCTCAGCCCGGTGGCCGCCAGCGAGCCGCCACCGCTGGGGTGGCTTGCCCCCACCGTGCCCGGCGCCACGCTGTGGGCCCGGCTGATGCGCTATGCGTCGTACACGCCGCTGCACAACGTGGCGGGCACGCCGGCGATGTCGGTCCCGCTAGGGCTGAGCGCGCGCGGCCTGCCCATCGGCAGCCATTTCGCGGCGCGGGTCGGCGACGAGCAGACGCTGTTCGCACTGGCCTATGAACTGGAACAGGCCGACCCCTGGTCGCACCGGGTCCCACCGCTGTGAATGAAGCCCCGTCAGGGGCGCGCGGGCGCGAGCGGGTAGCGCGCGCCCGCGCGCGCCGTGCCCACCTGCAGCAGGTTGATGACACCCATCACGTCATCCACCAGCCCCACGGCTTTCTCCAGCGCCTGCGACTGCGCCTCGGACTGCACGCAGCCCATCAGCGTGACCAGCCGCCGCTCGCCCAGCACCCAGACGCTGGTGTCGTCAAAGCGCCCCTCCTCGCGGATATAGCGCTGCACGCGCGGGATGAGCTCCGCGTCGTACAGGTAGGAGTTGGGCAGCCGGCAGCGCCCCACGCGGTGGCAGCTGCCGCCATGCTGCGAGCGCGTGTGCGCCAGCTCGCGCACCTCGGCGTCGGTGTAGAGCGGGCCCTCGGGCACGGGGCATTGCGGGATGGCGCTGGTGACCTGGACGAAGGGGTCGTTGAAGGCATTGGTGCGGGGGGCTGGGCTGCCATCCTGCGCAACGGCCAGGGCAGCCACCCCCAACCACAGCAGGAAGAACTGGAAGAACACACAAACACGGCGCATGCATTGCTCCTTGGTGGACGGCAGGCACCCACGCTGCCTACAACGCGATCTGGTATCGCGCAAATTCCCTGCGGCCTTTCAGCACACAGTCGTACAGGGTAAAACCAAAGTCCTCATAGAGTGCGCGCAGCGGCTGCCGATCGGCCACGCAGTCCAGCCGCAGGTACCGCACACCCAGGCTGCGGGCGTGCTCGCGCCCGAACGCCAGCAGCGCGGCAGACACCCCCTGCCCCGCCCATGCCCGCCGCACGGCCAGCTTGTGCAGGAACGCGGAGGTGCCTGGTTCCGCATCCGGCCAGAAAGTGGGGTCTTCGCGCTGCCAGCGCACCACGCCCGCCACGTCATCGCCCACCCTGGCCACCAGGAAGTGGCCGGTATCCACATCCTGCTGCACACGTTCCTCGCTGAAATCGGACACGGCCCACAGCGGCATCTGGCGGTCTACCAGCCACTGCGCGGCCTCGCGCAGCACCGCCGCGATGGCGGCGGCGTCTGACGGGCGGGCGATTTCTGTGTGCATACGAAAGCGGTATTGGCCTGCAGACAGGGGAGGTCCACGCAGGATGATGGGATGGCGCAAAGAACTATCCGCCTGCACAGCAGGCAGATTGCGGTTTACTCATTTTTTGATAGCTATTGGCGCTTGATGGATAAGCGCTGGAAGTCATTTTTATCTAAATTCTAGGGACAAAACCTCTTTCTGCAATCCCCAGCCCGCCCCCCGGATGGGGCGTGCCCCCTACGATGCCCTGACCGTGCCCCCCAGCGACCTCATCGTCCACCGCCCCGAAGGCCTGTACTGCCCGGCCGGGGATTTCTACATCGACCCCTGGCGGCCGGTCAGCCGGGCCGTGATCACGCATGCGCATTCGGACCATGCGCGCATGGGCTCGGCCCACTACCTGGCGCACCAGGACAGCGAAGGCACGCTGCGCAACCGACTCGGAGCCGATATCGATCTGCAGACGCTGGCCTATGGCGACACCATCGACCACCACGGCGTGCGCCTGTCGCTGCACCCGGCGGGGCATGTGCTGGGATCGGCCCAGGTGCGGGTGGAACATGGCGGCCAGGTGTGGGTGGCCTCGGGCGACTACAAGCTCGAAGACGATGGCACCTGCCCGCCGTTCGAGCCGGTGCGCTGCCATACTTTCATCACCGAATCGACCTTCGGCCTGCCCATCTACCGCTGGCCCTCGCAGCCCGTGCTGTTCGCCGACATCAATGCCTGGTGGGCCGCGAATGCGGCGGCGGGCAAGGCCAGCGTGCTGTATGCCTACGCCTTTGGCAAGGCGCAGCGGCTGCTGCACGGGGTGGATGCGGGCATCGGCCCCATCGTCGTGCACGGCGCGGTGGAGCCGCTCAACGCCGTGTACCGCGCGGCGGGCGTGGCGCTGCCGCCCACCCTGCGCGTGACGGACCCGGGCGCCACCAAGGCCGAGCTGCGCCGCGCGCTGGTGCTGGCACCGCCCTCGGCGGCGGGCACGCCCTGGCTCAAGCGCTTTGGCGAGCATTCCGATGCCTTTGCCAGCGGCTGGATGCTGGTGCGCGGCGCGCGCCGGCGCCGCGGCGTGGACCGGGGCTTCGTGATGAGCGACCACGCGGACTGGCCGAGCCTGCAGAAGGCCATAGCCGCCACGGGGGCCGAGCGCATCATCGTGACCCATGGCAGCACCGAGGTCATGGTGCGCTGGCTGTGCGAGCAGGGACTGGATGCGCAGGTGTTCAAGACCGAATACGGCGCCGACGACAACGAGGACGACGCAGGCGCAGCGCCGCCAACGCAGGCCGATGCACCGGCGCCGGAGGCCGCGGCACCATGAAGGCCTTTGCCACACTGTTCCAGGCTCTGGACTCCACCACCGGGCAGTCGGCCAAGCTGGCCGCGCTGGTGGCCTACCTGCGCTCGGCACCAGCGGCCGATGCGGCCTGGGCCACCTACTTCCTCGCGGGCGGCAAGCCGCGCCAGATGGTGCCCACCAAGCGCCTGAAGGCCCTGGCGCAGGAGGCGGCCGGGCTGCCCGAATGGCTGTTCGAGGAAAGCTACCAGGCCGTGGGCGACCTGGCCGAAACCCTGGCCCTGCTACTGCCCCCGCCGGTGCAGCCGGTGGACCTGCCGCTGGCCGAGTGGATGGCCCGGCTGCTGCCCCTGCGCGCCCTGCCGCCCGAGGAAGCCGACGCCCGCCTGCGCGCGCAGTGGGACAGGCTGGCGCCGGAGCAGCGCTTCGTGTACTTCAAGCTCATCACCAGCAACTTCCGCGTGGGGGTGTCGCGCCTGCAGGTCACGCAGGCACTCGCCACGGTGAGCGCGCTGGACCCCAAGCGCATCGCGCACCGGCTCATGGGCTACACACAGATCGGCCGGCAGCCGCAGGCGGGCGACTACAGCGCGCTGGTGGCCCCCGTGGACGAGGGTGAAGACGGCGCCGCCAGCACGGGCAGCGACACGGCCATGGCAGGCCAGCCCTACCCCTTCTTCCTGGCCCACCCGTTCAGCCAGCCCCTGGGCGAGATGCCCGCGCTGCTGGGCGCGCCCGAAGACTGGCTGGTGGAATGGAAGTGGGACGGAATCCGCGCGCAGATCGTGCGCCGGCGCGGCGCGGTGTGGGTCTGGTCGCGCGGCGAGGAGCTGGTGACCGACCGCTTTCCCGAACTGGCCGATGCCGCGATGGCGGCACTGCCCGACGGCACGGTGGTCGATGGCGAAATCCTCGTATGGCTGCCCGGCGAGCCCCAGCCGCGCCCCTTTGCCGACCTGCAAAAGCGCCTCGGCCGCAAGACACTGACGCCCAAGCTGCTGCGCGAACTGCCCGTGGTGCTGGTGACCTATGACCTGCTCGAACATGCGGGCCAGGACCTGCGCCAGCAGCCCCAGCAGGCCCGCCGCGCGCTGCTGGAGACAGTGCTGCAGCCACCCGACGCCATCGCAGAGCCCGCAGCCCCACCCGCACTGCGCCTGAGCGCCCTGCTGCACGGCGCCGACTGGCCGGACCTCGCGCGCCAGCGCGAGGCCGCGCGCGGCATGGGCACCGAGGGCTTCATGCTCAAACACCGCCAGGCGCACTACGGCGTGGGCCGCACCAAGGACGTGGGCGTGTGGTGGAAGTGGAAGATCGACCCCATGAGCGTGGACGCCGTGCTCATCTACGCCCAGCGCGGCCACGGCCGGCGTGCCAGCCTGTACACCGACTACACCTTTGCCGTGTGGACCGGGCCGCAGGACGACCCCGACCGGCAGCTCGTGCCCTTCGCCAAGGCCTATTCGGGCCTGACGGATGCGGAGATCGCGCAGGTGGACGCCATCGTCCGCAAGACCACGCGCGAGAGCTTCGGGCCCGTGCGCAGCGTGGATGCGACCATGGTCTTCGAGCTCGGCTTCGAGGGCATCGGCAGGAGCCCGCGGCACAAGAGCGGCATCGCCGTGCGCTTTCCACGGATGCTGCGCTGGCGCCAGGACAAGACGGTGGCCGAGGCCGATACCCTGCAGACCCTGATGGCCCTGCTGCCGGGGCAGGACGCTGCCGCATGAGCACGGCGCGCCGTCCGCGCAAGCCGCTGCCCACCGTGGCCGCGAGCGCGGCCGCAGGCTGGATGGCCACGCGCGGCTGGCAGCCCTTCGGCTTCCAGCAGGAGGTGTGGCGCGCCATGGGCGAGGGCCGCTCGGGCCTGCTGCACGCCACCACCGGCGCGGGCAAGACCTATGCCGTGTGGCTGGGTGCGCTGCAGCACCTGGCGCTGGCAGGCGCGCCCGTGGCACCCACGGCGGACGCCAGTGCGCGCACGGCCCTGCGCACACGCCGCGCGGCGGCGCCGCCGCTCACGGTGCTGTGGATCACGCCCATGCGCGCCCTGGCCGCAGACACGCTGCGCGCACTGCAGGCCCCGCTGCCGGACCTGGCGCCAGACTGGACCAGCGGCCTGCGCACCGGCGACACCGCCAGCGGCGAGCGCGCCGCGCAGGACCGCCGCCTGCCCACGCTGCTGGTCACGACGCCCGAGAGCGTGTCGCTGCTGCTGGCGCGGGCCGATGCCCACGAGCGCCTGCGCCATGTGCAGCTGGTGGTGGTGGATGAATGGCACGAGCTGGTGGGCAACAAGCGCGGCGTGCAGGCCCAGCTGGCACTGGCGCGCCTGTCGGGCTGGAACCCGGCGTTGCAGGTGTGGGGCATGTCCGCCACGTTGGGCAACCTGCCGGAGGCACTGGACACACTGCTGCCAAGGCCCGCGCGGGGAGCCCCTGCAGCACCGCCCGCCGTGCTGGTGCAGGGCCGCATCGACAAGGCGCTGAAAGTGGAGGTGATGCTGCCGGCCAAGGTGGACCGCTTTGCCTGGGCCGGCCACATGGGGCTGGCGCTGCTGCCGCAGGTAGTGGAGTCCATCGAGTCGTGTGCATCGTCTCTTGTTTTCACGAATACACGCTCGCAGGCCGAGCGCTGGTACCAGGCCTTGCTGGAGGCGCGGCCCGACTGGGCAGGCACCATCGCACTGCACCACGGATCACTGAGTCAGGACGTGCGGGCATGGGTGGAGAACGGACTGAAAACCGGCACGCTCAAAGCGGTGGTGTGCACCTCCAGCCTGGACCTGGGCGTGGACTTTTTGCCCGTGGAGCAGGTGCTGCAGATCGGCTCGGCCAAGGGCGTGGGGCGGCTGGTGCAGCGCGCGGGCCGCTCGGGCCACGCGCCGGGGCGCACCTCCAGCATCACCCTGGTGCCCACCCACAGCCTGGAGCTGGTGGAGGCCGCTGCCGCGCGCCACGCGCTCGCGCTGGGCCGCATCGAAGACCGGCACACGCCGCGCGCGCCGCTTGATGTGCTGGTGCAGCACCTGGTCACCGTGGCGCTGGGCGGCGGGTTTGTGCCTGACGAGCTGCTGGCCGAGGTGCGCCGTGCCCCGGCGTATGCCCAGCTTGCCGACAACGACTGGTTGTGGGCACTGCAGTTTGTGCGGCAGGGCGGGGCCTCGCTGGCCATCTACCCTGACTTTCAGCGCGCCGTGCCGGACGAAGAAGGCATCTGGCGTGTGCCTGATGCGCGGCTGGCACGCCGGCACCGTAGCAACATCGGCACCATCGTGAGCGATGCCAGCATGCAGGTGCAGTTTGTCAGCGGCGGCCGGCTGGGCTCGGTGGAAGAGAGTTTCATCGCCCGGCTGCGCAAGGGCGACGTTTTCATGTTCGCCGGGCGCCTGCTGGAGCTGGTGCGCACGCAGCAGATGACCGCCTACGTTCGTCTGGCGCCCAAAGGCAGCGCCGCACTGCCGCGCTGGAACGGCGGGCGCATGCCGCTGTCGAACACGCTCGCCGACGCCATGCTGGAGATGCTGGAGCAAGCCGAGCGCGGCGTGTACTCGTCGCCCGAGATGCAATGCGCTCAGCCCCTGCTGGCGCTGCAGCATGCGTGGTCGGCCCTGCCCACCCCCAGCCGCCTGGTGGCCGAAACGCTCAAGACCCGCGAAGGCTGGCACCTGTACCTGTACCCGCTCGCAGGCCGTCTGGTGCACCTGGGCCTGGCCGGCCTGCTGGCGTGGCGCGCATCCGAGCAGGTGCCCAACACCTTCTCGATCGCGGTGAACGACTATGGGCTGGAGCTGCTCTCTGCCAAGCCGATCGACTGGGCCACGCTGCTGCCGCGCCTGATCGGCGAGGGCACGCCCACCCGCATTGGCGGCGGGCTGGAGGATGAAGTGCTGGCCAGCCTGAACGCGACCGAGATGGCACGCCGGCGCTTTCGCGAGATCGCACGCATCGCCGGCCTCATCTTCCAGAGCCACCCGGGCGAGCAGCGCAGCAGCCGCCAGCTGCAGGCATCGTCCTCGCTGTACTACGACGTGTTCGCCCAGTACGACCCGGACAACTTGCTGCTGGCCCAGGCCCGCGCCGAGCTGCTGGCCAACGAGCTGGACATGGAGCGCCTGGCCCGCACCCTGCGCGGCATGCAGGCGCAGACCCTGTCCGTCCATGCCCTCACGCGCCCCACCCCATTCGCCCTGCCGCTGATGGTGGAGCGCTTTCGCGAGCGCCTGAGCACCGAAACGCTGGCCGACCGCCTGGCGCGCATGGTGCAGGCGCTGGAGAAGGCCGCCGACGACACCACCGGCACCCACCACGCCGACCATCCCGTGGCCCCGGCCGACATGGCCTGGGACGTGCCCGACGGGGCCACCGCGTCGCCCCGGCGCGCGCGCCGAGGCGATGCCGGCGACACGCCCCGCCGACCGAGAAGGCGCCATGGATTCTGAGCACCTCGACGACCGACCTTGCCCGTGAACGCAGACCCTTCTTTCGCCCCTTCACCCACCGCACCTCCCCCAGGCGCCCAGGCCATCACCCTGCCCTGCGGCACTGCCCTGTGGCTGCTGCCCCAGCGGGCCGTGTGGTGGCCCGCTGCGCGCACGGCCTTCGTGGCCGACGTGCACTTCGGCAAGGCCGCCACCTTCCGCCGCGCGGGCCAGCCCGTGCCGCATGGCACCACGGCCGACAACCTGGCCCGGCTCGACGCGGTGCTGGCGGCCACGGGCGCCGGACACCTGGTCTTCCTGGGCGATTTTCTGCACGCGCGCAGCGGCGCCGGCGCGCCGCTGTGGAACCAGTTGCTGCCCTGGCGCGAGCGCCACGCCCGCATCCGCATGACCCTGGTGCGCGGCAACCACGACCTGCATGCGGGCGACCCACCCGCGCCGCTGGGCGTCGATGTGGCCGATGAGCCCTGGCGGCCCGTGGAGGGGGCCGGGGTGCTGGCCTGCCACCATCCGCAGGCGGGGCCGGGCGATACGGTGCTGGCAGGGCATTGGCACCCGGTGGCCACCTTGCAGGGCCCTGCGCGGGACACGGTCCGCCTGCCGTGCTTCGCGTGGCAGCCGGGGCTTCTGGTGCTGCCCGCGTTCGGGGCTTTCACGGGCATGTCCAGCCAGCCGGTGCCCCCGTCCGCGCGGCGGTTCGCGGTGGCTGGAGACCGGGTCCGCGAAGTGCCGCGCCGGCCGGCCAGCGCCTGAGCCCGCGTTTCAGGGGCGCTTCGGCCGGGCCCGCCATGAAAAAAAAGGCTTTACCCGTCGGTAAATTTTGCATTATGGGATTCGATTGCAAAAACAGGGGGCACGGAACGCCGCAAGGAAGGAGAATCAGAGAGCATCCGCGTTTGGCCCCGCTGCGACCCGGCCGGGGACATTTACATACTCTGTTTCGTGAGACAAGCCATGACGACCCAGCAACCGACCATCATCTACACCCTGACCGACGAAGCACCCCGTCTGGCCACGGCTTCCTTCCTGCCCATCATCCGCACCTTTGCGGCGCCTGCGGGCATCAACGTGACCGAGAGCGACATCTCCGTGGCCGCGCGCGTGCTGGGCGAGTTCCCCGAATCGCTGACCGCCGAACAGAAGGTGCCCAACACCCTGGCAGAGCTGGGCAAGAAGACCCTGCAGGCCGATGCCAACATCATCAAGCTGCCCAACATCAGCGCCTCGGTGGGCCAGTTGCAGGCCTGCATCAAGGAGCTGCAGGGCAAGGGCTATGCGATCCCTGACTACCCGGAAGATCCCAAGACCGAAGAAGAAAAGGCGATCCGCGCGCGGTATGCCCGCTGCATCGGCTCGGCCGTGAACCCCGTGCTGCGCGAAGGCAACTCCGACCGCCGCGCCCCCAAGGCCGTGAAGGAATACGCGCGCAAGAACCCGCACAGCATGGCCGACTGGAGCCAGGCCTCGCGTTCGCATGTGTCGCACATGCACGCCGGCGACTTCTACCATGGCGAAAAGTCCATGACGCTGGACCGCGCCCGCGACGTGAAGATGGAGCTGATCACCAAGAGCGGCAAGACCGTGGTGCTCAAACCCAAGGTCTCGCTGCTGGACCGCGAGATCATCGACAGCATGTTCATGAGCAAGAAGGCGCTCGTCGAGTTCTACGAAAAGGAAATCGAAGACGCGCGCAAGACCGGCGTGATGTTCTCGCTGCACGTGAAGGCCACGATGATGAAGGTGTCCCACCCCATCGTGTTCGGCCACTGCGTGAAGATCTTCTACAAGGACGCGTTCGCCAAGCACGGCAAGCTGTTCGAAGAGCTGGGCGTGAACGTGAACAACGGCATGGCCAACCTGTACGAAAAGGTCGCCACGCTGCCCACGGCCCAGCGCGAAGAAGTCCTGAAAGACCTGCATGCCTGCCACGAAGGCCGTCCCGAGCTGGCCATGGTCGATTCGGCCAAGGGCATTACCAATTTCCACTCGCCCAACGACATCATCGTGGACGCGTCCATGCCCGCGATGATCCGCAACGGCGGCAAGATGTGGGGCGCCGACGGCCGCCTGAAAGACGTGAAGGCCGTGATGCCCGAATCGACCTTTGCCCGCATCTACCAGGAGATCATCAACTTCTGCAAGTGGCACGGCGCGTTCGACCCCAAGACCATGGGCACGGTGCCCAACGTGGGCCTGATGGCCCAGCAGGCCGAAGAGTACGGCTCGCACGACAAGACGTTTGAGATCACCGAAGACGGCGTGGCCAACATCACCGATCTGGCCACCGGCGAAGTGCTGCTCTCCCAGAACGTGGAAGCCGGCGACATCTGGCGCATGTGCCAGGTCAAGGACGCCGCGATCCGCGACTGGGTCAAGCTGGCCGTGAACCGCGCGCGCAATTCCGGCATGCCCGTGGTGTTCTGGCTCGACTCGTACCGCCCGCACGAGGCGCAGCTGATCACCAAGGTCAAGATGTACCTGCACGAGCACAACACGGCGGGCCTGGACATCCAGATCATGAGCCAGGTGCGTGCGATGCGCTACACGCTGGAGCGCGTGATCCGTGGCCAGGACACCATCAGCGCCACCGGCAACATCCTGCGCGACTACCTGACCGACCTGTTCCCCATCATGGAACTGGGCACCTCGGCCAAGATGCTGTCCATCGTGCCCCTGATGGCCGGTGGCGGCATGTACGAAACCGGCGCGGGCGGCTCCGCACCCAAGCATGTGCAGCAGCTGGTGGAAGAAAACCACCTGCGCTGGGATTCGCTGGGCGAGTTCCTGGCGCTGGCCGTGTCGCTGGAAGATCTGGGCCTGAAGACCGGCAACGCCAAGGCCAAGGTGCTGGCCAAGACGCTGGACGCCGCCACGGGCAAGCTCCTGGACAACAACAAGAATCCTTCGCCCAAGACCGGCCAGCTGGACAACCGCGGCAGCCAGTTCTACCTGGCCCTGTACTGGGCGCAGGAACTGGCCGCGCAGACCGACGATGCCGACCTGGCCAAGTTGTTCGCACCGCTGGCCAAGCAACTGGCCGCTGACGAACAGACCATCGTGGCCGAGCTGGCTGCGGTGCAAGGCGCGCCCGCCGACATCGGCGGCTACTACCTGCCCGACACCGCCAAGCTGGACGCCGTGATGCGCCCCAGCAAGACGCTGAACGCGGCGCTGAAGACCGTGGCTGCGTAAACAACCAGCCAAGCCGCCCGCCCCCTAAAAAGGCCCCGCCCGTCGGGGCCTTTTTTCATTGCCCGACCACACCAGGATGACAAGGCGGCCCGCAGCGGAGCCACCGTTCATGTCGCAGGCGGTGGCGACAAGTAAGTGGCGTGGCTACCGCCCCAGGATCAGGGCCGGTCGCGGTCGGCCACGCGGGTGTTCAGCGCCGCGGGCAGGTAAGCAGGCAGGAACGCACAGCCCTTGCCGAACTGCGCCTCGAAGGCCAGGCACTGCGCAGCGATGCCCTCGGGCGTGGGCTTCACGCCCTCGTCCACCCAGCCCAGCAGGGCGGTCATCAGCGCCGGGTAGGTGGGATCGCTCAGGTAGCTGTGGGTATTGTGCTGGGTGAAGGTCTGCACCAGGCGCGCCGCGCTGCCGCCCTGCTCCATGGTGGCCTTGAAAGCCGCATCCAGCTCGACAAAGGCCGTGGGGTCGTCCACGCCTTTCACGGTGAGCACGGGCACGGGAATGCGGCCACCGAGGTCCGTGTCCTGCGCAAACCGCGCCACGGCGGCCGGGTCCGCGCGGTAGCGCAGCACGGCGGCGTTCAGGGCCGCATCGTCGGGAGAGCCCTTGTACTGCACGCCCTGGTTGCCAAACGGGCTCGCGCCACCGGTGCGGTGCTGCACCGCGTCGCGGTAGTGGAACGTGGCCCAGTTCATGTGGCCCTGGATGGAGCTGGCGGGGATGCGGATCACATCCACGATGGTCTTGACCTTGCGCTGCTGCTCGGGCGTGCGCTCTGCAGCGGGCCGGTTCAGCGCCAGGCATTCGTTCACGCGCGCCGCCAGATCCGCCTGCGTCATGGCCGCATCGAGCGGCAGGCCGATGTTGAGCGGGTACGCCGCCTCGGTGGGGCGGGGGTGGTTGTTGCACAGGTACTGGTAGACCACGCGCAAATCGGTGCGGAAGTCGTACGAGCGGGTGCCGCCCGCGAGCACGCCGCTGGTCAGCAGCACGGCATCGTAGGGGCGCCGGCCGCCGGCCGTGGCCTGGAACATCTCGGCCCCCTTGGCCGCCACGCTGGCGCCCCACGACTGGCCGTGCAGGATGGTGCGCTGCGGCCGGGCCACCTGCTGCACGAAGATCTTGCGCAGGCGCTCGGTATCTTCCGCCGCCGCGCGCACCTCCACGCCGCCCTGGCGGAAGGTGCTGCCCGCCCAGGCGTAGCCCGCACGGACCATGATGGACCAGCGCTCCAGGTCCTCCACCGCGCGCTCCATCCTGGGCGCGCCCAGCGCCGGGCCGCCGTGGGCGTGCAGCACTAGGTGGCCGTTCCACTGCTGCGGCATGGCGATGAGGTAGTAAGCCCCTGCGGAATCCTGGCCCGACAGGCAGCGGGCAATGGGCGCCAGGTCCTTGGGGCAGGGCGTGGCGGCGGGCGCGGCCTCCGCCACCGCCTGGGGTTGGGTGGCAACCGGCGCGCAGCCAGCCAAAAAGACGGCGGCTGCCAGGGCGGCCGGTGCGGCCGCGGTCCGGCGTGGCCAGTCGCGAAGCGGCGGCAAAGCAGTCATGGGAAGGTCTCCGTTGAAATGATAGTGGCGGTGGGCAGCTGCTGCGCATCGTAGAAACGGGGCTCCGATACGTCAAATAGGCAAATCTCCAATCTCCGATACGATTTGCATATGAACCCGCTCCCTGAGCCATTGCACTGCTGACATGGACATCCGCCAGCTCCGCTACTTTCTCGCCGTGGCAGAAGCCGGGCACATGACCCGCGCCGCCGAGCAGCTGGGCATGGCCCAGCCACCGCTGAGCCAGCAGATCAAGGCGCTCGAAAGCACCGTGGGCATGGCCCTGTTCAAACGCCATGCCAAGGGCGTGGCACTGACCGAAGCGGGCCGCGCGCTGCAGGCCGACGCCACGCGCCTGGTGCACGACTTCGATGCGCTGCAAGGCCGCATGCAGTTGCTGGCCGAGGGCAAGACCGGGCGCTTGGCCATCGCCTTCACCAGCTCGGCGGCCGCGCACGAGTTCACGCCATTCGCCCTGCGCGAGTGCCGCGCGCGGCACCCCGGTCTGGTGCTGGAGATCGGCGAGAACAACGCCGCCGAGATCACCGAGGCCGTGGCCGGGGGCCGCCTGCATTGCGGCCTGCTGCGCGTGCCGGTGGCCCGCCCCGAGGGCCTGGCGTTCGACACCCTGCAGCACGAGCCCGCCATGGTGGCCCTGCCCATCGACCACCCGCTGGCGCTGCGCCAGCGGCGCGGCAAGCCGCTGGCCATCCGCATCGCGGACCTGGAGGGCGAGCCCATGATCCTGGTGCGCCGTCCGGGTGCCCCGGGCCTGTACGCCAACCTGCTGGCCCTGTGCGACGAGGAAGGCGTGCGCCCCCGGGTGGTGGCGGAAGTTGCGCGCATGCTGACCAACCTGAACCTCGTGGCGGCGGGCACCGGCATCTCGGTGGTGCCGTCGTCGATGGTGGGCGTGCACCGCCACGCGATCGCGTACCGCCCGCTGGTGGACGGCGGGCGGCTGGACGTGCCGCTCACCCTGGTGTACCGCTCGGCGGACAACATGGGGCCCACGGCCACCTTCACCGCGCTGCTCAACACGCTGGCGCGGCAGGGCACGCCCTGACGCCGGGGGGACCGGTAGGCCATGGCGATCTCGCGCTGCGGCGCCCACGTGTAACTGGCGGCAACAAACCCCACACGGCCGATGCGTGCGGGCACACTGGCGCCGCCGCCGGTGCCGCGCGCCGTCCCCGCCGTGCCCTGCCGCGCACCCCCGTGGCAAGTGGGCGGCGCCGAACGGCGGGCCCCTGCTTGTCCGCATCCGCGTTTTTCTGGCCGCCCCCGGGCCCATCGCCCCATTTACTTTTTATGCCACGTCTGACCCCCTCCTTGTCCTCCCTCGTGTCCGCCGCCTGCCTGGGTGCGCTGCTGTGCGCCGCAGGGCCCGCCGCGGCGGGCCCTAAAGAGGGAGTCCGCGCCTATGAGCGCGGGGAATACGCCACAGCCCTGAAGGAATTGCGTCCCGCCGCGCAGGCCGGCCATGCAGACGCCCAGTACCACCTCGGCCGCATGTACGACGCAGGCCGCGGCGTGGCGCTGAACGAAGCCACGGCGGTGGGCTGGTACCTCAAGGCCGCCCAGCAGGGCCACACGGATGCGATGTACGAGCTGGGCGTGTCCTACGACGAGGGGCTGGGCGTGCCGCAGGACCGGGTGCAGGCCGCCCAGTGGTACCGCAAGGCGGCGGACCTCGGCCACGCCCAGGCGCAATACAACCTGGCGGTGTCCTATGACAAGGCCGAGGGGGTGCCGCAGGACTTCCGCAAGGCGGTGGAGTGGTACCGCAAGGCGGCGGCCCAGGGCCACCTCGATGCGCAGTACAACCTGGGCATTTCGTACGACAAGGGCGAGGGGGTCGACAAAGACCCCCGGCAGGCCGTGCAGTGGTACCGCAAGGCCGCCGAGAAGGACCATCCCGAATCGCAGTTCCAGCTCGGCATGGCGTTCTACCACGGTGACGGGGTGGCCAAGGACCTGGCGCAGGCCGTGCACTGGTACCGGCGCGCGGCGGAGAACGACCTTGCATCCGCGCAGTACCACCTGGGGCTCGCCTACGACGCGGGCGAGGGCATCGCCCAGGACAAGAAGGAGGCCGTGCACTGGTACCGCCAGGCGGCCGGGCAGGACCATGCCAAGGCCCAGTTCAATCTGGCCGTGTCCTATGACGAAGGCGACGGCGTGGCACGGGACAAGAAGCAGGCCGTGCACTGGTACCAGCAGGCGGCCGGGCAGGGACATGCCAAGGCCCAGCGAAACCTGTCGCTGATGTACGCCCGCGGAGAAGGCGTGCCGCGCAACGCGGCCCTGGCGCGCGAATGGGCGCGCAAGGCGGCCGAGCCGCGCGACGGCACACCGGATTGATGCCCTGGCACGCGGTGCCGCCTGGAGCAGCGGCACCGGAGCAGCCCCAGGGTATGGCGGCGGCAGTTGCTATATTTTGAATAGCAAAAACCCGCCATCCATCCTGCGCCAGGGGCATTTTCCCAAGGGACACCGCACTGCGGTGCCGCCGTGGCGGCTCAGGCCGCCACGGTGTCCTCAGTTGTTGCCCTGGGCCGTGCCCTCGCGGCGCGGGTCCGCGCCGCCCGCATACGTGCCCGCGCCGGGGTTGCGCGCCAGCAGGCCCGCATTGCCGTTGGACCGCAGGCCATTGAACACCGCACCATGCAGGCCGCTGGTGAAGGTGTCGGTCTGCGCCACGGTGTGGCCCCGCGCCTTGAGGCCGTCGCGGATGGCGGCCGTGTCGATGACCGAACCCTTTTCGATGGACGTGGTCGCGTTGGTCTGCGCGCCGAAGTTGGGCAGGTTGATCGCCTGCTGCACGTTCAGCCCCCAGTCCGTCATGCCCAGGATGCTCTTGGCGGTGTACTGGATGATGGCGCTGCCGCCGGGCGAGCCGATGGCGCCTTCCAGGTCTCCGGTGGCCGCGTTGAAGATGATCGTGGGCGCCATCGAGCTGCGCGGGCGCTTGCCGGGCTGAACGCTGTTGGCGATGGGCAAGCCTGCAGCGTCGGTGGCGGTGAACGAGAAGTCGGTGAGCTGGTTGTTCAGCAAAAAGCCCCGCACCATCTGCAGGCTGCCGAAGCCGTTCTCGATGGTGGTCGTCATGGACACCGCGTTGCCCGCGTTGTCGATGATGGACAGGTGGGTGGTCGATGGCAGGGCCAGCGAGTTGTCCTGCCCCTTGGCGCCGCTCACGCCCGGCGGTGTGCCCGCCACGGGGGTGCCGATGCTCTTGCTCAGGCTGATGAGCTTGGCGCGCTCGCGCAGGTAGTCGGCGTTGACCAGGCCGGCCTGCGGCACGTTCACGAAGTCAGGGTCGGCCACATACAGCGCGCGGTCGGCATAGGCCAGGCGGTAGGCCTCGGACACCACGTGCACCGCATCCAGCGTGTTGGGCTTCATGGCCGCCAGGTCGAAGCCCTGCAGCAGGCCCAGCGTCTGCAGCACGGCGATGCCGCCCGAGCTGGGCGCGGGCATGCCGCACACGCGGTACTGGGTGCGGTAGACGCCGCAGACGGGCTCGCGCACCTTGTGGGTGTAGCTGCTCAGATCGTCCAGCGACAGCTTGCCGGGGTTGGTGGGGTGGCCCGCTACCTTGGCCACGATGTCCTTGGCGATGTCGCCCTGGTAGAACGCGTTGGCGCCGCCCGCGGCAATGGCCCTGAGCGTGGCGGCCAGTTCGGGGTTCTTGAGCAGCGTGCCGGCCGCCTTGGCCGTGCCGTCGGCATTGAGGAAGTAGCTGGCGCCGGGCTCGCCCTGCGCCTTGATGCGCGCGGCCGAGCCGGCGATGGACACGCTCATGCGCTGCGAGATCGCAAAGCCGTTTTCACTGAGCTGGATCGCGGGCTCGAACAGGTCCTTCCAGGGCAGCTTGCCGTGCACCTTGTGCGCGGCTTCGAGCATGCGCAGCACGCCGGGCGTGCCCACCGAGAGGCCGCCATCCACCGCCGCCAGAAACGCCAGCGGCTTGCCGTCCGCGCCGATGAAGAGATTGGGCGTGGCCGCCTTGGGCGCGGTTTCGCGGCCGTCATAGGCGAGCAGCTTGTTGGCACCCTTGTCGAAGTGCAGCATGAACGCGCCCCCGCCGATGCCCGACGACTGCGACTCCACCAGGTTCAGCACCATCTGCACGGCGATCGCCGCGTCCAGCGCCGTGCCGCCCTTGGCCAGGATGTCGACCCCGGCCTTGGTGGCCAGCGGGTTGGCGGTGGACACCATGTCCTTGTTGGCGTAGCTGATGGCCTTGGGCGCGTAGCCCGAGGGCGGCTCCGGCGGCACGTACTGCTCGACGGGCTCGGGGTTGGCCACCGGCGTGCCGGGGCCGTCATTGCCGCCGCAGGCGGCCAGCAGGGCCAGCGCGGCGATGCCCAGGCCCCAGCGGGTGGGTTGGCGTCGAAAGACAGAAGCCGTCATGGTGAAAGGTCCTTGGAAAGGGAGGGTGGTGAAACCGCCGCCCTGTGGGGCACGGCGGACGGCCCGAGCGCCGGGAACGCCCATCAAGTATGTGACGACTTGATGAAAATCATTTTGCTTTTATGCCCCATTTCACGCCAAATACGAGAAACAGATTTCCTTATTTGCCGTGAAACAGAATCTGGATTCCATCGACCGCCAATTGCTTGCCCTGCTGCAGCACGACGCCGAGACGCCGCTGGCCGAGCTGGCCGATGCCGTGCACCTGTCCAACACGCCCTGCTGGCGGCGCATCCAGTGGCTGCGCGAGAAGGGGTTCATCACACGCCACGTGGCGCTGGTGGACCCGCGCAAGGTCAATGTGGGCGTGACCGTGTTCGTGGCCATCAAGACCAACCAGCACCACCAGCAGTGGTTCGAGACCCTGCGCGACGTGGTGATGGGCATTCCCGAGATCGTGGAGTTCTACCGCATGAGCGGCGACGTGGACTACCTGCTGCGCGTGGTGGTGCCCGACATCCGCGCCTACGATGCGGTCTACAGGCGGCTGACGCAGGCCGTGGCGCTGTCGGACGTGAGCTCGAGCTTCGCGATGGAAGAAATCAAGTTCACCACCGCGCTGCCGCTGGACTACGCGCAATGACGCACTGCCGGGCAGGGGCAGCACGGCGTCCGGCCGGCAGGCCGGCAGGCCGGCTGCGCGGCACAATCCAGTCCGCGCCACCTGATGCCGCCACACCCGCGTCGCCGCCCCTGGCCTCCTGAATCCAGCATGCACTGGATTTTGTTAACCAAATAGTGAACTATTCGGGCATGACCAAAGACACCGAGACCCCCGCCAAGGAGCGCCAGCGGGATGCCGACCGCTCCCAGGGCGTGATCTTCAGCGCCGCGCGCGACGAGTTCGCCGAACACGGCCTGGGCGGCGCGCGCATGGACCGCATCGCCGAGCGGGCGGGCCTGAACAAGCGGCTGATCTACTACTACTTCGAGGACAAGGAAAAGCTCTTCCAGGCCGTGCTGGAGCAGGCCTACCTGCACATCCGCGAGGAAGAGCGCAAGCTCAACCTGCTGGACCTCCCGCCCGCGACCGCCATCCGGCGGCTGGTGGAGTTCACCTGGACCTACTACCTGGAGAACCCCCAGTTCCTCACGCTGCTCAACAGCGCCAACCTGCACAGGGCGCGCCACCTGCAGGAGTCCCAGCGCGCGCGCGAGATGAACTCGCCGTTGATCGCCACGCTGGGCGAGGTGCTGGAGCGTGGGCGGCGCGAGGGCAGCTTCCGCGGCGGGGTGGATCCGCTGCAGCTGTACGTGTCCATCGCCGGGCTGTCGTACTTCTACCTGTCGAACAACCACACGCTGTCGGCGATCTTCGGGCGCGACCTCATGGCCCCGAAGGCGCGCAGCGAGCGGCTTTCGCACATGTGCGATGTGATCCTCGGGTACGTGCTGAGGAACTGAACGGGCCCACACCATGCAAATCGCCGCCGTCCTGATCCTCCTCGTTGCACCCGCCGCCATGGCGGGCTTTCTGCTCTGGCGCGCCTATCAACTGGGTATCAAGCACCGTGTCGCGCTCACCCGTCAGTGGATTTCGCGCCCGCCCGAGGGGATTGAAGGATGCGCGCGGTTGTTTGCCTGGCGAGACCTGTCTTTTGCCATAGCGTTGTTGGCGTCTCTCGGCCTGCTGCTTTCTTTGCCGCAGTACTTACCGGCGTGGGTCTTGCTGATGGCTTTCGGTAGTTTTGTGCACCAAGGTTTCACCGGCTATGCCGTCGCCAAACTTCGAAAGAGGCCATCCCGTTGAGCGCGCAACTCGCTGGCCACTCAGTTGGTTTGCAACTTGACCGCTGAGCCTGTAGGCGCAAGGTAGCAGCGCGGCACGGCCGCCGACCGTTGGCTTCACCGCAATCCACGGGTAAACCCCTACCCCCACCACCCGCGTCCGCGTTGACGCAGGCGCAGCGATGCCTAAAAATAATCTCTATTCACCATTCAGTGAATTAAAGAGCAAGTCCAAGCCTGCCCACGGAGACAAATCCATGCCCATCACCCGCACCACCCGCCGCACTGCAGCCACCGCCCTGGCCGCCGCGATCACCTCCCTGTCCTTCGGCGCCCTGGCGCAAGGCGGCTACCCGACCAAGCCGATCCGCGTGATCGTGCCGTTTGCGGCGGGGAGCACCACCGACATCATTGCGCGCGCCATCGCCGACAAGATGGGTCAGAGCATGGGCCAGACGCTGGTGGTGGACAACCGCGGCGGCGCCAGCGGCACCATCGGCCAGCAGGCCGTGGCCACGGCGGCGCCGGACGGCTACACGGTGATGATCCATTCGTCGTCGCACACGGTGAGCCCCTCGACCTTCGCCAAGCTGCCGTTCGACACGGTGGGCGACTTCGCGGGCGTGACGCCGATCTCGTCGCTGCCCAATGCGCTGGTGATCTCGCCCGCCAAGGGCATCAAGACGCTGCAGGACCTGGTGGCCACGGCCAAGGCCAAGCCCGGCACGGTGAACTTCGCCTCGGCCGGCCAGGGCAGCGCCACGCATTTGAACGCCGAGAAGTTCAAGCTGGCCGCAAAGATCGACGCGCAGAACATCCCCTTCAAGGGCTCGGCCGAGGCCGTGACCGAGGTGCTGTCGGGCCGCGTGGACTACTACTTCTCGCCCATCGCGCCCGTGATCGGCCAGATCAAGGACGGCCAGCTGCTGGCGCTGGCCGTGGGCTCGCCCAAGCGCGCCGCCGCCCTGCCCGATGTGCCCACCACGGCCGAGGCCGGCGTGCCCGGCTCGGAGTTCAACTTCTGGATCGGGATGATGGTGCCGGCCAAGACGCCACGCGACATCGTCAACCGCCTGCACGACGAGGTGGTGAAGGCGCTGGCCACGCCCGAGGTGAAAGAACGTTTCCTGAAACTCGGTGCCGATGCCTGGACGCTCAAGCCCGAGCAGTTCGACGCCTACATCAAGGACGAGATCAAGAGCAACGCCACGCTGGTGAAGGCCGCCGGACTCTCGCCCACACAGTAATTCCCTTGGCGCCGCACCGCACCGCCAGCCCCTGCCGTGGGGGTGGTCAGGCCGCGCCTTTGCCCAATTTTTTTGCAACCTTGAACTGAACGAAAGCACCACCGCCATGGCAACCCAACGACTCGGACTCATCATGCACGGCGTCACCGGCCGCATGGGCATGAACCAGCACTTGATCCGCTCCATCTGCGCCATCCGCGCGCAGGGCGGCGTGGTGCTCGGGAACGGCAACCGCGTGATGCCCGACCCCATCCTCATCGGCCGCAATGCCGAGAAGATGGAGGCCCTGGCCAAGGCCCACGGCATCGCGCGCTGGGGCACGGACCTGGACGCCGCGCTCGCCAACCCCGAGGACACGGTGTTCTTCGACGCCGGCACCACGCAGATGCGCCCCACCCTGCTGGCCAAGGCGATCCGTGCGGGCAAGCACGTGTACTGCGAAAAGCCCATCGCCACCAACCTGAACGAAGCGGTGGAGATCGCTCGCCTGGCCTCGGGCTCGGGCCTCAAGCACGGTGCCGTGCAGGACAAGCTCTTCCTGCCCGGCCTGCGCAAGCTCGACATGCTGCGCCGCGCGGGCTTCTTCGGCCGCATGCTGAGCGTGCGCCTGGAGTTCGGCTACTGGGTCTTCGAAGGCGACCTGCAGCCCATCCAGCGCCCGAGCTGGAACTATCGCAGCGAAGACGGCGGCGGCATGATCCTGGACATGATGTGCCACTGGCGCTACGTGCTGGACAACCTGTTCGGCGAGGTGAAGTCGGTCTCGTGCATCGGCGCCACGCACATCCCCACCCGCTGGGACGAAGCCGGCCAACCGTACAAGGCCACGGCCGACGACGCGGCCTACGCCACCTGCGAGCTCAAGGGCCACAACGGCGAAGACGTGATCGCGCAACTCAACATGAGCTGGGCCACGCGCGTGCGGCGCGACGACCTGGTGACCTTCCATGTGGACGGCACCGACGGCTCGGCCGTCGCGGGCCTCTCCAGCTGCCGCGCGCAAAGCCGCGTGGCCACGCCCCGCCCGGTGTGGAACCCCGACGAGAAGCAGACCATGAACTTCTTCGACCAGTGGCAGGAGATCCCGGACTCGCAGGTCTACGACAACGGCTTCAAGATCCAGTGGGAGCACTTCATCCGCCACGTGGTGGAAGACGCGCCGTACCGCTGGACCCTGCCTGAAGGCGCCAAGGGCGTGCAGCTGGTCGAAGCCGCGCTGGAAAGCTGGAAGGAACGCCGCTGGGTCGATGTGGCCCCCCTGCAAGCTTAACCACCGATTACTGTTTTGATAGCTGCTAGCGCTTGCTGGATAAGCGCCAGAGGCCAATTTCATTCAAATTTCTGCGAGTACACCATGGCCTTCAGCCTCCCCTTGCCCACGGCCGATGGCCGCATCAGCCCCTACACCCTGCAAGGCCGCCCGCCGGTCGCGCCACAGCGGGGCGTGGCGTTCAACCGCATCGCCTACTCGGCGGCCCACGTGGTGGCCAACCCGCTGGCGGCCATCGACCCCTGGCTGCAGTGCGCGGTGGACTGGGACGCGACCATCGCCTACCGCCAGCGCCTGTGGTCGCTGGGCCTGGGCGTGGCCGAGGCCATGGACACCGCGCAGCGCGGCATGGGGCTGGACTGGCCCACCTCGCTGGAGCTGATCCGCCGCTCGCTCGACGCGGCGCGCGACTTCGGCCCCGGCGCGCTCCTGGCCTCGGGCTGCGGCACGGACCACCTGGTGCTGGAGGACGTGAAGTCGGTGGACGACGTGATCCGCGGCTACGAGGAGCAGATGGAGGCCATCGAGAAGCTCGGCGGCAAGCTCATCGTGATGGCCAGCCGGGCGTTGGCCCGGGTGGCGCAAAGCCCCGCCGACTACGAACGCGTGTACGACCGCATCCTGAGCCAGGCACAGCAGCCCGTGGTACTGCACTGGCTGGGCGACATGTTCGACCCGGCCCTGGCGGGCTACTGGGGCTCGCGCGACGTGGATGCGGCCATGGACACGGCGCTGGCGGTGATCGCCGCGCACCCGGACAAGGTGGACGGCATCAAGATCTCGCTGCTCGACAAGGACAAGGAAGTCGCCATGCGCCGCCGCCTGCCCACCACGGGCGGCACCGACGGCCAGGGCGTGCGCATGTACACGGGCGACGATTTCAACTACGCGGAACTCATCGCCGGCGACGGCGCGGGCGGCACGCCGCGCCAGGGCCAGAGCGATGCGCTGCTGGGCATCTTCGACGCCATCGCACCGGCCGCGAGCGCGGCACTCGCAGCGCTGGCCGCTGGCGACACGGCGCGCTTTCACGCCATCCTGGGGCCCACGGTGCCGCTGTCGCGCCACATCTTCGCGGCGCCCACGCGCTTCTACAAGACGGGCGTGGTCTTCATGGCCTGGCTCAACGGGCACCAGAGCCACTTCACCATGGTGGGCGGGCAGCAGAGCACGCGCTCGCTGGTGCATTTCGCCGAGCTGTTCCGGCTGGCCGACCAGGCCGACCTGCTGGAGCAGCCCGAACTGGCCGTGCAGCGCATGGGCCACCTGCTGGCACTGCACGGCGTGAGTGCCTGACCGCCATGCGTGATTTCACCCAAGACCACCGCTGGCTCTCCATCAATACCGCCACCGTGCGCAAGCAGCAGGGGGCCGAGGTGCCACTGGCGCGCATCATCGACCAGTGCGCCGCACGCGGCATCCGCGCCATCAGCCCCTGGCGTGACCAGGTGGCCGCGGCGGGGCTGGACGCTACCGCGCGCCAGCTGCGCGCCCATGGCATGGAACTGTCGGGCTACTGCCGCGGTGGGTTCTTCCCGGCGGCGGATGCGGCCGGCCTGCGCGCCGCGCTCGACGACAACCGCCGTGCCATCGACGAGGCCAAGACGCTCGACGCCGCCTGCCTGGTGCTGGTGGTGGGCGCACTGCCCGGGGCGCTGGAAGGCACGCCGCACTACACCGACATCGCCCGCGCGCGCGGCGAGGTGGTCGACGGCATCGCCGCGTCGCTGGAATACGCGCGCCAGGTGGGCATGCCGCTGGCCATCGAGCCGCTGCACCCCATGCAGGCGGCCGACCGCGCCTGCATCAACACGCTGGAGCACGCGCTCGACATCTGCGATGCGCTGGACCCCAGTCGCAGCGGCAGCCTGGGCGTGGCGCTGGACGTGTACCACGTGTGGTGGGACCCCAAGCTGGAACAACAGATCGCGCGCGCCGGCAAGGAACGCCTGCTGGCCTTCCATGTCTGCGACTGGCGCCTGCCCACGCGCGACCTGCTCAGCGACCGGGGGATGATGGGCGACGGCGTGATCGAGCTCAAGAAGATCCGCCAATGGGTCGAGGCTGCGGGCTTCGGGGGCTATGCCGAGGTGGAGATCTTCTCGGCGCTGGACTGGTGGCAGCGCACGGGCGAGGACACGCTGGACACCTGCATCGCGCGGCACCGCAGCGTGGTCTGAGCCCCCGGGGCGGCTCCGCGCCCTGCGGACCCCGGCGCCACCGGTGCGCGTGGACCCGTGGACCCGTGGACAGCATCGTCCGGGCCCGCGCCACGGCGGGCCGTCACCCGGGGCCCTCGGCTGCCACGGGCCGTGCGAGGGCGCAGCCTGCGACGCGCGGGGCGGGCCGGCCGTTGCCCCATCACCCTGGCCGCAATGGGGAAATGGTGCAAAGGGCTGCATAATTACGAATCAATCTCATCACCAATCCCGTTCGCATCCGTTTCGCCATGGCCTCCAGCGCAGTTTCCCGCTTGCACATCGTTTCGCGCATCGCCGCGGGCGTCCTGGGCGGCTATGCCTTCACGTGGGGCTTCATCGCGCTGGGCATCGGCCTTCTGTTCGCGGCGCAGATGGAGTTCCACGATGCGGAGGCCCTGGGCTACATCGTCGGCTTCATCGTCTTTCTGGTGGCCTTTCTGTGGGCGTTTTCGGCGGCAAGCGTGAAGCGCGTGTGGCTGGTGCTGGCCGGCGGCGGGGCGCTGATGACCGGCGCCGCCTGGCTGGTGCAGCGCGCCATCCTGTAAACCGCGCGCACGAACCCAAGAGGTAGATACCCATCATGTTCCAGAACTTCCGGCTCACCATGGCCTGGCTGCACACCTGGTTCGGCCTGGTGCTGGGCTTCGTGCTGATGGTCGTTTTCTTCTTCGGCTCGCTGTCGGTGTTCGACCGCGAGATCGACCGGTGGGCCATTCCCCAGACCCGCTTCGAGCCGCAGCCCATGCCCTCGTTCGACAAGATCCTGCAGCCGGCCTTCCAGGACATGAGGCCCAGCGCGGAAAACATCGAGGCCGCCAGGGACCGCGTGAACGGGCCTGTGCCGCAAAGCTTCCCCGTCATCAAGACCTGGGGCGCGTACACCACCCACCGCGACCCGGTGCTGGGCCTGTTCGCGGGCTATGAGCTGCCCAATGCCAAGGACCCCGACGACAACACCATCTGGGGCAACCGCACGATCGATCCGCGCTCGGGCGCCTCGCTGCCCGACGACCACCTCAAGATCGGCAGCCAGTTCTTCTACCCGCTGCACTACAGCCTGAACTTCAAATGGAAGGACCTGGGCACCTGGATCGTGGGCTTCGCCGCGCTGATGATGCTGGTGGCGCTGGTCAGCGGCGTGGTGATGCACCGCAAGATCTTCCGCGAGCTGTTCACCTTCCGCCCCCGAAAGCACACGCAGCGCAGCGCGCTCGACCTGCACAACCTCACGGGCGTGGTGGCGCTGCCGTTCCACTTCATCTTCGCGTTCTCGGGGCTGGTGATCTTTGGCGGCATGTACTTCCCCATCACCCACACGCAGCTGCACCCGCTGCACGAGCTGCACGAAAAACACGAGGCCGCAGAAACCGGCCTGCCGCACGAGCGCGCGGGCACCGCCGGCACCCTGGCCTCGGTGGACGCGATGGTGGCGCAGGCCCAGCGCCGCTGGGCCGCGCAGGGCATGGCGGGCGACGTGGGCTTTCTGACCGTGCAGCACGTGGGCGATGCCAATGCGTACGTGAGCGTGTACCGCGCTGGCACCGACCGCATCGCGCTCGTGGGCAACGGCATCCACTTCAAGGCCAGCACCGGCGAGGTGCTGCGCGAAGACCCGCCGCTGACCCCGGTGGCCAACGTCAACACCTTCCTCACCGGGCTGCACCTGCAGCATTTCCGGCACTGGCTGCTGCGCTGGCTGTATGTGCTGGGCGGCCTCTCGGGCTGCGTGTGCATCGCCACGGGCTTCATCTTCTTCGTGGAAAAACGCAAGCGCCAGCACGCCAGGCAGGGCGTGACCGGAGCGCGCTGGGTGGACGCGTTCGCGGTCTCCACCGTGACGGGCATGCTGATCGCCGCGCTGTCCATGCTGATCGGAAACCGCCTGCTGCCCACCGACCTGCCCGCGCGCGGGGACTGGGAGCAATATGTCTTCTGGGGCGCCTGGGCACTGGCCTTCGTGCACGGCATCTGGCGCACCGCGCCCGTGGCCAGCGCGCGCATGGCCCCCGCCTGGGCCGAGCAGTGCTGGGCCATCGCCGTGCTGGGCGTGGCTGCCGTGCTGCTCAACTGGGTGACCACGGGCGACCACCTGCTGCGCACCCTTGGCAACGGCTACTGGCCCGTGGCCGGCGTGGACCTGGCCATCCTGGCGAGCAGCGCCATCGCCGTGCTCGCCGCGCGCAAGCTCAAGCACCGCGCCCAGGGCCAGCTGGGCGCCCCTGCCGTGGACGGCGGCGCGGCCTCCTCGCTGGAGACCGCCCGTGCCTGACGCCTTGCTGCTGGTGGCGGCCCTGGCCGCCAACGTGGTCGGCCTCGGCTGGCTGGCCCTGTCGATGGATGCGCACTGGGAGCAGGTGCGCGGCACCGAGCCCCTGCGGCGCAGCACCGTGCGCACACTGCGCTGGATGGGCGCCGCCGGCCTGCTCGTGGCCCTGGCCCTGTGCCTGGCCGTGGACCACGCATCGATGGCGTCGCTGGTGTGGTTCATGGCGCTCGCGGGTGCCGCGCTCACCATCGCGTTCACACTGTCGTGGCGGCCCCGCGTGCTGGGCGTGCTGATCGCCTGGGTGCGGCGCAGCGGCGCTGGCGTGGCCCGATAAAACCGCCGCACGCAGTTCATGCGGGCCCAGGCTGGGTGGTGCGATGTTTGCGCCCCGGCTTCGACAGGCTCAGCCCGAACGGCTTGTGAAATACCGGGAGGCGACGCTCCCCGAACCCGATTCCGCCACACCCTCAACCACTGGCGCGCCCCCACGCCAGTGCACCCGTGGAACCGGCTTCGCCGGGCCACCGGGTGCTTCACCCTCGGGGGAAGCCGCGCAGCGGCTCAGGGGGGCATCAAATCTTGCCCATGTAGTCCCGCTTGCCCAGCTCCACGCCGTTGTGGCGGGCCAGCGCGTAGGCCGTGGTCACGTGGAAGAAGAACTGCGGCAGGCCGTAGTGCAGCAGGTACTGCTCGCCCGGAAACTGCCGCTCGCGCGCGGTGCCGGGCTGGATGGTGATGGTGCGCGTGGCGGCATCGGCAAACGCCTCCACGGGCAGGCCTTCCACGAACGCCAGCACGGTGTCGATGCGCTCGTTCAGGTCGGCAAAGCCGGGGCGGTCCGCATCCGGATACGAAGGCACCTCCGCCCCCGCCAGCCGCGCCGCCACGCCCTTGGCGAAGTCGCAGGCGATCAGCACCTGGCGCGCCATGGGAAACATGTCGGGGAACAGCCGGGCCTGCAGCAGCGCGTCGGGGTCGAGCTTGCGCGCCGTGGCGTGCGCCTCGGTCTTGGCCAGGATGTCTTTGAGCGAGCCCAGCATCTGGCGGAGAACGGGAACGCTGGCGTTGTAGAGGGGAGATGTCATGGCGGGATTCTTGTCTTGGGATGAAGCACAGGGAAGGAAGGGTCGGCGCCCGGCGGCCTTTTTTTACCCGCCGGGACCGGAGCGCATTGCAGCACATCGGCGCACTCCGTGCTGGCGCCCCGCCTTTTGGGCTCGTGCCCGGCAGTGTCAGGCCAGGTGCTGGCGCAGCTGGATCACATTGCCCTCGGGGTCGTGGCCATCGCAGGCCCGAAAGCCCCGGGCCTCCCATTCCCTGGCCGCGGGCGCGAGCTGCCCGCCCAGGGCCACGGCCCGCAGCCGGGCCTGGGCCAGGTCCGGCACCGCGAAAAAGAGCTTGATGGGGGTCTCCTCGCGCACCACGGGCGGCTGCGTGATGGCGATGGCCCGGGCGATCCGCTGCGGGATGGCGTGGACCACGATCTGCACCGCGCCAGACTCCAGCACGATATGGTCGCTTTCGGCGTGGACCACGTTCAGGCCGCAGAGCCCTTCATAGAACGCGGCGAGCCGCTGCATGTCCTTGGCGAAGACGACGGCGCCGGACGAAGGCATGGTGGACACGGTGAATCTCCCGCAATGGACGGATGGATCGATGAGGGGCAGCCGCCGCCATTCTCACCGAGATTCACGCGGCCACGGGGTCCGGCAGCAGGCCGCCCGGCCCGCGTTCAGGCCGCCACCGGCGCCACCGTCCTGCGCACCCGGCGCACGTTGAAGGCGCTGGCGATCAGCACGCCCTGCACCACGGCCAGCCCCAGCAGCACGGCGGTGAAGCGGCCCTGGTCGAGCAGCACGCCGAACAGCAGCGGCGACAGCGCCTGGCCGATATCGAGGCCCGAATACACGATGCCGTAGACGCGGCCCGTGGAGCCCTCGGGCGTGGAGCGCTTGACCAGCAGGTCGCGCGAGGGGCCGGCGATGCCGGCGCAAAAACCCATCACCCCGAACAGCACGGGCACCAGGGCGCCGGGCGGGTGCGCCAGGGCCAGCGCCACGGCCACGCAGGCCGCCAGGCCGAAACCGATGCCCACGATGCGCTCGCAGCGGCTGGGGTCGGCCGCCAGGAAGCCGCCCAGCACCATGCCACCGGCGCTGGCCACCATGTAGACCGTGAGGCACATCGCGGCCAGCGCCACGGGCACGGCATGCAGCTGGCGCGCGGCCTCGGGGGCAAAGGCCTGCACCACGTTCAGCGCCACGGCGTAGAAGAAGAAGAACGCAAAGCACATCCACACGGCGGGGATGCGCAGGAACGCGAAGTTGCCGCCCTGCCCGGCCGCGCCGGTGGCGGCGGACCTGGCCGCAGCGGTGGGCGCGGGCATGGGCGGCAGCGCCAGGTGGCGGCGGCTGACCAGCAGCACCAGCAGCACCGAGAACGCCAGCACGCCCGCGCACACCAGCGCCACGCGCCACGATGTCGCGATGGCGATGGGCACCAGCATGGCGGGCGCGAGCGCCCAGCCCAGGCTGCCGGTGATGCCGTGCACGCTGTAGGCGTGGCCCAGGCGCGGCGCGCTCACGCGGCGGTTGAGCAGCGTGTAGTCCACCGGGTGGAACACGCCGTTGCCGATGCCCGCGAGCACCGAGAACGCCGCGAGCATGGCGTAGCTGGTGCTGGCCGCGAAGCCGAAGGCCGCCAAGCCCAGCAGCGCCAGGCCGCCGAACAGGATGGGCCGGGGCCCGAAGCGGTCCACCACGAAGCCCGAGCCCGCCTGCACCGCGCACGAGACCACGAAGAAGATGGTCATCAGGAAACCCAGCTCGGTGTAGCCGACCTGGAACGCGTCCTTGAGCCACGGGAACAGCGGCGCCAGCAGGAGCTGGCTGTAGTGGCTGATGAGGTGGGCGATGCCGACCAGCCCGATGACGCTGGCATCGGCGCGCAGCGGGGTGGAGGCAGGCGGAAGGCCGTGGACATTTGCGGTGGTCATGGCGGCATCGTAGTATTGGCCCCGGGTTTCTGGAATGCGACGGAACGACAGCTTTCGGCGAATTTGCGCCAAACCGTTGATCCGGGGCACGCCGGCCACGCCCCCTTTTCTGCTTTTTTTCGACCCGCCATGGCCCGTACCAGCCAAGCCGCTCCCCTGGGCGACACCGACCCGTTCACCCCCACGCCCGCCAGCCCCGTGCGGGTGCGGGCGCGCGACATGCCGGCCGATACGCATTTCGAGCCGCACCGCCACGCCTGGGGCCAGCTGGCCTACTGCGCCAGCGGGGTGGTCCAGGTGAGCGTGCACGCACCGGGCACCGCCACCGCGTACATCGTGCCACCCTCGCGCGCGGTGTGGATCGCCCCCGGCGCGCTGCACGCCGTGGCGGTGCTGGAGGCGGCCGCCTTCCGCACGCTCTACATCGACCCCGGCGTGGTGCCGGCTGGCGGCGCGAACTGCCGCGTGATGGCCGTGACGCCCCTGCTGCGCGAGCTGGTGTCGGCGCTGGACCCGGTGGGCGGCCCGCACCCCGGCCCCGCGCGCGAGGCCGCGCTGACCGCGCTGGTGCTCGATGAGATCGGCCAGGCCGAAAGCCTGGCCCTGGGCGTGCCGCTGCCCGGCCCCCACAGCGACAAGCGCCTGCGCGCGCTGTGCCAGGCCGTGCTGCACGAGCCCGGGCGCTACGCCACGCTGCGGCACTGGGCGGCCGACAGCGGCGCCAGCGAGCGCACGCTGGCCCGCCTGTTCCGCGCGCAGTTCGGCATGGGCTTCGCACAGTGGCGCCGCCAGGCCGTGCTGGCCCATGCCCTGCCCCGCCTGGCGCGCGGCGAGCCCGTGGGCCAGGTGGCGGCGGCCAGCGGCTACGCGAGCGAAAGCGCGTTCTCCGCGATGTTCAAGGCGGCGATGGGGCAGCCGCCCAGCGGGTTCATTGGCAAAAACATGGCCTAGCGCACGGCCGGAAAGCGCCAACAGCTATCAAATTCGCAGCGAACGGATGTCGCCGGATGGGACCACGCCCCTCAGCCCGGCGCGACCCGCTGCTGCACCAGGTCCATCGCAAAGCGGCCGTGGCCCACGGACCAGTCGGAATAGTCGTTCTCGTGCAGGAAGATGAACACATCGGCCGGCGCCACGCCCGCCAGGGTGTGCAGGTTGTGAGCGATGGCGGCGTACAGCGCGCGCTTCATCGCATCGCTGCGCCCGCGCCGCAGCGTGATCTCGAGCACCACCACGCGGTCGGAGCGGGCCACGCCGTTGAAGGTGCGGCTGCAGGCGAACTCCCCGGGCGCGTAGCCGGCCACCAGGTTGAACAGCTCGTCCGGCGGCATGCCGATGCTGTCCACCAGCGCCTGGTGGACGCCTTGCACGATGGCCGTGCGCGTGGCGGCGGGGGTGTCTTGCGGAACATGGGTGCGGATGAAAGGCATGGCGGTGTTCTCGTATGTTCCCTGAAGTCAATTAAATAGGCAGAAGCGGGCAGCGCAGCCTTCAGGCGATCCGGGCATTGCCGCTGATGGCATGGGCCATTGTTGCTATCGTTCTGCCGCCTGCAAAGCGATGATTTCTCCGCAGCCTTGTGCACTAAACTCACAAAGATGAGCCCCCGCCTGCCCCCACTGGGCGCCCTGCGCGCCTTCGAGGCCGCCGCCCGCCTGGGCCGCATGACCGCGGCGGCCGACGAACTGTCGGTCACGCCCGGCGCCATCAGCCGGCAGGTGCGCCAGCTCGAGCAGCACCTGGGCGTGCCCCTGTTCGACGGCAGCAAGGCCCGCCCCACGCTCACCCCGGCGGCGCGCGTGCTGCAGCCCGTGCTGACCACCGCGTTCGCGCACATCGCCGAGGCCGTGCGCGAGATCGGCGACGGCAGCCGAGGCCCGCTGGACGTGGCCTGCTTCAGCACCTTCACCGTGAAATGGCTGATCCCCCGGCTGTTCGACTTCCAGGCGCGGCACCCGGGGATCGAGGTGCGCCTGCGCACCACCGCCGACGCAGGCGCAGGCGCCGGGGCCGCCCCCGCGCGCTGCGACGTGTCCATCACCGCCGAGGAGCCCGGCGCGGCGCGGGACACCCCGGCCTGTACGCGGCTGTTCCCCGAACACCTGGGCCCGGTGCTGAGCCCCGCGCTGGCCGGGCGCGTGGCCCTGCGCCAGCCCGCCGACATGGCCGCTCCCGCCCTGCAGCCCCTGATGCTCCACACGCGCACGCGGCGCAACGCCTGGGCCATGTGGGCGGCCGCCACGGGAGCGCCGGTGCCTGCCGCCCCACCCGCGGGCCCCGAGTTCGAACACTACTACTTCACCCTGGAGGCCGCCGTGCGCGGCCTGGGCGTGGCGGTGGCCCCCTGGCACCTCGTGCTGGACGACGTGCGGGCCGGCCGGCTGGTGGCGCCGCTGGGCTTCGCGGCCTCGGGCTACGACTACGTGCTGCGCCGCCGCGCCGGCGCCCACCCCCGGATCGATGTGTTCTGCGCCTGGCTGCAGGCGCAGGCCGAGGCCACCGCAATGCCCCCGGGCCCGCAGGCGCCCTGAGATCGCCCTACGATGGGCATTCCTTGCCTTCGCCGCCCCGCCGCCATGCCCGACTCCGCCATCCACAGCTACCAACCCCGCCAGGGCCACGGCCTGCCGCACGACCCGTTCAATGCCATCGTCGGCCCCCGCCCCATCGGCTGGATCTCCACGCAGAGCGCGGCCGGAGCCACCAACCTCGCGCCCTACAGCTTCTTCAACGCGTTCAACTACGTGCCCCCCATCGTGGGCTTCGCGAGCATCGGCTTCAAGGACACGGTGCGCAACGTGCAGGAGACCGGCGAGTTCGTGTGGAACCTGGCCACGCGCGACCTGGCCGAGGCCATGAACCAGAGCTGCGCCAACGCGCCGCCCGAGGTCAGCGAGTTCACGCTCGCCGGCCTCACGCCCCGACCGTCCACGCAGGTGCGCCCACCCCGCGTGGCCGAAAGCCCCGTCACCTTCGAATGCCGCAGCACGCAGATCCTGCAGCTGCAGGGCGCAGACGGCGTGCAGGTGCCCACCTGGCTGGTGCTGGGCGAGGTGGTGGCCGTGCACATCGACCAGCGGCTGCTCAAGGACGGCGTGTACGACACCGCCAACGCCGGCCACATCCTGCGCGCGGGGGGCCCGGCCGACTACTTCACGGTGGGGCCGGAGCAGTTGTTCAAGATGTACCGGCCACGGTAGGCCGCGCCCCCTGCGCTACGGCGGCTCCAGCGGCAGGACCACGCTCACCTCGAACCACGGGATGGCGCCCCAGCCGCGGCGGCGCGTGACCAGCGTTTCGCCCGAGTACATGGACACGCGGTAGGCCAAGCCCTGCGGCCCCGGCAGGCTGCCCGCGCCCTCGCGCCCCCGGTGGCGGCTGCGGGGCTCCCAGCCACAGCACACGAAGTGCAGCCGCGCCATGCCGGTGTGGCGTGCCAGGTAGCGCTCCACGGCCGCCGCCTGCGCGCCCGGTACCCGATAGGTCGCGGTCAGCGCGCGCAGCTGGTGCAGGTGGCCCTCGGCACAGCCGGTCCATTCAAGCCCCGGCGGCTTGTGCCGCTGCACGGCCAGGAAGTCAGCGCACGAGGCCGTCTGGCCGAACGCGGCGGGCGCGAGGAGGAGGAAGATAAGGCTCAGACACGGCACCGCGACGGGCGCGCAGCCCCGGCGCCACCACCACCACTCCATGCGCCGCGCCCCTGGCTGGCATGCAGGCGGCGGCAGGTGGCGCTGCGCCATGGCCTGTTACCGCGACAAGGGCGCGCACAGGCCTGCGGCCGGGTCCCGCGCCCATTGCTCTGCCCAGGCCCACACCTGCTGCACGCCATCCGCCCCGGCGGCGCGGCGCTGCAGGCCATGGTCCGCGTCGGGCAGGCTGCGCGCGCAATAGGGCTCGGTGCGCAAGGCGGCGAGTTCGGCAAACCGTTCGTATGCGGCGGGGGGCACCAGGGCATCCTCGCCGCCCCACACCTGCACCACGGGCCAGGGGCTTTGCACCAGCGGCAGGGTCAGCGGCCAGCTCCACAGGTCGCGCCAGTAACCCAGGCTGCGGCCCTGCGCCACGGCGGTGTCGGGCCGGCTCCCGGCCACCACGCGGGCCAGTTCCTCCCAGTCTTCCTGCGCACCCAGGCGCTGCGCCTGCAGCCTGCCGGCCTCCTGCGGGTCCAGCCCGCTGGCCGACAGCAGCACCAGGCCCGCCAGCTGCGGCACTTCGGGGGCGAGGGCGGGCAAGAGTTCGGCCCCTTCGGAGATGCCCACCAGCAGCTGCGGCAGCGCGGGCGCGCCGTCGCGCGCGCGCTGCCGCGCATCCGCGACCAGGGCCGCACGCGCGTGGGCCAGCCAGGTGGAGAGGCGGTCCTGCTGCACGAATTCGCGCGCGCAGTCGCCGGGGGCCGTGCGCGCCTGCGGGTCCACGCCGGGCTTGTGCAGCACCAGCACCTGCGCGTGCAGCAGGCCGGCGAAATAGCGGTCGGCAATCGGGCCCATGCCCGCGCAGCCGGAGCCGGGGATGACGATCACGCGGTAGCGCAGCGGTGCCGTGCGCTCGCTGCGCGCGAGGGCCTGGAGCGTCGCGCCATCGGCGCCCGGCAGGGGCCGCGGTGCAAACGGCTCCGACGGCGGCGGGGCCTGGGTCGGCGCCGCCGGGGCCTGCGGGGGCGCCTGGGGCGCGTCCGCGGACGCTTCGGGCCCGTACACATTCACCAGCGATCCGGACACGGCCGCCGCATAGAACGGCGGTGGCGACGCGGCGCAGCCGCCGAGCACCACGGCACCGGCCGTGGCCACGAAAAAGGCCAGCGCAGGGCTGGCCAGGGACCGCCCAGGCGCGGCACAAGAAAAAAAGCGTTGGACGTTGAGCACAGCCGAAGTCTGGCACGACTGCGGCGACCCGGAATGCTGCGCCTGCCACTGGCGCGCCGCCAGGCGCCTGAGGTCGCAAGATGCTAGCAAATCAATAGCATATCGCGCTTATCCATCAACCGGAACGGGGCAATCCAGTCAAGACCGGCACGCCCCGGCCCAGGGATGCCCTTATTTCAGGATGAGGACCTGCTCGGGCTGCTGGGGCTGCGGCACGGGCATGGGCTGGCCGCCCTGCTGGTACACCGGCGGCGGGCGCACGCCGCGCGCCAGGTGGGCGTCGGTGTAGCCCAGCTGCATGGCCATCTGCTGGTACACGTCCTGCGCGAGCGACAGCGAGGTCTCGCGGATCACCTTGGCGCGGTTGGGCGGGGCGATGTCGCCACGGATCGACAGGATCTTGGTGTCGTTGCCTTCGCCCTGGGCGGAGAACGCGGCCTTGATCTCGTAGGTCTTGGTGTTGATGAGCGAGAAGTCGGCCAGGAGCTGCAGGCCGTACTGGCGCGTGGCGCTGGTGGTGCCCTGCAGGGGCGAGAGCGCATCGGTGAAGTCGATGCTGGAGACCACGCCGAACAGCACGTAGTCGGCGCCGTTGAACTCGCCCTTCTTGATGCGGCTGATCACGTCGTTGACCTGGGGCTGCACCTGGGGCGTGGCCATCTTGCCACCCTGCACCTGGTTGAGCACCTGCTCGGCCTTGGAGGGCTGGGGCTTGCCCGCGTCGAAGCCCTTGCCCTGGATCAGGCGGAAGTAGGTGCCCTGCAGGATGGCACCCTTGATGTCGTTGGTGTAGCCGCCGAGCTCGCGCTGCTCAATGTAGCTGTAGCGGCCGGCCACGTAGGTGCCGCTGGCCTGCTCGGACGCCTGCATGTGGTGGCTGCCCGAGTGCGAGCCGCCCCCGCCGTAGGGCCCGGCGCTGTAGCCGCCGCTGTGGCTGCCGCCCGCGCTCATCTGGCTGCTGCGCTGGTAGGTGCCGGCCAGGAAATATTCGGACACGCGCTGAGCGTAGGCCAGGTCCGTCACGGCGATCTTGGGCGCGGCGCCCGGCTGCTGCGCCTGGGCGGCGGTGCCCCACGCCATGGTGGTGGCGGCGATCACGGCCAGGGCCGTGTGGAGGGTGATTCTGCGTTGCATGGTGTGCTCCTTGTGAGCTGACGGAAATTCATGAATGGGTCGAGCGATGCGGGCCGGAGCACCTTCATCCTTCGAAACTGGCGCGGCCCAGGCCAGCAGCCGCCGTGCAAGGGCCGCCCCGCCGCACTGGCGGCGTCCCCCTTCCCGCGCGCAGCGCGAGAGAAAGGGGGAAGCGGCGCAGCCGCTCAGGGGGTTGCCTACTTCTTATCGCTTGCTTGTCTTGCGGATCTCTTTTTCATCCTGCCACTCGATCGTGCCTTCCTGCACATCGAACAGCTTGAGCGTGAACTTGTAGTACACGTCCTTGGTCGCGTTGTTCTGCTTGACGATGCTGGTGAGCTCGCCTTCCATGCTGTACTTGGCGGCCGTCATCTGGCCGACCTTGGCGGTGGTGCCCTGCTTGTACAGGCCGCTCTGGTTCTGGCGCTGCAGCTCGTCCACACCGGCCTGCATCTCGTTGATGGAGCGCACGAAGCGCACCTTGCCCGACTTGACCAGCGCCGTCTGGATCGAGTTCATCACGTTGGTGGTGTCGATGTACTCGCTGGTCTTGTTCTTCACGGTGGAGATCGTCACCGTGGGGCGGCCCTGGAAGATGCCGGTTTCGAGCAGGCCGCCGGTCATCTTCTCGGCGATCATCTGCAGGTCGGTGGAGCCGAACTCGTTGGTCACCAGCTCGACGGCCTTGGCGTCGCCGTAGTTGACCTGGCGGTCAAAACGCACGGTGGGCGAGGACAGGTTCTGGCAGGCCGAGAGGGCCAGGGTGCTGGCCGCGAAGGCCAGGATGAGCGTGGTGCGCTGAATGGTGTTGCGTTGCATGTTGTTTTCTCCGGTCGGCACTGTGGTGTTCAGCGCGGTTCTACGTTCATTTCCAGGCGCAGGTCGACGGCGGCGCTGGTCGGCGCCACGCTCTTGACGGTCTGCTGGCCCAGGCCGAGCACGCTCATCTGCTTCCACGATTCGCCGTCGCCCACCTGGTTGCCCACGTTGTCCAGCCACTTGAAGCGATAGAACACGGTGCGGTCGGTGCGGCCCATGTTGGCCATGTCGGCCTGCACGACGAGGATGTCGTTCTTGCGCACGATGCGCATCTCGCGCACGGCGATGCTGTTGGCCTCGCCGCGCAGCGCCACCTTGGAGGCCACGGCCAGCGGCGTGGCCGGGTCGTGCAGCTGGGCGCGGGCCGCGGTGGCCAGGGTCAGGGTGAGGGCCGCGCACGCGATGGCGGGTGCGGCGGCGGCAAGGGCAAAACGGGTTCTCATGCCAGAGGCTCCTTGGAAATGGGACATGTGCGGTTTCAGTTCTTGGCGGCGGGCGCGGGCGTGGCCGAGGTGGACTTGACCACCGACTTGGGCACCGAGCGCGTCCGGCTGGTGGTGGTGGTCGTCGTGCGCACGGTGGTGGCAGGCTCTGCGGCGGCGGGCTGCGGCGCGGCGGCCACGGTGGGCAGCTGGCCCAGCATGGCCACATCGCCGGTCAGCACGCTGTTGTCGTACATGCGCAGGGGCACCAGGGCGTACTGGCCGTCGATCTTGATGGGCTGGGGCAGCTGGCGGCCGTTCACGCTCACCACGTGCTCGCCCGGTGGCAGGTAGCCACGGGCCACGTACACGCGGCCGGGCAGCATGCGCCACATGCGGTCGTCGGCCTGCTCGGTGGCCACCGAGGCCGCCGCGCCGATGATGCCGCCGATCAGGCCGCCGCGCTTTTGCAGCTCGTTCTGCAGCACGCCCTTGGCCACGGCGCGGGTGAAGCCGCGCAGCACCATGCCGGGCATTTCGTCCTTGAGCGCGCGGCGCGCCATCACGTTCACGTCCACCACCTTTTCGAGCTTGAGGTCGGTGCCCGCGGCGGAGATGGTGGTCAGCAGCGCGTCCTTGGACGGCTCGATCACGGGGTAGGAAATACTGGCCGTGACCATGCCCCGGCCCGTGGGCACCGGAAGCGTGAAGGCCTTGGGCTTGCGCGCGGGGGCGTCACCGGCTTCCACGATGAAGAGCACGTCGGTCATGCGCTGGCGGCGCTTCCAGGTGAAGCCGGTGCGGGTGTCCAGGCCGCGCAGGCCTTCTTCGAGCACGCCGGTTTCGGGCTTGAGCTCGATGGCCTTGCGGTAGCCGGGCGCGGCCAGGCCGGGCTCGTTGAGCATTTCGTACAGGAAGCCGGCGAGGTAGTGCGAAAGGGCGTTCTGGTAGCCGTTCTTGAGGGCCAGCACCTCGGGGTCGTTGAGCGTCTCGACGGGGTAGCCGTTGAGTTCCTTGCCCCCCGAGGTGGCGCCCTTGGACTTGGCTTCTTCTTCCGCCGCCAGGGTTTCCTTGGCACGGAACTCGGCAATGATGGCCTCGCGCTCGTGGGTGCGCTTGATGTCCACGCGGGCGTTCTCGAAGTCGCCCACGGCCATGCGGTTGAGCGCCAGGCGCGTGGTCACCCACACCTTTTCATAGTCCTGGCCTTCATAGACCTTCAGGCGTTCGCTGATCAGCGCGGCGCCCACGGTGCCCATGAGCTTGCTGGGGTTGGTCTTGGCGGTTTCTTCCCATTCCTTGACCTTGATGTCGGCCAGCAGGAAGGCGTTGGTGCTGTCGGGGTAGCGGCGGTCCATGCGCAGCAGCTCGCCGCGTTCCATGTTGAACAGGAGCGCGGTCTTTTCTTCCTCGGTCTTGGCGGTGCTCTCGAGCTGGGCGATGGCCGCGGGAATGCCGCCGCTGCGCCCGGCGTTCTGCATGTCGGTCGCCAGCTTGTCATGGCTCTGCATGGTGGCGCAGCCCGTGAGGGCGGCGCTCAGGGCCAGCACCCACAGAAGGCGCGGGCGGAAACGGGATGGGTGGGCGGTCATGGATGCTCCTTGCAGATCGGTCGGTTGCGCACCAGAAAACCCCGGCACTGCCCACGCGCAAGGCCGCGCCACGCCAGGCGCGCACCGGTCAGGGAGGTGCGCCGCGACGGCGGAAAGCGCCTGCAGGATGGGAGATCCGGACAAGGAAGGTGCTCGCTGCGCGTGCGCCCCCTCCCGGCGCTTTCACGTGCTGCTGGCAGCCCCCTCTGGCTGTGAGTTTCTTGGTAGTTTTGTATGGGGTTGTAGCCAGGGACGCAATGTAGCAAAAGCTTGTATCTTTTCTGTAACCGCGCCGAACGGCTCAAATCGCCATGGAACAGTGGCATCTCATGCCTCCACACGGTTGAGCGGCATGCGGTAGAGCCACACCACGCGGCCCCCCGGCGCGCGCAGCTGCACGCTGGGCAGCACGCCGGGGATCGCGAATTCCAGGCTCACCAGCCACGCGCCGGGCGCCAGCTCGGCCTGGGCCTTGGCGGCGGCGCGGGCCATGCTCTCGGGCCGCTGGAACAGGTACACCATGCGGTAGGGGCTCCAGTCCTCGGCCCACATGTCGGCGCGCCGCACGCGGGCCCAGGGGCACCGCAGGGCGCACAGCAGGCGCAGGGGCCAGCTCCATTCGATGCCCTCCAGCTGCGCGGCCGGGTAGGCGTGGCGCAGTGCCTTCAGGCCATCGCCCACGCCGCTGCCCGCGTCCAGCACCCGCGCCCCCAGCGGCAGCGGGGCCTGCGAGGCCAGGGACTGCAGCGCATGGTGGGGCGTGGGAAACAGCGGCGCATCGCGCCAGGCGTTGAGCGGGTAGACCAGCAGCAGCAACGCCAGCGGCACCAGCCACGCCCAGGTGGGCAGGCTGGCCGCGCCCAGCAGCGCCAGCGACAGCGGAAAGCCCGCCGCGATCAGCCCGCGCCGCCACCAGCTGCCGCCCAGCACGCTGGCCGCCGTCCCGATCAGGCAGGCGGCCAGCAAGGCCGCCACCGGTGGGACCGCGCGCTGCAGGGCCACAAAAATGAGCCACGCGCACGCCCACGCCAGCAACGCGGGCAGGGGCCAGGGCATGCGCAGGGCCAGCATGGGTTCGTGCTCAGCGGCCAAAAATGCCGCGCAGCAGGTTGACGGGGTTGACCACGTTGCCTGCATCCGTGCCACCCTCGCCCGCTGGCTGCTGGCCTGCCGGCGCGCCGCCCATGCCGCTGGAATAGGCGCCGCCCGAGGGTGCGCCGGGTGCCGTGCCCATGCTGCCGCCGCGCCGCCCCTGCATCTCTTCGCCCAGCATGGCCATGGTGTGCGACTTGACGCGCACGCGCACGGCCCACTCGGGCTCCCAGGCTGCCTTGGGGTCGGCCGGGCGCGGGGGGTGCACGATGTGGCTTTCGCCGCCGTAGGCCATCATGCGCAGCATGGGCGTGGCATCGCGCCCGCCGCCCGCGAAGATGCCCTGCGGGATGGCGCACTGCGTGGTTTCGGGCGAGAGCAGCACCCGCTCCTTGAGCCAGCGGTCGATGGTGGCGGGCGACAGGTAGTCGAACAGGCCCATGCCCGTGTCGGGCGTTTCGGCGCTGGACCACATCACGAGGTCGTCCCCGTTCTGCGACATGGCGTGCAGGTAGTAGGCGCGCGCATTGCGCACGGGCTGCCAGCTGGTGCCCATGCTGTCCTGCGGCTTGCCGGTGGTGCGCAGGTCGATGGCGGGCATCAGGTCCTGCGCGGCACCGAGCGTGAACTTCATGGATGCAGGCACGCCATCGCCGCGCACCTGGTGTTCGCCCACCAGGGAGCTGCCCGCCGACAGGCTCACCTGGTTGCGTTCGTTGGGGTACAGCGCATAGGAGGGGCCCACGCGCGGCCCCCGGTCGGGCACGGCGCGGCCGGCGAAGGCCTGGGCATAGTCGGACGGCTTGGCGCGCGCCAGGTCGATCACGCGCGGCTGGCCCGCGCGCACCGCGCTCCCGCAGCCCCAGTACAGCAGGATGCGGCCCTTGGGCTGGTGCTGCTGGTATTCCTGGGGCACCTCACCCGGCTCGGTCTGGGTGGGCTGTGCGCGCGGGGGGACCAGCGGCAGGGATTCGCCCATGCGCATGCCCGCCGGAATGGCCTGGCTGGCCTCGACGCCGGGGCGCAGGGTGTTGTGCAAGGCGATGTCGATGACACGCGGCGGCATGATGGACATGGCGCGGGCGTTGCCGTAGGCCGTGTTGCCACCGCCCGCCCTGCCCTGCGCGCCGCCGCCCATGAGGCCGCCGAGCATGCCGCCCCCGCCGGGCAGGCTGTCCATCTCGGGCATGCCCGCCATGGTGCCGGTGGACACGTCCATCCACAGCTGGACCTTGGGGGGTTTGGTGTTTTGGGCCTGGGCGCCCAGGCTGGCGATGCACAGGCCAACGGCCAGGCAGGCGGGGGTCAGGACGAAGCGCAAAGGGGTCATGGGGGTCTGCTCCAGGAGATGCATGGATCACCCGGCAAACCATCGTGGGCCGCAGGGCGGCTGTATCGCCGCCCTGTGAAGAGGCCTTGCGGTCAACCCGGGTGTGTTGAACGCAGCGCAGTGTAGGCCCCGCACAGACGCATTTTGCCTGCGCAAGTTACGTGTGGAAACCGCTTGTGTGCGCTATTTCACACATCCCCGGCACAAGAAGGCTAGGCCTGACCCCGCAGGCGGTCGATCAGCCCGTTCAAGGCCTCCAGCGAGCCGAACTGGATCGCCAGCTCGCCCATGTCCTCCACCCGGCCGTGGCGCTTCACGCGCTTTTTCACGCGCACCTCGACCTCGGCCATGAGCAGGTCCGAGAGTTCTTCCTCCACGCGCTTCAAGTCGCGCGACTTTTCCTTCTGGGGCTTTTGCGGCACCAGGCTGAACTCGGCGCCGATCTTCTTGACCAGGGCCTCGGCCTCGCGCACCGACAGTTTCTTGGCCGCGATCTGGTTGCCCGCCGTGATCTGCGCGGCGCGGTCCAGCGACAGCAGCGCGCGCGCATGGCCCATGTCGATGTCGCCGGCCATCAGCATGGTCTGCACGGGCTCGGCCAGGTTCAACAGGCGCAGCAGGTTGCTGGCGGCGCTGCGCGAGCGGCCCACGGCCTGCGCGGCCAGCTCGTGCGTGAGCCCGAATTCCTTGACCAGGCGCTGCAGCCCGTGGGCTTCTTCCAGCGGGTTGAGGTCTTCGCGCTGGATGTTCTCGATGAGCGCCATGGCCGCCGCCGACTCGTCGGGCACATCGCGCACCAGCACCGGCACCTCGGCCAGGCCCGCCAGGCGCGAGGCCCGAAAGCGCCGCTCGCCTGCGATGATTTCGTACTTGCCCGCGTGCTCCCCGCCCGTGAGGCGCCGCACCAGGATGGGCTGCATGATGCCCTGGGCCTTGATGGACTCGGCCAGCTCATACAGCGCCCCTTCGTCCATGCGCGTGCGGGGCTGGTACACGCCGGGCACCAGTTCAGACAGCGGCAGGCTGCTGGGCAGCCCGGCTTCAGCCGCCTGGGCCTGTTCCACTTTTTCTTCGACCTTGGGGCCCAGCAGGGCTTCGAGGCCTCGGCCGAGGCCCTTGGGTTTTTTGGTGACCATGAAATGCTTCTCGCGAAAAGGAATGGGGAAAGAGTCTTCAGCGGTCGATGATGACCAGCGTGCCATGGCTGCCCGGTGCCACCGCGTGGGGCACGCCAGCGGGCACGATGAACACCTCACCCGCGTTCACCTCGGTGACCTGCCCCTGCAGGGCGAGGCGCATGCAGCCGTCGAGCACCAGCAGCGCCTCGTCAAAGTCGTGCGACTCGTCGGAGTAGGCGGCGTTGTCCATGCGCAGCACCTTGACGTTGGCGCCTGCGGCCTGGCCCACGACCGTGGAGCTCCAGGCGCGGGGAAGTTGGTCGGCGATGGCGGGCAGGTTGACTTTGGTCATGGATCGGATCACTGAGAAATTCGGTAGCTGACGGCTACACGGCGCACCACGCGCCACAGGGCCCAGCGGCTCATGCCGGGTTGGCCAGCTGCAGCAGCCAGCCATGCCCCTCGTCCCAATCGCCCAGGCCCGATTCGGCATTGATGTGGCCGCGCTCGCCGTAGTCGATGAAGCGCGCGCCCCAGGCCTGCGCCAAACCTTCGGCGCGCTCCAGGCTGCAATACGGATCGTTGCGGCTGCCCACCAGCACGGCCGGGAACGGCAGGGGTTTGCGTGCAATGGGCGCCCAGCCGTGGATCTGCGCGGCCAGGTCGGGGCGTTCCACATCGCCCGGCGCCACCAGCAGCGCGCCCACCACGCGGTGCGCGTTGGCCGAATGCGCAGCCCACCAGGCGGTAAGGATGCAGCCCAGGCTGTGCGCCGCCAGCACCACGGGGCCATCGGCATCGACCACGGTTTCCTCCAGCCGCGCCGACCAGTCGCCGCGCAGCGGGCGCATCCAGTCGTGCTGCTCCACGCGGTGGTAGCCGTGGCGGGCCTCCCACAGGCTTTGCCAGTGGCCGGGGCCCGAGTTCTGCCAGCCGGGCAGCAGCAGGATGTTGGAAGCCTTCATTACTATCAATTCAATAGCTATCAGCGCTTGTCCATCAAGCGCCAGGTGCCATTTTTGCCATGGAAGATGCAGCAGCTGGCATGTTTTTCACGCGGTCCACCATCTCTTGCGCAAACTCGACGAAGGCCTGGCTGCCCTTGGCCGCCGGGTCAAACACCACGCCGGGCAAGCCGTAGCTGGGCGCTTCGGCCAGGCGCACGTTGCGCGGGATCACGCTGTTGAACACCTTCTCGCCAAAGTGGCCCTTGAGCTGGTCGCTCACCTGCTGCTGCAGGGTAATGCGCGGGTCGAACATCACGCGCAGCAGGCCGATGATCTGCAGGTCAGCATTGAGGTTGGCGTGCACCTGCTTGATGGTGTTGACCAGGTCGGTCAGCCCTTCGAGCGCGAAGTACTCGCACTGCATGGGCACGATCACGCCGTGTGCGCTGCACAGGCCGTTGAGCGTGAGCATGGAGAGCGACGGCGGGCAGTCGATGAGCACGAAGTCGTAGTCGCCATCGGCCTCTGCCAACGCGGCCTTCAGGCGCTTTTCGCGGTGCTCCAGCGCCACCAGTTCCACCTCGGCGCCCGCCAGCTCGCGGTTGGCGCCCAGCACCCAGTAGCCACATTTTTCCGACAGCACGGCGGCCTCTTTGACCGAGGCGGATTCGAGCAGCACGTCGTACACCGTGAGGTCCAGGCTGCGCTTGTCCACGCCCGAGCCCATGGTGGCATTGCCCTGCGGGTCCAGGTCCACCATCAGCACGCGCTGGCCGATCTTGGCCAGGCCCGCAGCGAGGTTGACGGTGGTGGTGGTCTTGCCAACACCACCCTTCTGATTGGCAACGCAGAAAATTTTGGCCATGTGGGTGTTGCAGTCCGTGTTGTTGTCGTTGTTTTATTTGGAGATGGCCAGCTTGATGCCAAAGCCGATCAAAAAGACGCCCGCCACTTTTTCCAGCACGCGGCCGATGCGCGGGTTGGCGCGCATGCGCGCGGCCAGGTGGTGCGTGAGCAGCACGGCGACCAGCCCGTAGAGGAACGTCAGCACCGCCACGGTAGCCGCCATCACGCCAAAGGTCAGCATGCCCTGGTGGCGCGCCGGATCCACGAACAGCGGGAAGAACGCCATGTAGAACACGATGGCCTTGGGGTTGAGCAGGGTGATGAGCCCCGCCTGCTTGAAATAGTGGCGCGGCTGGATGTTGAGGATGGGTTGTGCCCCCGGCTTGGCCGTGAGCATCTTGAAGCCCAGCCAGGCCAGGTAGGCGGCCCCCAGCCACTGCACCGCATGGAACGCCGTCGGGTACGTGGCCAGCAAGGCCGCCACCCCGGCCACCGCCGCCCACATCAGCACCTGGTCGCCCGCGATCACGCCCATGGTGGCGGCCATGCCGCCGCGCACGCCGCCCTTGCTGGTGGAGGTGATGAGCGCCAGATTCCCGGGGCCCGGAATGAGCAGGAACAACACGATGGCGGCGACAAAGGCGCCGTAGTCTGCGATGCCGAACATGATCTCTCCCGGTGTGCTGGATCTGGAGGGGGTGCCGCGACATGCGGCGCACCCACGATGAGCAGCCGAGTTTAAGCGACCACCCCGCCCTGCTCCCTCATCCGCATGCCAGCGGCTGGCAAACCCGTCCCAAAAAACCTCAGGCGGGCTTCAACCAGATGATGCAGCGCTCGGCCTCCAGGCCCGGGACAGTCAGTGGTTCCACGTGAAACACCGACGCACCCGCGGGCAAGGCGGCGATCTCGTCCTCTGGGTGCTTGCCCTTCATGGCCAGCCACACGCCGTGGGGCGCGGCCAGCGCACCCTGCGACCAGGTCACGAAGTCGGGCAGCGAAGCAAACGCACGGCAGCTGATGATGTCGAACGGCGTCGTCAATGTCTCCACGCGCGCATGCACCCCATGCAGGTTGCGCAGCTTCAAGGACACCGCCGCTTGCTGGATGAATGCCGCCTTCTTGCCCACCGTGTCCACGCAGCTCACATCCACCGCCGGGCAGCAGATGGCGAACACCACACCGGGCAGCCCGCCGCCCGAGCCGACATCCAGCAGGCGCACCGAGCCCGCTGCCAGGCCCTGTGGCGCCAGGGTAGCGACGTGCCGGCGCAGCGGTGCCACCGCCGCCAGGCTGTCGAGCAAATGTTGCGTCATCATCTCCTGCGGGTCGCGCACCGAGGTCAGGTTGTAGACCTTGTTCCACTTCTGCAGCAGGGCCAGAAATTCCATCAGTTGGCTGACCTGGTCATCGCCCAGGCCCAGGCCCAGAGCATCTGCACCCGCCTGCAACTGGCTGCGCAATGCGTCGTTGTGGGGTACGGTCATCGTCATGCCGCGACTTCGCCTTCAGCCTTGGACGGGGCGACGGCAAATTCCTTGAAGCCACCCTTCTTCAGATGCACCATCAACAGCGAGATCGCCGCCGGCGTGATGCCCGTGATGCGCGATGCGTGGCCCAGGGTCTCGGGCCGGTGGCGGCTGAGCACCTGGCGCGCCTCGATGCTCAGGGCCGTGACCTGCATGTAGTCCAGGTCGGGCGGCAGGCGCAGTTTCTCGAAGTGCGCGGCGCGTTCCACCTCGCCCTTCTGGCGGTCGATGTAGCCCGAATACTTGGCCGCAATCTCCACCTGCTCCACCACGGGCTCGCTCAAGGGCCCCAGTGTTTCACGTGAAACCTCGCTGGAGGCGTACTTGCCGCCGTCCATGGACACCAGGCTGGCGTAGTTCACATCCGGGCGGCGCAGCAGCTCGAACAGGTTGTATTCGTGCTCGATGCTCTTGCCCAGCACGCGCTCCGACTCGGCCGCGGGCAGGTTGCGCGGGTTCACCCAGGTGGCCTTTAGGCGTTCTGTTTCACGTGAAACAGCATCGCGCTTGCGGCTGAACGCATCCCAGCGGGCGTCATCCACCAGGCCCATTTTGCGACCGGCTTCCGTCAGGCGCATGTCCGCGTTGTCCTCGCGCAGCTGCAGGCGGAACTCGGCCCGGCTGGTGAACATGCGGTAGGGCTCGGTCACCCCCTTGGTGATGAGGTCGTCCACCAGCACGCCCAGGTAGGCCTCGTCGCGGCCGGGCAGCCAGGCGGCTTCGCCCCGGCACTGCAGCGCGGCATTGATGCCGGCGAACAGGCCCTGCGCCGCCGCCTCTTCGTAGCCCGTGGTGCCGTTGATCTGCCCGGCGAAGAACAGGCCCTGGATCTGCCGCGTCTCGAAGCTGCTCTTGAGCGAGCGCGGGTCGAAGTAGTCGTATTCGATGGCATAGCCAGGGCGCAGGATGTGCGCGTTCTCCAGGCCGGGCATGCTGCGCACCAGGTCGTACTGGATGTCGAACGGCAGGCTGGTGCTGATGCCGTTGGGGTAGTACTCGTGTGTGGTCAGGCCTTCGGGTTCCAGGAAGATCTGGTGGCTGTCCTTGTCGGCAAAGCGGTTGATCTTGTCCTCCACGCTCGGGCAGTAGCGCGGGCCCACGCCCTCAATCTTGCCGGTGAACATGGGGCTGCGGTCAAAGCCGCTGCGGATGATCTCGTGCGTGCGCTCGTTGGTGTGGGTGATCCAGCAGGGCACCTGCTGGGGATGCATCTGCGCGTTGCCCATGAAGCTGAACACGGGCACGGTGCCCTCGTTCACGCCACCGGGCATGCCGTCGCCGGGCTGCTCGGTGCACTTCGAAAAATCGATGCTGCGCCCGTCGATGCGCGGTGGCGTGCCGGTCTTCAGGCGCCCCTGGGGCAGCTTCAGCTCCTTAAGGCGCGCCGACAGCGACACCGCAGGCGGGTCCCCGGCCCGGCCGGCCGCGTAGTTGTTCAGCCCCACATGGATCTTGCCGTCCAGGAACGTCCCGGCCGTGAGCACCACCGTCCGGCTGCGAAAGCGGATGCCCACCTGCGTGACGGCGCCCACCACCCGGTCGCCCTCCACCATCAGATCGTCCACCGCCTGCTGGAACAGCCACAGATTGGGCTGGTTCTCCAGCATGCGGCGGATGGCGGCCTTGTAGAGGATGCGGTCGGCCTGGGCGCGCGTGGCACGCACGGCGGGGCCCTTGCTGCTGTTGAGAATGCGGAACTGGATACCGCCCTCGTCCGTGGCCAGCGCCATGGCGCCGCCCAGCGCATCCACCTCCTTCACCAGGTGGCCCTTGCCGATGCCGCCGATGCTGGGGTTGCAGCTCATCTGCCCCAGCGTCTCGATGTTGTGCGTGAGCAGCAGCGTCTTGCTGCCCATGCGCGCGGCGGCCAGCGCGGCCTCGGTGCCCGCATGGCCACCGCCGACAACGATCACATCAAATTCCTGGGGATACAACATGGGGACACTCCGGGGCCTGGCGGGCCCGATAATCAAAACACCCGGTAGCACAGGAGCACCCTACCCAAGGCGCCGCACACCGGCCCTGCTGGTGGTGGGCGCGCCCGGCGCCCCAGCAGGCAACCCGCGATTTTCCCACTTTGCGCAGGCCGTGTCTGTTTCCAACCCCCTCACCCTCTTTCTGACCGAGTTGCTTGGCGCCCCGCCCCCGGCCGTGGAAGCCTGGTGGGCACGCGCCGAACGGCGCGTGCTGGAGCGTGGCCAGCCATTGCTGCGGGCAGGCGAATACTGGCGGCACCTGTGGTGGGTGGAGCGCGGCGCCCTGCGGCTGTTTTACCTGGACCGCGACGGGGCCGAATCCAACAAGAACTTCTTTCTGGACGACGCCCTGTGCTGGCCCATCACCCCCACACTGCGCCAGCAGCCGGTGATGTTTCACGTGGAACCATTGGAAGACAGCGTGGTGTGGGCGCTGCCCTTGCCCACCGATTCCAGTCGCCCCCTGCCCGGCGCGGGCTGGGCACCGTGGGCCGCGCTGGAGCACCGGGTGCTCTGCGCCCTGCTCGACGGCAAGATGCAGCGCGAGCAGGAATTTCTGCAGCTCAGCGCCCGCCAGCGCTACGCCCGTTTGCTGGAGCAGCATCCGCAATGGGCCGAGCGCATCGCCCTCAAGCACCTGGCGTCGTACCTGGGCGTGACCGATGTCTCGCTGTCGCGCCTGCGCAGCGAGATGGGGCTTAGAGCGGCTAGCAAAACTCAGCGTAGCGGCCCTGGCTAGGCGTTCCGTCGCAGGCAGTACAAGCGGTACGACAAGACGGAACAACGACGCCAGGGGAGTTTTGTGAGCCGCTCTTATCAAAGGATAAGGCACTGGGGGCGGCTTACCGGCAGAGTGCGGGCATCACCCCCACCAGCCCGCCCATGACCACCGCCCAGCACCCCAGCAACGCGCCGCCCCCGCTCTCCCTGATCCCCCACGCCCTCGCCGTGGTGTGGCTCGGCCTCATGGCAGGGTTCTTCGGCACCTACAGCGCCAACGTCAACCTGGCCCTGCTGCAGATGGACGGCGCCATCTACGCCACCGTGCAATCGGCCTTCAACCGCAACGTGCGGCACGCGCTGTTCTTTGTGCTGTTCTTTGGCCCGCCGCTGTGGTGCGCGCTGGCCCTGGCCACGGCTTGGCGTGAACACCGCGCGCCATGGTGGCGCCTGCTGGCCGGGGTGGGCGTGGCCTACCTGCTGGGCATCGTGTTCTTCACCCAGCAGGTCAACCTGCCGCTCAACCACACCACCGAAGCCTGGAACCCCCAGGCCCTGCCCGCCGGCTGGGCCCAGGTGCGCGACCGGTGGAACGCCGCCAACCTGTGGCGCGCGCTGCTCAGCCTGGGTTGTTTCATGGCGGCGCTGGGGTCGCTGGTGGGGCGGCTTGCGGGTCGCCGCACGTAGCCGCGCTGGCACAGCGCCACGCACCGGCCTCCCGGCTTGCAGGAATCCTGCCACGCGCCTGTGCTCCAATCGCAGGCACCATGCCCCACACACCTTCCCTCCTGATCTTCGCCGGCAGCACGCGCCAGCAGTCCTTCAACCGCAAACTGGCCCACGCCACCGCCACCATCGCACGCGACGCGGGCGCCACGGTCACGCTGCTGGAGCTGTCGGACTTCGACATCCCGCTGTACAACGCCGACCTCGAAGCCCAGGGCACACCGGCGGACGTGATCCGGCTCAAGGAGATCCTGTGGCAGCACCCCGCCTGGGTCATCTGCTCGCCCGAGTACAACGGCAGCTACACCGCCCTGCTCAAGAACACCATCGACTGGGCCTCCAGCCCCGTCAAGGGCCACCCGGACTGGCAAGACGGCGGCAAGAGTTTTCGCGGCAAGGTCGTGGGCATGCTCAGCGCCTCGCCCGGCGCCCTGGGCGGCCTGCGCTCGCAAAGCCACCTGGCGCCCCTGCTCATCAACGCCGAATGCTGGCTGGCACCCAAGGCGTTTGCGCTGGGCTCGGCCGGCAGCGCATTCGACGACGGCGGCGCTCTCATCCAGCAAGCCCACCGCGACCGCGTGCGCGCCGTGGTCGACCAGGTGCTGTGGGCATCCAGCTGCCTGCACGGCGATGCTGCCGCTGGCCAGTGAACGCCAAAATTTGAATCAAATTGGCCTCTAGCGCTTTATTCATAAGCGCTAGCAGCTATATAAATAATAGCATCCACCCATGAACTGCCGCCCCGGCTGCGGCGCCTGCTGCACCGCCCCCTCCATCAGCTCGCCCATCCCGGGCATGCCCCAGGGCAAACCGGCGGGGGTGCGGTGCATTCAGCTGGGGGACGGTGCGCGCTGCCTCATTTTTGGGCAACCCGAGCGGCCGGCGGTGTGCGGGGGGCTGATGCCGTCGGCCGAGATGTGTGGCACCAGCACGGAGCAGGCCATGGGTTTCCTGGCGCGGCTGGAGCGGCTGACGGAGCCCGGGAGCGTGGGCGAACCGGCGGGGTGACCGGCGGTCCTCCCGATGGGTCCGCGCCCGCTACTTCATCGAGTGCAGCCCGACCTTGTTGCCCTCGGTGTCCATGAAGTGGGCAAAGAAGCCGAAGTCGTTGCCAATCTCCGTCTTCGGCACCACCACCGCCCCGCCCGCCGGCTCCACGCGCGCCAGCATGGGGGCCAGGTCCTCGCCGCCATTGAGGTACACCATCGTCCCGTTCTGCGAGGGTACGCTGCCCTCCGCCTGCACGAGGGCACCGCCCACGGCGGCGGGGTCGGAGGACAACATCCCCATTTTGGTCGGGCCCATTTCCATGGGCGCAATGGTGATGCCCAACACCGTCTCGTAGAAAGTCCTGGCGCGGGTGAAGTCGGTCACGGGGATCTCGAACCAGTTCAATGCATGGGCCATGCTGCGCTCCTTGGGTTGCGGGATGGAAACCCGCACTGTGAACCATCGCGCAGCCCGGCGCAATGACGGCCCGGCCAGGCCGCCGCAGGCCTTTCCGCGGGCCGTCCCTTCCCTGTCACGGGCCCCGCACGGGGGTTGCCTGCGCACGCCCGGTTGCGTACAACACGGTCATTCCTCCCAGCCTTCGGTTCTGCTCAAAAATGCCTCCAGCGCTTTACCGACAAGCGCCAATAGCTATCAAAATAAAAGCAACCAAGGCCGCCCTGTCACACCACCGCTGCCTCCAACGTCTGTGCAGGACCACGGAACAGTCTTCCCACACGCTCCTGCCTGCCGCACGCCACCCGACACCGCCATGACCACGAACCCCGCACCCACCGCCACCGACCCCTTCACCACCCTGCGCCCGCGCCTGTTCGGCATTGCCTACCGCATGCTGGGCGTGCGCGCCGATGCCGAGGACGTACTGCAGGACGCCTGGCTGCGCTGGAGCCGCCAGGACACCGCTGTACTGCAGTCGGCCGAGGCCTGGCTGGTGACGGTGGTCACGCGGCTGGCCATCGACCGGCTGCGCGCACTGAAGGCCGAGCGCGAGGCCTACGTGGGCTGGTGGCTGCCCGAGCCGCTGGTGGAACTGCACCACGGCGACGCACCGCACCACCACGACACCCCCGAGGCGGCCGCCGAGCTGGCGGGCGAGTTGTCGGTGGCATTCATGTACGTGCTGGAACGCCTGGGGCCAGAGGAGCGCGCGGCCTTTTTGCTGCGCCAGGTGTTCGACTACGACTACCCCGAGATCGCCGCGCAGCTGGGCAAGAGCGAGGCCAGCTGCCGCCAGATGGTGCACCGCGCCAGCGAGCGCGTGCAGCAGGCGCGCACCCGGTTCGAGGTGCCGCAGGCCGTGCACCACCAGCTGCTGCAGCGCTTCATGCGGGCCGCCCAAAGCGGCGACCGCAACGCCATCGAGGCGCTGCTCAGCGAAGACGCGCAGCTGATTGGCGACGGCGGCGGCAAGGTGCCATCCTTTCCCAAGCCGCTGGTGGGGCCGTTCCGCATCGCCAACCTGTACTGGGCGCAGTTCCGCCGCCTGGGCGCGCTGGTGGTCTACCGCATGGCGCTCCTCAATGGCGAACCCGGCCTGCTGCGCTACGTGGACGGCCGCATCGAATCGGCGCAGGCGTTCGTGACGGACGGCGAGCGCATCGTGGCCATCTATGCCGTGCGCAACCCGGACAAGCTGGCGGGCATCCCGGACACGCTGGGGTGACGCGCTGAGGTTTTTTCGGGGCACCGTGTCACAGCGGCAGACCCGGCCACGTCTAACCAGTATGAAAGGCAGCAGCAGCAACACCACCGCAGCCTTCATGCCCAACGTTTTCAACCCCAGGCCATTGCCACTTACACCCAAGGATCTGCCATGCCATCGACCACCCAGCACACCGCCCGCCTGCCCTACCACAAGCTGTCTTCCAAGGCCTTCATGGGCCTGGTGAGCCTGTCGGAAACCCTCAAGAAGGGACCGCTGGGCGCGCGCCTGGCCGAACTCGTCTTCCTGCGCGTCTCACAGATCAACGGCTGCGCGTACTGCATGGACATGCACTGGACCTACCTGGTCAAGGACGGCATGGAGCCGCGCCACCTGAACGCCGTGGCCGGCTGGCGCGAGGCGCCGTTCTTCGGCGAGCGTGAACGCGCCGCCCTGCGCTGGGCCGAGATCATCACCGCCACGCCCCACAGCGATGCGAGCGACGAGGAATTCGCGAAGCTGCAGGCGGTGTTCAACGAGACCGAAATCTCCGAACTGGGCTTTGCGATTGCCGTGATCAACGCCTGGAACCTGGTGAACGCCGGGATGCGCGCCCCGATCCCGGAAGCGGGCTGAAGCGTCCTCCCACGCGCCGCAGGGGCGGGCCTGGCGCGCGGGAGAGGGTTTCGGCCCCCACAACCCCTCTCCCGTGCGCAACTGCGGATTGACGCCGCAGTCCCTGTCGCTCAAACTCAAGTGTTTCCATGGGTAACTGGTGTCGCAAAGATGCCTTACCGGCCTTCCCGTGCGCTTCCACCCGCTTTTGAGACCACCGCCATGAACTTCCTGCACCGAACCGCGATGGCCCTGATGGCGAGCCTCGTCGGCGCCACCTGCGCCGCGCAGGCTCCCGCTGCGTCCATCACCACGACACGCCAGAGCGAGCGCATCACCTGGACCGCCAACGAACCCCACGGCGCGGGCAAGTTGCGGCTGGCACGCCCCGACGGCACCGTCAGCGACATGGCGTTCCCACGCGCCCCGATCGTGCTCGAGCCCCAGCGGGCGGGCCTGGCCGACGGACGCTATTTCTATGAGCTGAGCCTGGATCCCCCGCTCGTCATGGACCCCGCGCTGGCCCAGGCCACCCTGCACCAGCGCATCGTTTCCGGCTCCTTTGTCGTGGCCCAGGGCCAGCTGGTGGTCGGCGGCGCCGAGTCCAGCGCGCCCGTACCGCGCCCCAAGTCGGCGGCCACCACGTTCTCCACCAAGGACCAGTTGCTTGCGGACGACCTGATCGTGCAGGGCAGCGTGTGCGCGGGCCTCGACTGCGTCAACAACGAGAACTTCGGTTTTGACACGGTGCGGCTCAAGGGAGCCAATCCCATCATCCATTTCCAGGACACGAGCAATAGCCCGTTTCCCACCAACGACTGGCGGATCAAGGCCAACGACACCGCCTCGGGCGGCGCCTCCTACCTCGCCATCGAGGATGCGACCTCCGGCAACCAGGTCTTCACCGTCAGTGCCGGGGCCCCCACCAACAGCCTCTACGTCAGCTCCGGCGGCGACCTGGGCCTGCGCACCGCCACGCCGGTGCTGGACGTGCACGCCCTGACGGGCGACACGCCCGGGGTCCGCCTGGAACAGACCTCGGCGGGCGGCTTCACGGCGCAGACCTGGGACATCGCTTCCAACGAGGCCAACTTCTTCGTGCGCGACCTCACAGGCGGCTCGCGCCTGCCGCTGCGCATCCGCCCTGGAGCGCCCACCAGCAGCCTGGACATTGCCGCATCGGGCAACGTCGGCCTGGGCACCGCATCGCCGTCCGCCGCGCTGCATGTGCTGCGCAACGACGGCACCGCCCAGGTCCTGGTGCAGGAGACCAACAGCACAGCCGCCCCGCGCACCCTGCTGAACCTGGCCAACAACGGCCCCGCCACGCTGCGCTTCACCACGGCACCGGCCACCGGCTGGGACATGACCTCCGGCACGGCCCTCACCCTGGCCACACAGGGCGCGGGCACACCGCAGTTCACGCTGGCCGCCAACGGCAACCTGGCCATCACCGGCACGCTGAGCACCGGCTCCAGCCGCACGCTCAAGACGGGCATCGAACCCGTCAACGGCACCACCCTGCTGGAAAAAGTGCTGAGCCTGCCGCTCTACCACTGGCGCTACAAGTCCAGCCCCGCGCAGGAGCGCCACGTCGGCCCCATGGCCGAGGACTTCCGCAAGATCTTCCAGCTCGGGCAGGACGACAGGAGCCTGGCCCCCGGCGACCTCGCGGGCGTGACCCTGGGCGCCGTGCAGGCGCTGGCCCGCAAGGTGACCGAACGCGAAGCCGACATCGCAGCCATCAGGGCCCGCATCTCCCTGCTGGAAGCGCAGATGGCGGCCCCCGCCAAGCCCGCGCGCTAAGAGGGTGCCAGCCATGCCACACCACCCCAACGCCTTCCTGGACAGGCCGCAGCCGCGCGCCACGGCCTTGCTGATGATGGCCACCGCGCTCGCAGCGTTGCTGCTGTGCCAGAGCGTGCAGGCACAACCACCAGGCGACGCCGCGATCACGTCCCGCCTGCAGGCCCAGCGGCTGGAATGGACCCCCGCCGCGCCCCATGGCCGCGCCGTGCTGCGCATCGCGCGCGACGGCGGCATGCCCCAGGACTTCGCGCTGCGCAGCCCGCTGGTGTTCTCGCTGCAGGACACCCCCCTGCCCGACGGGCACTACACCTACGAGCTGACGCTCGCCCCCACCACCAGCGCCGTGCGGCACGACGACGCCACGGCGGCCCTGGTCCCGTCCGCACCCTCGGGGGCCGGCGGTGCCATGCTCAGCGGCAGCGTGTCCGTGGCGGGCGGCGCTTTCGTGCTGCCACCGCAGGTGCCGCCCCGGGGCGAGGTCGGCGCGGCAGACAGCGGCAGCGACAGCGCCACCACGCCCTCCACCCGCTCCACCCTGGCCAGCGCAAGCACGCGCATGGTGGCCAAGGACCAGCTGGTCAGCGACGACCACATCATCCAGGGCAGCGTCTGCGCGGGATTTGACTGCGCCATCAACGAGGGCTTTGGCGACGACACCCTGCGGCTGAAGGAAAACAACCTGCGCATCGGGTTTCAGGACACCCGCGTTGCACCGTTTCCCAGCAATGACTGGACGCTGGTCGCCAATGACAGTGCCAGCGGCGGAGCCAGCTTCATGGGCATCGAGGATGTCACGGGTGCCAAGTTCCCCGTGCGCTGGCTGGCCGGAGCGCCGGCCAACAGCCTGTACGTGAGCCCGCAGGGTCGCGTGGGGATACGCACGGCCGTGCCCGTGCTGGACCTGCATGTGGTGTCCACCGACACACCGGGGTTGCGGCAGGAGCAGAGCAACGTCAGCGGCTTCACGGCCCAGACCTGGGACATTGCCGGCAACGAGGCCAATTTCTTCGTGCGCGACGTCACGGGCGGCTCGCGCCTGCCCCTGCGCATTCGCCCCGGGGCTCCACACTCCAGCCTCGACATCGCCGGCAATGGCAACGTCGGCATGGGGACTCCGCGCCCCATGGCATCCCTGACCCTGCGGCGCGCCGACGGCTCCGGCAGCCTGCTGGTCGACAACACGGCGGGCGCTGCCCTGGCCCCGCGCGTGCAGATGGAACTGCAGAACAACGGCGCCATCGCCGCGCGCCTTGCGCACGGCACCGGCACGGCGTACTGGACCCAGCATGCCACCGCCACCGCCATGGGCCTGGCCCCCAGCGGCAGCGGCAGCAACGCGCTGTCGGTGCAGTCGAATGGCGGCCTGATGGTGGCCGGCACGCTCAGCCAGGGCTCCAGCCGCACGCTCAAGCACGACATCACCGCTGCACCGGTCCACGCGATCCTGGGCGAGGTGGCGCAACTGCCGCTGTATGCGTGGCGCTACCTGAGCGACCTCAACGCCAGCCTGCACCTGGGCCCCATGGCCGAAGACGTGCACCACCGCTTCAAGGTGGGCGAAAGCCCCCGTACGCTCGCGCCCAGCGATGTCGCCGGCCTCGCGGCCGCCACGGTCCAGGCCCTGCACCAGAAGCTGGCCGCCAAGGATGAGGAACTCCTGGCCCTGGCGGAACGCCTTTCGGCCCTGGAGCAGCAGCTTGCGCGCAAGCGCGGAGGCGCGCGATGATGGCCCGTGCAGCGCGGGCTGCAGCCACCTGGTGCCGGCACCTCCTCGCGGGAGCGGGCGCCGCCGGCCTGCTGCTGTGGGGTGCAGCAGCAGGCGCCCAGAGCATCAACGTCACACCTTCCACCATTCCCGTGCCGGTGCAGGGCGTGCCCTACAGCGTGACCTTCGTGGGCAGCAATGGTGTGGCGCCGTACCAGTTCCTGGTCAGCACCGGCATGCTGCCCGCCGGCCTGAGCCTGTCGGCCGGGGGCGCCCTCACGGGCACCCCCACCACCGCAGCGGCGTACAGCTTCACCATCACGGTGTCCGACTTCCTGGGCCGCGAGCTGGACCTGACAGGCACGGGCGCCGTGACCAGTGCGCTGGTCATCACCCCGCCACCCGGACTCGTCGTCAACACGCCATACAGCGGACAGATCCAGGTGACGGGCGGAACAGGCCCCTACACCTTTGTCATCAACTCGGGCGCCTTGCCACCGGGCATGTCGCTCAGCGCCAGCGGCATGCTGACCGGCACACCCACCACCCTGGGCAACTACATCCTGGTCATCCGGGTCACGGATGCCAACGGCCTGTCCTCCGTCATCACGCTGAACATCAGCGTCGCGGCCACTGCCACGATTCCGGTCAACGACCCCTGGATGCTGGCCCTCGCTGCACTGGGATTGGGCTGGCTGGGACGGCGGCAACTTCAGCAGCGGCAGCGGTACTGACACACGGGCACGGCCGTACGGGCAGCCAAGCGCGCCTGCGCCTGCTGCCCGACAAGGTCGGGTTGCCTGGGCTTCCTGCGCCAGCAGCGACACAGCACCGGCCGTCCCGCGTCACGGCCAGACCCATGCATGGCGGCTCCTGGGCCACAAGGCCGCCAAGCTGCTCCAAAGTGCGTCAGGTGTAGCCTGCCTGACAGACCCTGGCGCAACACCGCCCTACAGTGGCGTCTCCCATCCCCACAAAAAGCCGGAGACACCACCATGCTCAACATCCCTTCCCTGCAAGACAGCGTCAGCCCCGAAGAATGGCAGCTGCGCTGCGACCTGGCTGCCTGCTACCGGCTCGTGGCGCTGTACGGCTGGAGCGACCTGGTCTTCACGCACATCAGCGCCAAGCTGCCCGAGTCGGTGTCCGGTCCGGAGCACCACTTCCTCATCAACCCCTACGGCCTCATGTTCGACGAGATCACCGCGTCGAGCCTCATCAAGGTGGACATGCAGTGCAACAAGCTGCACGACTCGCCCTTTCCCGTGAACCCGGCAGGCTTCGTGATCCACAGCGCCGTGCACGAGGCCCGGCCCGAGGCGGGGTGCGTGCTGCACACCCACACGCGCGCCGGCGTGGCCGTGAGCGCGCAACAGGGCGGCGTGCTGCCCATCAGCCAGCAGAGCACCTTCGTGCTGGGCTCGCTGGCGTACCACGAGTACGAGGGCGTGGCCTTTCGCGACGAGGAAAAGCCGCGCCTGCAGGCCGACCTGGGCGAGGCCAACTTCCTCATGCTGCGCAACCACGGCCTGCTCACCGTGGGCAGGACGATCGCCGATGCCTTCCTGTCGATGTACACCTTCGAGAACACCTGCCGCATCCAGATCGACGCGCAGGCCGGCGGCGCGCTGACCTCGGTGAACCCGCAGATCGTGAGCGGCGTGGCCCAGGCCATGCGGGTGCAGACAGGCGGGCTGGGCGGTGCGTTTGCATGGCCCGCGCTGCTGCGCAAGGTGCAGCGCGACATGCCCGGCCACGACGTCTGAGGCGCCGTGGCGCGAGGGGGCGCGGGGCCGTGCCCCCGTGCCAGCAGAAAGACGGTGCAGCGCATAGCATCGGAGGGTTCCCACTTTTCACGAGGATCCGTCCATGAAGCTCTACTACTCCCCCGGCGCCTGCTCGCTCTCCCCGCACATCGCACTGCACGAGGCCGGCCTGGCCTACACGCCCGTGCTGGCCAGCACCAAGACGCACAAGCTGCAGGACGGCTCCGACTACTACGGCATCAACCCGCTGGGCTATGTGCCGATGCTGGAACTGGACGACGGCACGCGGCTGCGCGAAGGCCCCGCCATCGTGCAATACGTCGCCGACCAAGTGCCCCTCAAGATGCTGGCCCCCCAGAACGGCACGCTGCAGCGCTACCGCCTGCAGGAATGGCTCACCTTCATCGGCATGGAACTGCACCGCGGCTTCACCCCGCTCTTCAATCCCGCCACGCCCGAGGAATACAAGGTGATGGCGCGCAACAGGCTGCTGCAGCGCCTGCAGTGGGTGGACGGCCAGCTCGCCGGCAAGCAGTACGTCATGGGCGACCACTTCACCGTGGCCGACGGCTACCTGTTCACCGTGCAAGGCTGGCACAAGCCCACCGGCATCGATATCTCCAGCCTGGCCAACCTGCAGGCCTACGCCGCCCGCGTGGCGGCCCGCCCCGCCGTGCAGGCCGCCATGAAGGTGGAAGGCCTGCTGAAATAGGGACACCCCCCTGAGGCGCTGCGCGCCTTCCCCCCGCTCCCGCTACGCGGGCAGGGGGACAACGCCCTCGCTGCGGGGCGGCCCTTGCCCGGCGTTCCTGGCCTAGGCCGCGCCAGTATCGATTGGGAGCGCCTAGCGCGGCGCACGGCCAAAACTCCAGATGCGCTAGAGCGGCTTCTGCCGCCACGCCACCAGCGCCCCCAACCACAGCGCGCAGGCCGAGAACACCAGCCCGCGCGCGAGGCCTCCCGGGCCATCGGCGATCCAGCCCACCACCGTGGGCCCCACGATCTGCCCGGCGGCGAACACGATGGTGAAGGCGCTGATGCCGCTGGCCCACAGCACCTGTGGCAGGTTGTGCCGCACCAGGGCGGTGGTCGATGCCACCACCGACAGGAACACGCCGCCAAACAGCAGGCCCGAGGCCAGCACCACCGGCCAGGCCGACGTCAGCGCGGGCAGCACGGTGGCCACGCCCAGCAGCCCGTTGAGCAGGCCCAGCGCCTGGCCGCCACGGCTGCGGTCCAGCAGCCCCGCCCAGATGCGCGACGACAGCACCACCGCCAGCCCCAGCAGCGCATAGAACCAGGTCACCGCCGTGCCGCTGGCGCCTTGCTCGCGCAGCAGCGCCACGACGAAGGTCATGTAGCCGATGTAGCCCACGCCGAACAGGCCGTAGCCCAGCAGCGCGGGCGCCAGCGCACGCCAGCGCACCCGGGCGGGCGGCGGCACCACATTGAAGGCCCGGGGGGCATCCGCGGGCACCGCCAGCCCGCGCAGCACACGCGCGGGCCACCACAGGGCCGCCGTCGCGGCCATGCAGGCCAGCGCCAGCGCCCACCAGGCCCACGTCCAGGCATGCGGGGACGGCGCCGCCGCCAGCACGGCGGGCACGAGCACGGCCGACAGGCTGATGCCCCAGCCCGTGCCCCCGTAGTACAGCCCCAGCAGCAGGCCGCTGCGCCCCGGCTCCTGCGCCCCCAGGCGCGCGGCGAGCAGGCCGCCGGCAATGAACACGAGCGCGCTCGCCACGCCGGCCAGCAGGCGCTGCAGCAGGAGCGGCACCGCCTCGGTGAAAAAACCGCAGAGCCCCATGAACACGGTGGCCAGCACCGCGCCGGCCAGCAGCACGGCCCCGGGTGCGGCACGCCGCAGCAGCCAGGGCGTGGCCAGCGCGCCGACCAGGTAGCCCAGCGCATTCACGGTGTTCATCGCGCCCGCGAGGGTGTAGGACCAGCCCAGGTCCTCCCGCATGGGCGGCAGCAGCAGCGCGTACGCAAAGCGCGTGATGCCGAGCGACACCGCCGCCCCCATCGACAGCGCCACGGCCAGCCACAGCGCGGGCACGGGGCGGGGGGAAGGATGGCGGGGCGGCATGGCGTTTGATTCTGCCCCAGGCCGCGCCAGCGCGCCGCGGCCCCCCGCACACCGCCGGCCAGCCCCGGATAGCACAAAACCAGAGCCCTTGTTGACGCATGTGCGCTGCACGTTTTGCGCTGCAGCATTAACCTTCCGGGGTTGATCGATTGTGTGCAACCCGTTTTTGAAAGCCCCGCATGCCTTTTCTGTCCGACCCCGTCCAAGCCGGTGACCTGCAGCTGGCCAACCGCATCGCCATGGCACCGCTCACGCGCAACCGCTCGCCCAACGCCGTGCCCACCGACCTCGTGGCCACCTACTACACGCAGCGCGCCAGCGCCGGCCTGCTGATTTCCGAGGCCACCGCCATCAGCCACCAGGGACAGGGCTACGCCGACGTGCCCGGCCTGTATGCGCCCGAGCAGATCGCCGGCTGGAAGAAGGTCACTTCGTCCGTGCACGCGGCGGGCGGCAAGATCGTGGTGCAGCTGTGGCATGTGGGCCGTGTCTCGCACACCGACCTGCAGCCGGGCCATGCCGCGCCCGTGGCCCCGTCGGCGATCCAGGCCAAGACCAAGACCGTGCTCATCAAGGACGGCGTGCCGACGTTCACCCAGACCTCGGAGCCCCGCGCGCTCGAGATCGCCGAGATCCCCGGCATCGTGGCCGACTACCGCCGTGCCGCCCGCGCTGCCATCGAGGCCGGCTTCGACGGCGTCGAGGTGCACGCCGCCAACGGCTACCTGATCGACCAGTTTCTCAAGACCAGCGCCAACCACCGCACCGACGCCTATGGCGGCAGCATCGAGAACCGCGCCCGGCTGCTGGTCGAAGTGGTCACCGCCATCACGCAGGAAATCGGTGCCGGCCGCACGGGCATCCGCCTGTCGCCCGTGACGCCCGCCAACGACGTGGTGGACGCGGACCCGCAGCCCCTGTTTGACTACGTGGTGCGCCAGCTCGGCCCGCTGGGCCTGTCCTACATCCACGTGATCGAGGGTGCGACCGGCGGCCCGCGCGAACTGCCCGACCGCCCCTTCGACTACGCGGCCCTGAAGGCGGCCTACCGCGCGGCCGGCGGCCAGGGCGCGTGGATGGTGAACAACGCCTACGACAAGGCGCTGGCGGAAACCGCGCTCGCGAACGGGGCGGACATCGTGGCCTTTGGCCGGCCGTTCATCGCCAACCCCGACCTCGTGCAGCGCCTGGAGCGCGGCGCGCCCCTGAACGAGGTCAACCGCGCCACGCTGTACGGCGGCGGCGCGGAGGGCTACACCGACTACCCCGCCCTGTCGGCCTGAGGCGGGCGCGCCGTCAGCCCAGCCCGATCGGGCTGGGCGCCCGCATCACGATGCGCGTGAACAGGCGATCGTAGGCGGGGTCCCGCGCCTGGCCGGGCGCCAGCGGGTTGGTATTGCCGGCAAACGCCGCATCGATCGCGGCCCAGTCGCCAGGCTGCAGGCATGCCTGGGCCGCTGGCAAGACCACGGTTTCCTCCAGGCGCATGTGCTCCAGGTAGAAAGCGACATAGCGCCGCAGGGCCTCGGAAAAGGTGTCGCGGCGCGCCTCGCCCATCAGCTCCCAGCCCAGCAGCAGATGCTGCAGCTCGCGCACGGCGGCCTCGCCGCCCGCGTGTTCGCGCTCCAGTTGCGCGATGGCGCCGGCCGCCTCCGGCGAACGCTCGGCCACCTTCGGGAACAGCCATTGCGATTCCTTGGGGTGGTGCTGGCGTTCGGGGAATTCGTCGATGTAGAACAGCATGGCCCGCATCACGTCGAAGAACGCGGCGGGCTCGTCGCCCGGCCCCTGGTCCAGCATCAGGCGCAAGGAATGCAGCACGGCCGCAAGCGACGCATGCTCTTCGTGGATGGTCCGCAGGCTGATCGACGGCATGGCAGTGCTCCCCAGGTCACAAGGCCTCCAGATTGCCATGCAGGCGCCCGCCCGCGCATGACGCAGGTCAACAAACCGTCGGGGACCGGGTGCGCATCGCGCGGCCGGTGCGCCTGCGGCCGCCGCACGCCGGGCATGAAAAAGCCCTGCATGCGCATCCGCCCGCAGGGCCCATTCCGGGTGTGATGGCGCGCGGGCGCCACCGGTTCAATCCATCATCAGCGCGCGAGCAGTGCCCTGGAAGGCTCCCCGGCGAGCGCCTGGTGCTGCGGCGCCTCCACGGGTGCGTGGTGGGCGGCGTGGAGCATGGCGTCGGCCAGGCGGAACTGCTGCACCACCTGCGACAGGCGCGCGGCCTGTTCGCGCATGGACTCGGCCGCCGCCGCGGACTCCTCCACCAGCGCCGCGTTCTGCTGCGTCATGCGGTCGATCTCACCCACCGACTGGTTCACCTGGCCGATGCCGGCCGACTGCTCCGACGCCGCCGCCGTGATCTCGCCGATGATGTCCCCCACGCGCTGCACGCTGGCCACGATTTCCTTCATGGCCGTGCCCGCATCCTCCACGTGGCGCACGCCCCCGTCCACGGCCGTCACGCTGCTGTGGATCAGGCCCTTGATGTCGCTGGCCGCCGCCGCCGAGCGCTGGGCCAGGCTGCGCACCTCGCTGGCCACCACGGCAAAGCCCCGCCCCTGCTCACCGGCGCGCGCGGCTTCCACGGCGGCGTTCAGCGCGAGGATGTTGGTCTGGAAGGCGATGGAATCGATCAGGCCGATGATGTCGCCGATCTTGCGGCTGGAGGCCGAAATCTCCTGCATGCTGGAGACGGCCTGCTGCACCACCGAGCCGCCGCGCGTCGCGGTGCTGGAGGCCGATGCCGCCAGCTGGTTGGCCATCTGCGACGACGACGCGGTCTGCTGCACCGTCGAGGTGAGCTGCGAGAGCGAAGCCACCGCTTCCTGGGCATTGCTCGCCGTCTGCTCCGTGCGTTGCGAGAGGTCCTGGTTGCCCATGGCGATCTCCTGGCTGGCCGTGGCGATGTTGCCGCTGGCGTCCCGCACCTGCGCCACGAGCGCGCCCAGGCCCTGCTGCATGTCGCGCAGCGCGCGCTGCAGGTCGGCCACTTCGTCCTTGCCTTCGGCGGCAATGTTCTGGGACAGGTCACCCCCGGCAATGGCCTGCGCCATGCGGCGCGCCTCTTCAAGCGGGTGGCAGATCGAGTTCATGTTCATCAGCGTGGTGGGCACCACCACCACCACGGTGATCACCACGGCCAGGACGAAGAGCCACTTGGTCTCGCTGGACACCCGGCCCTGCTGTTCGACCGACTGGGCCACTTCGGCCCGCAGCACGGTATCGAGCTCTCCCACCAGCTTGTCGGCCTGGTCGAACTCGGCCACGGCCTTGCCGCTCATGCGGTTGGCAATCGTGGCGGTGTCGTAGCCGCTGGCTTCCAGCTGCCGGGCCACATGGGCAAACAGCTCGCGGTAGCTGTCCAGCCTGGCGATGATGTTGCGCACCACCACGTTGTCCGCGTCGTCCTCGCCCTCCAGGAACTTCGCGGCGATCTTCTTGGCCTTGTCCTGGCTGGCCAGCCACTTGTCGTGCGCGGCCTTCACGGCTTCCGGCTTTTCGTAGCCAATGATCATGTCCTTCTCGTACTGGCGGACGGAGCCCATCTCGCCGCGCAGCTCCGCCATGTAGCCCACCTTGGCGAAGGAGTTGTCCATGAAGTTCTGGCTCATGTCATGGATGCGGAACATGCCCAGCATGCCCGCGCCGCCCAGCAGGCCCAGCAGGCCCAGCACCACCGCGATGGCCCCCAGCATGCGCATTCGGATGGTGAACTGCCGCATGAACGAGAAGAGATTCATGATGTGTCGTCCTTTTATGGGTATGGAGGGGCCGCGCCTGCATTCGAAGCCGCCGGCCTGCAACAAAGCGTTGCAGTTTGCCAGACATCGATGACCGCACTGTACGTATTTATCACATGCGCCAGCGCTTCAGTAAGAGGGCATTCGCCATCACGCTGACCGAGCTCAAGGCCATGGCCGCCCCAGCCACCACGGGGCTCAGGTAGCCCATCGCCGCCAGAGGAATCCCGGCCACGTTGTACGCGAACGCCCAGAACAGGTTCTGGCGGATCTTCATCACCGTGCGGTGGGAGATGTCGAGCGCCGCGGCCACCAGCATCGGGTCGCCCCGCATCAGCGTGATGCCCGCCGCATGCATGGCCACGTCCGTGCCGTTGCCCATGGCCATGCCCACATCGGCCGCCGCCAGCGCCGGGGCGTCGTTCACGCCGTCGCCCACCATCGCGACAATACGGCCCCCGCGCCCCGCCGCTGCGCCGGGTCGCTGCCCTCCGGGAGGGACTTCTTCGCTACCCCGTTGCAACGCAGCCACCCTGGCGGCCTTGTCACCCGGCAATACCTCGGCCATCACCTCACCCGCGTCGGGGTCCAGCCCCAGGCGCCGGGCCATGGCCTCGGCCGCTCCCCGGTTGTCGCCCGAGATCATCACGGTGCGGATGCCACGCGCCTTCAGCGCCGCCAGCGCCGCGCGCGCGCCGGGCTTGGGCTCGTCGCCAAAGGCCATCAAGGCACGCAAGACATAGCGTGCGCCGCTCGCCCCTTCGGTCGCACGCTGGGCCACGGCCGACACGGTGGCGCCCTCGTCCTGCAGCGCCCGGGCGCGCGCCGCCAGGGGGCCCATCTCCACGCCCAGCTCCTGCATCCAGCGCAGGCTGCCCACCAGGTAGCGCTGCCCGGCCACATCGCCCTCGGTGCCGCGACCGGGCACGGCGCGCACATCCTGCGCCGCCGCCACGCGGACCTGCCGCTCGCCCGCGGCCGCCACCACGGCGCGTGCAAGCGGGTGTTCGCTGCCGCTTTGCACCGCCACCACCGCGGCCATCACGGCCGCGTCGTCCAGGCCGGGCACCACCTCGAACGCCGTCAGCCGGGGCTGGCCCACGGTCAGCGTGCCCGTCTTGTCGAAGGCCACCGTGTCCACCTTGTGGGCCAGCTCCAGCGCCTGCGCGTCCTTGATCAAAATGCCGTTCCTGGCCGCCCCCCCCGTGCCCGCCATGATGGCCGCCGGCGTGGCCAGGCCCAGCGCACAGGGGCAGGCGATCACCATCACGGCCACGGCGTGGATCAGCGCGGCCTCGATGCCCACGCCCATCCACAGCCAGCCCAGCAGCGTGGCCAGGGCCACCACCAGCACCACGGGCACGAACACGGCCGACACCTGGTCCACCAGCCGCTGGATGGGCGCCTTGGCCGCCTGGGCGTCTTCCACCAGCCGGATGATCTGGGACAGCACCGTCTCGGCCCCCACCGCGGTCACGGCCATCACGATGCGGCCGTCGCCGTTGATCGAGCCCCCCGTCAGCGCCGCGCCCACATCACGCGCCACCGGCAGGGGCTCGCCGGTCAGCATGGATTCGTCCACCTGCGTGTGGCCCTCGTGCACCGTGCCATCCACCGGGATGCGCTCGCCCGGCCGCACCACCAGCTGGTCGCCCACCAGCACCTCGGCCACGGGAACGTCCACCTCGCCCTCCCTGCCCAGGAGGTGCACCAGGTCCGGCCGCAGGGCATGCAGCGCGCGGATGGCGGCCGTGGTCTGGCGCTTGGCGCGCGCCTCCAGCCACTTGCCCAGCAGCACCAGCGTGACCACCACGGCAGAGGCTTCGAAGTAGAGGTGCGGCGCATGGCCTTCATGGGCCGTGAGCCACAGCCACACCGACAGGCCCCAGCCCGCGCTGGTGCCCAGGGCCACCAGCAGGTCCATGTTGCCCGCCAGGGCCTTCACCGCATGCCAGCCCGCCTTGTAGAAGCGCGCGCCCAGGACGAACTGCACCGGCGTGGCCAGCGCGAACTGCACCCAGGCCGGGAGCATCCAGTGCAGGCCGAACAGCTCCCCCAGCATGGGCAGCACCAGCGGGGCCGACAGCAGCAGGCCGATGCCCACCGGCAGAAAGCCCGCCCAGGGCGACAGATCCTCGGGCGCCTCGGCCGGCCCCGCGGCGCGCGGCTCATAGCCCGCATTGCGCACGGCGCGGCGCAGCAGCGCCTCCATGGCCTCGGCGTCGGCGGTGGCCGCGCCCGGTGCCCAGGCCACGCGGGCCGACTCGGTGGCGAGGTTCACGGTGGCATCCTGCACGCCGGGCACCTTGCGCAGCGCCCGCTCCACGCGCGCCACGCAGCTGGCACAGGTCATGCCGCCGATGCCCAGATCCAGGGGCGGGAAAGCCATGGGCGTGGCGGAAGGACCGGCGGGAGAGGGAAGGTGTTGTATGGCCATGGGGAGCACGGTACACCTTGACATGATGGCAAGGTCAAGCACCTCGGCAGGCCCCGGCCCGGCACGCTGCCGATCACCCGCCGCCGACAGCCCACACGGCGCCTTGTCCGATACGCAGCCCCACGGGCTGGTGATCGAATGGCCGCATGACGACACGCCCCACGCCCCACGCTCCTCCCCCCGCCGCTGCCGCGGCTGCGGCGCCGCAGCCGCGCACTGGCCAGGCCCCCGCGCCCCTGGACCGCGCGGCCTTCCGCGAGCGGTTCCTGCAGGACTTCCAGGACCCGCGCTTCGCCACCGAGGCGGCCGACGCCATCGACCGCATCGAGGCCATCGCCTGGCGCAACTACGACGAGGGCCGCAAGGCGCCGCGCACCCGCAAGGCCGGCCCGGGCCATGCCGACCCCGGCTACGAACTCTCGCTGGACTGGCTGGACGCCAAGGCCAGGATCGACGCCGCGCGCACCCGCTGGGCCGACCCGGCCTCGCCGCCGCGCGCCCTGCTCGTGTGCGGCTCGGCCCGCAACGATGGCACCTGCCCCGGCGAAATCTCCAAGAGCTGGCGCCTGCTGCACACGGCGCGCGAGGCCCTGGCGGACGCCGGGGTCGAGGTGGACACGCTGGACCTGAGCCGCGTCACCTCGGACTACGGGCGCCACATCCACCCCTGCAAGGGCTGTGTCTCCACCGCCATGCCGCTGTGCCACTTTCCGTGCAGCTGCTACCCCAACCACGCCATGCGCCAGACCGGCGACTGGATGAACGAGATCTACGAGCGCTGGACCGCCGCGCACGGCGTGATGATCCTCACCCCCGTGTACTGGTACCAGGCACCGAGCCCCCTCAAGCTCATGATCGACCGCCTGGTGTGCGCCGACGGCGGCAACCCCGACCCCACCAGCACCCACGGCAAGAAGGCCGCCGAAGCCAAGGCGCTGGAACTGGCGGGCTGGGACTACCCCAAGCATCTGGCCGGGCGCGCCTATGCGCTGGCGGTGCATGGCGACGTGGCGGGCATCGAGTCCACGCGGCGCGGCCTGTCGGACTGGCTGGACTGGATGGGCCTCATCGACGCCGGCCCCGCCGCGCGGCTGGACCGCTACATCGGCTACTACGAAAGCTACGCCGACAGCCATGCCGCGCTGGACCGGGACACCGCCGTGCAGGACGAGGTGCGCGGCGCCGCCCAGGCGCTGGCCGTGGCCATCACCGCGCTGCGCGCCGGCCGCCTGGTGCAGCCCGACGCAGGCGTGCGCAGGCCACGGCCCAAATAGTTGGAATCAAAACGGCTGCTACCGCTTGATGGAAAAGCGCTAACAGCTATACTTTTAATAGCATTCATCTACCTTGTCCGCAGGCAGCCGCCGCACGGACCGCAGGGTTGCTCCCCCGCCTCTTGACCCTGACATGGTGTGAAGGTTTACGCTGGCGTCCTGAAACCTTTCCGATACCCGTCGGACCACCTTCCAGGACATCCAGGAGCCACCATGACCACGAACGAATCCACTTCTCCCGCCACCACGCAACTCTTCAACGTGCAGGGCATGACCTGCGGCCACTGCGAGCGCGCAGTCACGCAGGCCGTGCAGTCCGCCGACCCCGACGCCACCGTGCGCATCGACCGCAGCACCGGCCGCGTGGAAGTCGGCAACACCAGTGCACCCCGGGCCGCCATCGCTGCCGCCATTGCCGAAGAAGGCTACACGGTCGCGCCATGAGCGCCACCCTGCCCCGCGCCCAGGGCCGGGCCAGCGGCCGGCCCCTGACCATTGGCGAAGCCGCGCGCAGCGCCGGCATCTCGGCCCGCATGGTGCGCCACTACGAGTCCCTGGGCCTGCTGGCCGCCGTGGCCCGCACCGACAGCGGCTACCGGCAGTACACCGAGGCGGACGTGCACACGCTGCACTTCATCCGCCGCAGCCGCGACCTGGGCTTCTCGATGGAGGAGATCGCCGAGCTGCTCGCCCTGTGGCACGACCGCAGCCGCGCCAGCAGCCAGGTCAAGCGCATCGCCCAGGCGCACATCGACGACCTGAGCGAGCGCATTGCCTCGATGCAGGCCATGCAACGCAGCCTGCAGACGCTGGTGTCGTGTTGCAAGGGGAACGAGCGGCCGGATTGTCCGATCCTGGATGACCTGGCGGGTGCGGCGGGCGGTTAACTCCACTATTGATAGCTACTCGCGCTTGTCGGGCAAGCGCTGGAGGCCAAAAACAGCACAAACCAGCCCAGACAAGCAGTGCTTGACCATGGCAGACTCGCCGCTTTACTTCCTTTGGCTGCGCGCGCTACTCCATGCTTACCGGTGAATTGAGAAACAAGGTCGATCAGGTCTGGAACGCGTTCTGGTCCGGCGGCATCGCCAACCCCATCGAAGTCATCGAGCAGATCACCTACCTGCTCTTCTTGCGCGCGCTCGACAGCGACCAGACCCGCGAAGACAACAAGGCCCTGCGCCTCAAGACAGCGCCGGTGCGCATCATCCCCGAGGGGTTCGACCCCAACGGCAGGCCTTTGGAAAACATGCGCTGGTCGCGCTTCAAGAACATGGCGCCCGCCGACATGTTCGACGTGCTCAGCAACCAGGTCTTTCCCTTTCTGCGCGGCCTGCAGATGTCGGGTGGCCCTGCGGCTGAAACTGCCTTTGCGCACCACATGCGCGATGCGCGTTTCACCATACCCACACCCGGTCTTCTGGCCAAGGTGGTGGACCTGCTCGACACCATCCCCCTGGACGACCGCGACACCAAGGGCGACCTGTACGAGTACATGCTCGGCAAGATCGCATCCGCCGGGCAGAACGGCCAGTTCCGCACCCCGCGCCACATCATCGATTTGATGGTGGCCCTGACAGCCCCCACGCCCCAGGACACCATCTGCGACCCCGCATCGGGCACCTGCGGATTTTTAGTGGCCGCAGGCGAATACCTGCGCCGCACCTACCCCGACATGCTGCGCGTACCCGCCCAGAACAAGCACTTCCACAGCGGCATGTTCCACGGGTACGACTTCGACAACACCATGCTGCGCATCGGCAGCATGAACATGGTGCTGCACGGCGTGGAACACCCCGCCATCGAATACCGCGACTCCCTCGCCGAAGGCGCGGCAGGCGATGCCGAGGCCTACAGCCTCATCCTGGCCAACCCGCCCTTTGCCGGTAGTCTGGACTACGAAAACACCGCCAAAGACCTGCTGCAAACCGTCAAGACCAAGAAGACCGAACTGCTCTTCATGGCACTGTTCCTGCGTCTGCTCAAGACAGGCGGCCGCGCCGCTGTCATCGTGCCCGACGGCGTGCTCTTTGGCAGCAGCAAGGCCCACAAGGAACTGCGCCGCAAGCTGGTGGAAGAGCAAAAGCTCGACGCCGTCATCAGCCTGCCCGGCGGCGTGTTCAAGCCCTACGCGGGCGTCAGCACCGCCATCCTGCTCTTCACCAAAACCATGAGCGGCGGCACCGACAATGTGTGGTTCTACGACATGCAGGCCGACGGCTGGAGCCTGGACGACAAACGCCAGCCCCTGCTGGATGCAAGCCTTCTGGGCCTGCAGCGCTTTGTGGACGGGCGCAGTCAGCTATCAGAAGCAGAGCACGCCAAAAACAACCTGCCTGACGTGCTGCAGCGCTGGCGCTCTCTCCAAACCGTTCGGGCTGAGCCTGTCGAAGCCGGGGCGCAATCCCACCTCTCCCCTGAACTCACCCGCCCCCGCACCGCCCAAAGCTTTTGCGTGCCCAAGGCCGACATCGAGGCCAATGGGTATGACCTGAGCATCAACCGCTACAAGGAAGTGGTGCATGCACAGGTGCAGCACCGGGCGCCGGGGGAGATCTTGGCGGAGCTACGGGCGTTGGAAGGCGAAATTGCGCGGGGGATGGGGGTGTTGGAGGGGATGTTGAAGTGAGTGCGAAATTCCCAACCGCCAAGCTGACAGACATTGCCGAGCTAAACCCCACGCTGGGCAAAAAGTTGCCAGCGGAAGAACTAGTTTCTTTTGTGCCAATGGCGTCACTGAGCGCCGAATCTGCCAAGGTAGAAACGACACAAGATCGGCCCTACGCAGAAGTAGCCAAAGGCTTCACGCCGTTTCTCGATGGCGATGTATTGGTGGCAAAGATCACCCCTTGCTTTGAAAACGGAAAAATTGCCCAAGCCCGCTTACCGCGTCCACATGGCTTCGGCTCCACAGAGTTCCACGTCGTTCGGGCACGCCATGGGATCGCAGAGTCGCGGTATCTGCACCATTACCTGCGGCTCGAAGAAGTGCGTGCAAATGGTCAGCGCCGCATGACAGGCAGCGGCGGGCAAAGACGGGTTCCTGCAAGTTTTCTCGCTGATCAGGCGATCCCCCTCCCCCCGCTGGAAGAACAACGCCGAATCGCCGCCATCCTCGACCAAGCCGAAACCCTCCGAACCCAACGCCGCACCGCCCTGGCCCTGCTCGACAGCCTCACCCAGTCCCTCTTTCTCGATATGTTTGGGGACCCACTGGACAACACCAAGCGCTGGGAGTGGAGCTGCATGTCGGAGCTTTTCGAGACGCCTCCAATTTTTGGAACGATGATCCCTGGCGAAGCAGAGAAAGGCTCATGGCTATGTCTTCGAGTCGCCAACATTCAAGACTGGCAGTTGACGCTTGAAGATAAAAAATACGTTGATTTGCCCGGATCAGCCGTTGAACGGCACAGCGTCCAAGCGGGAGATCTGCTCATGGCGCGGGCAATCGCTAGTCAAGAACATCTTGGTAAATGCGTAGTAGCTCAACCGGGAGACGAGTTGTGGGCTTTTGACTCTCACCTTATGCGCTTGAGGTTCCGGGCTGACAAAGCGTTACCTGAGTTCATTCGGCAAATGCTCAGAACACCGGGGGGCCGCAGTATCTTTCTGAAAGCTTCTCGGAAATCATCAGTGCAATACAACATCAACACGAAGGAAATTTCTGCCTTGGAGGTGCCAGTTCCCCCCCTACCCCTCCAAAAAACCTTCGCCACCCGCATCGCCTCCATCGAAGCCCTCAAAGCCACCCACCGCCGCGCCCTGGCCGCGCTGGATGCGCTGTTTGCCTCGCTGCAGCAGCGGGCCTTCAGTGGCGAGTTGACTCCGACTGCCCCACGCGCTCCAGCCCAAAGCCTTGAGCAATTGCAGCAACTGGAAGCGTCCATCGGCCTGGAAGCATTGATCTTCATTGCCAAGCGCATGCCCGATGGCGATCTCTACAACTCCCTCAAGGCGATCTACTTTGCGGACAGGCACCATCTGGAACACCATGGGCGCCAGATTTACAACGAGACCTATTGCGCACTACCCCATGGCCCGGTCCCTCAGTCGGCTTACGACGCCACGCGGGTGCTCATTGGCGAACGAATGTTCAGCGACTTTGACGACGACGCCATGCGTGCCGCCCTGCGCCGCAATGACAAGAAACTCACGGCCCTGCGTGATGCCGATTTCAGCAAGCTCAGCCGGTCGATGGTGGAGAGCCTGGAATGGGCCGTCCGTTACTGCAGCGACATGAAGTTCGGGCAGACCAAGACGGCATCGCACGACAGCGCCTACGAGCGCACACCCAAGAACGAGGCGATCCCGCTGCAATACATCATCGATACGTTGCCGCCTGAGGCCCGTCAGCGCCACTGGAATCTCTAAGCTCCACAGTCCAGCCCACGCCATGCCCACCTCCGTCGCCCAGCTTCAACAATGGCTGCTTGAACCCGAAGGCCAGCGCCTGGAGTTCAAGGAGGCCAAGCAGCGCTACGACTTTGAAAAACTGCTCAAGTACTGCGTGGCCCTGGCCAACGAGGGCGGTGGCACCATGCTGCTGGGTGTTACGGACATGCGGCCCCGGCGCATTGTGGGCACACAGGCTTTCGACGAGCCGGGCCGCACCGAGGCGGGCCTGCACACGCGGCTGGGGCACCGTATTCCGGTAGAAGAGCTGTTGCTGCCCGAAGGGCGCGTGGTGATCATTCACGTTCCGCCACGCCTGCCGGGCACAGCATGGGAGATCGATGGCCGTTACTTCAAGCGCGCAGGTGACGACCTGGCAGCCCTCAGCGGCCAGGAGTTAAGGGACATGTTTGCCGAGACAGGCCCCGATTTTTCAGCCCAGCCTTGCCCCGGTGCCTCGCTGGCTGACTTGGAGCCCGAGTCCATCGCCCTGTTCCGCGAACGCTGGGCCAAAAAGAGTGGCGACGCGCGCAGGTACGAGCTGAGCGACCTGCAAACGCTGCGCGATGCCGAGCTGCTGGTAGAGGGCGATCAGGTGAGCTATGCGGCACTCATCCTGTTTGGCACGCGCGCGGGCCTCACGCGGTGGCTGGCGCAGGCCGAGCTGGTGTTCGAGTACCGCTCGTCCGAAGCCGCTGGCCCGGCGGCCGACCGCGAGGAATACCGCGCAGGCTTCTTTGCCTGGCAAGACGCGCTGTGGAAAAAGATCAACCTGCGCAACGACCGGCAGAGCTACCAGGACGATTTCTTCCGCATGGACCTGCCCACGTTTGACGAGGTGCCCGTGCGCGAGGCCTTACTGAACGCGGTGGCCCACCGCGACTACCGCCTGGGCGGTTCCATCTTTGTGCGCCAATTTGCCAAGCGGCTGGAGGTGGTGAGCCCCGGCGGCCTGCCTCCCGGCATCACGCCCGAGAACATCATTGACCAGCAATACCCCCGCAACCGCCGCCTGGCCGAGGCGCTAGGGCGCTGCGGGCTGATCGAACGTTCCGGCCAGGGCCTGAACCTGATGATGGAAAGCGCCGTGCGCCAGGGCAAGCCCCTGCCCAGCTTTGCAGGCACCGCCGCGCACGAGGTGCGGCTGACGCTGGAGGGCGGCGTGCGCAACCCAGCGTTTGTGAGGTTCATGGAGCGGCTGGGGGACGAGACGCTGCGCAGTTTTTCGACGCTGGACTATCTGGCGCTGGAATGCCTGGAGCAGGGCAAACCGCTCAGCCCCACACTGAAAGAGCGCTTGCCCAGCCTGATGGCGGTGGGTGCCGTTGAGTCCATGGGCAGAGGCCGAGGCACCCGCTACATGCTCTCAGAAGCCCTGTATGCATCCTTGGGTGCTAAAGGCACCTACACCCGCCAACGCGGCCTGGATCGCGACACGAACAAGGCGCTGCTGCTGAAGCATGTGATGAAACAGGGGGAACAGGGTGCCCCTGTGTCGGAGCTGCAGCAGGTGCTCCCCACACACTCAGCGAGCGCATTGCGGGGCCTTCTGCTGGAATTGCGAGCGGAGAACAAACTGGCGCTGAAAGGCGAGCGCCGTTGGGCCCGCTGGTATGCAATAGCGCATAAAAGTCTTTAGCAGACTGCTATAGACTAGAAAATATTGTTCAAAAACAAAGACTTATATAAGCTGCTTAAAGCAATTTTCTCTATAAGAGCTTTAAATAGCGGGTCCAACCCACCGCCCCAATGGGCTGGGTACCAGTGACCGGATGACAAAGAGGGAGTCCCCGTGAGCAGCGCCCCATCGAACTTCGCCTTCCTGCAACCCGATTGGCCCGATCTGCTGGCCGAAGCTCGCCGTGCCGAGGCTGCTGCTCATGCCGACCCGCGCACCGCCTGCTTTTACGCCCGCCGCATGCTGGAGCTGGCAGTGGCCTGGTTGTATCAGGCCGAAGGCGGCCGGGGTGGCAGCCTGCGCATGCCGTACAAGGCGGATTTGTCGGCTTTCCTGTTCGAGCCCAGTTTTCAGCAACTGTTGGGGCCGACGGTGCACACCAAGATGGATGTGATTCGCCGCTTGGGCAACCAGGCCGTGCACCACGCCCGCCCGGTGCCGCCGCAAGATGCGCTCAATGCATTGCGCGAGCTGTTTCATGTGGCGTTCTGGCTGGCGCAGCACTATGCGCGCCGCGTGGGTGACCGGCCTGCGGCGGGCCTGCAGTTTCGCGCAGAACTGCTGCCCCGCCCCGCCACCGCCAACATCGCCGCTGAACAGGCTGCCAGCCGCGCAGCCCAGGCTGCGGCACAAGAGGCACTGGCCAAGCAGGCCCTGGCCTTGGCCGAACGCGATGCAGCCCTGCGCGAAGCCGCCGCCCACAATGCCGAACTGGACGCGGAACTGGCCCGCTACCGCGCGGAGATCGCCGCCGCCAAGGCCGCCAACGCCGCGCAGCCCGCCACAGCGCACGACTACAACGAGGCCGCCACGCGCGACCTGTTCATCGACCTGCTGCTGAAGGAGGCCGGCTGGGCACTGGACCAGCCACGCGACCGCGAGTTTGAAGTGCAGGGTATGCCCAACGGCGAAGGCAAAGGCTTTGTCGACTACGTGCTGTGGAGCGGCGAAGTGCCGCTGGCCATTGTGGAAGCCAAGCGCACCCGCCGCAGTCCCAACGAAGGTCAACAACAGGCCCGCCTGTATGCCGATTGCCTGGCAAAGCAGTACGGCCACCGCCCCGTGATCTATGGGACCAATGGCTACGAGCACTGGATGTGGGACGACCTGGCCAGCCCATCACGCCCAGTGCAAGGCTTTCACACCAAGGACGAACTGGAGCTGATGGCCCAGCGCCGCACCACGCGCAAGCCGCTGGCCGACTTGCCTATTGCGGCGGGCATTGTGGAGCGCCATTACCAGCAGCGTGCTATTCGCCGCATTGCAGAAACGTTTGAGCGCGACCAGCACCGCAAGGCATTGGTGGTGATGGCCACCGGTGCGGGCAAGACCCGCACGGTGATCGCACTGGTGGACCTGTTGATGCGTGCCAATTGGGCCAAGCGCGTGCTGTTCCTGGCGGACCGCGTGGCGCTGGTCAACCAGGCCGTGAACGCCTTCAAGGCCCACCTGCCCGACGCAGCCCCCGTAAACCTGGTGACCGACCGCGCCACAGAGGGGCGGGTCTACATGTCGACCTACCCCACGATGATGGGGCTCATCAACGAAGGCGCCAATGCAGGCGCGGGCGGCAAGCGCCGCTTCGGCGTGGGCCACTTCGATCTGATCGTGGTGGACGAGGCGCACCGCTCCATCTACCAGAAGTACCGCGCCATCTTCAGCTACTTCGATGCGCTGCTGGTGGGCCTGACGGCCACGCCCAAGGATGAGATCGACCGCAACACGTACAGCCTTTTCGGCCTGGAAAGCGGCGTGCCCACCGATGCCTACGGGCTGGACGATGCCATTGCCGAGGGCTATCTGGCCCCGCCACGGGCAGTGTCGGTCCCGCTGAAGTTCCAGCGCCAAGGTATCCGGTACGACGAGCTGAGCGACGACGAGAAAGAGCAGTGGGATGCGCTGGAATGGGATGAAGAAGGCGGCGACGCACCCGATGAAGTGAGCGCCGAAGCGGTCAACAAATGGCTGTTCAACACCGACACGGTGGACAAGATGCTCGGCTTGCTGATGGACAAAGGCCACAAGGTGGCCGGCGGCGACCGCCTGGGCAAGACCATCATCTTTGCCAAGAACCAGAAGCACTCAGAATTTATCCAGCAGCGCTTTGATCTGAGCTATCCGGAATACCGGGGCCAATTCGCTCGCATCATCACTTTCAAGACCGAATACGCCCAGTCTCTCATCGACGACTTCTCGCAAAAAGACCGCAAGCCGCACATCGCCATCTCGGTGGACATGCTGGACACAGGGATCGATGTGCCCGAGGTGGTGAACCTCGTGTTTTTCAAGATCGTGCGCTCCAAGGCCAAGTTCTGGCAGATGGTGGGGCGTGGCACGCGGCTGTGCAAAGAGCTGTATGGCCCGGGGCAGGACAAGAAGGACTTCTTCATTTTTGACTTCTGCCAGAACCTTGAATTCTTCAGCCAGGACCTGGAAGGCAGCGAAGGTGCCGTGGCACAGCCGCTATCGCAGCGGCTGTTCAATGCACGCCTGGAGCTGATCGGCCTGCTGGACCAGCGCCAGCAGTTGAGCGGCGTGGCCGAAGAGGCGCAGCAGTCCTTCGTGCTGACCGAACCCGTCATCCGCCACGACACCGCCGCGCTGTTGCACAGCATGGTGGCGGGCATGTCGCTCAACAACTTCGTGGTGCGTCCCCAGCGCCGCTGGGTGGAAACCTGGGCTCAGCCGGATGCGTGGAAGCGGCCCACGACCGAGCAGTTGGCCGAGGTGGCCACACACCTGTCCGGCCTGCCCACGGCTGTGCGCGATGACGACGAGGATGCCAAGCGCTTTGATGCCCTGCTGCTGAACACGCAACTGGCGCTACTGCGCAGCGAACCTTCGTTGCCCCGCCTGCAATCCAAGGTGCAGCAACTGGCCGACAGCCTGCTGGAACTGGCCAATGTACCCAGCGTGCGCGAGCATCTGCTGCTGATCGAAGCCATTGCGGGTGATGAGTGGTGGCTGGACGTGACCTTGCCCATGCTCGAGCAGGCGCGGCGCAAGCTGCGAAGCCTCATCAAGCTGATTGAAAAAAGTGGCCGCAATGTGGTCTATACGGACTTCGAGGACGACATTGGCGAGACGACCGAAGTGGCCTTGCCATTGGTCGCGAGCGCAGTGGACTACGAACGTTTCCGCGCCAAGGCCAAAGTCTTCCTGCGCGCGCATGAAGACCGGCTGGCACTGCACAAGCTGCGCCGCAACCAGCCCCTGACCGCTGCCGATTTACAGGAGTTGGAAGCCCTGCTGCACGAGGCGGGCGGTACCGACAGTGACATCCAGCGCGCCGTTGCGCTGCACACCAGCCTGCAGGTGTTTGTGCGTTCCTTGGTCGGCCTGGACAGGGAGGCAGCCATGGCCGCATTTGCCAACCTGATTGCGGAAGGTACTGCCAGTGCCAGTCAACTGCAGTTCGTGGAAGAGATCGTGCAGCACCTGACGGAGCATGGCGCCATGCCCGCGTCACGGTTGTATGAGTCGCCGTTCACCGATATTCACGCCCAGGGGCCCGATGGTGTATTTGACACAGGCAAAGTGGAGCAACTGTTCCAAGCGCTGCATGGGCTGGAACTGCAGCAAGCAGCTGCCTGATCGTCTCACCTCCTGAATTTGACCTAGTTGAAACGCAAAAAGCGTATCAGTCGGCCTTGCGTACGATTTTCACCGCAACCTTTTTTGCAGGTGCTGCATTGCGCTTACGTGCGGACTTGGCTAGTGCGGGCTTCGCCGGCAAGGCAGAAGCTAACGCCGTGCTCTCCGCGCGGCGCAGCACCCCCTGGCACAGCGTTTCGATGCACTGCCCCGCCACCTGCTCGGCCGTGTACTCGCCGCCGGGCTGGTACCAGCGCCCGATCCAGCTGAGCGCGCCCGCGATCACGAAGGCCGTCATCTTCGGGTCGCAAGGCTGCAGCGATCCTTCCTCCACCCCCTCGGCCACGAGGCGGCGGAATTCCTGGTCGATGGCGGACTTCAGGCGGCGCAGCTCCTTGCGGCTCTCCGGCGGCAGTTGCTCGTCGCCCACGCGGATCAGGCACTTGCCGAAGTCCATGGTGACGATGCGCGCATACACCTGCATGCAGGTCATGAGCTGGTCGATGGCCTTGCCCCCGGCCGCGCGCGAGGCATCGATGCCCTCGAGCATCATTTCGAGGCCCTTGCTCACGCACTGCAGCAGGATCTCGTCCTTGTTCTTCACGTAGTAGTACAGCGTGGGCTTGGTCACGTTCAGCCGCGCGGCGATGTCGTCGAGCGAGGTGGCATGAAACCCGCGTTCGTTGAACAGCTGCGCGGCCGCCTGCAGCACGGCATTGCGCTTGGCCTCGCGCTGCTGTTCGCGGTGGGACGCGGGCGCCCAGGGAGACGCAGGCGGGCGGTCGGCACTGCGGGGGGGCGACACGGTGGGGCTGGGCATGGCGGGCTGGTTCCTCGGGAAAGTACGGATGCTGGTTTGGCGCGGGGCCTTCCAGAATCTACTCACGAGTAAACAGTTTACGCACAAGTAGGAAATTTCTGCAGGCCCGCAGGAATTTTCTGGTCAGCACAAACCCGCATTAGAAAGCCAATGGAGACACACCCACCCGGCATTCCCCCCGCCAGCGCGCCGCCCCTGCTGCAGGTCGACGGTGTCACGCTGGCCTTCGGCGGGGTCAAGGCGCTCACCGGCGTGGGCTTTGGCGTGCAGGCCGGCTCCATCACCGCCGTCATCGGCCCCAACGGCGCGGGCAAGACCTCGCTGTTCAACACCATCTCGGGCTTCTACCGCCCGGGCAGCGGCGCCATCCGCTTCAAGGGCCAGGACATCACGCGGGTGCCGGCGCCGCAGCGCGCCCGGCTGGGCCTGGGGCGCAGCTTCCAGAACATCGCGCTGTTTCGCGGCATGACGGTGCTCGACAACATCAAGCTCGGGCGGCATGCGCACCTCAAGACCAATGTGCTCGACGCGCTGCTCTACGTGGGCCGCGCGCGCCGCGAAGAGGCCGCCCTGCGTGCCGACATCGAGGAGCGCATCATCGACTTCCTGGAGATCGACCACATCCGCCATGCGCCCGTCTCGGCCCTGCCCTACGGCCTGCAAAAGCGCGTGGAGATGGCCCGCGCCCTGGCCATGCAGCCGGAGGTGCTGATGCTCGACGAGCCCGTGGCCGGCATGAACCGCGAGGAGACCGAGGACATGGCGCGCTTCATCCTCGACGTGCGCGCCGAATGGGGCGTGACGGTGCTCATGGTCGAGCACGACATGGGCATGGTGATGGACCTGTCGGACCACGTGGTGGTGCTCAACTTCGGCCAGGTCATCGCCCAGGGCACGCCGGGGGAGGTGCAGGCCAACCCCGAGGTGATCCGCGCCTACCTGGGCTCGGGCGACGTGGGCGACCTGCGGGCCCGCCTGCATGCCGGTGCTGCGACGCCACTGCAGGGGGTTGCATGATGGATTGGGCCTACCTCTTCGAAATCAGCCTCACCGGCATTGCCGGCGGTGGCCTCTATGCGCTCGCGGCGCTGGCCTTCGTCATGGTCTACAAGGCCACGCGCGTGGTGAACATCGCCATCGGCGAGCTGCTCATGGTCGGCGCCTACCTCTTCTTCACCTTCGCCGCCACCTTCGCGCTGCCGCTGTGGCTGGCCATTCCGGCGGCGGTACTCGGCTCGGGCCTCTTGGGCGCGGTGATCGAGCGCACCATGATCCGCCCGCTGCTGGGCGAGCCGCCGATCTCCGTCTTCATGGTCACCGTGGGCCTGGCCTCGGTGCTCGTGGGCCTGGTGGAAATGATCTGGACGGCCGACCAGCGCCGCCTGCCCGAGTTCATGCCCACCAAGCCCATCATGATCGGTGAGGCCTTTCTCGCACCCAAGGTGTTCTGGGGCGCGGTGATCGCCGTGGCCTTCATCGCCGCGGTGCTGCTGGTGTTCCGCTTCTGGCGCGGCGGCGTGGCCCTGCGCGCCACGGCCAGCGACCAGGCCGCCGCCTACTCGGTGGGCATCAACGTGCCGCGCGTGTTCTCGCTGGCCTGGGTGGTCTCGGCCATGATCGCCGCGGTCTCCGGGATCATCGTCGGCTCCATCGGCGGCATCTCGTCGAGCATGGGCGTGTTCGGCCTGTCGGTGCTGGTGGTGGTCATCGTGGGCGGGCTCGACAGCGTGCTCGGCGCGCTCCTGGGCGGCCTGCTCATCGGCCTGGTCGAAGCATTGGCGGGCGCCTACCTGGGCGGCGAATACAAGCTGCTGGCCACCTTCATCGTGCTCGTGGCCGTGCTGCTGGTGCGGCCGTACGGCCTGTTCGGCACGCACGAAATAGAACGTCTGTAAGGCACGCCATGCGCATCGGAACCCTCAAGGAATCCTACGTCGCCGACGCGGCGCTGTTCGACTCGCGCACGCAGAAGGTCTGGCTCGCCGTGGCCGCCGCGCTGCTGCTGCTGTTCCCCTTCATGGCCAGCGACTACTGGCTGTACCTGGCCTGCCTGGTCAGCATCAACGTCGCCAGCGCCACCGGCCTGAACATCCTCACGGGCTACACGGGCCTGGTGAGCCTGGGGCAGGCGGCCTTCATGGGTCTCGGGGCCTACACCGTGGCCGTGCTGGAGACGCGCGCGGGCACGCCCTTCGTGCTCAACCTGCTGGCCGGCGGCTTCGTGGCCATGCTGGGTGGCATCGTCGTGGGCATCCCCTCGCTGCGTGTCAAGGGCCTGTACCTGGCCATCGCCACCATCGCGGCGTCGTTCATCGCGCACTTCATCTTCGCCAACTGGAAGTTCACGGGTGGCACCGGCGGCCTGAGCGTGCCGCCGGCCAAACTCTTCGGCCTGCCGCTCGATACCTCGTTCCGCCTGTACTGGGTGATCGTGCCGGTCACCGTGCTCATGCTGCTGGGCGCGGCCAACCTGTTTCGCACGCGCGTGGGCCGCGCCTTCATCGCCATCCGCGACCGCGACATCTCGGCCGAGGTGCTGGGCATACCGCTGCTGCGCTACAAGCTGCTGTCGTTCGGGCTGTCCTCGTTCTACGCGGGCGTGGCAGGCGGCCTGTGGGCCTACTTCTTTCGCGTGGTCACACCCGAGAGCTTTCCGCTGCTCATGTCCATCTTCTTCCTGGCGGCCATCATCGTCGGCGGCATGGGCTCCATCCTGGGCGGCATCCTGGGCGCGGTGTTCATGACCATGGTGCCCGAGCTGCTCAAGCTGGTGGTCGCCCTGCTGCCCGGCGGCAACGAGCTCACGGTGTTCCTCTCGCCCGTACGCACCGTGATCTTCGGCCTGCTGATCATCGGATTTCTGGTGTTCGAGCCACAGGGGCTCGCAGAAGTGTGGCGGCGCATTCGCCGCTTTTTCCATCTGTGGCCGTTCCGCAATTGAGAGAGCCGCCACAGCCCATAAAACCATGAAGGAGACAAGCACCATGCCCACCACCACCAACGCATCCCCCATGTCACAGCGCCGCCGCACCCTGCTGCTCGCTGCGGGCGCCACGCTGGCCGCACCGCTCACCGCCACTGCGCAGGCCAGCGGCGAAGACATCGTCATCGGCGGCTCCATCCCACTCACGGGCGTGTTCGCGTTCGCGGGCGTGGGCATCAACGCCGGCATCGGCGACTACGTGAAGATGGTCAACGACGCGGGTGGCATCAAGGGCCGCAAGCTCAAGTACGTGCCCGAGGACACGGGCTACAAGGTCGACGTCTCAGTGGCCGCGTACAAGAAGATCACCAGCCAGAACAAGGTGAACCTCTACTACGGCGACTCCACGGGCTTTGCCAAGACCATCAACCCCGAGCTCGACCGCGCGGGCACCACGCTGATGGCCGGTGCCTCGTTCGCCAGCGAGCTCAACGATCCGAAGAAGTACCCGAACCAGTTCCTCGTGGGCCCGGACTACACCGAGATGTTCGGCATCCTGCTCAAGCACATCGCCAAGGAAAAGCCCGGTGCCAAGGTGGCCTTCGTGTACTCGGACTCCGAATTCGGCCGCGACCCGATCGACAAGAGCGAGGCCACCGCCAAGGCGCTCGGCCTGTCGGTGCCCGTCAAGATCATGACGCCCGCGGGCAGCGTGGACGTCTCGGGCGAGGTCATCAAGCTGCGCCGCGCCGCGCCCGACTACACCATCTTCCACGGCTACATCCTCGCGCCCATCCCCGAGTTCATCACCCAGGGCAAGCAGCAAGGCATGACCAGCAAGTGGATGGGCACCTTCTGGACCATGGACAGCTCCACCGTGATGAAGATGGGCGAGGCCGCCGACGGCTTCATGGGTGTGATGCCCTACCGCTACTACTACGACACCGAGAAGGCGCCCATGCTGGAGAAGATCCGCGCGCTGCGCCCCGAGTACCAGAGCACGGCCTACATCCAGGGCTTTCTCGCCGCCATGCTGTTCACCGAATCGGCCAGGCGCTGCCTGGACGCGGGCAAGCCCCTCGACGGCAAGAACCTCAAGGCCGCGCTCAACAGCATCAAGGACTTCGACACTGGTGGCCTGATCGGCGTGCCGATCACCATCAGCGGCAACTCCATCCCCGTGGGGCGCGTGTACCGCGCGGACATGAAGGCACAGAAGATGGTCGCGGCCTCCGACTGGATCAAACTGTGACCAGCCTGCCATGACCCCGCTCGCCACGCCGGACCACGTCCTCGAAGTCAACAACATCGAGGTCATCTACAACAAGGTCGTACAGGCCCTGCGCGGCCTGTCGCTGGCCGTGCCGCGCGGGCAAATCGTGGCGCTCTTGGGCAGCAACGGCGCGGGCAAGTCCACCACGCTCAAGGCCATCTCGGGCCTGCTGGCGCTCGAAGACGGCACGGTGGAGTCGGGCAGCATCCGCTTCAACAGCCAGCCCACCGCGGGCTTGGCACCGCAGCAGCTGGTGCGCAATGGGCTCTCGCACGTGATGGAGGGGCGCCGCGTGTTCGAGGACCTCACGGTCGAAGAGAACCTGGTGGCCGCGACCTATGCGCTCACGGGCCGCGCCGATGCGAAGCCCGACTTCGACAGCGTCTACAGCTACTTCCCGCGCCTGCACGAGCGCCGCAAGGGCCTGGCCGGGTATCTCTCGGGCGGCGAGCAGCAGATGCTGGCCATCGGCCGCGCCCTCATCGCCCAGCCCCAGCTGATCCTGCTCGACGAGCCCTCGCTGGGCCTGTCGCCCAAGCTGGTGGAAGACATCTTCACCATCATCGCGCGCATCAACGCCGAGCGCGGCACCTCCATGCTGCTGGTGGAGCAGAACGCCACCGTGGCGCTCGCGGTCGCCCACCAGGGCTACATCATGGAGAACGGCAAGATCGTGATCGACGGCTCGGCCGAGCGCCTGGCCAGTGACCCCGACGTGCGCGAGTTCTACCTGGGCATGGGGGGTGGCGGGGAAGCCAAGAGCTTCAAGGACATCAAGCACTACAAGCGCAGGAAGCGTTGGCTGTCATGAACCTCCCGAACCTCACCCTGCCCCAGATGCTGCGCGAGCGCGCACGCACCGAGCCAGCGCGCGTGGCCATCCGGCAAAAGGACTTCGGTATCTGGAAGCCCTTCACCTGGGCCCGCTACCACGAGCGCGCCTGCCACTTCGGCCTGGGCCTGCGCGCGCTCGGCCTGCCGGCCGGCGGCCATGTGGGCGTGATCTCCGAGAACCGCATCGAATGGGTGCTCGCGCAGATGGGCGCGGGCCTGGTCGGTGCGGTCACCGTGGGCGTCTACCCCACCAGCCCCAGCAACGAGGTGGCCTACGTGGTCGGCCATGCCGACATCGAGGTCATGGTCTGCGAAGACCAGGAACAGACCGACAAGCTGCTCGCGGCCCTGCCCGATCTGCCGCGCCTGAAAAAGATCATCGTCATCGAGACCAAGGGCCTGCGCAGCTTCGCACCCGAGGTGCGCGCGCTGATCGCCACCTTTGCCGAGGTGGAGGCGCTGGGCGCCGCATCCGGCCAGCAGGCGCTGGTGGACGAGGCCCTGGCGCGCCAGGCGCTCGACGACGTGGGCCTCATGATCTACACCTCGGGCTCCACCGGCAAGCCCAAGGGCGCGATGATCAGCTACCGCAACATCCGCGGCGTGGTGCCCGGCATCGTCGACCGGCTGCAGCTCGACGCGGCCACCACGCACCTGTCCTATCTGCCGCTGTGCCACGTGGCCGAGCAGATGCTCACCAGCTTCGTTCCGGTGTACATCGGCTCGCAGGTGAACTTCGGCGAGTCCATCCGCACCGTGCAGGAAGACCTGCGCGAGGTGGCGCCCACCATGTTCCTGGGCGTGCCGCGCATCTGGGAGAAGATGCACGCCGCCATCCACATCAAGCTGCAGGAGACCGGGGGCCTGCGCCGCCGGCTGTTCCACCGTGCGGTCGCCGCCTGCCAGCCGCTGGCCGAGAAGCCGCGCAGCGCCTGGAGCCTGGGCGAGCGCCTGGCCTTCGCCGCCAGCTACTGGCTGGTGTTCCGCGCGCTGCAGAACTTCGTCGGCCTGCGCCAGGCGCGCGTGGCCCTCACCGGGGCCGCGCCCATACCGCCCGACGTGGTGCGCTTCTTTCGCGTGCTCGGCCTGCCGCTGGTGGAGGTCTACGGCCTGACCGAATCCACCGGCATGGTCACGGGCCACCGGCTGGACAACGTGGTGGTCGGCACCGTGGGCGTGCCCATCCTGGGCGTGGAGCACCGCATCGCCGACAACGGCGAGCTGCAGCTGCGCGGCGACATGGTGTTCGCGGGCTACTACAAGAACCCCGAGGCCACGGCCGCGAGCATCATCGATGGCTGGCTGCACACCGGCGACGTGGTGCGCGAAGAGCAGGGCCAGATCAAGATCGTGGACCGGCTCAAGGACATCATGATCACCGCCGGCGGCAAGAACCTCACGCCCTCGGAGATCGAGAACACCATGAAGGGCAGCCCCTTCATCAAGGAATGCATCATCGTCGCCGAGGGCCGCAAGTTCGTGGGTGCGCTGGTGATGATCGACTACGAGACCGTGGGCAAGTGGGCCGAGGCCCGGCGCCTGGCGTTCACGCATTTCCGCTCGCTGGTGGAAATGCCCGAGGTGCGCGAGCTCATCGACACCGAGATCCGCCGGGGCAACGAGCGCCTGGCCCAGGTCTCGCAGATCCGCCAGTTCCACCTGCTCACCAAGGAGCTGGACCACGACGACGGCGAGGTCACCGCCACCATGAAGGTGCGCCGCTCGAGCATCTACAAGACCTACGCTGCCGAGATCGAGGCGCTGTACCGGTAGAGAGAAGAAAAAAGGCAGGTCGCGCAGGGCCGTTGTGGGTTTCGTTTGCCATCCTGCTCTCAGCAATGCTATCAATATAGAAGCGTCTTGCGCTTATTCAGCAAGCGCTGGAAGGTATTTTGACCATGAACTCGTCTACCACCGTGCAAGCACCGCCCGCACAAACCCCCCTGCTGCTCGAACGGGATGGCCCCATCGCCACCCTGCGCTTCAACCGCCCCGAGGCACTCAACGCCATCGATGTGCCCATGGCGCAGGCCTTTCTCGCCAGCGTGCAAGCCATTGCCGCCGACCCCACGGTGCGCGCCGTGGTGCTGCGCGGCAACGGCAAGGGCTTCATGGCCGGGGGTGACCTGGCCACGCTGCGGGCCACGCCCGTGCAGGGCGCCATCGACATCCTCACGCCGCTGAACCAGGCCCTGCCGCTGCTGGCGCAGATGAACGCCCCCGTCATCGCCCAGGTGCACGGCGTGGCCGCAGGCGCGGGCCTGAGCCTGCTGCTGATGGCCGACTATGTGCTCGTGGCAGAGGGCACGCGCTTCAACCTGGCCTACATCAACCTGGGCACCAGCTGCGACGTGGGTGCCTCCTGGGCGCTGCCGCGCCTGGTGGGCATGCGCCAGGCGCTGGAGATCGCGCTGCTGGGTGAGGCCTTCACCGCCGAGGATGCGCTGCGCCTCGGCCTGGTCAACCGCGTGGTGCCGGCTGCAGAGCTCGACGCCGCCACCACCGCCATCGCCGAGCGCCTGGCCGCAGGCCCCACCCTGGCCTACGGCGCCATGAAGCGCCTGATGCGCGAGTCGATGGACCGTACCCTGCCCGAGCAACTGGCCGCCGAGGCGCGGGCCTTCGTGCACTGCGCGGGCACGCAGGACTTCCAGGCCGGGGTGGACGCCTTCCACGCGCGCCAGGCACCGCAGTTCACGGGCCGCTGACCTTCCTTTTTCCATCCCGCCTTCCACCTCCCCTTCGCCGAAACTTCCCATGAGCCTTCAAGACGTCTACGTCCTCTCCACCGCCCGCACCGCCATCGGCACCTTTGGCGGCAGCCTCAAGGACGTGCCCAACACCGATCTCGCCACCACTGCCGTGAGGGCCGCCATCGCGCGCAGTGGCCTGCCCGCCGATGCCATCGGCCATGTGGTGATGGGCAACGTGATCCCCACCGACACCAAGGACGCCTACCTGGCCCGCGTGGCCGCCATCGACGCCGGCTGCCCCATCGAGACGCCGGCCTTCAACGTCAACCGCCTGTGCGGCTCGGGCCTGCAGGCCATCATCTCGGCGGCCCAGGCCATCGGTTACGGGGATTGCGACATCGCCATCGGCGGCGGCAGCGAATCCATGAGCCGCGGCCCCTACTTCGACACCGCCGCGCGCTACGGCGCGCGCATGGGCGACGCCAAGAGCATCGACTACATGCTCGGCATCCTGCACGACCCGTGGCAGAAGATGCACATGGGCATCACCGCCGAGAACGTGGCCGAGCGCTACCGCATCGGCCGCGAGATGCAGGACCAACTCGCCGTGCAGAGCCAGCAGCGCGCGGCGCATGCCATCGCGGCGGGCTACTTCCGCGAGCAGCTCGTGCCGGTGGAGATCGCCACGCGCAAGGGCACGGTGGTCTTCGACACCGACGAGCATGTGCGCGCCAACACCACGCTGGAGGTGCTGGCCGGCATGAAGCCCGCGTTCAGGAAGGACGGTTTGGTCACCGCCGGCAATGCCTCGGGCATCAACGACGGCGCCGCCGCCGTGGTGCTGGCCTCGGGCGCACGCGTGTCGGCCCTGGGCCTCACACCCCTGGCCCGCCTGGTGGGCTACGCCCATGCGGGCGTGGAGCCGGCCTACATGGGCATCGGCCCCGTGCCGGCCACGCGCAAGGTCCTGCAGCGCACCGGCCTCACCGTGCAGGACATGGACGTGATCGAGGCCAACGAGGCCTTCGCCGCCCAGGCCTGTGCGGTGATCCAGGAGCTGGGCCTGGACCCGTCCAAGGTCAATCCCAACGGCTCGGGCATTTCGCTGGGCCACCCGGTGGGCGCCACGGGCGCCATCATCACCACCAAGGCCATCGCCGAGCTGCACCGCACCGGCGGACGCTATGCGCTGGTGACCATGTGCATCGGCGGCGGCCAGGGCATCGCGGCGGTGTTCGAGCGGGTGTGAGGGCGGCGCCGTCCCCGCGCTGCCGCCATTCAGGAGTTTTGCCTCCAGCGCTTTCCCATCCACCATCGATTGCTACCAAATAAATAGCAACTGAGTCCCGTGGATCCTGTGAATACGCTTCGCCCTTGCGTGGCGCGGCGCCTGGGCAAGGAGCGAGCCCGGCGCAGTCCCGGGGGCCACTTCGGCTTCCGAGGCCTGTGCCGATCGCGTCAGTATGATCGCGCTGGACAGCGCTCTCCAGCCGGAGCGCCCCGCGTTACTCTCCAGCGATCCCCATGAAAAAACTCTTTCGCATTGCGGCACTGCTTTTCTCCCTGATTCCTTTTGCCAGCAGCGCCGTCGCGGCCCGCCCGGTGTCCAGCATCATCGTGATGCCTTGGGACCTCAGCCAGAACAAGAATCTTCCCGGCGAACTCAAGTCCAAGGGATTCAGCCACGCCACGGTGTACCTGAACTGGTCCGACATCGAGCGCAGCAAAGGCCTGTACGAGTTCAGCCACTACCATGGCCACATGGATGCCCTTGTCAACGGCGGGCTGTCGCTCCTGCTGGTCATCGACATGGGGGGACGGCCCTACAAGGACGAGAGCGGCAAGCTGGTGCCCAACATGTCCACGGTCCCGCAGTGGATCACTGCCGCACATCCCGATGCCGTCATGCGGAATTTCTCGGGCGACCCGAGCTGGCAACCGGATTTCACGGACGACAGGATCAGAAAGCCCGCGCACGCTTTCATCGCGCAAACGGTCGATCATTTTTCCAGGCGCTACCCCGCAAAGGTGCTCGGCTATGCCCTCGGCCTCCAGGAGGAACACGAAATAAAGTATGGGCAGATGGGCTACCAGTGGCGGGACTACAAGGAGTCCACACAGAATGACTTCGCCAGGAAGCACAACAACGCCCGTCAGCCTGTCATCAACTACAACAACAACATTGCCGCAGGGGTGCCCAAAGCGGAACCTCTTTTGCATGCCCACAAGGAGTTTCGGGAAAACCGGCTCCAGGAAGCCACCTGCGCATACACCAAGGTGATCCGGGACAAGGGGGCGCAGGCGATCGGATATTTCGCCGAGACATTCACGTCGCATGACGCCATCTATGCCACCGGCATCGTTGAAAAACTGGCTGGGTGCATCGACATAGCCGTCATCGATTTCAACTTCTACGATGGCTACAGCCTGGTGCCGGATGCAGACGTCCTGCCCACGCTTGCCAACTACATGGGCTCGCTGGGCTACAGGAAAATCATGGTGGGTGCCTACGGTGAGCGATGGGAGGCCGAAAAAAGATCGCGGGAACTGATGCCTGTCATCCAACGCTCCGTCACCCAATCGCTGACGCAGGCCAATGTGATGGGCTACGAGATCGGAGGGTTCGCGCACCAGGCAGGCGGCGGCTCCCTCTCCGCCCTTGACATGGACAAGCTCAATGCCCCATCTGGCCACATAGCGGCAACCAGCACGGCCCCCCGGATCAAGATTGGCATCCTGGGCTCCACGACCAACTTTCACGTCTGGCACGGGGAAAGAAGCGCAGGCAGAAACACCCACCGTGATGCGCTGTTCGCGTCCTACAAGATCCTGAGCAGCGAGCCCGGGATGGATGTGCATGTCATCGGCGAAAAGAACCTTCTGCAGGACGATCCCCTCATCCAGCGCCTGGATGCCATCCTCGTCCCGCACCAGGCTGCCCTGCCACAGAGCATCAAATCCAAGCTGACCACCTACTGGAAAAACGGCGGGTCGCTCATCCAGGACATGCGCCTGGGTGAATTCGACGAAAACGGCAAGCCCACCTTTGACTGGATGCATGAGGTGTTTGGGATTGCCGATATAGAGTGGAAGAAAAACGGGGGCATTTTTTTGATTGATGGGGCCATCTACCGCCTCAAGCCCTCGCGCCGTCTCTATGCGAGCTATGCCGCCATTACCCCCAAGAATGGCTTCAAGGTACTGGCTACAGAGCTGCTGCGAAATGACAAGGGCATCATGGTCCGCGGTGAACGCACCCTGGCGTTCGGCTTTCTTCCCCAGCTTGTCGAAGACCACACTGGCGATGCGTGGAGAAAGTTGTTCGTGAAAGAGATCATGAACACACTGCCGTCTCGCAAGACTGCAGCCGCCGAACGGCAATGAGCGGGACGGGGGAAGATCCTTGTCTTCCAAAAGCACAGAGGGCGCGTTTACTAAGAGTAGGCCGGATGGCTTGCCGCGCAGGCAGCTGAACAGCCCGAGGTCCCTCCATCGATCAGTCTGTGCCGCGCATCTGCATGCGCCATGTAAAAGGTTTCAGGCACAGGGTTCGAATCAAGGTCAGTTCGCCCCCATGGGTATTCTCATGGGTTGAGATCAACTTATTCAGACATCTTTTCTGGCAGTGGTATCTGGTGAGCACATCCACACAGGCTCGATACACATGCACTGAAAAGTATGAAATATTCAATGAATCATTTTCCAATTTTCCTTTCAGTTGTGTACGTAGTACGAAACCACGAACAGCATCTTGAAGGAATTTTGCTGTCCACAACAGCACAATTGTCATCCCTCGTCAGCGACTACGAAATCATAGTCATTGACAAAGCATCTGATGACCAGAGCCTTGTGGTACTCAAAAAATTAACAAGCCAGTCCGGTCTCCCTAATCTACAGGTTTATGCACTCATCAAGGAGGTTGACAACGATACGGCTGCCTGGGTCGGCTTGGAAAATGCCCTTGGAGATTTCATCGCTATTATTGACCCCTTGAAGGATGATATTTCCTTTCTTCCAGAAATGCTGGACAAGGCCGTAAATGGCGCTGATGTAGTTTTTGCCAGCAACGCAAAAAAGGCGAAGCAGGGGATTTTATATGAACTAGCTTATGCGGCCTTCAATAGATTTTACAAGATTTTCAATGGAATTCACCTAGAAAAAGAAGCTCCCCAATATCGCCTGCTGAGCAGACGTGTGGTGAATTTCATTCACCAGCACCCACAACCGGCCATCACCTACCGACATTTGCCTGCCACGGGCGGATTTACTCGCGCAAATATGGAATACAGCAGCGAGCCACACACCCCGCAAGTAAAGAGAGTAGGTGAAAGCATTAATCGGGGAATCAGGCTGCTCGTTTCCACAACGCGCGCGCCCATGCGGCTTGTTACTTTCCTCTCGCTATTTGGTGCCATCGCGAATCTGATCTATTCGATATATGTCGTCGCGATCGGCATCTTCAAAACCAATGTTGCACCCGGCTGGGTGAGCCTTTCCTTACAACAATCGGGAATGTTTTTCCTTATTTCACTGGTATTGTTGGTCCTGGGGGAGTACATATTGCACATGGCAAGCCTTTCCAATGAAGGTCCGCTCTACCATGTAGGACAGGAATTCACCAGCGCTCACATGACACGCCGCGAAAAACTAAACATCGAGGAAGCCGCTTCCCCGCAAGCCCCATCCCCTCGCACAACTGAAAAACAACTGGTGCGGTGATGGATTTCACCCAGAATTGCGATGCTGCGATCATCGGAGGCGGTTTCTACGGCTCGGCGATAGCCATCTACCTGGCCCGTCAGCGGGGCTTCAAGCGAATTGTCCTGATTGAAAAGGAGACTGAACTCCTGACACGTGCGTCCTATCACAACCAGGCACGGGTTCACAATGGTTATCACTATCCACGAAGTTTTACGACCGCCTTCCGTAGCCGGGTTAATTTTCCACGTTTCGTGCAAGATTGGCCTCAGGCCATCACGCGGGATTTCACGAAGTTATACGCCATAGCTCGCAGTAATTCCAAAGTCAATTCAAAACAATTTGAACGCTTCTGCCAGGAGATTGGCGCGACCACAACCCGTGTGGACGGGCCGCTGAGACATCTTTTCAATCCCAAACTTATCGAGGATGTTTTCCTGGTCGAGGAATATGCTTTCGATGCCATGCAGTTGGCTCGGTGGGCTCAACGCGAGCTGAGCGAATGTGGCGTCCACGTGCTCCTGGAAACAAGTGCCACACTCGTAAACAGATCAACCACCGGTGGGATGAAAATATCTCTGGAGAGCACTCATGAGAAAAAACAGACCATCCACAGCAAGTATCTTTTCAATTGCACTTACAGCGGCCTCAATCAACTGAAAGGTGATTACCCCGGCAGCCACACCAAACTGAAGCATGAAATAACTGAACTGGCGCTCATAGAAATGCCTTCAGAAATTAAAAAAATAGGGATTACCGTCATGGATGGCCCCTTCTTTTCGGTGATGCCTTTTCCATCGCAAGGATTGCACACCCTCTCGCATGTTCGATACACGCCGCATTTCAGCTGGGAAGACAAGCAGGATTCAGATCCCTATCAACAGCTTGCCAACTATGATGGTGCTACGCGATTCGACCGCATGATCCGAGACGTAGCCAGGTATATTCCGATAGTCCAGAAATCCAAACACGTTAGATCATTCTTCGAAGTTAAAACCGTACTAAAGAAGAATGAAAATGATGACGGTAGGCCCATTCTCTTTGAAAAATACACCGAATTGCCGGGATGTTATTCCATACTAGGCGGAAAAATAGACAATATCTATGACGCACTGGAAAAACTAGACTCTGAAAATCTCTCGATACCCCAAGGCATTTCATGAAAACAGCACTGATTGGCTTCTCTGGATTTGTGGGCAGCACATTGCTCAAGCAATTTTCGTTTGATGAGCTCTATAGATCAAAAAATATTCAGGATATTCCAGGAAAAAGATTCGACATGGTCGTTTGTGCCGCGGCTCCTGCACAAAAATGGATAGCCAATCGCGAGCCTGAAGCCGACAAGAAAATAGTAGATGCCCTCATCCATCATCTTAATGCAATTGAGTGCGGGAAGTTTATTTTGATCAGCACCGTGGATGTTTTCAAAAAACCTGTGGAGGTGACCGAAGAGACCACGGTCGATGAAGAAGGTTTACATGCCTACGGATTGCATAGGCGTTATCTCGAGAAATTCGTCCAGTCCCGGTTTCCCGAGCATCTCATAGTTAGACTACCGGGATTGGTAGGCCCTGGACTGCGAAAGAACATCGTTTACGATTTTCACAACAGTAACAACCTCAAATCCATTGATAGCCGGAATATTTTTCAATTTTATCCGATGGTCAACCTATGGAGCGATATAGAAATCGCCCTGGCGGCTGAATTGAAATTGGTTCATCTCACGGCAGAACCGGTACGTGTTGAAGAGGTGGCACGCCAAGGCTTCGGCATGCCCTTCCAGAATCATTTGGAAGGCATTCCCGTTAAATATGACATGAGGACTTGCCACGCGTCCCTTTTCGGAAGCCATGGTAGCTATCAATACAGCTGCCGCGAGACCCTTCAGGCGATTCGCTCCTACGCACAATCCGAGCCTTCTTCATCGATCTCCAATCCACACGTGGCTTCATGAGAATATCTTTTTCCAATATTGCGTGGGACACCGCCGAAGACGAAGCGGTGGCCCAGGTCCTCCATGAGCAAGGCGTGGATGCCATCGACATAGCTCCAGCGAAATATTTTCCCCACAATGACACAGTTACTGACAAGGAGATCGCCACCGTCAGGGATTGGTGGGGTGCGCGCGGCATCACCATCGTAGGGATGCAGGCGCTCATGTTTGGTACTACGGGGCTGAACATGTTTGGCGCCGATGAGTCCCGGAGCGCGATGCTCAGCCACCTCGCTTCCATATGCAGGATAGGAAGCTGCTTGGGTGCCACCAAACTGGTCTTCGGCTCTCCCCGGAACAGAGACCGATCAGGATTGGAAGTCAATGAAGCAACAGATCGTGCCGTTTCCTTCTTTCGCACATTGGGAGATATTGCGCAGACCCATGGCGTTGAAATTTGTCTCGAACCGAACCCTCCATCCTATGGGGCCAACTTCATGATAGACAGCACTGAGACAGCGCACGTCGTCAATATTGTTTCGCATCCTGCCATCCGCATGCAGCTGGATACCGGGGCTATGTTCATCAACGGCGAATGCGCTCCCGAGGTGATCGCGCAAAACGCCCATTTGATTGGCCACATTCACGCAAGCGAACCACAATTGTCACCCCTGGGCGACCCGGGAACAGATCATCGTGGCATCAGGGAAGCGCTGATGAACTACTTGCCCAAACACATCCTGACGATAGAAATGCTTGCGACCAGCAATGAGCCGCATCTAGCGGCTATCCAGCGTGCATTGGCCTTTGCAAAAAGCACTTACCAAGTTCAACAAGGCTCTATTTGATGAAATGGGTCATTCTTTTGATGGGTATTGCGGCCAATGCCTCAGCGAGCGTATTGATTAAACTTGCAATGCTGCCTCCCCGAAAATTCCCTTCGCTTTCAGACCCGATGGCAGCATTTACCAACTGGCCATTCTGGCTTGGTCTTGGTCTATACGGTGGAGCATTTCTACTATATGCCGCGGCGCTTGCAAGATTTCCTCTGAATGTTGCCCATCCCATATTAACCAGCGGGGCTGTCGCCACCGTGGCAGTACTCTCAGCCATAGTTTTCAAGGAACCTTTTCATTGGATGACCGTGGCGGGAATATTTTTGGTGATTGCTGGCGTATTCCTTATCTCCTCACGCATTACATGACAACCATGCCAACCATGTCCGACATTGCTCCTGAAGCAAGAGCCTCTTGGCAGATTCCCGACTTTGATGCGCCTCTCTGGTTGGGTCGTGAGCACCCTTGGTGCGTTGTGGTTCCCGTCATCAATGAAGGGGAACGCATTCAGAAGCTGTTGCAGCGCATGCAGGCGTGCGACATTTCGAAGCTGGCTGACATCATCATCGTGGATGGTGGAAGCAGCGACGGTTCCACCAATCCCGCCACCTTGAAGAACCTTGATGTCAGTGGTTTGCTTGTCAAGAAAGGGCCTGGAAAGCTCAGTGCGCAACTACGCTGTGCCTATGCCTTTGCCCTCGACCACGGATATCAGGGAATTGTCACCATCGACGGCAATGACAAAGATGATCCAGAGGCCATTCCGCGCTTCATCCAAGCCCTTCAAAAGGGGGTCGATTTTGTTCAGGCTTCCCGTTTCATTTCAGGCGGAATCGCGGAAAACACGCCGGCGTCTCGATATTTTGCCATTCGATTTATCCACGCCCCCGTTTTAAGCATTGCTTCTGGCTTTCACTGGACAGATACAACCCAGGGCTTCCGGGCCTACAGCAGACAAATGCTCCTGGACAGAAAAATATCTCCCTTCAGGGAAATTTTTTCTGCTTACGAGCTTTTGGCCTATCTCTCGTACAAAGCGCCAAAAGAAGGCTACAAGTGCTTGGAAATTCCCACAACAAGAAGATACCCTGCAGGTGAAGTGCCCACGAAAATAAGCAGCTTCAGAGGAAATATCTCGGTACTTTCAACACTTTTTCGCGCCTGCCTGGGAAAGTATGACGCATAAGGCGCATTGAGCATAAATGAAAAGATTAGTTTATTCCGAGTCCGGAAATAATGGATTCAACTATATTCTCGGCTTCTTGTTCCTGCTGTGCACGATACTAGGGACAAGGTATCAGTATTTTCTTCTCAGGCAGAAGGAATGGGGAGATGAATCAGAAACCATCGTAACAGCCAAGATGATGGCAGCCGGAAAATATCTGTATTCAGAGATATTTAACCATCATGGCCCCCTTACATTTCTATCCGGCGTGGCCATGGAATCCATGGGGGATTTTGGAGTGCGCGGCCATCGGGTTCCCATCGCCCTTTTACAACTCATCAGTCTCTGCGCAATATACTATTCACCCATATTAAAAAATAATACAACACGCATATTTTCCGTTGTTTATGCGTTTTCATTCATAATTTTTCTCATGCCCCTATTCCTGGGGCACATGTATACGTATCAAGCAATTGTCGGACCGCTCATTCTAACAATACTGTTCCTATACACATTTCCTTCAATCATTGATCGAAATCTGTTGACCACGAACAGGGTCTTCGTCGGGTCTTTGCTTCTTTCTTGTCTTCCGTTCCTGGCTGTTACCTACATTCCCATTGCCATTATTCTATTTTTCTCCTCATTGGTGAGGCCATATATATTAACATCAGTAGGTGGAATAATTTCAGGCACGGTGTTGAATCTACTTTTTCTGAATTTCTACGGCTCAGCGAAGGGATATTTAGCATTCCACTTCTATCTAAATTCGGAAATACTTCCGATTTATATAGGAACGCCTTCAATCCTCTCAATCATCCTGTCCGCCTGGGAAAAATTGACAAGTTATCCTCTCACCATCCTGAGCTTGGCAATTACATCCGCAGGAATCTTCAGTCTTTCCCGGCATGAAAATAAAATACCCTGGCGGTCAGGACTTCTAGTCGCTGGCGTTGGCAGCGTGCTAGTCCGGGGCGCTGACTTTCACGGCTTGGCTTACTATTATTTATTTGTTGCCATTTCCATTCTGCCGATGTTAGGGAATATACAGGGATACACACTTTCCCTGAAATACGTCACCCTAGTCATCTGTCTATTTTTCATTGCCAAATCTTCCCTACTCCTTCCAGGAGCGCGGCAAGAATTCAAGGAAAATAGATTACCGACTGAAACCGAATTTTCATTGCTCGTGAAAAAATATACCAACAAAGACGACAAAATAATCGCCTATTCATTCCAGAATTTTCAATACATAGCCTCTGAAAGACTCCCGGCTTCGGGGCATTTTTTCTACCTACCTTGGCAGGAAAAATACAATGAAAACCCCATATTCGGGATCAAGATCGATGCCTGCAAGGAAATATCAGAATACCTTCCCAAAGTCATGCTGATTGACCAATGGAAAGTATGGAGCCTATACCCGTGGGAGGCATATGGAGGTTGTATTCAAAATATACTGGATAATTTCTACAACAAAACCCCCGACCGCCCATACTATATTAGGAAAGATATTCCAGCAGAAGAAGTTCTTCCGAGGGGAAGTAGATGACTCTATTCATTGAACAGGCTATCCAATTTCAGAATTATCGATATCGATTTTCAGGTTCATGCCCCAACTGGTCGGGGGCAGACCAGGGAAGAAATGGCGAAAAATTTTGTGCGGAAGTTCGGCAGTCTGGCGTCCGCAAAACCTCAGGGACACAGATGAAGGGGAACTGAATCCATCCCCTACCACTCAGCAAGTGGCTCAACTCCCGTTTACTCTTTCCTCTTCAATGGCCCAGTGCGTATTCCACCGCCCGTGCCAGGGCAACTCCCATCAACTGGCTTTCTGCCATTGTGAAGTGGCCTGAATCGACATAGAGCTGAATGTTACTACGCTTGACATAACAATATTGGACATCGAAGAGATCGCTCGAATTATCGAATATGGTCACGCCCCATAATCCATGGACTGAGCGTTCTATCAGGGCATCATATTCGCGCCGCTCCCATTCGACGGTCTGCCTCGGCCTCGCGCAATCTGCTGACTGCGCGTGCCAAGCAGGCCGCAATTCGTTACTTAGGCCATCACCGTGGACAGCATGGGATATATGGGAACGGATTTGACCAAAACCACCTTTTTGTTTTCTGCAACAAGCGCTGCGTAGCCCGACGCAAGCTGTTTTCATATGCCTGTGCGGCAGTTTCCGCAGACTGATCCTCCTCCACACTGCGCAGGTTGTCCTGAGGCAGATACCTCATGTAGGCTGTGGACAAGATTTCCGGGTCGGATTCGATAGTTTGCAGCGCTTGCTGCGTCATATCCGGGCTGCCCTTTTGATCACGATGCGGAACAAATCCGAGGTCGAACATCACTCCATCGAGATAGAGCCACCCCGGCGTCGCGGTGCTCGCCAAGCGGCCTCCATACAATAAGGAAAGACCATGAAAAAATGCCCGGCATTGCTGTCACCCAACAGATGAATCTTGCCCTGGCTCCCAGTTTCCGGCCTTTCATAGCCATCGAGTGGCCCTGCGGACCGGGGCACCGAGGGGCTTTGCAGGCCATGGAATCCAAGCCAGGCCAACGCGCCCTTACCTAGTATCAGGATGGCCAGCAAACACTAGCAGGGGCCAATGCCACAGATACAACGTACGGATAGCTGAGTCTTCCGATGTACACCATCACTGGATGCGAAAGGGGTTTCCGGTTAAACCATGCATCCGATACATCCCCTACCATCAACACGGCGGCCAGCACCACTACGGTATAGATCTCGGGAAACCTGCCTGGATTTATAGGCAAAAATTGCATGGCAACCAGCAAACCCATACCGAGCCATGCCAACGCGCCACGGCCACGCTGGCGGGACCGCCAACCGCAGGGCCCGCGCCAACTGCCTGCGTACGACTCTATTAGATGCACGCCAGCGCCCGCCCGATGACAACTCCCCCAGTCGTCCAAAAGGCAGAAAAAAGGCGGCCGGGGGGCTTCTACTGGTAAGAACGAGGTTGCCGGCAAGAGAAGCCGGCAGCCATCCCACACATACCAGCACCAGCGAACGCCGGGTACGGTGGGCCCACAGCAAAACCAACGGCCACGGCAGGTAGAACTGCTCTTCCACCCCCAAAGACCAAAGGTGCAGTAGCAGCTTGAACTTGCTCGCTACATCCCAATAGCCCGATTCCAGATAGAAATAGATATTGGCGCAAAATATCGAGCTGAAAAACACAGACTTGCTCATCAGCCAATATTCGGACGGATACATACACCAGGGGCCGGCGATGAGGTAAAACAGCAGCACCAGCAGCAGGGCCGGAAAATGCGGTTGATCCGGCACACATAAAACTCGCGGACGGAAAATCTTCTCTGCACAAACTCACGGTACCAAATGGGAGTGATGACGTAACCGGAAATAACAAAAACAGATCGACGCCTACAAATCCATGGGAAAACACGCCTGAGAGGCGTGCACTGCAAGAGCCATCAATACGGCAATGGCCTGGGTGCCATGGATATCCGGGCCATATCTGAAATTGTTTTCCACCCCCCCCCGTCGTCCCCCCAAACAGTGCCAGCAATTGGCTGTCACTCAACACAAAATCTCCGTGCCCTCCCTCAAAACGGCGCCGATGCTGGATCTTCGTCTGCTGGTGCATCGACCGGACCCGTCACTGCAGTGCCTCCCTCTGGAGGGGATGACGCAGCAATAGCCACCGCGCCGGCCACCCCACTCTCCGCCTCGCCCCCCAGCGCCTCGATGAGGTCCGGAATCAGCTTGACCAGCTCGCCCGTGGCGATCGCCACGTCGGTGTCAAAGCCACCGTCATCGGCCTTGGTGCCTTCGAACACCGTGTCCAGGAACGAGACCTTCTTGATCTGCAGCCCCTCGGTGAGCATGAAGCTCACGCGGTCGTCCCAGGTGAGTGCGAGCTTGGTGGGCAGCTTGCCGGCGTCGATGTGGGCCTGCACCTCTTCGATGTCCAGCGGGTGGCGGGCATAGCGCACCACGGCCTTTTCCTCGGTGGCGCTCTTGAGCTCGCATTCGCGGTCCACGGTGAAGCCCACGGGCGGCTCTTGTTCCTTGAGCCAGTGGGACATGGCCGCTTGCGGGCTGGTCTGGGTGTTGATGAGCGACACCGACAGGCCGGGCAGCGATTCGACCAGCAGCGTGACGACTTCGTCCGCACGGCCCTGGCTGGAGGTGTCCAGCACCAGCAGGCGCGATGCCGTATCGATCCACACCCACATGGAACCCTGCTTGGTGAACGCCATGGGCAGCAGGTCCAGCTTGGCCTCGTCCTTGAGTTCCTTGCTTTCCTTCTTGCCAGGCTTGCGGCCGGTTTCCTGCTCGATGCGTTCTGCCTTTTCCTTCACGCGGCGTGCCAGCACGCTGCCGGGCAGCACCTTGGACTCGACCATGAAGCGCAGGATCCATTGGCCCCCGACCGACTCGGCCAGCGGGCCGTGCTGTTCGCCACGCGGCGGCACCCAGCCCAGGGACTTTTCCTGCGTGGCGCCGCATTCGATGAAGGGCGCCTTGGCCAGGGCCTCTTCCACTTGTGTCAATTCGACCTGCCATTGCGGCGCAATGCGGTACACGATCATGTTCTTGAACACGGAAAACCTTTTCTTTTCTGGGACGGAATGCGCCATTGTCGGTGGTTCTGCGGGAGAGGTTTCCTGCCGTCCATCCCTGGCGGTCCGCGCACCCGCGAGCGGATGAACAGGCACGATCACAGCCGGCAGACGCCGTGGAACGGGCCTTGCCGTGCCACTGGCGCCGTCCCCCTTCACGAGACATGCGCGGGGTGTTTCTTTTGGAAACTTTACACAGCCTCACCCAACCGGTATGGCGGCGATACATGTGGGGCGGACACTGGCCCTCAATCGCCGGAACGGTCGTCCTGGCGAGTTCCCAACCCTGTGAAAGGACTCACACCATGGTTTTCAGATTCCAACACCGCCTGGCCGCCACCGCTGTTCTCGCTGCACTGGCCCTGCCGGTCCTGGCCCAGCAACCTCCAGCCGCCCCGCCTGCAGCGGGTGCCACCGCAACTACCGAAGGCCGCCACAAGGCAGGGGTTGACCGCCACGAGCACCATGCGCGCCACCAGGCCCACATGGCCAAGCGCATGGCCACCCTGAAGGACCAGCTCAAGCTGAGCGCCGCCCAGGAACCCGCCTGGACGGCCTTCAGCACCGCGATGCAGCCTGGGGAACGCACTGCCCGCCTGGACCGCAAGGACATGGACAAGCTCACCACGCCCGAACGCATCGACCGCATGCGGGCCCTGCGCGCCCAGCACGCCGCCGAGGCCGACCGCCGGGGCGAGGCCACCAAGACCTTCTACGCCGCCCTGACGCCAGACCAGCAGAAGACCTTCGATGCGCAGGCGCACCGCGGCCACCAGCGCATGCGCGACCACCACCACGGCGGCGGCGGCATGCGCGGCGGCGAGGGCCATCCATCGCCCGCCGCACCGGCGAAGTAACGCCCCACCCAACCCCCACCGCCCCCGCACGCCCTGCGGGGCGGCGGCCCTGGGGACGGGTCTCCGGCGTGCAGCCGGCGCTGCCTTTTACTTTTTCTTCCCGTGCTCCCCAAGCCCGGGGTCCTGACTGGACCCCGGGCTTTGTGCTTTGCGGCCACGCAGGCGGTCGCCTTGGACGGCGTTTGTGGATAACCCTGGGGGCAGTTGTGGCACAACCTGCTGGTTATCCACAGAAGAAGGCGCTGCGCCGAAGTTGTTGTCTGTGAGCCCCGGACTTTGCGCCGCCCGCCGCACAGAGTTTGCGGCCACGCAACCCCGCGCCAGCATTGGAAAAAAACCCCTTGTCCACAAAAAATGGGGTGCTCTACTACTACTGCTATTTATATATAGAACCATAAAAGAATAACCAGAACCTCTTTTTCGTGCCCCCAACGCCCGTGGGGCCGGCCCCCGGCACCGGTCCACACGGCGGCTCGCGATGAGGCGGCCGGCGCCGAGCGGACAGGGCTCCGCGCCAGCCCGCAGGTTCCTTACCGCCACCGCCTGGGGGGCCTTTATATTTCTCATTTGCTATCAATTGAGTAGCTGTTGGCGCTTCCTCCATCAGCGCTTCATGCCATTTCAATGCCAATCCTCTCTGTGGGAATGTTCAGTGCGTAAAACTGGGGATAGTTTTGGCACAACCGCCTGGTTATCCACAGAAAAAGGCCGTGGCCGTGTTTTGTCCCCTTTCGCGCGACATCGGAAAGAGGGATCGGTGCACAGGGTTGGGCGGCGTGCAAGTGCGCGCCACGGCGAGGGAAAAGGCAGTTGTCCACATCCTGGGCCGCCTTCTACTACTACGACTATGTATTTATAGAAAACATAAGAAGAAGACAGGGGAGAACTTCCCGCGCCGGGCACGCGGTGCCGCGGCAACACCTTGTGGGGCCTTGCGGACGGACCGGTGCACGCAAAGGAGGGCGAAGGCAGGGGCGCGGCGATCCGCCGCGGGTGGGGACTGAATCCCGAAGACGGGCCGGCGGAAGCTCGCTACGCGGCGCAGGACCGCAGGAAGGCCCCCAGAACGTCCGCGGAGAGGGGTCGGCTGAAGAGGTAGCCCTGGTAGTGCAGGCAGCCCGCGCGGGCCAGCAGCTCGCGTTGCTCGGGGGTTTCCACCCCTTCGGCGATGACTTCCAGGCCCAGGCTGCGCGACAGGCCGATGATGGTGTCCACGATGGCCGCGTCGTTGGGGTCGGTCAGCAGGTCGCGCACAAAGCTCTGGTCGATCTTGAGCTGGTCCAGCGGCATGCGCTTCAGGTAGCTCAGGCTGGAATAGCCGGTGCCGAAGTCGTCCAGCGAGAAGCCCACGCCATAGGAGCGCAGCGCGGCCATCGTGGCGATGGTGGTTTCCATGTCTTCCACCAGCAGGCTTTCGGTCAGCTCCAGCTTGAGCAGATGCGCCGGCGCGCCGGTGATGGCCAGCACGCGGGCCACGTCGTCCACGAAGCTGGCGTGGCGGAACTGGCGCGAGCTCACGTTCACCGCCATGGTCAGGTGGGCCAGGGCCGGGTCGTCCTGCCAGCTGGCCAGCAGCTTGCAGGCCGTGTGCAGCACCCAGCGGCCCAGGGGCAGGATGAGGCCCGTCTCCTCGGCCAGCGGGATGAACTGCGCGGGCGGCACCATGCCGCGCTGCGGGTGGGCCCAGCGCACGAGCGCCTCCACCCCCACGCAGCGGCCGGACAGGTGCATCTGCGGCTGGAAGTGCAGCAGGAATTCCTCCTGCGCGAGCGCGGCGCGCAGGTCGGTCTCCAGCCCGGCGCGGGCGGTCACCACGGCCTGCATGTCGGGGTCGAAGAAGCGCAGCGTGTTGCGCCCCGCCGTCTTGGCCTGGTACATGGCCAGGTCCGCCTGCTTGAGCAGCTCGCCCACGCTGGTCTGCTCGCCCGTGAACGGCGCGATGCCGATGCTGGGCGTGCTGCGGTACTGGTACCCTGCCAGCGCGTAGGGCACGGCCAGCATGGTGAGGATCTTCTCGCCCACGCTGCGTGCGTGCAGGGCCAGTTCGTGTGGCCTGGGGCTGAGCTCCTCGAGCATCACCACGAACTCGTCGCCGCCCAGCCGGGCCACCGTGTCCACGCTGCGCACGCAGGTGTTCAGGCGCTGCGCCACCTGTTGCAGCAGCAGGTCGCCCTGGTCGTGGCCCAGGGTGTCGTTCAGGGTCTTGAAGTTGTCCAGGTCGATGAACAGCAGCGCACCGCCCTGCAGGCGCCGGTGGGCGTTGGCCAGCGCATGGCCCATGCGGTCCATCAGCAGCATGCGGTTGGGCAGGCCGGTGAGCGCGTCGTAGAACGCCAGGCGCTGGATCTCGCGCTCGTTGGCCTTGCGCTGGCGGATGTCGGTGTTGATGGCCAGGATGGACTGCGGCTGGCCGCTGTCGCCGCGCACCAGGGTCCAGCGGCCCTCGACCTCGATGGTGCTGCCGTCGCGGTGGCGCTGCACGATCTCGCCCGTCCACTCGCCCTGCTCCAGCACCGTGCGCGTGGCGTGGCGGAAATGGGTGGGGTCGTCGTAGAGCAGCGTTTCGATGGACTGGCCCAGCGCCTGCAGCTGCGACCAGCCATACAGGCGCTCGGCGCTTTTGTTCCAGAAGATGATGCGGTGCTCCAGGTCGCGCACCAGGATCGCGTCCTGCGCCTTGTCCAGCAGCGAGGCCTGGTGGCGGATGCGGGCATCCGCCAGCTGCCGGTCGATCTCGGACGAGGCGCGCGCGGCAAAGATCTGCAGCGTGGAGGTGATGAAGTCCGTCTCGGCGATGGGCTGGCGGAACAGCACGAACACGATGCCCACCACCTCGCCATCGGCATTGCACAGCTGCTGGCCCGCATAGCCCTGCGCGCCCACATGGCGCAGCATGGGCGCCTCGGGGTGCAGCTGCTGCACCTTCTCGGTCACCACATACGCGCGCTGCGACAGCAGCATGAGGCTGGGCGTGCCTTCCAGGGTGTATTCGTCGTTGGGCAGCATCTGGCCATCGAGCACCGCCGCGAGCGTGACCACCCGCGGGGCCTGCCCCTCCACCGGTGGCAGCAGCCGCACCACGCAGCCGCCCTGGGCCCCCAGCGCATCGGCCATGTTGCGCACCAGCTGCACGAAAAACTCCGTGCCCGTGCTCGCCGACACGGCGGCCGCCACCTTGAGCACCGAGGCCTGCAGCCGCTGCTGCGCCTTCTGCGCGCGCAGGCTGGTGATGCCAAAGGCCAGGTCGTTGGAGAGCTCCTGCAGCAGGGCCGCCTCTTCGGGGCTGATCTGCAGGATGTCCGGCGCATACAGGTACAGCAGGCCGAAGGTGCGATCGCGGTCGCGCAGCGGCAGGCAGATCACGCCGTGAAAGCCGTTGTCCAGCATGCGCTCGGTCCAGTCGGCAAAATCGCCCTCGGCGCGGATGTCCTGCACGATCACCGGCTTGCCCGAGCGCACGGCCATGCCCGCGGGACCCCGGCCGTAGCGGTCCTCGGCCGACCAGGACAGGTGCAGGTTCTCCAGGTAGTTCTGGTTGTGGCCCGCGTGGGCCACGGGCTGGATGGACTTGCGTTCGTCGTCCAGCGCGAAGCCCACCCATCCCATGCGGTAGCCGCCGATGTCCACGGCGATGTGGCAGATCGCCTGCAGCAGCGCGGTCTCGGACGTGGCGCGCACGAGGGTTTCGTTGCAGGCGCTCAAGAGGCGCTGCGCGCGGCCCATGCGGGCCAGTTCGCGTTCGGTGCGCAGGCGCTCGGTCACGTCGGTGGCCAGCACCTGGCGCGCGGGGCGGCCGTTGAAGCTGATGCTGCCCGCCGTGATTTCCACGTCCATGAACGTGCCGTCCTTCTTGACGTGGCGGCTGATGACCGGCTTGTTGCGCTGGTCCATCGCAATCGCGTTGATGGTGGCCCGGATGCTGGCGCGGCGCTCCGCCGGCCACAGGTCCGTCATGTCCATCCCCAGCAGCTCGGCTTCGGCATAGCCGTAGTGCGTCTCCATCGACTGGTTCACGGCCTGCAGGCGCAGCGTTTCCCTGTCGTACACCCACATCGGATGGGGGTGCTCGTCGAACAGCATGCGGTACTGCTGCTCCGATGCCCGCAGCTGCCCCGCCACATGCCGCAGCTGCACCATCGCGCCCAGGGATTCGGTGAGGATCTCCAGGTGCGCGACGTCGCGCCGCGAAAACGCGTGGGCCTTGTCCGAAACGACCTTGAGCGAGCCCACCACGCCCTCGGCGGTGCGCAGCGGCACCGCCATCACGGAGCGCACGCCGTGCCGGTGGGGCAGCGAAACCATGTCCCAGCCCTCGGCCTCGGTGTCATTGCACACCACGGTGCGCCCTTCGCGCAGGGCGGGCCACAGCAGGCTCTGGTCGGCCGCCAGCATGTGGCCCACGGGCCGCACGTGGTCGCCCGCCGATGCCTGCGCCACCAGCTGGCGGCCCTGCAACAGCTCCACCAGCGCCCCGCGCGCCAGCGTCTGGCGCAGCACGGTGTCGGCCACGAGCTGGAGCACCTCGGGCAGGGGCATGTCCAGCGACGAGATGCGCTGCTGCACCTGCAGCAGCTCCGCATGGTTCTGCGCATCGCGCTGGGCATCGAGTTCGGTCAGCTTCTGCGCGCTGATGTCGGTCATGCCGCCCACCATGCGCACGGCCTTGCCTTCGGCGTCGCGGATCAGGAAGCCCCGGTCCAGCACCCAGGCATAGCTGCCGTCCTGGCGCCGGAAGCGGTATTCGGCGGACCAGTGGTTGTCCGTGCCGCCAATGGCCGCGTGGAGGCCCCGGAGGATTTCCTCGCTGTCTTCGGGATGCAGCCGCAGCGTCCACGAGGTGCTGTCGGGCGGCAGCTGGTCGAGCGGCACGCCGAACAGGTTCTGCATGCCTTCGTTCCACCACATGAGGTCGGTGTCCAGGTTCCAGTCCCAGACGGCATCGGCCGTGGCGCGCGAGACGAGGTGAAAGCGCTCCTCGCTTTCACGGCGCGCCTCCTGGGCCAGGTGCTGGGCCGTGATGTCCTGGAAGGCCCCCTGGATGCGGACGATGCGTCCCCCGGCATCGCGCGCCGCCTGCCCGGCGGTGCGCACCCAGAAGCGCCTGCCGCCCGGCATGTCCACCTCGGCTTCCACGTCAAAGGGCGTGCCGTGGTGCCGGCAGTCATCGAACGCCTTTTGCATCTGCGGCCGGTAGGGCGGCGTGTACAGCTGCAGGACCTGCGCCAGCTCGCCCACGCGGTGGTGGAGCCCATAGGCGGCCGCGATCTCCTGCGACCACACGAGCTGCATCCCGGGCAGTTCGACCGTCCAGCCGCCCACGCGGGCGATCCGCCCCGCCACGCGCTGTGCCTCGCCCTGCGCGACCATCTCGGCATGCATCTGGTCGCGCTCCCGCACGAGCTGGGCCAGCAGCCTTTTCTGGCGGCGCAGCTCCAGCTGCACCATGGCCTGGCCCGCGAGGATCGTGAGGGCCTCGATCTGCCCTTCCTCCAGCGTGCGGGGCACGGTGTCCACCACCGCGAGGGTGCCCAGGGTGAACCCCTCGGGCGTCACCAGCGGCACGCAGGCGTAGAAGCGGACATGGGGTTCGCCCAGCACCAGGGGATTGCTGGCGAACACGGGGTGGAGCGTGACGTCGGGCACCACCACCGGTTCGCGGCCGCCGTCCAGTGCCTGGGCACAGAACGCGATGGCGCGCTCGGTCTGCTGGAAGGGAATGCCGACCGCCGCCTTGAACCACTGGCGCTCGCTGTCGAGAAAATTGACCACGGCGATGGGGCAGCCGCACACCCGTGCGGCCAGCGTGGCCAGCTGGTCGAAGCCTTCTTCCGCGGGGGTGTCGAGGATCGCGTAGGACTGCAGTGCCGTGAGCCGCGCTGCCTCTTCGGGTGCGTGGGCTGGCGGCATGGTCAGGCCGCTGTGGCGTTGGCTGTGCCCGCTGGCGCGCACCCCAGTTCCAGCGCCCGGGGGGCCTGGAGCTTGTTGCGCAAGAACTGGAACAGCGTCGTCGTCAAAGGGGTCGGGCGGCAAGAAAAGAACCGGACGGGGTGCGGGCAGAAGAAGCACGCGCTCGCGCTGCCCCCTGAAACGTGAATCCTACACCGCAGAGCGCCGGACCGAGCGGTCACCACCATGCGGGTTTGCCCCAGAACGCCGCCAGTCGCCCCGGCAACCTTCGCGCAGCGCCATGCTTGCTAGGCTGCGTGCCATGCAGATATCCGAACTCGCGCAACGCACCTCGGTTTCCGTCCACGCCCTGCGCCACTATGAGCGGCTGGGGCTCCTGCAGCCGCGCCGGCGGGCCAATGGCTACCGCGACTATCCACCGCGCATGCAGCGCGAGGTCGTGTTCATCGCCATGTCGCGCCAGCTTGGCTTCACCCTGCCGCAGATCGCCCTGCGCCTGGGCGCCTACCGGGCAGGCACCCTGCGCACCGAGACCATGGTGCAGGCCCTGCAGGAGCGCGCGCAGGCGCTGGACGAGCAGATCGATGCGCTGCGGGCCCAGAAGCAGCGCGTGCTGGAGCACCAGGCCTGGCTGCAGGCGCAGCAGGCAAGGCCGCGTGCCGCCGCGTCGGCGCCACCGGCGCCCTGGCCGCGCGTGCGGCCCCTCGCCACGCCACCCCCATCGGCCCGCACCCGTCCATCCACCACCTCCGCAAGGAAAGCACCATGACCTCTTTGTCCGCACATTCCGCCGCCGCGCCCATGGACCATCTTCGGTCCCTGGTGCTGGCCATGCCCATGGCGCGCACGCTGGGCCTGCGCTTCGTGCGCGCCGAGCCGGGCGCGGTGGAGGTGGAGATTCCGGTGAGCGACGCCTTCTGCTTTCGCCCCGGCCAGCTGCAGGCCACCGCCGTGTTTGCCGTGGCCGACTTCGCCGCCGTGGGCGCGGCCGGCAGCGTGCTGCCGCCGGGCTGGGTGAATGCCACGGTGGACGCCACCGTGAAACTCGTGGCCCCCGCACGGGGCGTGTGCCTGCGGGCGCGCGGGCGCGTCATCGACGCGGCGCGGCTGCTCACGGTGTGCGCGTCCGATGTGTTCGCTGTGGATGCGGATGGCAAGGAAACGCTGTGCGCCACCCTGCTGGCCACGGCCCGCAACATCGACGCCACCGTGGCGCCACGGTAGCTGCCGTGGCCCGCTGCAGAGAGAGCGCCGGGCCGGCGGGTCGGTCAGGCGCGTGCGCGCCGCGCGCGCACGGCGGCGGCCAGGCCTTCCAGCACCGGCACCGTCTGCGCGAAGCTGATGCAGGCATCGGTCACCGACACGCCGGGCGCGAGCGGCTGGCCGGGCACGATGTCCTGGCGGCCTTCCTGCAGGTGGCTCTCGATCATGAGGCCGGTGATGCGCCGGTCGCCCGCGGCGATCTGCCGGGCGACGTCGTCCGCCACGGTGATCTGGCGCTGGTGCTGCTTGCTGCTGTTGGCGTGGCTCACGTCGATCATCACCTGCTCGCGCAGGCCCGCCGCCTGGAGCATGGCACAGGCGGCATCCACATCGGCCGCGCTGTAGTTGGGCTGCTTGCCGCCGCGCAGGATCACGTGGCAGTCCTGGTTGCCGCGCGTCTCGAAGATCGCGGCCTGGCCCATCTTGGTCATGCCCATGAAGGCGTGCGACGCCTGCGCGGCCTGGATGGCGTCGCTGGCCACCTTCACGCCGCCGTCGGTGCCGTTCTTGAAGCCCACGGGGCACGAGAGGCCGCTGGCCAGCTGGCGGTGGCTCTGGCTCTCGGTGGTGCGCGCGCCGATGGCGCCCCAGCTCACCAGGTCGCTGATGAACTGCGGCGAGAGCAGGTCCAGGAACTCGGTGCCCACCGGCAGGCCCGTGGCCAGCACGTCCAGCAGCAGCTGGCGCGCCAGCTCCAGCCCCTCGTTGATGGCGAAGCTGCCATCCAGGTGGGGGTCGTTGATGTAGCCCTTCCAGCCCACGGTGGTGCGGGGTTTTTCAAAGTAGACGCGCATCACGACCAGCAGGTCGGCCTGCAGCGCGTCGGCCTGGATCTTCAGCTGGCGCGCGTAGTCCATCGCCTGGTCGTGGTCGTGGATGGAGCAGGGGCCCACCACCACGATGAGCCGGTCGTCCTGGCCGTGCAGCACGCGCGAGATGGCGGCACGGCTGGTTTCCACCAGGGTCTGCGCGGCGTCGGGCGTGGGCAGCCACTCCTGCAGCAGCGCAGGCGTGATGAGCGGGCGCACGGCCTTGATGCGCGTGTCGTCGATGCGTGTCGTGTCGTGGGTGGAGATCGGGGTGGCGGAGCGGTGTGCGTGGGTCATGGTGGCCCCGATTGTCGCGCGGGCGGGGCCATCGGCTGGCCGACGATGTGGTCACACTGCCTGCAACTGGCGCGTCCCGGGCGAGGGACGCCGAGCAAGGGCCGCCCCGCAGCAAGGGCGTCGTCCCCCTCAGGGGGAAGGCGCCGAAGGCGACTCAGGGGGAGCCGCTACGGCCGCCGGAACGCCGCATTCTGCCGCGACCAGTGCCGCGACTGCAGCTGGTCGAGCCGCACCGTGCCGCCGGTGGACGGCGCGTGCACGAAGCGCCCTTCCCCCACGTAGATGCCCGCATGGTTGGGCTGACGGCCCGTGCCGAACACCACGAGGTCTCCGGCGCGCAGCTCGCTGCCGTCGATGGGGTAGCCCCAGCTGTTGAGCTGCGCCACCGTGCGGGGCGGCGGGGTGCCCACCTGGTTGCGGTACACATAGCCGATCAGCCCGCTGCAATCAAAGCCCGCATCGGGCGTGTTGCCGCCGTAGCGGTACGGCGTGCCCACCAGGCCGAGCGCGTGGATGGCGATGTCGTGCGCCTGCTCCGCGGTCAGGGGTGGGGTGGTGCGTACCGGGGCTGACGAAGAAGGCGACGGGGGCCGCGAGGTGCCGCAGCCGCCCAGCGCCAGCAGGGCGGCGGTGCAGGCGGCCAAGGCCAGTCTGTGAAAAACAACGCGCATGGCCCGAAGGGTAACGGATAGGCCCCGGCGCCTGCGCGGACTCCGTCCATGGCCTGGGGCTATTGGCCAAAATGCCGCCAGCGCTTGGTGGTAAAGCGCTGGCAGCTATCTTTTTTACAACAGCGGCGGGGTCACACCGCCGCCGTGGCGGCCACGCCCTGGCGCCGCTCGGCCAGCCGGTTGGCCACGCTCACGATGGCCAACACCGACGCCGTCACGATGTTGTGGCTCATGCCCGCGCCGAAGGTGGAGCCGGCCACGCCCTCCATCGCGGCCTCCACGATGGCCAGCGCCTGGGCGTGGGCTCCCGTGCCGGTGGCGCGCTCTTCGTAGTGGTCCACGCGCAGCGGCAGGCCCAGCGCATCCACCGTGGCGGCGATCGGCCCGTTGCCCTGGCCGCGCAAATGCTGGCGCATGCCGTCGATGGTGACGTCGAGCTCGATGCCCTGCCCGTCTTCATCGAGCCGGTGGCTGTGGCAGATGATGGCCGCCTGGGCCGGGGCGCGCAGGTAGGTGGCCTGGAACAGGTCCCACAGTGCCTCGCCGCTCATCTCGCCTTCGCTCGCGTCCGTCTGGCGCTGCACCACGGCGCTGAATTCGACCTGCATGCGGCGCGGCATCACCACGCCGTGTTCGCGCTCCAGCAAGAACGCGATGCCGCCCTTGCCCGACTGGCTGTTCACGCGGATCACGCTGTCGTACGTGCGGCCCAGGTCCGCGGGGTCGATGGGCAAGTACGGCACTTCCCACAGCGCGTTCGGGTCCTGCGCCGCAAAGCCCTTCTTGATCGCATCCTGGTGCGAGCCCGAGAACGCGGTGAACACCAGGTCGCCCGCGTAGGGGTGGCGCGGGTGCACCGGCAGCGAGGTGCATTCCTCCGCGATGCGCGCCACCGAGGTGATGTCCGAGAAGTCGAGGTTCGGGTGCACGCCCTGCGTGTACATGTTGAGCGCCAAGGTCACGATGTCCACGTTGCCGCAGCGCTCGCCGTTGCCGAAGAGGCAGCCTTCCACGCGGTCGGCGCCGGCCATCATCGCCAGCTCCGCCGCGGCCACGCCGGTGCCGCGGTCGTTGTGCGGGTGCACCGAGAGCACGATGTGCTCGCGGGGGGCGAGGCGCCGGTCCATCCATTCGATCTGGTCGGCGAACACGTTGGGCGTGGCGTTCTCCACCGTGGTGGGCAGGTTGATGATGATGGGGCGGCCGGGGCCCGCGTTCCAGGCCGCGATGGCGGTCTGGCAGGCCTTGAGCGACACGTCGAGCTCGGTGGCGCTGAAGGTCTCGGGCGAGTACTGCAGCGTCCACGCTGTGGCGGGCTGCGCGTCGGTGAGCTGCTTGAGGTAGCCCACATGGTGCGCGATGAGCTGCATCACCTGCGTCACGTTCATGCCGAACACGATGCGCCGCCAGGCAGGCGCCGTGGCGTTGTACAGGTGCACGATGGCGCGGGGCGCGCCCTTCACGGCCTCCACCGTGCGCGCGATCAGGTCCTCGCGCGACTGGGTCATGACCATGATGGTCACGTCATCGGGGATGAGGTTTTCGTCGATGAGGCGGCGCACGAAGTCGAAATCGGTCTGCGACGCGGCCGGAAAGCCGACCTCGATCTCCTTGAAGCCGATGCGCACCAGCTCCTGGAAGAGCTTCATCTTGCGCTCGCCGTTCATCGGCTCGAACAGCGCCTGGTTGCCGTCGCGCAGGTCGGTGGAGAGCCACACGGGCGCGCGGGTGATGCTGCGGGTGGGCCACTGGCGGTCGGTCAACGCGACCGGGGCGATGGGCTGGTACTTGGTGGCGGGCTTGGCAATCATGAGAGGCTCCACGAACGGTGTGTGCGGTGCGCTGAAAAGAAGAATGCGCGGTGCACGGGTCAGACGAAATGAATGAAGAAAACAAAACGTGTGACATCCCCTGCAGCCCTTTGCGTGTGCAAAGGCTGGTTCGCGGGCCGGGGTCAGGGGGAGATCAGGTGTTGCGCTGAGCGGATCAGGCAACGGTGGCGAACGCAGGCAGACCCCGGCCAGGCACTAGTAGGCCTAGCGATAGGGTGGGTAGGAGCATGCTGCGTTGCATAGAGGCCTGAAGATAGCACAGGCTTGCTGCGCTGCGCAAGGCTTTGATGAAAAGTGCCGCCAGCGCTTGATGGATAAGCGCTGATAGCTATAAAAACAGTAGTAAAGGCGGCTGGTAGGATGGCGCCTTTCGCTTTGCCCCCCTCCCCTCTCGCTTCGCCAGGAGACCCTCTCATGCCCTACATGCTGCTCATCATGGAACCCCACGGCCAGCGGGCCGAGCGCGGGCTGGCGGGAGGCCAGGAGGCGTATGCCCGCATGCTGCGCTTTGGCGAGGGCCTGAAGGCCCGGGGCCTGCTGCGCGCCACCGAGTCGCTGGCGTCCACCGACCAGGCCGTGCGCCTGCAGGTGCGCGAAGGGCAGTCCCGGCTGGTGGATGGGCCGTTCGCCGAGACGAAGGAAATGGTGGGCGGCTTCTTCCTGCTCGACTGCGCCACGCGCGACGAGGCCGTGGCCATCGCCCGCGAATGCCCGGCCGCCGAATGGGCCACCATCGAGGTGCGCGAGGTGGCGCCGTGCTACCACGGGGCATCGTGACCTGGGCGGCTAGGCGCGGCGCGTGGTGCCTTCCTGCAGCAGTGCCTGAAACTGCTCCACCGGCATCGGCCGCGCAAACAGGTAGCCCTGCAGCACGTCGCAGCCCTGGTGCACCAGGTAGTCGGCCTGTTCCGGCGTTTCCACCCCTTCGGCCGTGATCTGCAGCCCCAGGCCATGGGCCAGGGCCACGATGGCGTTGACGATGGTGCGGCTGTGTTCGTGGCCGGGCAGGTCCTTGACGAAGCTGCGGTCGATCTTGAGGCGGCGCATCGGCAGCTGCCGCAGGTAGGCCAGCGACGAATAGCCGGTGCCGAAGTCGTCGATGGCCAGGTGGATGCCCAGCTGGCTCAGGCGGTGCAGGGTGTGCGCGCCCGCTTCCATGTTGTCCATGAGCACGGTTTCCGTGAGCTCGATCTCCAGCAGGTGGGCGGGCAGGCCTTCCTCGCGCAGGATGTCCATCACGCGTTCGAGGAACTGCGCATCGCCCAGCTGCCGCGCCGAGATGTTGACCGATACCCGCAGGGGCCCGCCGGCCTGCCACCGGGCGGCATCGCGGCAGGCGGTGCGCATCACCCAGTAGCCCAGCGGGACGATGAGGCCGCAGTCCTCCGCCACCATCACGGCCTCCAGCGGCGGGACATGGCCCAGCTCCGGGTGCGACCAGCGCAGCAGCGCCTCCGCGCCCACCAGCGCCTTGCCGGCGGCGGCGAACAGGGGCTGGTAGTGCAGCGCGATGCCCTCGCCCTGGTCGAGCGCGGCGCGCAGCGCATGCTCGATGGCCTGGCGGCGGACCACCGCCAGGTTCATCGACGCGTCAAACCGCACGCACCGGTTCTTGCCCATGTCCTTGGCCCGGTACATGGCCGTGTCGGCGTTGCTCACGAGGCTGTCCATGTCCGCCGCATCGTCTGGAAAGATGGCGATCCCGGCGCTGCAGGTCATGGTCACCTGCTGGCCCACTTCGGTGAAGGTGGGGCGAAAGACGCCCACGATGCGCTGGCCGTAGGTGTTGAGCGCCGCGTCGTCCATGTCCAGCCGCAGGATCACGGCGAACTCGTCGCCGCCCAGGCGCGAGATCGCGTCGGCGGCGCGCACCACGGACTGCAGGCGCCGGGCCACCTGGCGCAGGAGGCCGTCCCCGGCCGCGTGCCCGAAGGTGTCGTTGAGGGTCTTGAAGTTGTCCAGGTCGATGTAGACCAGGGCGACGCGGGAGCCCAGGCCGCGCGCGCGCTCGATCTCGGCGGCCAGGCGTTCGTTGAACGCGTGCCGGTTTCCGGTGCCGGTGACCGCGTCGGTGTGGGCGAGCGTGTGCAGGCGGTTTTCGGCGTTGCGCACGGCCGCCTGGCTGCGCAGCACCATCGCGGCCGCCAGGGCCATCACGCACCCCGCGATCAGCAGCGCGCTGACGAAGCGGATGGCCAGGCGGGCGTACACCGCGCTCATGGACTTGCGAAAGTACAGCGTGCCCGACACCACGCCGCCCATCTCCACGGGCCGTGCGATCTCCAGCACGCGCAGCCCCGCGCGCTCGGCCACACCGGCCATGCCCGCGGCCGGCAGCGTGGCGGGAAAAGCCTGGTCCGCGTCGCGTGCGTAGTGGGCCAGCAGCCGGCCCTGCCGGTCGTAGACGTCCGCGCCCAGCACCATCGGCGACGCCTTCAGCGCCCCCAGCATCTCGCTGGCCGTGTGCGCATCCTGGAACATCACCGCGGCCGAGATGTTGTCGGCCACGATCGCCGCCTCCACCCGGCTGTCCTGCAGCATGGACTGCCGCGTGCTCCAGTAGTCCACGCCCGTGAGCGCCAGCACCACCGTCAGCAGCGCCAGGCCCGCGGCCAGGAGGCCGGTGGCCACGAGCCGCGACGACGGCAGGGGCTGCGCGGCCCCCGGCTCCTGCGCGGGGGCCTGCGGCATGGCGGGCGCCTTCGTTTTTTCCTGATTCTTCTTCGTCATCATCGTCATCATCTGGCCGCCCTGGCCAGCCGCAGCAGTCGGGAACTCACGGACAGGCCCGCGCGCGCGGTGGCATCGGTGTTGATGGCGAACACGATGCGGTTCTTCTGCTGGCCGAGCGTGATCATGATGTCGGGGCTGCCTGCGGCGTCCTCATCGGCCACCGTCAGGATGCCGTGGGCGGGCGGCAGGGCCCGCAGCGCGCGCAGCACCGGCTCGATGTCGGCGCCGTGCAGGATGAGCACGCGGCAATGGCGCAGCTCGGCCAGTTCCAGCAGCCTCACCCGGATGGGCCGCCCCTTGCGGGCGGGCTTGCCCTCCAGGGCCGTCAGGGCGCGCTTGAGCGGACTGAAGGGAGAGATGCACAGGGGCCAGTCGCCGTCGGTGGCCAGGTCGCTGTCGGGCCATTCGATGAACTGGATGAAGTTGAAGATGTAGGCGGCCTTGAGATCGGGTTCCTCCACGGGGTTGGTGGCATGCGCCAGGCCCCCCGCCCAGCACAGCACGCACAGCCCGGCCCACAGCAGGTTGCGCAGGCGCAGGGCGTGGGACATGGCTCAGAACCCGTAGGTGAGCTTGACGCGGTAGGTCCGTCCATCCTGCCGGATCGAGTCTTCGCGGATTTCGTAGGAGGCGGGGTCCGCGTGGCGGCGGTTGAAGACGTTGTACACGCCCACCGACACATCCACGTCCCCCAGGCGCTTCGTATAGACGAGGTTGGCCAGGACGTGCGCAGGCAGGCGCGCGTTCGCGAGCGTCCTGCGCGCGCCCACGCCAATGGCCTCGACGGCATACTGCCCCGGCCTGCCCTGCCCCGGCGCCGCGAGCGCCAGCGTGTCCGACCACTGCAGCTTGAGCAGGTGCCGGGGGGAGTTGGTCAGCGTCTCGGGTGCGCCCGCGTCGCGCGCCTTCTGCCACCCGTAGGCCACGCGCAGGCGCGACCCTCCTTGCCAGCGCTGCTCCACCTCGGTCTCCATGCCATGCACGCGCACGCCCCGCGCGTTGCTGAACCTGAGCCTGTCCGGGATGCCCGCGTCCCCCAGCGAGATCAGGTCGGTCACCTCGGACCTGAACGCCGTCAACAGCATGCGCGTGGTGCCGGTGGGGGCGTGTTCCAGCGCCAGCTCCGTGGTGCGCACCTTTTCGAGCCGCAGGCCCGCCAGATCGACGATGCCGCCGGGCAGGTCCACCCGGTAGTCGCGCTCGTAGGCGTTGGGCGGCCGGTAGGCCGTGCCATGCAGCAGCTTGACGGCCGTGGCCGGGTTCCACCAGTACACCAGGCCCAGCCGGGGATGGAAGCTGCCGTCGCTGCCCGACTGCTTGCCCCACCGCAGGCCCGCGTGCAGGGTGAGCGTGGGCGCCAGCGCGAACTCGTCCTGGACATAGATGCCCAGCGCGTTCCCCGTGCGGCGGGTATCCAGGTATTGCACGGGCGGATCCACGTCGGCATTGAGCTGCCGGATGCGGGTGTCGCGCCGGTAGTCGACGCCCCACGCGAGCTTGTGGCGTGCAAGGGCCGTGCTCACCCACTGCCATTCCGTGCCCCACCATTGGCCGGTGCCCACGTCGCGGTTGAGCGTGGGCGGCGGATAGTCGTACGCGTAGTCGCCCACGAAGCGGTAGTGCCCGGCGTGGACGCGCCCGGTGAACGCGAGGGAGGGCTGCAGCTGGCTCGCATACTCGGCCGCGACGCGGGTGGTGGTGTCGATGGACCGCGAGCGCGGGTCATTGAAGGTCTGCGAGAACGCCGCGGTGGGCGTGCCCTTGCTGCGCTCGCCGTGCGCCAGGGTGAGGCTCAGGCCGTCGCGCTGCATCCGCGCGAACAGCTGGGTGCTGCGGTCGAAATCCAGGCGCTGCGCGACGCCCTGGTTGCTGGCCGGCGTGTCGAACGCGGCGAAGTACTGGTCCGCGCCCCGGCTGCTCGCGCGCGTCAGCGCGATCAGCCAGTCCCCGCCCTGTGCGTCCACGGTTCCCACCGAGAAGCGGGCCCTGGCGCTGCCGTGGCTGCCGGCCGCCACGCTCAGCTGCGGGCCGGCCAGCTGGCGGCCGTCGCGCGTGATGACGTTGACCACGCCGAAGAACGCATTGGGCCCATAGACGGCGGAGCCCGGCCCCGGCACGAACTCCACGCGGTCCACCAGGTCCAGGTCCAGCGGGAAGTCGGTGCCGATGGTGGCCTGGTCGTAGAGGTTGTCATTGAAGCGCACGCCATTGACCAGCAGCAGCACGCGGGTGTTGTAGTCGCCCGGCGTGGCGAAGCCGCGCGTGCCCAGGTAGTGGTAGGAGCGGTCGTACGACACATACAGCCCGCGCATGCTGCCCAGCACCTCGGCCAGCGTGCGGTAGCCGAAGAGCCGGATGTCGTCGGCGGTCACCACGCTCACCAGGGCGGGTGCTTCCAGGGTGGTCTGCGTGTACCGGCTGGCGGTCCGGACTTCCATCTGCACGAGCTGTTCCAGCGGCAGATGGGCGATGTCCGCCTGCGCGATGGCGTGGGAGAGTCCGCTGCAAAGGAGGGCCAGCGCCATGCGCTGTGGCCACTGTGCCGGGCGATGGTCCGATCCTCTTGTCATGGGCGTTGCACCCGCTGTGGCGGTGGCTCCTGTGTGCGAGACCAAGCGTTCCGGAGGTTCGTGGGTCGGTGGGGCGAGTGTTTACAAATTGTATCCACCAGCAGGCCCGGCAGGCCCCCGGGGGGATCGGTGATGACCCTAGGAAAAATGTAAAAGGTGGCCGCAGCAGCCGGTGGGCCGGCTGGGGCTCAGTCCCCCGCCGCCGAATCCCCGCGGTGGGCGAAGGCCAGGCCCACGCGGCGGTACAGGCGGCGCCAGCCGAACAGGTAGACCACCACCAGGGCCGCCGCGACCGCGAGCCAGGGGCTCTGGGGGCTGGCGAACACAAACCGCCACGCCCAGTACAGTTCGGAAAAGCCCATGAGCGCGAACGTCCCCAGCCCGATCCACGCGCCTTCCGCCCGCCAGGCGGCCACCGAGACGAACGCGTGGCCCACCCAGGCCGCCAGGCCCAGCAGCAGGTGGGTGGCCCAGGCCAGCACCGGCCGCTGCTCGAACCAGCCCGCCAGTCCGGTGAGGGTGGGCGGCGTGCCGGACCGGGCGGTCACGGCGGCCTGCACCAGGAACGCGGCCAGCACGCCCTGGTGCTGCAGACGGCGGGCGGCGGTGCCCTGCCCCTTCAGCGCGGAATCGACCACGTGGCGTGCCAGCCAGCCGCCCACGCCGCCGGCGCGGGGGGTGCCGTCTGCGGCATCCCCGTCATCGCGGGGCAGGCGCGCGGCGGCTTCCCGGGCCTGGTCGTGCAGGGCCTGGGGCACATGTTCCATGGCGCTGGCGCTGCGGCGCACCGCGTGGGCGCAGACCGCCACGGTGCGCAGCGCGGGCGGGATCTGCTCCAGCCGCCAGCCGCCCTCCTGCACATGCGCGATGCAGGCTTCCTCGCTGAGCATGTCGGGAGGGATCTGGCCGAAATCCTTCACGCCCTGGCGCAGCGCCGCCGCATAGCGCGCGGGGGTCATGAGGCGCTTGGGCACGAAGCGCACCGTGTCCTCGTCGGCCGCCAGGGCGGCATCGACCATGGCGTGGGTGATGCGTTCGCGCGGCACATCGGCCAGGGTGCGCGGGTGCGACTGCAGCTGTGCGATCAGCGTGGCGTCATCGGCCGCCTGGGCCTGGCCCTGCGCCAGGCCTTGCAGCCAGCGCGTGTCCTCGGCGGCATCCCACTGCGCGGCGTAGGGCGACTGCAGCGACAGCACCGTGGAGGCCTCGAGCGCCACTTCCTGCGTGCGGCCCAGGGCGCGCAAGGCGCTGGCCAGGATGTAGCGCGCATGCTCTTCGTGGCGCACGCGGCCGAGGCCCAGGCGGGCGTCGGCCATCGCGCCTTCAGGGTCGCCCGCCCACAGCCGAGCCCAGGCGCGCTGCACGTGCCAGTGGCTGGCCTCGCGGGGTTCGCCGTCCCGGCGGGCCTGGTCCAGGTCGTCCGCGATGAGCCGGGTGGTGACGTCCTCGCGCAGCGCGGGCGGTACGGCGAGGAACATGTCCCAGCGGTCCTGCAGCGCGGCCACGCACACGTCGGTGGTGCGCAGCGCCGCAGGGATCTTGTCCAGCGACAGGCCGTTGGCGCGCGCCGAGGCCAGGCACAGCGCGGGCGTGAGCATGTCGGCGGGAATGTGCTCGATCAGGCAGCCGTAGTCGTGCCGCACGGCGCGCTCGGCCAGCGCGGGCGTGATCTTGCGCGGGTCGATGTAGCTGATGTTGTAGATGTCGGCCTGCAGGGCGGCCTGCTCCACCGCATCGGTGCGCAGCCAGTGCGCCAGGTCCTTGAGCGGCGCCTGGGCGCGCACCGCCTTGAGCGCGAGCTCGGGCGTGAGCAGGCAGCCCCACACGTCGCACAGGCTGTTGTGGTCCCAGGTGGCGGGGATGCGGCTGTTGCGCTCGTCGCGCCAGTCCCATTCGGGCTGGCCGGCATACAGGCTGCGTGCCAGGGCCAGGGCTTCGGCGGTCATGCATTCGGGCGGGATGCCGGCCGCCTCGCGCAGGCCCCGGCGCACCAGCGATCCGAGCCGTGCGGTTGTCCGCCAGGCCGCAGGCACGTATTCCAGCGCCGCCACGTTCGCATCCAGGGCGGCATCCACCACCGCATCGTCCAGCCACTGCGCGGGCACATGGGCGATCGCATGGCGGTCGTTGCACACGGCGTGCAGCCATTCATCACGTGTCCGGGGCGGCTGCGTGGCCGGCGCGCCCTCGGGGGGCCGGCTGTCCAGCGCCGGGCCGTCGCTGTCCGGGCCTTCGGGCTCGCCGCCGTGGCCGGGCGGTTCCGTGGCGGGGCCGGCGCCGCGCGCGCGCTGCGCCAGCTGCAGCGCGTCGATGCTGGGCGCGGCCATGAGCCACAGTTCCCACCACACATCGCCGTCGCCCGAGTCCGAATGCTTGTACAGCGTGAGCCACTGTTCGCGCGCCTCGTGCAGCGCGCCGCCGTCGCCCGGCAGGGGCTTGGCCATTGCCACGGGCCAGGCCTGCGTGTAGTCGCCCTGGCGGCGCCAGGGGACGGCGTGCTCCGGGTTCGGGTCGGCGGCGCCAAAGCGCGCGCTCAGCTGCTGCACCATCGCCACGCGGGCTTCGTCCACCGCGCGGTTGAGGTCGGTGCACAGGAATTCGTAGGGGCCGTTGTGCGATTCGCTCAGGTAGGCGCGCATCACCCGCCGCACGACCACGGTGCGGCCGGCCTGCACCTGGCCGGGGTCCTGCTCCCCGTCGTCATCTTCATCTTCATCGTCGCCGTCCACGGGTTCGTCGGGCGCGAGTTCATCGCCCGCCGCCAGGCGGTGCAGCCGGGCCTCGGCGTCGGCCAGCAGGTCCACGGCCAGCGGCACGATGCCGTCGAGCGTCTTGAGGTTTTCCAGGTGGTCGGTGAGCGGCGCGTGGAAGAACGGCCCGGGGGGCCAGCAGTTCTCGCGCACGCCGCTGCGCCACAGGGGCGTGCCCCCGGCGTCGAGCAGGGCCACCTGCTGGCCGTCGTAGTGCGCGCGCCAGGCGACGGCGCCCTCGCCGTCGATAAAGGCCAGTTGCCCGTCGCGGGTCAGAAACGGCACCAGCGGCGTGTCCGGCGGGTGCCCCACCAGCCAGCCATCGCCATCGGTCAGCGGCTCCAGCAGGTGGTCGGGCGCGGGCACGAAACGGCCGTCCGGGTGCAGCAGGCCCCAGTGCGCCGGGGCCGCTGTGGTGGCATCGGCCGCGCCCTTGCGCACGGCGGCGGCGGTGCGCACGACGGCAAAGCCGCTTTCCGCCGAGAAATCCGTGCCGTAGCTCAGCGGCGGGGCCGCAAGGGGTTTGCCGTCGGCCGTGAGAAAGCCCGTGCCGTCATAGCTGTTGGCGGCCACGCCGCAGGCCATGCGCCGCGAGAGGTGGCGCCCGCCTTTCACGACCACCTTGCCGCGCGCGTTGAGGTAGCCATGGCCGTTGTCCCAGGCATGGGGTTCGTCGAAGAAGGCCAGGCCCTCGGCATTGAAGGCATCGATGCGCGGGTAGCGGGGCTCCAGCACCCAGCGGCCTTGTGCGTCGATGAGGCCGTAGGTGTCGCCGTCCAGCGAGGCGGCCGTGGCGGTGGATTCGCCAAACGGCCGCGCGTCGCGAAAGCGGGGCTCGATCACCCAGCGCCCCGTGCGGTCCACGAAGCCCTGGGTGCGCTGGTTGCTGGCCTTCTTCCACAGCGTGGCGCGCGCCAGGCCATTGGCGCCGAAGGGGCTCAGCTCATGGAACACCTCGTCGCAGGTGGTGTGGCCGGTGCGGTCGAGGATGCGCCAGGCATCCTGGCCCACCTGCACCGCGCACAAACCGTTGCGAAACGGCTGGGCGTTGTCGAATGTGGGAGGGATGGCCACCGTCCCCGCCAGGTCCATGAACCCCCAGCGCCCGCCGTCGCAGAAGCGGGCCAGCCCGTCCTCGGAAAAACTGCGCGCGTTCTGCAGCGTGGGCGGCACGCGCCACCGGCCCTCGCCGTCGATGTAGCCCCACGGGCCGTGGGCCGCGCGGGCTGCGCCGATCCAGCCGCCGCGCCCGTCGGCCCAGAAGCGCAGCACCTCGCCCAGGCCTTCGGCGGGGACCACGGCCCGGCCCGGGTGGACGATGACCAGCGCGAGGGCCTGGTGGCCGGGCATGAGCGGGATGCTGGCCAGCCAGGGGGGTGTTGGTTCGGTGTCGTTGTGGCTGGTCATTGCGGTCGGGTCCCTCGCGCGGCATCCTACCGAGGCAGATCGCTATGGCCGGTAACCATTTGCACGGCTTGGCGGATACGCCACAGCGGGCGGCGCTGCGGGCGTGTGGCGCAGGCCGGGCCGCGCCCCTCCCTCTTTTTCTAAGTAAAAACCCTGAACCAGCCACCAAGCTGTCGATCTGCCACGGGTTCGTCCGTCGTGCTGGTGAAGGCCATGGATCGCGCCATGGCCCGCCCCCTGACCCCCCCGAGGAGAACCCCATGCGATTCATGATCATCGTGAAAGCCACCGCAGAATCCGAGCGCGGCGACATGCCCACCGAACCCCTGATGGCCGCCATGGCCCGCTACCATGAAGAGCTGGCCCGGGCGGGCGTGCTGCTGGACGGCAGCGGCCTCAAGCCCAGCGCGCAGGGCTGGCGCGTGCGCTACGGCGCGGCCGGGGCGCGCACCACCATCACCGACGGTCCCTTCACCGAGACCAAGGAGCTCATCGCCGGCTACACGCTGATCCAGGTGCGCGACCGCGACGAGGCGCTGGAATGGACGCGCCGCTTCCCCAACCCGCGCGGCGAGGGCCTGGAGGCCGAGATCGAGGTGCGCCCGCTCTACGAGATGGAGGACTTCGCCGCCGTGGAGGGCGTCGAGCACTTCCGCGACCTGGAAGCCCGCCGCTGAACCGCTGCCCCTGCCTGGAGACCATCGCCATGATCAAGACCATCGCCCTCGTGCTGCTCGCCGCCCTGGCGCTGCTGCTGGCGTTTGCCGCCACCCGCCCCGACGGCTTCCGCGTGGAGCGCAGCCGCGTGATCCCCGCGCCGCCAGAACGTGTGTACGGGCTCATCCACGACCTGCGCCAGTTCAACACCTGGAACCCGTATGAACGCAAGGACCCCGCCGCCAAGGGCCAGTACAGCGCCACCACCGCAGGCCCCGGCGCGCGCTATGCGTGGCAGGGCGACAAGGTGGGCACCGGCAGCATGGAGATCGTCGACGCCACGGCCCCCGCGCGGGTTGCGATGAAGCTCGACTTTGTGGCCCCGTTCGAGGCCCACAACCAGGTGGAATTCACGCTCCAGCCCGAGGGCTCCGGCGCTACGCGCGTCACCTGGGCCATGCAGGGTCCCGTGCCGTACGTCGCCAAGATCGCCCACCTGTTCTTCAACATGGACCGCATGGTCGGCCAGGACTTCGAGGACGGCCTGGCCAACCTGCAGGCGGTGGCGCAAAAACCAGCGACCTGAACCGCGCACCTTTGCCAAACCTTCTGTTTCCCTTTACCTTCCCACCCCTTCAGGAGCCTTTCATGCACAAGCAAATCTTCGTGAACCTGCCCATCGAGAACATGGCCCGCTCGCAGGCGTTCTTCCGCGCGCTGGGCTACGAGTTCAACCCCGAGTTCACCAACGAACAGGGCGCCTGCCTGGTGGTGGGCGAGAACCTGTTCGTGATGCTGCTGGTCAGGGACTTCTACCAGACCTTCACCAGCAAGGCGATCGCCGACGCACGCACCACCTCGGAGGTGCTGGTGTGCTTCTCGTGCGACAGCCGCGAGGAGGTCGATGCCCTCGTCGCCAAGGCCGTGGCGGCCGGCGGCACCTCGCCGCGCCCGGTGCAGGACCTGGGCTTCATGTATTCGCGCAGCTTCGACGACCTGGACGGCCACAGCTGGGAGTTCGTGCACATGGTGGATGCCAGCAAGGCGCTGGGCTGAGCTTTCACCGAGGCCACCGATGCACAACCCCCGCAGTCCCGATGCCGACGCCGGCGCCGATGCCCTGCACCGCACCATCGATTCGGTGTGGCGCATCGAGGCCGCGCGCATCATCGCCAGCGTGGCGCGCATGACGCGCGACGTGGGTCGGGCCGAGGAGCTGGCGCAGGACGCGCTGGTGGCCGCGCTGGAGCACTGGCCCGCCACCGGCCTGCCCGCGAACCCGGGGGCATGGCTCATGACCACGGCCAAGCGCCGCGCCATCGACCACCTGCGCCAGCAGACGGTGCATGCGCGCGAGCACGAGGCGCTGGGCAAGGACCTGGAGGCGCTCGAAGCCCAGTACGCCCCCGACGTGGTGGACGCCCTGGTCGCTGCGCAGCAGGACGACATCGGCGACGACCTGTTGCGCCTGATCTTCACCGCCTGCCACCCCGTGCTGCCCACCGAGGCGCGCGTGGCGCTCACGCTGCGGCTGCTGGGCGGCCTCACCACGGCCGAGATCGCACGGGCGTTCCTGGTGCCCGAGCCCACCGTCGCGCAGCGCATCGTGCGGGCCAAGCGCAGCCTGTCGGCCGCTCACGTGCCCTTCGAGGTGCCGGGCGCGGCCGAGCGCGCGCCGCGCCTGGCGTCGGTGCTCGAAGTCATCTACCTCGTCTTCAACGAAGGTTACGCGGCCACGGCGGGCGACGACTGGATGCGCCCTGCCCTGTGCGGCGAAGCCCAGCGCCTGGTGCGCGTGCTGGCCAGCCTGGTGCCCGACGAGCCCGAGGTGCAGGGGCTGGTGGCGCTGCTGGAAATCCAGGCCTCGCGCCTGCCCGCGCGCACCGATGGCGAGGGCAAACCCGTGCTGCTCATGGACCAGGACCGCGCGCGGTGGGACCGGCTGCTGGTGCGCCGGGGCCTGGCCGCGCTCGACAAGGCCGAGGAGCTGGCGCGCGCGGGCCATGCCTGGGGCCCCTACGCGCTGCAGGGCGCGATCGCCGCCTGCCATGCCCGCGCGCGGCGCGCCCAGGACACCGACTGGGCCCACATCGTGGCGCTGTACGACGCGCTCGCGCAGGTGGCGCCCTCGCCCGTCGTGGCGCTGAACCGCGCCGTGGCGGTGGGCATGGCCGAAGGCCCGGCGGCGGCGCTGCGGCTGGTGGACGAGATCGCGGCGGACCCCGTGCTGGCCCAGTACCACTGGCTGCCCAGCGTGCGCGGCGACCTGCTGGCCAAGCTGGGCCGCGTGGCCGAGGCGCGCGCCGAGTTCGAGCGCGCGGCGGGCCTCACGCGCAACGCGCAGGAAAAGGCGCTGCTGCTGGCGCGCGCGGGCGGCTGAACGGCGCTTGCACCCCGGGGCCGGGCACCGCGCGCGGCGGCCGCGTGATTTTGTCCCGCGCTTTCGCCAAAATGGTACCTCGTTCAGTTTTGCCGCCCACCGCCCTGCCATGACGTACCCAGACCCCGTGTTCCCGCTGGACGGCGGCTGTACCTGCCGCCATGTCCGCTACCGCATGCTCACCGCGCCGCTTTTCGTGCACTGCTGCCATTGCCGCTGGTGCCAGCGGGAAAGCGGGGCGTCGTTCGCCTTGAACGCCATGATCGAGGCCGACAGGCTGGCACTGCGGGTGGGCGAGGTCGACCTGGTGGACACCCCGTCCGAAAGCGGCTTTGGCCAGAAGATCGCGCGCTGCCCGCACTGCCGCGTGGCGGTGTGGAGCCACTACTCCGGCGCGGGCCCGCTCGTCGCCTTCGTGCGCGTGGGCACGCTGGACGCGCCGGACCACCTGCCGCCCGACATCCACATCTACACCGCGTCGAAGCAGCCCTGGGTGGTGCTTGCGCCCGGCACGCCCGCCGTGGCGCAGTATTACGACCGGGACGCCCACTGGCCCCCCGGCAGCCTGGCCCGCCGCCAGACCCTGCTGCCCCGCATCAACGCCTACCGCGAGGCCCTGGGCCTGGACTGAGCGCGCAGCGCGCCGGCCGGTCAGCGCCGCTTTTTCCTGGTGCGGGTGTGGTGCTTCGTGGACGGCTTGGGCGCCAGGCCCAGCGCGCCGCGCGCGAGGGTGTCGGCCTGACCATTGCGGTGGCGCGGAATCCAGCGCACCGCCACATCGCCCACGGCCTGCATCAGCCCGCGCACCTCGTCGAACAGCAAGGCCAGCCGCGCGATGGGCGCGGCGCGCGCACCACCGGGGGCGAGCTGCTCCACCAACACGCTGTTGTCGCTGTACACCCGCACGCCAGCGGTTGCAGCGGTGCCCTGGGCCTGCAGCCAGCGCAGCGCCAGGGCCAGCGCCCTCAGCTCGGCCTCGTTGTTGCAGCCGGTGAAGGTGGTGGCCTCGGACAGCTGCTGCGCCACCGTGCCATCGGGCGCGTGCACCACCGCGCCCAGCCCCATGCGCCCCGGGTTGGGCACGGCGCTGCCGTCGCAATGGATCACCCAGGGGGCGGCGTTGTCGTCAGGCACGGAAAACGCGCGGCAGATACCGGCGCGGCGCGGCCGCGCGGGGCGATGTCACTTGTAGAAAGCCTCGACCTTGCCCTTGAGCTTGATCATCAGCGGGTGGCCCTTGCGGTCCACCGTCTTGCCCGCGGGCACCTTCACCCAGCCTTCGCTGACGCAGTATTCCTCGACATCCGTGCGGTCCTTGCCGTTGAAGCGGATGCCGATGTCGTGCTGGAACACCGCGGCCACATGGTGCGGGCTGCGCGGGTCCACGCTCAGGTGGTCGGGGAGTGCGGGGCGGTCGGCGGCGGCAGCGGCTGGGGTGGTGTCGGTCATGCGGTGGTCTGGTTGAAAAGCGAAAGCGCGGATTTTCCGGGATTTGGCCGGGGACCCGGATCAGGTGCCCCTGGGGCACGGCTGGAACATGAATGAAAATGCCTTCTGGCGCACTGTGGATAAGCGCCGCAAGCTATTAAATATGTAGCAAACGCATTCAGGGCGTGGCGTGCCGCGCGAGCAGCGCGCCCACCGCGGGTTTGGCGCAGCGCTGCACCAGCTGCAGCAGTGCGTGGCTGGGTTCGGCCACCCGCCAGCGCGTGCGCAGGTCGTGCTGGATGCGCGCGAGCAGCGCGGCGGCCATTTCGGCATCGGCCAGCGCCCGGTGGGCCTGGCCCGTGCGCGGCAGGCCGTGGTAGTCCACCAGCGTACCGAGCTTGTGGCTGGGGGCCTGCGGGTACAGGCGGCGCGACAGCAGCACGGTGCAGGCGAAGGGGTGCGGCGCGGCCACGCCGGCCCGTGCCAGTTCGGCCTGCCAGAACTTGCTGTCGAACGACGCGTTGTGCGCCACCATGGGCGCATCGCCCACGAAGCGCGCGGCATCGGCCATGACGCCTGCGGCCTCTGGGGCCGCGTTCACCATGGCGTTGGTGATGCCGGTGAGCTGGGTGATGAACGGCGGAATCCACGCGCCGGTTTTCAGGAGGCTCTGGAAGCGGTCCACCACCTGGCCTTTTTCCAGCAGCACGATGGCGATCTCTGTCGCGCGCGCGCCCTGGCCGGGCGAGACGCCGGTGGTTTCAAAGTCGATGACGGCGATGGGGGGCATGGGTGTGTGTCGGGGTGATATGCCAGGCTGGTGGGTGGCGAGGGTCGGGTGGCTGTCGATGCAGGTTTGGCGACTGCGTGGTGAAGCAGCGGCGCGCAGCCTTCGGGGGCCTGACCAATTTCGATCATCATTCTCGTTCACGCGGCCGTACAGCCCGCGACAGAAACCATACTTCACTGCCACCCTTTCCATGATCCTTCGAACCATCGCCCTGCGCCTGGGAGCGAGCCTGTTGCGCATTGCCGGAGCGCTGCTGTGCGTGGCCTTGCTGGCGCTGGCCGCCGTGCTGGTCCTGACCCAGATGCCGTCGCGCTCTTTCAGTGGGCCCCTTGCAGCCGCGACGGCCGAGGAGCAAGCACTGGCGCAGCGGCTGCGCCATCACGTGACGATGGTCGCGTCCGAGGAGCACAACATTCGCACGCATGCCGCGCTGGAGGCGGCGGCACGCTATCTGGAAGCGGAGCTGACGTCGTATGGCTACACCGTGCAGCGCCAGGAATTCGACGCATCGCGCCAAAAGGTTCGCAACCTGCTGGTCACGCTGCCCAGCCAGAAAGCCCCGGGCAAGCGCTTGCTGGTCATCGGCGCGCACTACGACTCCGCGCACGAAACCCCGGGTGCCAACGATAACGGCACGGGCACTGCGGCGGTGCTGGAGCTGGCGCGCAGCCTCAAGGGCCTGGGTGAGACGGCAACGTCCGATGTGATGTTCGCGCTGTACACCAACGAAGAGCCGCCCTACTTCAAGACACGGCTCATGGGCAGCCGGGTGCATGCCGAGGCATTGAAGGCGGCGAATGCGCCTGTGCAGGCCATGCTGTCGCTGGAGACCATGGGCTACTTCTCCGACGAAGCTGGGTCGCAGAAGTACCCGTGGCCGCTGAACCGCTTCTACCCTACGCAGGGCGATTTCATCGCCTTCGTGGGCACTGCTGCAGACCTGGGTTTGGTAAGGAGGTCGGTCAAGTCCTTCCGTACCCATGCCAGCTTTCCGTCCGAAGGCATCGCGGCGCCGCGCTTCGTCCCCGGCGTGGACTATTCGGACCATGCGCCGTTCATCGACGAAGGCTATCCCGCGCTGATGGTGACCGACACGGCGCCCTACCGCTATCCGCACTACCACACGCGCCAGGACACGCCTGACAAGGTGGACTACGAGCGGCTCGCGCGGGTGGTGCGCGGCCTGGAAGGCGTGGTCCGCGATCTGGCCACCCAGCCCTGACCGGCTGCGCTAAGCACCAGGCGCGAGCCGCTGCGCCAAAAAGAACCGCAGCATCTCGCCCGTGGCATCCACCCCGCGCGGGTCGGTGTGGCTGCCCTGCGCGTTGCCGCCGGCCCAGGCGTGGCCCGCGCCGTGGAGGACCCAGTGCTCTGCGATCACTGCGCCGGTACCCCCTGCGCCATCCCCGGTCGTTGCACGGCGGCGGTACACCGTGCGCGTGTAGCCCTGGCCACCGGCCGACTGGCCCTGGTGCGTGCCCAGCTCCACGGTGCCCGGGGCGCTGGCCCGCGCCGCCTGCACCAGCTGCTCGCCGTTGCGGGCGTGCACGGTGGTGTCGGCATCGCCGTGGAAGACGATCAGGGGCGCCGCCACAACAGCCCCCGGAGCCGGGGTGCCCGCCGCCGGCCTGGCGCCATGCTTCATGGCCGACAGCGCCCCCATCACGTTGTGTGCCGCGCCGGCCTGCAGGCCCGAGTGCACGCCCACGGCCGCAAACACGTCGGGGTACTCGCGGCCCAGCAGCGCGGCCATGGCGCCGCCGGCCGACAGGCCCGCCACGTAGACGCGCCGCGCATCCACGGGGTGGCGCGCCATCACGTCCTGCACCATCGCCACCAGCAGAGCGGGTTCGCCGCCGCCCCGGCGCTGGTCTTCGGGGCGGAACCAGTTCCAGCAGCCGTTGGGGTTGGCGCTGTGGGGCTGTGCGGGGTACAGCACCAGCGCGTTGGCCGGGGCGGCGGCGGCGTTCATCCCGGTGCCGGTGGCGAAGTCCACGGGGTTCTGCGTGCAGCCGTGCAGCATCAGCACCAGGGGCATGGGCGTGCCGGCCCCCGCGCCGGGCGGCACGTACAGGCGGTAGTGGTGCGGGTTGTGCGGGGCGCCAGGGTGGCTGAAGGCGACTGCGGTGAAGCTGTCCGGGGGCTCGGCGGCGTGCGGCGCGGCGGCCGCCGGGCGGGCACCCGGCCCGGACGGTGGGGCGGGCCGGGCCGCGCCCGGGGGGACTTGCACGGTGCCGCGCTCGACCACCACCGCGTCCTCCACGTCCTGCGCCGCGCTGCTGCGCCACGGGGTTCCCGTGCGAAAGGCGAAGGGGGCTGCCGGTGCCTGCACCGGGGCGGGGCCCGCGCGTTCCGGCGGCGGCGCGGCGGGCCCCGGCGCCGTGGCCGAAGCGCTGCCCAGCGCCTGCTGGATGGCCCGCGTGGCATCCGCCAGCTGGCCGCTGCGCACCAGGTGGGTGGCCTGACCCATCAGCTGCTTGAGTTTGAGGTTCCAGTCCATGGGGTTCTTTCGTGGTGGTGGTGGTGCGCCGCGCTCAGCCAATGCGCCCTGCCAGGGCGGCCTTGACCGGGGCGCTGGCGTGAAACGCGCCCAGCACCGTGATGGAGGCAATCGTGGCCTGCGCCAGGGTGGGCGGCACGTCGTCGTCGATGCTGACCAGGCCGAGCACGCGGATCTCGAGCACCTGGCCCGCTGCCTGCACGGCTTGCAGCTCGGCGCGGCCAAACCGCTGCAGGCCCAGCACAAGCATCTTGCGGGCCACCACCTGCCGCACGGCGTCGCCCTGGGCGGCCAGCTGCTGGCGGATGGCCGTGCGGATGAAGTCGGTGCGGTTGGCATAAAACCCTTCCGACACCAGCAGGTCGATGTGGCCCAGGTCGACAAAGCCCAGGTTGATCGTGATCTTTTCGGAATCGGGAACCTTGCCGCGCACGGCCAGGGACGAAGCGGGAGCTGGGGTCATGGGCCCTCCGTGGCCGGTGGTATGGATGATTTCCATCCATATGGATGGTTTGTGGATGGTATATGGATGGAAAATCCCTTGCTTCAAGGGCCACGCGCAAAAGAAAAGAGCCCGAAGGCTCTTTGCGCATGGGTGCGAGCGGTGCCGGTGCCGGCGGCGCTCAGCCCGCCCCGCGGCTGCCCGCAGGGCCGCTGCTGCCGGCGGCGCCCCGGCGCGACTGCGCCTGGTTGCTGCTGCCCAGGTGCGTGTCGCGGTCGCCCCGGCTTTCGGGGGTGCGGCGGCCCTGGTTGATCTGGGTGGTGGGCTTGTCGCCCGTGCTGTTGTGGGCCTGGGCGACCTTGCCCGAGCCCTCGGTGTTGTCATTGCCGCCCGATGGGTCTTCCTCGCGGCGGTTTTCCTCGCTGCTCATGGAACCTCCTGGAATGGATGGTGAAGAAAAGGCGTGGCGGTGCCGTTCACGGCAGCGTCAGTTCCTTGTGCTCGCCCAGCTGGCGCGGGGGCTGGCCGGTGACGGCCGCCTTGGCCATCTTGAACAGCTGCACCATCTTGCTTTCGTCCACGTCCCAGTATTCGGCATGGCGGATGCGCACGGCCAGCAGGGCCAGCTCCGGATCGGTGTGGCCGCCCGGAAACCATGCCTGGGCCGCGGTCGACCACAAGGCTTCCTTTTGCGCCAGATCGTCCACGAAACGCGCCTGGCCCGAGAGCGAGACATAGCTGTCCGCGCCGGGGTCGGCGTACGAGACGTTCACCTCGCCATCGGTGAGGAGGCGCTCGTACAGTTCGCCGGACTTGGGGATGAAGAAATAAAGCTCCGCCTGTTCGTCCATGCGGCGGTTCTGCGTGGTCAGCGGGTGGGCATGCAGCATGCCGCTGGCGGTGCGGTGGGTCAGCATCCCGAAGCGGATGTCCTTGATGAGCTTCCACAAGGTGTCGTGGGCGGGGGTGTCGTGGGGCATGGGCTCTCCGTGCGGTGGTGAAATGGGGGAAGGGGTCGGTGCTTCCATTCACTCTAGGCAGGGTGGCGCGCGCACCGTGTCGGCCCGCCGCCCGCCGGGGCGTGGGTGTTTATCTGACACCGCCGCGCCCCGTGCCCTGTATCGCGGGCGGGGGCCCGGGGCCGGGCCCGATCAGGCCTTTTTCAGGAACTCTGACTTGAGCAGCATGCTGCCCAGCTCCGTCTTGCAGTCCACGTTGTGGCCGTCGGCGCCATCGACGAGGCGGATGCCCTTGATCTTGGTGCCCTTCTTGAGCGTGGATGAGGACCCCTTGACCTTGAGGTCCTTCACCAGGATCACCGCGTCGCCATCGGCCAGCGGGTTGCCGTGGGCGTCCAGCACGGCGCCGCCGCCCTCGGGCGCGTCGACCTCGGCGGATTCGGCTACCTGGGGCCATTCGAAGGCGCAGTCAGGGCAGATGTAGTGGTTGCCGTCGGGGTAGGTGTTCTCCAGGCCGCATTGGGGGCAGGCGGGGATGGCGTTCGTCATGGGGTTCTCGCTGGGGATGGCAAATGGGGAGGAAGGGAGGGAAGGAGGGGCAGCACGGCGCGTGGGACGGGTGCAGCCCCCGGCCCGTGCCGCCGTGGCGCCCGCTGGTGGGGACGGCGCCGCAGGCGACTCGGGGGGCATCCTACAGGGGCGCGCGTTGCTCCAGCGCAAAGGGCGGCAGGCCCTTGAGCAGGCGCTGGCCGTAGCTCGTGCGCATGAGGCGCTTGTCGTAGCAGTAGACATGCGCCTGGTCGTCCTCGGTGCGGATGGCGCGGCCCACCCACTGCGCCAGGCGGATGGCGGTGGCGGGCACCACCAGTTCGCTGAACGGGTCGCGGCCCACGGCGCGCAGCCATTCGGCGCGGGCCTCTCCCACCGGGTCGTCGGGCGGGGCGAACGGCAGCTTGGTGATGAAGACCGACTCGCACAGCCGCCCGGGCAAATCCAGCCCCTCGCCGAAGGACTGCATGCCGAAGATGACCGAGGGCTCGCCGTTCTCCACCCGTTCGCGGTGGCGCTTGAGCAGCTGCGTGCGCGGCAGCGCGTTCTGCACCAGCACCACGCCGCGCATGGCGGTGGGCAAGGCGTCCACGGCCTGGCGCATCTGCTCGCGCGAGGTGAACAGCACCAGCGCGCCGTACTCCACGCGCGCGATGTCGTGCAGCAGCGCATCCACCATCTCGGCCGTGAACTGCGCGGCGTTCTTGGGGTCGGCGCGCGTCTCGGCGGCGATCAGCGTGCCCTGGGCGGCGTAGTTGAAGGGGCTGGGCACCTCCAGCGTGGTCGCGGCCTCGTCGCCGTGCAGCCCGGCCTCGCGCAGGAAGAAATCGAAATTGCCGCAGCTGTTGAGCGTGGCCGACGTGAGCACCGCGCCGCGCACCGCGTTCCACAGGTGGTTGCGCAGCGTGGTGCCCGGCAGGATGGGGCTGGCGTGTGCCTTGACCACGATGAAATCGCCATCGACCTCCAGCGTGAACCACTTGGCCGCAGGCACGAAGCTGCGGTCTGCGCCCTGGGGGGCCTCCTGCAGCAGCAGCTGCGCGGTGGCGTGCAGCTCTTCCAGGCGCGGCGCCAGCATGCCGATCTGCGCATACAGGGTGGACAGGCGCTTGGCCTCCTCGGGCTTGTCGCGCATTTCGGCGCGCAGGGCCTTGCTGATGGCGCGCAGGGCTTCGAGGAAGCCGTCGGCGCTGGCGGCCAGCAGCCCCAGCGGCGCGGTGAGCGGCTCGGGCAGCTCGCCGCGCGGCACCCGCACCCGGGCCGGGCCCCAGGTGTCCTTCTGGCTCTTGAGCGCGGGGCCGTACACGTCCATCACGATGCGCGCGAGGTCCTGCAGTGTCTGCCGCAGCTGGGCCGCGTGGCGCGGGATGTCGGCGATCTCCTCCACCTCCAGCAGTGCGCCGATGCGCAGGCCCCGGCTGGAGAGCCGGTCGATCCACGCCAGGCGCGACAGGTCCATGCTGCAGGCGAACTGGTCGAGCGCCGTGGCGGGCAGGTGGTGAGCCTCGTCCAGCACCAGGAGGCAGTTGTCCAGCTCGGGCAGCACGCGCGCGCCCAGCGACGACAGCAGCAGGTCATGGTTGGCCACGATCACCTGCGCGCCCACCAGCTCCTTGCGCTTGTCGTAGTAGGTGCATTGGCTGAAGGCGGGGCAGTGTTTGCCCGTGCACGACGCGCCCTCGGCCGCCACGGGGCTCCACACCTCGGGCTCGGGCGGGGTCTCCAGGCTGTCGCGGTCGCCGTCCCAGGCGCCCTTGGCCAGCGTCTGCGCCATGGCGCCGTAGAACTGGATGCGCGCCTCGGTTTCCTGCCGGGGGCGCTTGGCGCGGGCGGCGGCCTCCTCCTCGGCGAACAGGTCGTCTTCATCGGACGCCTCGGCCTCGCCCGTGCCCGCCAGCCGGTCGAGCTTGAGCTTGCACACATAGCGCCCGCGCCCCTTGGCCAGCGCGAACTTGAAGGGCTGGGGCATCAGCGCGGCCAGCGCCGGCAGGTCCTTGTTGACCAGCTGCTCCTGCAGCGCCACGGTGGCGGTGGAGATCAGCACCCGCGTGCCGCGCGACAGCGCCAGCGCGATGGCGGGCGCGCAGTAGGCCAGCGACTTGCCCACGCCCGTGCCGGCCTGGATGACGGCGATGGAGCGCGTGGGCGCCGCCTCGCCGCCCTCCTCGTCCACCTTGCCCAGCGTGGCGCTGCTGAACGTGTGCGCCACCTGCTCGGCCATGCGCCGCTGGCCGTCGCGGCTGCGAAACCCGGGCGTGGCCTGCACCACCGCATCGAAAGATTCAAGGGCCTGCGCGGCCCACACCTGTTGAGACATACAGTAGTGTCGCATGGGTTGGCGCCTGCGCCTTCGCGGCCAGCGGCCGCTTCACCCGGCGGACAGATGGCGCCGGGGACTACACGGCGGCTCCAGGGGCTTTCCTACGATGAAGCCCTGTACCGCAGGAGAGATCACATGCCCACCGCCAGCACCCCGGACCACCCCAGCGCCGCCCCCACCGGCCAGCCCAGCGTCAACACCACCACGCCCCAGTCGCCCGCCACCGCCGGCCGGCGTACCCCACAGGCCGCGCCGCCGCCCGAAAGCGCCGACAAGCCCAAGCTGCCGCACGAGCGCGATGAATCGGTGGACATGACCCACGGCCAGCCCGATGCCCAGGTGGAGCAGGCCTACCGGGACGTGCAGCGGGGCCTGCAGGACACGGACCGGGGCCCGCCAGCGGACAAGGCCTATCAGAAGCAAAAGCAGTAGATGCTCTGCTTTTCATAGCTGCTGGCGCACATGGTTCATGCGGTGGACGCCAATCTGATTGATCCGCGAAATGTGGCGGTGGTCCCAAGCGCCGTGGGCGGCAGGCGCTACGCCACCCCGATCCGGTGAAACCAGCGCGGCAGATGGCCGGCGCCACCATCGGCGATTCGCGCACGCCATGGCATGCGCTCCAGAATTTCCCGCCGCAGGGTGCTCGAGGTCCGGGACGACGACAACCGCCACGCCGGCTGCCTGTGCGGCGCACGCTCCGTTCTCGCTGTCTTCAAACGCCAGGCATTGGGCTGGCTCTACCTCCAGCCGTGCAGCGGCCAGCCGGTACAGCGCCGGGTCGGTCTTGCTTCGCTCCACCTCGTTGCAGCCCGCCAGGGCCTGGAAGTGGTGCAGCACCTCCATGCGGCCCAGGCGGTGCTCGATCTCGTCGCGCCGTGACGATGACGCCACCATGATCGATTCCGGCAAGGCCCGGCCCACTACCTGTAGATAACCCGCCTTGGCCGGCAGGAGGCTGTGCGCCCGCGCTGCATTGATGCAGGCCCGCAGAGCCATGCGCTCCGAGTCGATGACAAGCCGTCCATGTCGAAGACGGGGGCGGAGAACCGGCGGGCGCCGTATCGCCCCGTCAGTGGGCAAAGATGCTCTGCATTCAATAGCATGTGGCGCGTTTCATCCAGGCACTGCGGCCATTTTGGCTTGAGTTTCGGGGGGGACCAGACACTCCCTCGTCACGCTGCAAATGAATGAAGGTAGCTTGAGTAAATTGGGCGCAATTTGATGATATTGAGAAAACAATATCACAAAATTTAACAACTGAATGCGCCATCGATTGCTACGCTCCGCCCCTCTTTGGTGAATGGTCGCCAAACGGAGATTTGCACTATTGGCGCTGGATGCCGGAGCTGGCGTAGATCAGTACCGGTATCCCCCACGGCGCGCGGTGTGAAGAAAATAAGAGAGGGTCCTCATGCGCGCGCCGATCACAGGGTGCGCAGTGGTTGGCTGCGTGCGACTGCTGTGCTTCGTTTTCGTTTTCCTGCTCTCCCACACTGCCTGGGCCGACGAGGCGCTGGGCCTGTCATGGTTGCAGGGGCAGGTTCAACCCAGCGGGGGTCTGGCGAGCGAGGCAGGTTCTGTTGCGCTGCCCGTGCAAAGCCGCTCGGAAGCCGCCGCCACCTTGCGTGCTTGGAGCAGGCCGGTGCCGCCGGTGCTGCTGGATGCGATCGCTGCGGCGAGTGACGACACCGTCGAGGTACTGGCCCGGAAGTCCCTGGCAAAACAGCTCCAATCGGCCAGCACGGCCCATCTTGACGCCCTTGCGCCCAAGCAGAACGCGGATGGCGGATTTGGCGCCACGGTGGGCTATGCCAGCAATGTGCAGGACACGGCGTGGGCCGTTGCCGCATTCACGGCGTCACGCGCTTCGTATCCCGAAACCGCCGATCAGGCGCTGGCTTGGCTGCTGGCCGCGCAGCAGGTGGACGGCCGATGGGCCCTCGCCACCGATGGCGATGCGCTTCTCTCCACGGCGCAGGCCGTACAGGCGCTCCACCCCTATCGCCAGACCTCTGCGGTGGCATCGGCACTGTCGAACGCGCGCACCTGGCTGCTCGCCGAACGCGGCGCTGCCCCGTCGTGGGGCGGGTCCCTGCGCAATGCGCAGGCCCTGCTGGCGGTGCTCCCGGGGCTGTCCACGGCAGCCGCCGTGCAGCCCGCCGTAGATTCGCTCAAGGCCGCCCAGCGCGCGGATGGCAGTTGGGATGGTGACCCGTACGTCACGGCCCTGGCGCTGCGCGCGCTCTGGATCGCGGGCCAGCCCAGCACGAATCCCGATCTGGCCAGCGTGCAAGGCCTTTTGGTGAGCGACACCACGGGCCAGCCGCTGGCGGGGGTGTCAGTGCGGTTGACCGGCAGTGCCCAGCCCGCCGTGACCAATGCCCAGGGGCGTTTCGAGTTTCTGCAGTTGGCTGCCGGCACCCACAATCTGGCGATCGAGGTCGCTGGATACCTTTCGCTGTCCGCGGACCTGGGGCTGCTCAAGGGCCAGCAGCTGGATCTGGGCACCATCCGCCTGAAGGCGCTCACGGTCGGCAATGCGAGCACCGTCACCATTTCAGGCGTTGCCAAGTTCACCAACGACGGGGTGAGTTTCCAGAACGCCGCCAACGCCACCATTTCGGTCGGCAGCTCGACCACGCAGACCAACGCCCATGGTGAGTACGTCCTCGAAGGTATTGCGCCCGGTGCGATGGGCCTGAAGGCAAGCTATTCGTCCTATCAAGCGGTCGAGGCCAGTTTCAGTGCCTTGGCGGGGCAGCAGGTGCGGTTCGACCCGGTTTTCCGCCGCAGCACCGCGCAAAGCACGCTCAAGGTGGTTGTAAGCAACCAGGCAACAGGCGCGGCGATTGCAATGGCCAGTGTGTCACTCAATGGCCTGATCCGCAGCACCAACGCCCAAGGTGAGGTTGCCTTCGACGCTGGCGTGGTGGCAGGAGACAACACCGTCACGGTGTCTGCCAGCGGCTTTGCAACGCGCATCATCACCATGAACGTGCAAGGCCATCACTCCATCGTCCTGCCTGTCACGTTGACCGCAAGCAACATCGGTTCCGATCAAACGGTGCTGCAAGGCATTGTTTCGGATGCCTCCACACGGCTGCCTCTGCAGGGGGTGTCCGTGGTCGTGGATGGCACCGGCCGCACAGCCACCACGGATGCTGCCGGGCGCTACACCATTGGTGGTGTGCCGGATATTGCTGGCTCACGCACCGTTTCCATGGAGAAAGCGGGCTATCAACGTTTTGAACAAGCCATCACGCTCGTGCAAAACGGCACACACCAGTTCGACGTGCCGCTGCACCCCAGCGTCGACCCTCAGCAACCCATCGCCATCCAGGCCACCGTCACTGACACAGCCACCCACCAGCCCATTGCAGGTGCCACGGTGACCCTTTCGGGCAGCAACCCGCAGGTGCTGCAGACCAATGCCCAGGGTGTGGCGGAAATCTCGGGCCTCAACGCGGGGGCTACCCAGGTGCAGGTGTCTGCACCCGGGTATGACAACGTGGCCTTTGCGGTGGATCTGGCGGCGGGAACGCGGTACGTGCTGCCGGTGGAAATGACCCCCAAGGTGCAAGGGCAAGACCGCATATACGGGGTGGTGCTCGATGCCCAGAGCCAACGCCCGGTGCCAGGGGCCAAGGTGGTCCTGGCGGGGGTCAGCCTGCTGGAGACCACCTCGGGGGTCGATGGCCGCTATGAATTTGCCAACATCACTGCGGGCCGCTGGAACCTCGCGGCAAACGCCCCCGGCTACCAGGGCAGCAGCAGCGGCTTTGACATCGCCACGAGCACCGCCATCAACCTGCCGCTGAAGCCGGACTATGGCCTGGAGGCCAGCAACACCCTGCGAGCCGTGGCAGTGGGGCATCCGAACTACCCCACGACCTCTGCGGGACCTGTTGGATACCTCTTCATATTTGGCGAGCAAGGCACCACGGGCCAGGTTGTGAGCAACGACGGCGCCATCAACTACAGCTTTGTTGTTGGTGCCAGCGGCGTAGCGGAACTCATGGTGCCCAACAACCAGTTTCTGCACGAGGCGGGCAAGGTAGTGGACAAGGCGCTGCAGGTGTACGCCAGCAAAGGGGTGAGCGCGTATTTCCTGAACCGCGAGATGTACACCACGGACATGTCGTACCTGCTTGACGTCACGGCGTTGGGCCTGGAATACCGCATCGTCGACTGGAACCATGCGTACAGCGTCATCCAGTTTTCACTGACCGCCGTGGAGGACGGCACGGTGGCCACCGTCACGCCTGCCAGCAGCCTGACGACGGGGCAGCCTGCGAATGTTCCCTTTGACGTGACCCTGCAAAAAGGCCAGTCCGTGATCTACACCGCCTACTCCGGCAATGAAATCACGGGCACCCGCATACAAACCAACAAACCCGTGGCGGTATTTGCGGGAGGGCAATGCGCCAACGTGCCACTCCATGCTGGCTACTGCGACCACTTGTTCACCCAGTTGCCGCCTGTGAAGCACTGGTCCGCTGAGTATGTGGCGCCCAAAACAGCCAACACCGGCACAGCGGGCAACCTTGTTCGCATCGTGGCCAACACCGCTGCCACCCAAGTGCGGGTGAACGGTGCGCTGGTGGCCACCCTGAATGCGGGGGAGTTCCATGAGGTGACTGACGCGGAGAGCCTTCACATCGTAGCCTCCGCTCCCGTGCTGGTGGGGCAGTTCCTGAAGGGGTCCACGATCACGACCGGAGGAGTGCTGGGGGACCCAGCTTTTACCTACGTGGGCGGGATCGATCAAACCCTTTCTGACTACGTGTTCACGGCGCCGACCAACCTTTCGCCCTACAAGGAAAACTACCTGAACATCGCAATTCCGACTCCTGCGATGAACAGCCTCCAGCTCAATGGCCTGCCTGTGGATGTGTCTGGTTTCACAACCTTGGGTATTAGCGGCTACAGCGTGGGCCATGTCGCGATACCTACCGGCCCAGGGCGCATCAAGGCGGCCAAGCCGTTTCTGGCCACCATTGCTGGCTTCAGCCGAGACGACAGCTACCTCACCATCATCGGGGCCAAGTACTCCGCCGGGGCATCACCCGACGACATCGTTGCGCGTGTCAGTGCCAGCACGGACAAGCCCTCTTACGCCGCCAATGCCGCGGTGCAGTTGGGCGCCTCCGTGCTCAACCTCGGCACGACATCGGCGGCGTTGACGCTCGTGCTGCGCATCCATGACGCCATCGGGGTCGAAGTTGCGCGATTTGCCCCGCACGAACTGGGTGACGTGGTTGCGGGCGCAACGCTGCCGCACAAGCAGCCATGGAACACCGCGCGCTACCCGGCCGGAACCTACACACTGGTCGCCACACTCCTGAACACCCAGGGCGAAACAGTGGACGTGGGCAGCACATTGTTCGCCATCGTTGCAGATGCACCGCAGGGCGCCGGCAAGGCTGCGCTGACCGTGGTGGTGGACAAGGCTCAATACGCACCCAATGACCGCGTACGCATCAGCAACCTGGCCCGCAATCTCACGGTAAATGCGCCAGTGGACAACGCCCGTGTGCGCATTACCGTGCGCAACCCCAACAATGCCGTGGTCTACACCCACACCCACCTGCTGGGCCAACTGCAAGCCAACGGTCTTCGGTCCACAGACACCCAGCAAACGCTTAGAACCGCGATGGAGGGAATCTACACGGTGGAGGCCCTGCTGATCGGCAGCGGCAACAACCTCAAATCGGCAACTGCACTGCCCACAAGCCAGGCCAAGGCGTATGACGTGGATGTGGACCTGGCAACGGCGACGGTTACCTACGTGGTGCGGGCCAATGCGCCAGGGGGGCCTGGAGGCCCCGGTGGCCCAGGCACACCCGGCGTCACCAATTCCATCCCCGTCAACCAGCCGTGGTTTCTGTGGCTCGCCGGCGTATTGCTGGCGGTGGTTGCCGCGTATCGCCTGCGGGCTAGCTCCTGCCAGCCTGGCCTCGCATACCGCCAAGGTGGGGGGGCGCAATGACGCAGTTGCGAAACCCCGTTGCCGCCACCGGGCTTTTGATACCGGCCACCACTGTCACTCCCCCTTTGAGAGAGAACGACCCCATGCGCCCATTGCAGGCCCCCGGGCACCAGCACACCCGCAGTCACCCAACCCAGCCCACTCAGCAGGACCGCCCGGTGGGCTGGTTCAAACGCGCGGTGGTGTGGCTGCTCACGGCCTCGGTGCTCAACACCGTGGGACTGCCCCTCGTCCACGCGCAAATGGCGCAGCGCAACCAGCTGGCGGTGCAGCAGCGCCTGCAAAGCGGTGCGCCAGCCGAACAATACGCTGACACCCTGGAGCAACTGGCCAGAGCGCTGAATCCCGAATCTGGCACCCCCGGCATCGCCGCCACCTTCACTGACGCAGCCTCGAGCCTGCCCGCCGTGCAAACGCTGGACCGCCAGGCCCGGGCGCTGCAGCGGGAATGGGAATCCCTGCGCAACACCTGGCAAAACGCAGGCGTTGAAGGCAGCGTTCTTGACCGCCAGCTCGTTCAGGAAGCCGCCTTTGCAGACAAGCACGAACAGCTGGTCAAGCGCCTCCAGGCCGTGCAGGAAGGCAGCAGCAATGGCAAGGCCGCGGCCTTGCAGGTGCTCAAGGAATTCATCGACGCAGAGGCCCCCGGCAAAACCCACCTGCCCCTCAACCTGAACAAGCTGCCCTGGCAGGCAGAGCGAGCCCGCCCCCAAGCGCCCATCCAGATGGATGGCCCTGAGGCAGAGCAGCCTCCATCCGCCGCCAAGGCCGCCACCGTGCAAAGCGCTAAAGCCGCCAGCGCCCCCAGCGCAGCCGACCTGGCCCCCACGCTGGATGCCCCCCACACCGACGCCATCAAGGCCCTGGCCCAAACCCTGGGCCACAACCCCCACAAGATCTACCAGTGGGTGCACGACAACATCCACTACGTGCCCACCCAAGGCAGCGTACAAGGCGCGCAAGACACGCTCGACAAAAAATCCGGCAACGCCGTGGACACCGCCAGCCTGCTGGTGGCCCTGCTGCGCGCCAGCGGCATCCCTGCGCGGTATGTGGCCGGCACCGTAGACATCCCCACCGCCCAGGCCCTCAACTGGGTGGGCGGCGTCCGCACCGTAGACGCCGCCCAGCAAATCTGGGGCCAAGGCGGGGTCAGCAATGTAGCCCTGGTATCGGGCGGGCAAATCAAGGCCCTGCGCATCGAACACACCTGGGTCGAAGCCCTCATCCAATACCAGCCCGGCCGAGGCACGCGCCACACCCCAGGCCAAAGCACCCCCGACACCTGGGTGCCCCTGGACGGCAGCTTCAAGCAATACACCTTCAAAGAAGGCATGGACCTGCAAAGCGCCGTACCGCTGGACGCCCAGGCCCTGTTGAACGCAGCCCAGCAAGGCGCAGAAACCAACCCGGCAGAAGGCTGGGTGAGAAACCTCAACACCAGCGCCCTGCAAAGCCAGCTGGGCAGCTACCAGGCCCGCCTTAAAACCTACATCGACAGCCAAAACGCAGGCCAAAGCACAGTAGGTGACGTCCTGGGCACCCGGCAAGCCACCATCGACCCGCTGCCCTACCTGGCAGGCACCCTGCCCTACAACATCAAGACGCGCATCCAAACCCACAGCGACCTGCCCACGTCCAGCAAAACGCACTTCAAATACGAAATCTACGCAGACGCCCGCAGCGCCGCGTGGGGCGACAGCCCCCTGCTGAGCTGGCAAACCCCCACCGCAGCCATCGCCGGTAAGAAGATCACCCTGGCCTGGGTGGCAGCCAGCGCAGCGGATGAGGCCGCCATCGCAGCCCTCATCCCCAAGCCCGCCCCCGGCCAACAGCTGGACCCCAGCCAACTGCCCAGGGGGCTATCGAGCAGCATCAACCTCAAGCCCCAAATCTCGGTGGACGGCACCGTCGTAGCCACCGGCCCCGGTATGCGCGCAGGCAGCGAACCCGTAGGTCAAGGCGGCTTCACCCGCTATGGCAGCCAGGACTGGGACGAAACCCAAGACCAGCTCATCGCAGGCCAGCAAACGGCATTGGGCCTGAGCATCCAGGGCATCAGCCAAGCCCAGCTGGAAACGCTGAGAGCCCGGATGAAGGTGAACAAGCAGAAGCTGGAACAAGCGCAGGCCGCTCCTGAAGCGCAGCGGGCGGCCATCTTGCAAGGCATGACTGGCGAAAATTTGACGGGGGATCTGCTGACAGGAACGATGTGGAGTTACTTCGCCAGCCTGCAGAGCCACGGCGCAATCGCCAGCGCCCAGGCCCAAACGATCGACCGGCCCGCCTTGAGCTACGGCCTGTTCCACGCCCAAGTCAAACCCAACAAGCTGTACGGCATCGTCACCACGGGCATCAGCTTCCAGGGGCTGAACATGGACATCGGGCACCTGCGGCACATCCGGTGGGTCAAGAACGACGACCCCAGTGCCGCGATCAACAACAAACCCGAACTCACCGCTAACGGCAAAACTGCAGCGCAAAACCGGTGGATTGCGTACAACAAGCTGCGGGGGCAATACAGCAGCGCCATGGAGCACGCGGTGCCCGAGCAGTTGTGGGTGGACGCGACGCAGTGCCAATACACCGACGAGCTAGGCCAAATCCAAAACCCCAACAAAGCAGACTGCGCACAAGCGGTCTCGGCAGTGAAAGCCATTGCCATCGCCCAGGCAGAAGGCCAGCGGATCTACACCATCAACCAAAGCAACGCAGCCACGGCATTGGCAAAGCTACCAGTGGGCGGCACAGTGGGGCAAGAGATTCAATCAGCCATCCAGGCGGGCAAGGAAGTGACCTTCCACGAGCGCGGAATCAACGCGCATGGGTTCTCGGGGTATGGGTACATCATTACCGACCCGGAGACGGGGGCTGGGGCTTACATGATTGAGGGTAGGGGGAATGGAGGGATATTGCTTGGACTAGCTCTTGGTCTTGTGTCGGGAATTGCGATCATCGTTGCTGGGCCTCTGCTTGCGGCGATAGTGGGAGCAATTGGGTTTGTGATTGGTGTGTATTTGGCTATGTATGAAGATAACAAATACAATCTAAATTTTTCTGGCGCAAGGCTTATAGGTTTAATGGCTGGGATCATACTTTCTGTAATTTTTGGCGGATATGTTGCTATTTATTTTCCGATTATATTTATTGGTGGGGCGGCTTGGCTGTTGTTGACGGTGGCTCGCTTGCTTGTCATTGAGGTTTTTACTTGATTTATTAATATGAAAGATTTCAAAGATAATATTAGAATAAAAAAAAATATGAAAATTACAGGATGGTTCCTGGTGCTGGAAGGAGCTGTGGTGACATTCTTGTGGATAGCAAATTATTTCTTTAAATGGTTTTGAGGCGATCTCCAAACCGCTGCGCAAAATTCTCCAATCGCGAGTATGCAGAATGCTCTTATTTTGATAGCTGCTCGCGTTTGTCCCAATTGCGCTAGAGCCTGATTTGTTTGTGAATCCTGTGGCCACTCATTTGCCCTCGCCTGCTCGCTTCAGGCGCGGTGGCGTTGGCACAAACGCCCGCAGGTATACACCATCAACCAAAGCAACGCAGCCACGGCCTTGCCCAAGCTGCCAGTGGGCGGTACGGTGGGGCAGGAGATTCAATCAGCCATCCAGGCGGGCAAAGAGGTGACGGTGCACGAGCACCAGATCAACGCGCATGGATGGACAGGGTATGGCTATGTGATTACTGATCCTGAAACTGGAGCAGGTGGATACATTATTGAAGGGAAGGGGAATGGGGGGGCGTTGATCTACGGGATCGCAGCTTTTGTCTTTGCGATAGCTGCCCTATTTATATTGGCGTGGTTGGGACCTTTTGCAATTCTCGGATACGGTTGGATGCTGATGGCAGCTTTTGCTTCGGCTGGAGCATATTTGGATGCGATCGGCGCGCAGGTCAATTGGTCTGCAATTTCTAATTGGATTGGTTTAACCTTGGCGGTAATTGGTCTTGCGGCTGCTATTCCAGCATTGGGTGTCCTGCTGGTGGGTAATGTTGCGATTGCTGCTGGAATAATTGGATTGATTTCCGCTATATATTCTGTGTTGAGTTGAATGAAATGTTTAAGATAATTTGCAAGGCATTTCATGAATACCGTGAAAGAAAACTAACAGTGGGGAGTTTTCTTGTTGGTTTGTATTTTTTGGCGCTGACAATTTTTTTTGTATATCAAGTTGGGCGCTATTTCTGATCGGCTTTGGTGTGCAAATCAGCCCGGTTGTGCAGACTTTGAGGGTGGTGGGCGCGAGATACAGAGCCTTGGGAAGGACTGAGTGGCTTCATTTACTCAGTGAAAACCCTCTATTCACCAAATGCAAGACGATCTTCTTTTGATAGCTGTTTGCGCTTTTCCTGCTTGCGCTAAAGACTTGATTTGGAATGAATCCTGCGGTTGCTTATTGGTCGTCGTCTGCGCGCTCCAAGGGCGTTGGCTTCGACACAAGCGCCCGCAGATGCCAATCCCCGCTGCTCATCCCATTTCAGCCCTGCGGAGGCGACAGCCAAAACGCAGGCCAAAGCACCGTAGGCGACGTCCTGGGCACCCGGCAAGCCACCATCGACCCGCTGCCCTACCTGGCAGGCACCTTGCCCTACAGCATCAAAGCGCAGTTCAAATACGAAAACCGCTGGATTGCGTACAAAAAGGTGCGGGGCCAGTACAGCAGCGCCATGGAACATGCCGTGCCTGAGCAATTCTGGGTGGACAAAACGCAATGCCGGTACACGGACGACCAGGGGCAAACCCAGAACCCCACCAAAGCAGACTGCGCGCAAGCAGTCTCAGCCGTCAACGCCATTGCTATCGCCCAGGCAGAAGGCCAGCGGATCTACACCATCAACCAGCGCAACGCAGCCACGGCATTGCCCAAACTGCCGGTGGGCGGTACGGTGGGGCAGAAGATTGCTTCGGCCATCCAGGCTGGCAAGGAAGTGACATTCCATGAGCGGCAAATCAATGCGCATGGGTTCTCGGGGTATGGGTATGTCATCACGGACCCGGAGACGGGAGCTGGGGCCTACATGATTGAGGGCCGGGGTAATGGGGGGTGGATGGATTTGGTGAATTGGGTGAAAGATAATCCTGGGTGGTCCGCAATTGCGGCCTTGGCTTTGGGGATAGTGGCAGGGGTTGGTGGATGGTTTGGTGCAATTCTATTGCTGATGTCTTTTGTTATTTCTGCTATTTCTATTTATCATGACATGATCGCGATCGCGAATGCAGAATGTGGAGTCCTTGGCTTGCAAGCATTGTTTGGGGCGCTAACAGCTATTGTTTTTGGGATCGGTCTGCTTGGAGGTGCAGTGGGCGCTGCGATTGCATTGGCAATAGCCGGATCTCTCATTTCGGCCCTTTATGCTGACGTGGCGAGTGCCATTAAAAAAATTCCTGGTGTCTGCTGATGATAGTTTTATCGATGGTTATATGGATTTTGACTTGTGCCTATGTTTGGTATTTCAATATCTATGATTTTGCATATTATTTAATTACGGCTTTTGTGTTCTTTGTGCCATGTGTTGATTTGATTGAAATCGTCGGGAGGGCCTTGGGGAAGGGGCGGGTGAGAAAAATGTGGGCCATCAATGGATTGGGTCTGATCTTCGGATTGTGGATATCTGCAGGAATTGCGTTGACCTCCTTTAGGATTAATGATGGAGCACATTTTTCTGATGTGATTTATTTGCCGTGGACGCTTGGATTTTTCATTGCCTTTTATTTTCTTGTGAATTTTTTTCTATTTTCTCGAAAATTGGTGTTGTGGGGCTGCAAAGGATGGCCTGCATAACTCCATGCGGTCTGTGATGGAGCGGGCTCGGGTGATTTGCACTACCTCCGGCTCGCAACGGTTATGTAGGCCGCCTTAAAGATATTTTTCAAACACCGCCTCGTGACCACGGGCATCACCTTCTAGGGGCTGAACATGGACATCGGACACCTGCGACACACTCGCTGGGTGAAAAACGATGACCCTAGTGCCCCGATCAACAACAAACCTGAGCTGATCCAAAACGGTAAAACCGCAGCGCAAAACCGGTGGATTGCGTACAACAAGATGCGGGGGCAGTACAGCAGCGCCATGGAACACGCCGTGCCTGAGCAATTCTGGGTGGACAAAACGCAATGCCGGTACACGGACGACCAGGGGCAAACCCAGAACCCCACCAAGGCAGACTGCGCGCAAGCAGTCTCAGCCGTCAAAGCCATTGCTATCGCCCAGGCGGAAGGCCAGCGCATCTACACCATCAACCAGAGCAACGCAGCCACGGCCTTGCCCAAACTGCCGGTGGGCGGTACGGTGGGGCAGGAGATTCAATCAGCGGTGATGGCCGGGAAAGAAGTGACGGTGCACGAGCGGCAACTCAATGTGCATGGATTCTCGGGGTATGGCTACATCATCACCGACTCGGAGACGGGAGCTGGGGCCTACATGATTGAGGGAAGGGGGAGTGGTGGATATATGGATGATAAAGCTCCTAGCTCTGTGAGCCTCCTGTTTTCATATTTTGTAAACTTAATTGGTGCTGCTGCCGATAAGTTATTTTCTTTGCTGGGTAATTTTCTTGGAATTATTCTTAATGTCTTGGGTGCGCTCGATATATATGACGGTTCTGAAGAGTGTAGAGGGGCTGGCGATGCTTTTGTGAGAGCCATTGCTTTTTACTCTTTTGTGACGATTTTTGGTCTTTTGCTTGGTTATGCAATATTGGGTCTTGGTTTTCTAGTGGGTATGGTTGCTATGTTTTACTACACTTTATTTGTTATGTCACTCAAGGATGCTTTCATACGTTGCCCAGTCAAAAATTAGTCTATTATGTTAAATCACTGGCCTATCCCATTATTTATTATTTTATCAATCGCTGCTTTTGAAAGAGGGAGTAATTTGGGTGCTGCACTGGCCTTTGTGTCTGCCGTACTGAGTGTTAGTGGCCCTATTTCAGTTCGAGAAAGAGGGCGGGGGCGAACTGTTTTCTTATTGATGGCAATTCTGTTGTATTTATCTCTTCGATTTTTCCGTCTGTGATGTTAATTTTTTGCATCATCGTGGAAAATTGTGCTGTTGCAATGCGCTATATTTTTTTGACGGCTACCATAAGCGTGCTTGGCGAGGCGAAAAAATAAATATATCACGTGATGTGGAGATTTTTATTTGTCGTGAGATTATTATTGACTTGGTTTTTGTGTCATTCATATTTTTGTGCGGGGCTTTTACTTTTTTCTTTGAGGGTGTTCTTCAATATTCATTATTCGCGAGGTTTGTGGGATTTTTGGTGGGTATTTTTTTGTTTCTATGGTTTTGGCATGTTCGTTAAAAGTAGGTTGATGATGGATGATCTGCTTGGCGACAAGGCGTCGCAGAAATATTGTTTTTTCTGTTGGGTGTTGAGAGCTGTGGGGGCGCGATCCTGAGTTTTGTTGAGCAGCCCCAAATCTGAAATCCAACTCCTGAATATCAGGTAGCTTGCACAGAGGACTTCATGAGATACGTGTATGTGCAGCCAGAATATCGCCTCACTGCGGTATTCCCCTTGCCGCAAGGCTGGAAACAACGATTGGTGACGAGGGGTGGCCTGCAGCACCAATGTTGGTACACGGACGACCAGGGGCAAACTCAGAACCCGACGCTGGCGGACTGCGCGCAAGCGGTCTCAGCCGTCAAGGCCATTGCCATCGCGCAAAGCCAAGGGCAAAAGATCTACACCATCAACCAGAGCAATGCAGCGACAGCGTTACCCAATTTGACAATTGGAGGTGATGTAGGCGCAGAAATCCGCAATGCCATCCAGGCAGGCAAGGAAGTGACATTCCACGAAAGCCAGATCAATGCCCACGGATTCACGGGATACGGATACATCATCACTGACCCGGAGACGGGGGCTGGGGCTTACATGATTGAAGGGAGGGGAAATGGGGCGATGCTTTTTATCGCGATAGCGTTGCTTTCGTTTGCATTCCCACCCCTTTGGTTTGTTATGGCTGTGAGCGTCTACTCCATCGCCACATTTGCTTCTCTCGCTGTACTAGTTGCTGCAATGATCTATGGTGTCCTGAGTTATATAAAGACTTTGGATAAGATACTGAGTCAAGAGAACTTGTCTCAGGATGAGAAGGATGGGGTCATAAAGGCTATATCAGCGTTGGTTGTGTTCTCGAATATATTAGGCGGGATAAAATGCGCCACAGAAAAAGGTGCTGCGTGGGCGGCGGCCGGCCTTGCGATACTGTCGACAGTCTTGCAACAAGCTGTAGGCTATTTGGTTGTTGCTATAGATTTGCTTCGTGAGGCAAAAAATGAAACTATCACATAATATGAAGATTGAAATCTTTTCTGGAATTGTAATTATTTCAGATATTTTATTTTCGTCGTTTGTGTTTTTGTGTGGTGCTGTTTTTTTTATTTTTGAAGATTCGGTGTCTCATTACTTTTTTCTTGTTGGAATAGTGGGGTTGTTGGTTGGTTTTTTATATTTCTATGCGTTGGCGATAGTTGCAAAAAAAATGTCAATTATTGAGGGTTTTCTAAAAAATACAGTTTCAAAAAGGCTTTGCCTATTTTGTTGGGTGTTGAAGGTTGCGGGAAGGTGGGCCTGAGCCCTGAACGTGGTATGGGATGCCTTTCATTACCGTGTCGGTGGCCTTAAATCAGACGTGCAACACACTCCCGTATCCAGGCGGCCTCAAATCCGAAGTGCGACACCTTCGATAATTGAGGCCGAGATGAATCAGAAAAGCTATGCACAGCTGAGTGATGCCTATAGTCCTGAGCCTGAGCATCCAGGGCATCAGCCAGACCCAACTGCAAACGCTCAAAACGCGCATGGAGGCCACAAAACAAAAGCTGGAGCAAGCACAGGCGGCCCCTGAAAGCCAAAGAGCAACGATCCTGCAAGGCCTGACAGGTGACCACCTCACTGGAGACCTGCTCACCGCCACCCTGTGGGGCTACTTCGCAGCACTGCAAAGCCACGGCGCCATCGCCAGCGCCCAGGCGCAGATGGTGGACCGCCCAGCGCTCAGCTACGGCCTGTTCCACGCCCAGGTACGCCCCAACAAGCTGTACGGCATCGTCACCACGGGCATTACCTTCCAGGGGCTGAGCATGGACATCGGGCACCTGCGGCACACCCGGTGGGTCAAGAACGACGACCCCAGTGCTGCGATCAACAACAAACCCGAACTCACTAGCAACGGAAAAACTGCAGCCCAAAACCGCTGGATTGCGTACAACAAGATGCGGGGGCAGTACAGCAGCGCCATGGAGCACGCGGTGCCCGAACAGTTCTGGGTGGACAAGAGCCAATGCCGGTGCACCGCCGTTGCGCAAACGGGGCGCCGCCAGCGTTGAGTCTGCGCCGGTTCCGGCTTGGTCGCTGAGGCGGCGGCTTGTGAAATGCCCGCCGTGACCACAGGTTCTGCTTGTGTAGGGTCTGTCGAGGAAGGCGGGCTGTCTGCGGTGTGCAGGCTGCTGACTTTGGAAACTGCGCCAGAACTCCGAGGGAAGCAGGGTCCCCCTGACACATCACCCGCAAAAATGGCTTGAAACGCCGATGTACCGGGCGCTAGCAGCTATCAAAGGAGATATACATCCTCATCCCCGCTCGCGCAGCGCCCGCTCGATGCGGTCGCGCCGCACCGTGGTCTTGGGCACCTTGAACGGGAACCACGTGCGCACGTCCTCTTCCAGGCCGATGCCGTGCATGTAGTTGTAGATGGCCTTCTTGAGCGCGCCGCCCAGCGCATCGTGGTCCACGCCCGTGGGGTCGATGAAGGCCACGTCGTTCTTGGCGAAGTCGCCCGGCGGCAGCGGCGCGAGGGTCACGCCGTACTCCTCGGGGTTCTTGCCCACGGGCGAGTGCACGGTGCAGGCAAAGCGGTGGAAGAAGCCGCTCTGGATGCAGCCGTTGGCGAACAGCTGGCGCACGTATTCGAGCGCGTCCACCGTGTCCTGCACGGTCTGCGTGGGAAAGCCGTACATCAGGTACGCATGCACCAGGATGCCCGCGTCGGTGAAGGCCCGCGTCACGCGCGCCACCTGGTCCACCGACACGCCTTTTTTCATGAGGGTGAGCAGCCGGTCGGACGCGACTTCGAGCCCGCCCGAGATGGCGATGCAGCCGCTGTCGGCCATCAGCCCGGCCAGGTCGGGCGTGAAGGTTTTCTCGAACCGCACATTGCCCCACCAGCTGATGCCCGCGTTGCGCGCGATCAGCTCGGTGGCCAGTGCTTTCAGCGCCTTGGGGGGCGCGGCTTCGTCCACGAAGTGAAAGCCCGTCTGCCCCGTCTCGCGCACGATGGCCTCGATGCGGTCGGCCAGCACCTCGGCGCTCGCGCCCTCGTAGCGGCTGATGTAGTCCAGGCTCACGTCGCAGAAGCTGCACTTCTTCCAGTAGCAGCCGTGCGCCACCGTGAGCTTGTTCCAGCGCCCGTCGCTCCACAGCCGGTGCATGGGGTTGAGCATGTCCAGCAGCGACAGGTAGCGGTCCAGCGGCAGGCCGTCCCAGGTGGGCGTGCCCACCTCGGCGAAGGCCACGTCTGCTTCCATCATGTTGATGTACTGGACGGTGCCCTCGTCGTTGCGCACGAAGGTGCGCACCAGCCGCTGGCGGCCGCGTTCGCCGCGCACATGTTCGAGCAGCGCCAGCAGCGGGCGCTCGCCGGCGTCCAGCGTCACGTAGTCGACATGGTCGAACACGCGCGGGTCGGCCAGCTCGCGCAGTTCGGTGTTCACGAAGCCGCCGCCCAGCACCGTCACCACCTGCGGATGGCGCGCCTTGATGGTCTGCGCGATGCGGAACGCCGCGTACACGGAGCCCGGGAAAGGCACCGACAGCAGCACCACCGTGGGCTGGTGGCGTTCGATGGCCTCGTGCGTGAGCTGCGCCAGCAGGTCGTCCACCAGCGTGGGCGGTGCGGCCAGGGCCGTGGCCAGCGGGTCGAACGTGGGCTGGCTGCCCGCCAGCGATTCGGCATAGCGCACGAATTCGAAGCGCTCGTCCACCGCGTCGCGCAGCACATCGGCCAGGTCGTTCAGGTACAGCGTGGCCAGGTGCTTGGCCTTGTCGTGCAGGCCCAGGGCGCCGAACGCCCAGCCCAGCGGGTCGCCGCCTTCGTCGTCCACATACACATCCAGCGTGGCGAAGCGTGGGCCCTCGGGCAGGTAGTTGCGGCCCGCGATGCGGTGGGCCAGCGTGCTGTCGCGCCCCTGCAGGAAGGCAATGGCCGGGCCGATGGTGGCCAGGTAGCGGTCCTGCTGCGCGGCAAAGGACTGCACGGCGGGGCTTTGTTTCTTGGCGGGCAGTGCATCCACCTTGGCGGCCACGGCCCTCAGGCCCTCGGGCGAGAGCAGCCGCAGCACGAGCGCCAGCGCCAGGTCCTCCTGGAACGCGAGGACGCCGCGCGAGCGCAGGAAGCCCGTGAGGTAGGCGGTGGACGGATAGGGCGTGTTCAGCTGCGTCATCGGGGGGATGACGGCGAGCACGCGGCACGGGGAAGAGGCCATGGAGCGTGGGGGTGGTGACCGCCGATTATCCCGGCACCGCGATGGTGTCCCTGGCGGTGTGGCTACTGCGGCGGCGGCGCGGGCCGGCTCAGCGGCGGGTGGGCAGCCCGCCGCGCGCCTGTGCCAGCGCGTCCTGGGCCTGCCGGCGCGCGCGCTTGACCTGGTACATCATCTGGTCGGCCACGCGCAGGGCGTCCTCGGCCCTGCAGGTCTGGTCCGGCGCCATGGTGACCGCGCCCACGCTGGCGCCGGCGTAGTCCAGCGATGCGCCCGGCAGGTCGAAGCGGCCCTGCGTGGCCTGGGCGATGCGCAGGCTCAGCGCATCCTGCGCGGTGTGCAGGGCGTCGCCGGCGTGTGCGCTCAGGCTGATCACCACGAACTCGTCGCCGCCCAGGCGCGCGGCCAGGTCCTCGGCGCGCAGCACGCCCCGCAGGCGCTGCGCGACGGCCACGAGGAACTGGTCGCCCACCTCGTGGCCGTGGGTGTCGTTGATGGCCTTGAAGCCGTCGAGGTCGATGAACGCGATCTGCACGCCCATCTGCCGGCGCCGGCCCTGCGCCAGCATCCGTTCCAGCGCCTCCATGAGCGCGCGGCGGTTGGGCAGCCCTGTGAGCTGGTCGGTGGCGGCCACGGCGGCCAGCTGTTCGTTGGCGGCCAGCAGTTTGTGGATGAGCTGCTCGCGCTCCACCTGCTGGCCGATGAGATAGGCGAACAGCGTGAGGATGCGTTCGGCCTCGGGCGTGCGCGGGCGGGCGTGGGTGCTGGCCGCGCACAGCGTGCCGTACAGCGCGCCGTTGCCGACGCGCACGGGCTGGCTCGCGTAGGTGCGGATGCCCAGGCCGCGCGCGGCCTGCGAATCGCCCCAGCAGGCGGGAACGTCGTCGGTGAAGGTGCGGCCCTCTTCCAGCGCGCGCTTGCACAGCGTGTCGTTCCAGGGCACGACCAGGCCCTCGGGGATCTGCATGGCGCTGGAGTTGCGCGCGTACAGCACGTGCTGCACGCCCTGTGCCTCGTCGATGGCGGTGAGGTAGGTGGACTCCAGCCCCGTCACCGCCTCCAGCATTTCCAGAAGCGGCCGCGTCAGCTCTTCGACGGAGTGGGCCGTGGAGACCGACTGGGACAGTTGCTCAAGAAGTTCACTCATAGACAAACATGGCTCGAATAGTGATGCGATACGCGCCGCCCGCGCGCCCTGGGGCCTGCCGGACTTCCGGACCGGATCAGGCTGCAGGCTCCGTCAGCGGCGGGGCCTGGTAGTTGTTCTTCACCCGCACGTAGTGTTCGGCCGAGTAGCGCAGGTACGCCATCTCCGCGTCCGTCAGCGCGCGCTGGCGCACCGCCGGGCGGCCCATGTAGAGGTAGCCGCTTTCCAGCACCTTGCCGGGCGAGACCAAGCTGCCCGCGCCCAGCATCACGCGGTCGCCCACCACGGCGTCGTCCATCACGATCGAGCCCATGCCGATCAGGCATTCGTCGCCGATGCGGCAGCCGTGCAGGATCACCGAGTGGCCGATGGTCACATGGCTGCCGATGAGGAGCGGCGAGCCCTCGGGCTTGCTGGCGTTGCGGTGCGAGACATGGCCCATGGCCAGGTCCTGCACGTTGCTGCACTCCCCCACCACGATGCGGTTCACGTCGCCGCGCAGCACGGCGTTGCACCACACCGAGGCGTCGCGGCCCAGGGTCACGTCGCCGATCACCTGGGCGGAGTCGTGGATGAAGACGCCGCTGCCCAGGCACGGGGCGGTATCGAGGTAGGGGGCAAGGGGCATGGGGTGGGAAGGAATGAGGGTGGTGGTGAAGAGAAAGAAGCCGGAATGCGCCGGGGCGCACGCAGCCGCCAAGCGTAGCGCCAAGCGGGGCTCAGCGCCGGAAGACGGGCCCGATGACCTCGATCTTGTTGGTCCAGACATAGCCCGCGAAGCCCCGGGGCACCTGGGCCAGCTGCGCGGGCGTGTCGATGCCCGAGGTGCCGGCGTCGCCCGCGCCGTAGGGGCCCAGCAGGATGATCTCGCTGCCCGCCTGCTGAAGCCGCTGCTGCAGCAGGTTCGGCCAGCCCCAGAGCCAGGGCGCGACGTTCAGAGGCACCATCACGGTGGTCTGGCGGCAGGCCTCGGGCACGATGCCGGCCCAGCCCAGGGCGATGTAGCGGCCCAGGCACTGCGCCAGCCCCTGGCGCGACCAGGTCCTGACGGGTGCCCCGCCCTGGGCCGCGAGCGCCCCGACGGCGCGCAGGGTGGGCTCGTCGCCCCCGTACGCGCCCCAGATGGCCTGCCGCCAGGCGGGCTGTCCGGCCACCAGCGCGGCGAGCATGTCGCCCTCGCGCGCCTCCCGGCTCTTGAAATTGACGAGAAAGCGCTGGCCGGGCATGGCCGTGAAGACCTCGGAGAGCTCGGGCATCAGCCCCACGCCCTTGCCGCGCAGGGGGTAGGTCCGGCCCCCGTCGGCGGTGTAGCCGTAGCCCACATCCAGCGTGCGCAGGTAGGACATCGCGTGGCTGCGCGTGGTGCCCCGGCCTTCGGTGCGGCAGTCCAGCGTCCAGTCGTGCAGCACGGCCAGGCGGCCGTCGGTGGTGGGGTGCACGTCCAGCTCCACGATGTCCGCGCCATGGGCGAATGCCGCCTGCATGGAGCGCACCGTGTTCTCGATGTAGTCGTGCGTGGGCGGCTCGATGCGCCGGGCGGTGCAGGTGTCCCGCTCCAGCCCCTCGCGGTGGTAGGTCTGGTGCACGCCCCGGTGCGCGATCAGGCGCGCTTTGGCGCCTTCGGGCGGCGCTGCGCGCCAGGAGGCGTTGAAAACCCAGACCGCCGCGGTGGCGATGCCCAGGCCGATGAGGAGGGAGTGGCGTTTGCGCATGGGAGGCGTGCCCGGGGAGGGGCTGGCGGTCGTGCGGCGAGCATTTTGCCCGGGCCGGGGTTCCCCGGCCTACGGCGCGCCGACCGCGTAGAACCCGAGGAACATCTCCACCGCATCGGCCAGCACCTGCTGCTGCACGGCAGGCGCCAGCGGCGGCTGACCCATGGCCAGCTGGGGCCAGAAGGCAAAGGACTTGACCATGCCGTGCAGCTGGTGGGCCGCGTACTGCGGGTCCACCCCCGCGCGCAGGGCGCCGTCCTGCTGGGCCGCGCGGATCCAGCGCGGCAGGCCTTCTTCCTTTTCGGACAGGCGCGCCACCATGGCCTGGGCGCGCTCGGGCGTGTGCATCATCTCGGCCATCGCCACGCGCGAGAGGTCGATGAAGCTCGCGTCGTTCAGCAGCTCCATCTTCTGCTCCAGCACCGCGAGCAGCTGCGCGCGCAGCGGTCGCCCCGCGTCATAGGCCACGTCGGGCAACGAATGGCTGCGCTCCCACAGGTGGTCCAGGATGGCGCCGAACAGCTCGTCCTTGCTGGGAAAGTGGTTGTACACCGTGCGCTTGGACACCTCGGCCGCCGCGGCCACGCGGTCCATGCTGGTGCCGTTGAAGCCATGTTCGCGGAATTCGCCGATGGCGGCCTGCACGATGGCCTCGCGCTTGCGGTCGGTCAGGCGGGTGGGGGCGATCACGGTGGCGGGCTCGGTCATTCCCCTATTTTACACCGGGTAGTTTACTTTTTTGAAAAGTGAACTACACTGTGCAGTGCACTTTTCGGAAAAGCATCCATGCTCCGCCGCACGCCCCGAATCCTTCTCATCCTCACCGTTGTCACCGCCATGGCCTACAGCATCCTTTCCTGCACCTCCTTGCCGGCAAGCTCCCATGAGCAGTCGCCCCAGCACGTCGATGGCAAGTTCCGCAACGCGGCGCCGCGCCAGGCCCCGGGTTTTGCCAAGACCCTGGGCATCATGTGGCGCTTCATGACGGACAAGCCCGCCGACGCGGTGCCGGCCCAGCCGCCCCAGGTGCTGCCGCTCACGCAGGCCGACCTGCTGGGCGCCCCCGACCTGAGCCTGTGGCGCCTGGGCCACTCGACCATGCTGCTCAAGCTGCAGGGCCAGTTCTGGCTGACCGATCCGGTGTTCTCCGAACGCGCCTCGCCGTTTTCCTTCATGGGCCCCAAGCGCTTCCATGCGCCGCCCATCGCCATCGACGAGCTGCCGCCCATCACCGGCGTGGTGCTCTCGCACGACCACTACGACCACCTGGACTTCGATGCCATCCGGCAGCTCGCCCCCAAGGTGGCGCATTTCGTCACGCCGCTGGGCGTGGGCGACCGCCTTGTCGCCTGGGGCGTGCCCGCCGCCAAGGTGCTGCAGTTCGACTGGTGGCAGGGCACCACCATCGCCGGCGTGAAGCTGGTGGCCACGCCCGCACAGCACTTCTCGGGCCGCAGCCTGTCGGACGGCAACCGCACGCTGTGGGCGTCGTGGGTGCTGGTGGCGGGGGACACGCGCATCTTCTTCAGCGGCGACACGGGCTACTTCGACGGCTTCAAGGCCATCGGCGAGCGCTTCGGCCCGTTCGACCTGACGATGGTGGAAACCGGCGCCTACGACGCCCAGTGGCCCGACGTGCACATGCAGCCCGAGGAAAGCCTGCAGGCCCACCTGGACGTGAAGGGCCGCCACCTGATGCCCATCCACAACGGCACGTTCGACCTGGCGCTGCACGCGTGGACGGACCCGTTCGACCGCATCACCGCCCTGGCCGGGAAAGCCGGCGTGCCGCTGGTGGCGCCGGTGATGGGCGAGCGGCTGGACATCCGGCAGCCCGCGCTCTCGCAGCAATGGTGGAAAAGGTAGGGGGATACCGCCAGCGCGGCGGTCGCTCGCCGGTCAGAGCCCCTTGCGGTGACTTCTGGAAGCTAACCGCGCCACTACCCGCGCGGCGGCCACGATCTCGGGCTCGCCGTAGCCCGCGTAGCCAAACAGCCAGCCTCTACGGTTCGATTCCATCGCATAGCGCGACAAGGGTGCCAGCATCACCCCGGCGGCGAGTGCGCTGCGGCTCAAGGCCTCGTCGTTGCTGCCGGGCGCGCATTCCAGCAGCAGGTGCATGCCCCGGTCGCTGGGCGCCAGCTGCAGCGCGCCGCCGCTGGCCTGGGCCAGCGCGTCGATCAGCACCTGCTGGCGCTCCTGGTACAGCTCGCGCATCTGCCGCAGGTGGCGCAGCAGGTGGCCTTCGGCGATGAAGCGCGCCAGCACCGCCTGGGCGTCGCCCGGCGCGTGCCGGTCGGTGATGGCGCGGGCCACGGCAAAGGCTTCCACCAGCGCGGGTGGCACGACCACGAAGCCCAGGCGCAGGCCGGGGTGCAGGGTCTTGGAGAACGTGCCCACGTACAGCACGCGCTCCGAGCCCGGCAGGCTGCACAGGGCGGGCACGCGCTGGGCCTTGCCGTCGTGCTTGCCGTACTGGAATTCACCGTCGTAGTCGTCCTCCACCACCCAGGCGTCGTGCGTGCGCGCCCACTGCAGCAGGGCCTGGCGCCGCGCCAGTGGCATGCACACCCCGGTGGGGAACTGGTGCGTGGGCGTGACCACGGCCATGCGCGCGCCGGGCCACTGCGCGGCGCCTTCGGCGATGCGCAGGCCCTGCGCATCCAGCGCTACCGGCCGCGCCAGCACGCCGTGGCCCAGCAGGCTGGCGCGGATGCCGGGGTAGCCCGGGTCTTCCACCAGCACCTCGTCGCCCGCGTCCAGCAGCAGCCGCGCGATCAGATCGATGCCCTGCTGCGAGCCCGAGCACACCACCACCTGCGCCGCATCGCAGCGGATGCCGCGCGACGCCCACAGCCACAGCGCGATGGCCTGGCGCAGCTGGGGGTCGCCCGCAGGGTCCAGGTACTGCGCGCGGGCGCTGCGCTGGCCGGGGCTGGCCTGGCGCGCCAGGCGGTCCCACAGCGCGAACGGAAAGGTGTCCACCTCGGGCGCGCCGATGCGAAATGCCCGCGCCGCCACATGCGGAGGCCGCCAGCGCGCGGCCGTCTCGGCAATGAGCTGCCCGCGCTTCGACAGCCCGCGCGGCGGCGCCACCAGGCCCTGTGCGGGCGCCACGCCCGCGGCCTGCGACACGTAGGTGCCGTCGCCCACGCGCGCCTCCACATACCCTTCGGCCTGCAGGCGCTGCACGGCCCAGAGCACCGTGTTGCGCGACACGCCCAGGCCCGCCGCGTGCTCGCGCGACGGCGGCAGGCGCGTGCCCGCGGGCAGGCGGCCGTGCTCGATGGCGCCGCGCAACTGCTCATAGACCTGCTGGCGCAGCAGGCCCTGGCGCGGGCCCGGAGCACCCGTGGCGGCGGCGACGGTCTTCGAATTGGCTCTGGCAACCGGCATGAATTGGCCCCTTCGTTGTGGCAATGCAGCCATAAACTGAAGAACCATTTTAGAAACCATCCGGGTCGCCTGCGAGGCCCGGTCCCCCAAGAAAGATCCTATGGCCGAGCACACCGCCACCATCGCCTGGTCCCGTGGCAGCGACGACTTTCTGGACAAGCGCTACCACCGCGCGCACACCTGGCAATTCGATGGCGGCGCCGTGGTGGCCGGGTCGTCGTCGCCGCATGTGGTGCCGCTGCCCTACTCCGACGCTTCGGCCGTGGACCCCGAAGAAGCCTACGTGGCCGCGCTGTCGAGCTGCCACATGCTGTGGTTCCTGGACTTCGCCTGCCGCGCCGGATGGCGCGTGGACAGCTACACCGATGCCGCCGTGGGCACCATGGCCAAGGATGCCGAAGGCCGCCTGGTGGTTGCGCACGTGCAGCTGCGGCCCGTGACGCGCTTCGACGCGGCGCACGCGCCCAGCAGCGCGGTGCTGGCCGACCTGCACCACCAGGCGCACGCGGCGTGCTTTTTGGCCAACTCGGTCAAGACGCAGATCGACTGCGCGCCCGTGCTGGACGTGGAAGGACCACTGACATGACCATTGCCAACCGCCAGTTCCAGGTGACCGACCGAGCCGTTCTGCACGGCCTGGTGCGGGACCAGCCCCTGGCCACCCTGGTCGTCTCGCACGAGGGCGCCCTGCACGTCAACCACGTGCCGCTGTACCTGGACCCCACGCGCGGCCCACACGGCACGCTGGTGGGCCACGTGGGCCGCGGCAACGGCGTGTGGCCGCTGCTGCCGCAGCAGGCGGTGGCCGTGTTCCATGGCCCGCAGGCCTACGTGTCGCCGTCGTGGTACCCGTCCAAGGCCGTCGATGGCAAACAGGTGCCCACCTGGAACTACGCCACGGTGCACGCCCACGGCACGCTCAGCGCGGTGGACGGCGACCCCGAGCGCCTGCGCGCGATCCTGCACACGCTGACCGAGGCCCACGAGGCGCACCGCCCGCACCCCTGGCACGTGGACGATGCGCCCGCCGACTACCTGCACAAGCTGCTGGGCGCCATCGTGGGCGTGGAGCTGGCGGTGGAACGCTGGGAAGGCGTCTGGAAGGTGAGCCAGAACCGCACGGACACGGACCGCGCCGGCGTCGTCGAGGGGCTGACGGCGCAAGGCACGCCGCAAGCGCTGGCCATGGCGGCGCTGGTGGAACGAGGGCCGGGCATCTAGCCAGTGATTGCTGCGATATTCATAGCTTGAAGCGCTTGATAGTAGGACGACAGAGCCTGTTTGGACCTTTAAAACCGCAGCATCAACCCGTACCGGTCGGGCTGCGCCTGTCGCAGCCATGCGCCGCGTTTCGACAGGCTCAGCGTGAACGGTGCTGGTGAGTGCCGAGTGGTGGTGGCACGACGTGGCGTGCGGCCAGACACCGCCCATGGCAACCCTTCAGCATCAGCCCTCCAGCATCTCCACGCGCAGCGACACCACCGGCCCGGCCACGGCGGGGTGCGCGGCCAGCGCGTGCATGGCCAGGTCCACCGTGGACTGGGCCGCCACGTCGGTGAGCACCAGCACCTGGGGATGGCCGGCGCTGGATGCCGCCTTGTCGGCCTGCAGTGTTTTTTCGGCCGCCAGCTCCACGCGCAGCACCGGCACGTGCTGCGCCGCCAGCCAGGCGCCCACGGCCTCGATCTGCTGGGCCGTGTGCACGGGCACCCGCAGGTAGTGGCGCGTGCGCACGGCGGCGCGCGGCAGCACGGCCTGGTCGTTGCTGATGGCGCTGGCATGAAAGCCCAGGTGCGGCACCCGCTGCGCCGCGTGGGTGCCATGAAGCCGCGCCACGTCCACCAGGTCGGCGATCACGGCCGACGCGGTCTGCTCGGAGCCCGCGCCCGCGCCGTAGTACATCGTCACGCCCGACGCATCGCCCTTGACCATGATGCCGTTCATCGAGCCATTGACATGCGCCAGCAGGTGCGTGGCGGGCACCAGCGCGGGCTGCACGCGCAGCTCCACGCCGTCGGCACCATCGCCGTTGACTCCATTGCCGTGCTCGCGGCGCCGCGCCACCCCCAGCAGCTTGATGCGAAAGCCCAGCTGCTCCGCGCAGGCCACGTCCAGGCCCTGCAGCGCGGTGATGCCCTCCACCTGCGCGTCGGCGAACCGCAGCGGCATGCCGAACGCATTGGCGGCCAGCAGCGTGATCTTGTGCGCGGCGTCGATGCCCTCGATGTCGAAGGTCGGGTCCGCTTCGGCGTAGCCCAGCGCCTGCGCCTGGGCGAGCGCCTCGGCAAAGCCCACGCCCTCGTCGCGCATCTTGCTCAGGATGAAGTTGGTGGTGCCGTTGATGATGCCGGCCACCCATTCGATACGGTTGGCCGTGAGGCCCTCGCGCAGCGCTTTCACGATGGGGATGCTCACGGCCACCGCGCCTTCGTACGCCACGGCCACGCCGTGCTGGCGCGCGGCGGCGAAGATCTCGTTGCCATGCTCGGCCAGCAGCGCCTTGTTGGCCGTGACCACATGCTTGCCCGCGCGGATGGCGGCCAGCACCCATTCACGCGCCGGGCCGGTGCCGCCGGCGGCCTCCACCAGCACGTCCACATCGGGGTGCGTGGCGACCTGCATGGGGTCGTTGGTCAGGGCCACGTCCTTGCCCACCACGCTCATGGCGCGGGCCAGGCTGCGGGCGCAGACCACCACCATCTTGATGCCCCGCCCCGCGCGGCCCGCGATGAGCGCCTGGTTGCGCGCCAGCACGCGGAAGGTGCCCGCGCCCACGGTGCCAATGCCGATCATGCCCACGCGCAGGGGGCGCATGGCCGCGGCGGAAGGCTCGAACGACGGGGCTTCTAGGGACTGGACGGGATCGCGGAACATGGGCTTCTCCAAACGACTGCAAAACAAACAAACAAAAAAACCCAGCTGCCAGAGCTGGGTTTCAGTCAATTCGTCTTGGGGGAGAAGAGAGAGCGATCACCAGGTGGCTGCCGAAACGGCCACCTGCGCGTGCTCAGGTGGCCGCGGTGGTAATGGTGGTAATCATTCGTGCACCCATCGCCCGCGTGAATGCGGACAGCATCATGCACATGCCCTGGAAGGCCGTGGCGCGTGCGGTGAAGGGGATGGCGGTGTACGACATGAAGGATGCAGTGTACCCGAGGCCCTTGGGCCGCCGTCAAGCCCATGCCGCGCCTGGTGCCGCGGGCAGGCGTCCGGGCAGCCCGCGACAGGGTGATTTTGCTATTGAATCAATAGCTTTTGGCGCTTCATGGATAAGCGCCAGGCGCCGATTTCTTTCTCATCGCCATCTCGCCAGCACCTGCGGCCTGCGCCCGCAGTCCCAGCTGCGCCATCAGCTCCATCGCGCCGGCCGGGGCCCGCTCCTTCGCGCCGTTGATGAAATACACGAACACATCGCGCGGCCGTTCGCCGCGGGTCCAGGCGCGCACGCCCTCGGCCCATTGCGCAATCGCCTCGGGCGTGTAGCCGGTGGGCACGTCGGCCTGGCTGCGCATCAGCCGCAGGTAGGCGAAGTCCGCCTCGGCATCGGCGATGGCCGGGAATTTCTCGGAATCGGTGTGCACCGGCACGCAGCCGTACCGGCGGGCCAGCGCGATGAAGGCCGGGGTGGCAAAGCTCTCGTGCCGCACGTCGAGCACATGGCGCAGGCGGCGGCCATCGACCTGTTGGGGCAGCAGCGCGAGGAAGGCCTCGAAGTCCCCCGGCTCGAACACCTTGGTGGGCATGAACTGCCAGACGATGGGGCCGAGCTTGTCCTTCAGTTCCGAGATGCCGCTTTCCACAAACCGCATGACCGAGTCGCCCGCCTGCGCCAGCACGCGGCGGTTCGTCGCGAAGCGGTTGGCCTTGAGCGAGAACATGAAGCCCTCGGGCGTCTCGCCGTGCCACTTGGCAAACGTGGGCGGCTTGAAGGTGCTGTAGTAGGTGCCGTTGACCTCGATGGCGCTGAGCTGGCGGCTGGCGTACTGCAGCTCCTTGCTGTGCGCGAGGCCCGCGGGGTAGAAGTTGTCGCACCAGGGCTCGAAGGTCCAGCCGCCGATGCCGATGCGGATGTGCTGGCTGCGGGTGCTACTGCTGTTTGCGGTGGTTTCCACGGCGTTCCCTGTCTGACAGTCCACGGGGTGGCCACTTTAGCAGCGCGACCGAGGCTGCGGCAACGCCCCGGACCGCCCGACGCCGCAGGGGCATACGGTGCGCCTGACTTATGCGGAGGTTTCCCGCGACCCCGGCACTTCCACGCGCGCCTCCAGCCCCGCACCATCCTCGCGCGGCCCCAGCACCAGCCGGCCGCCCAGCGCCTGGGCCAGTTCGTTCGCAATGGCCAGGCCCAACCCCGTGCCGCCGGTGCCGCGGTTGCGCGAGTCTTCCAGCCGCACGTAGGGCTGCAGCACGGCGGCCAGTTCGGCGGCGGGGATGCCCGGCCCCCGGTCCAGCACCCGCACCAGCCATGGGCCTTGGTGCCCGGCCTCCAGGCTCAGCTCGGCCGCGCCGGCGAACTTGATCGCGTTGTCCACCAGGTTGCACACCAGCCGGCGCAGGGCCTGCGGGCGCGTGTCGCAGATGCCCTCTGCCGTGTGCAGCAGCGACACGGGCAGGCCGGCATCGGCGTAGTCGAACGCAATGCTCTGCAGCAGCGCGCGCAGGTCCACGCGCTGCAGGGGCTCCCGGGCGGCCTGGGACGAGCGCGCGTAGGCAATGCCTTCTTCCACCAGCGACTGCATCTCGGCCAGGTCCGCGTGCAGCTTGCCCTGCAGCGTGGTGTCGTCCAGCAGGTCGGCGCGCAGGCGCAGCCGGGTGATGGGCGTCTGCAGGTCGTGCGAGACGGCGGCCAGGATGCGCATACGCTCCTCCAGGTGCGCCTGGATGCGCTGCTGCATGCGGTTGAAGGCCTGGGCGGCGCGCTGCACCTCGCGCGGGCCGTCCTCGGCCAGGGGCACGGCGGGGCGGTCGGCACCCAGCGCGTCGGCCGCGTCGGCCAGTGCGCGCAGGGGCCGTGTGGCCGCGCGCACGGCCCAGGCACACAGGCCCGCCAGCAGCGCCAGCTGCAGCGCCAGCGCGCCCAGCACCCAGGGCGAGACCTGCAGCCGGGGCTCGTCCATGTCCACGGCCAGCGGCGTGCCGTCGCTCAACTGGAGCTGCAGGCGCAGCTCGGTGCCGGGCACGCGGGGGTCGATCACCCGCACCGTCTGGCCGGGGGGCAGCGTGGCGCCCACGGCGCCCGCGATCAGGCGGGCCAGGTCGGACGGGTCCTCGGGCGCATCCAGCGGCGCGGTCAGCACAAACCGGTAATTGCGGCGCGCCAGCCGGTCCACCCACTGCGCGCGCTCTGCGGCGGGCAGGCGCTCCAGCATGGCCACGGAGCTGGCCACGTCGCTCGCCAGGTACGACACCATGGCGCGGCGCATGGTCATGCCGCGCTCGGTGAGCGCGAGCACGAAGGTCAGCGCATGCGCCAGCGCCAGGCCCAGCGCCAGCACCAGCAGGATGCGCCCGAACAGCGAGCGGGGCCACCCGCGCAGCGTCATGCGGCGGCCTCGTTGGAGGTTGCCGTGGGCAACACGTCGGCGCAGAACACATAGCCCTCGTTGCGCACTGTCTTGATGTAGCGCGAGCCCCGGGCACCATCCCCGAGCCGCTGGCGCACGCGGCTGACCAAGAGGTCGATGGAGCGGTCGAACACGTCGGCGTCGCGCCCCTGCGTGAGCTGCAGCAGCTGGTCGCGCGTGAGGATGCGCTGCGGGTGGTCCAGCAGCACGCGCAGCAGACGGTATTCGGCGCCCGAGAGCGCCACCACCGCGCCCGTGGCATCGAGCAGGTGGCGCGCCGTGGTGTCCAGCCGCCAGTCGCCGAATGCGAGATGGCGCGCGGGCTCGGCCACCGCCAGGTTGGGCGGCAGCATGCGCGTGCGCCGCAGCACCGCGTGGATGCGCGCCAGCAGCTCGCGCGCGGCGAAGGGCTTGGTCAGGTAGTCGTCCGCACCCAGCTCCAGGCCCAGGATGCGGTCGGCCTCGTCGCTGCGCGCGGTGAGCATGATGATGGGCAGCGGCGGCGCGCCGGGGCTGCGCAGCTCGCGGCACAGCGCAATGCCGTCGGTGCCGGGCAGCATCAGGTCGAGCACCAAGAGGTCGATGCGCTGCGTGGCCAGCACCTCGCGCATCTGCCGCCCATCGGCCGCCACGCTCACCTGCAGGCCCTGGCGTTGCAGGTATTCGGCCGCCAGCTCGCGGATGCCGGCGTCGTCATCGACGATCAGGACGTGGTCTTCGGTGGGCGTGCTCATGGGCCGTGATTCTCCGGGGTTTGCACTGGGTGTGGCGGCGGCGCGGCGGGCCGTATGTATCTGAACTTGTCGGGCGGCGCTGCGGACACGCACGCATACCAAAAGGCCTTGCCAGGAAATATCACCGATACGTCCGCTGGCTTCAATGCAGTCTTCCTGAACTTCACGAGGACCGTGCCATGAAGATGAACCCCTGGACAACCACCACGGCCGGGCTGCTGGCCCTGTGCCTGGCCCAATCCGCTGGCGCCCAGCAATCCCTGGCCGCCGCGCCTGCCAAGGCCCCGCTGGGCCGCTGGATCACCGAAAGCGGCAACCTGGAGGTGGACATTGCGCCCTGCGCCGGCGAGACCCTGTGCGGCAAGGTGGTGCGCGTGCTGGGCAACCGCTCCATGAGCGCGCCGGGTACCGAGATGGCGGCGGCCGACGCGCGGCCCGCGCTGGGCATGACCCTGCTGTCGGGCCTGCGCCCCAGCGATGGCGGCAACACCGAATACCAGGGCGAGATCTACAACCGCGAGAACGCCAAGACCTACCGCGCCATCCTCACCCCCGCCGAGCCGGACCAGCTGCTGGTGCGCGCCTACGTGGGCATCCCGCTCTTTGGCAAGACGCAGGTGTGGCGCCGCCCGGGCGCAGAGCACGGGGGCGTGCAATGACCATGGCCGCCACCTCGCCCTGGCTGGCCGTGGCCGCCGGCATGCTCACCGTGGGCGCGCCCTGCGTGCTGCCCATGCTGCCGGTGGTGCTGGGCGCGTCGGTCGCGGGTGGCACGGCGCGGCGCACGCGTCCGCTGTTCATCGCGCTGGGCTTTGCGCTCTCGTTCGCGGCCGTGGCGCTGCTGTTTAGCAGCTTCGCGCAGGTGCTGGGCGTGTCGCCCGGGGGCTTGCGCCGGTTCGCCGCCGTGATGCTGCTGGTGTTTGGCGTGCTCACGGTGTGGCCCCGGCCCTTCCAGTGGCTGAGCCAACAGGCGGGTGGCGTGCTCGGCCGCGTGGCCAGCCTGGGGCTGGGCTCATCGGCCGGCAACTGGGGCGGGCTGCTGCTGGGCCTGAGCCTGGGCGCGGTGTGGACGCCCTGCGCCGGGCCGGTGCTGGCCTCCATCCTCACGCTCATCGCCACCGAGCCGCCCGGGGTCAGCACGGCGGTGCTGCTGCTCGCGTATTCCACCGGCGCCGCAGTGCCCATGCTGGCCATTGCCTACGGTGGCCAGGCAGCGGCCAGCCATGTGCGCCGCATCTCGCGCCATGCGCACCGCGTGCAGCAGGCCTTTGGCGTGGTGGTCATCGCCGTGGCGCTGGCCATGCTGCTGGAGGTGGATGGGCAGGTCACCGCCTGGCTGTCGCAGTTCTATCCCTCGGGTTCTGGCGGGCTGTAAGCGGTCCGCAGCAAGGAGTTTTCACCATGACATCGCGCCTTTCTTCACCATTCTCTTTTCAGCGCCGCACATTCCTGGCGTCCGCAGCTTCTGTAGCCGCAGCGGTGGCGGCACCCGCTCTCACCCACGCAGCGGGGCCCGCCATCCAGGCCGCCGCGCTGCCCGACTTTGGCGCGGCACCCGAGTTCACCGGCATCGAGCGCTGGCTCAACTCCGAGCCGCTCACCCTGGCCCAGCTGCGCGGCCGCGTGGTGCTGGTGGATTTCTGGACCTATGCCTGCATCAACTGCATCCGCACCCTGCCCCACGTGAACCGCTGGGCCGAGCTGTACACGCCCCAGGGCCTTACGGTGGTGGGCGTGCACACGCCGGAATTTCCGTTCGAGCGCACCACCAGCAACGTCGAGGTGGCCATGCGCCGCCACGGCGTGAAGCACCCCGTGGCGCAAGACAACCGCTACGGCACCTGGAAGGCCTACAGCAACCAGTACTGGCCCGCGGCCTACCTCATCGATGCGCAGGGACACATTCGCTACAAGCACTTTGGCGAAGGTGAGTACGACCGCACCGAGGCCGTGATCCGCGCGCTGCTGGCGGCGCGGGGATAGCCCGCCCGCCCCTTCCTGTTCCGTCGTTTCTCTGCCCGATCCCACCCACCTTTTGCAGGACTTTCGCACCATGCCGTTCCCCCGCCTCCAATTTGCCCTGGTCACGCTCGCCGCTGCCGCAGCAGCCCTGTGCATGGCCTCCGCCACCCATGCGCAGGCACCCCAGCTGCCGCCACCCGACGCGACCCACCCCGCCACGCAACAACTGATGCAGGGCTTTCCGCCGCCGCCCGACAAGATCGTGCGCCTGGCCAACATCCTCAAGTACCCCAACGTGCGCTGGGCCGCGCACCACCTGCGCGAGCTGGGGCCCACGGCGGCCGTGTGGCGCGGTGCCGGGGCGCCCAGCGCGCTGGCCGCCGCATCCCGCGCGCTGGACGACGCGCTGCCCGTGCCCGACGGCAAGGGCGGCACCACCACGCTGGCCGACTGGCAGAAGGCCACCTACACCGACGGCCTGCTGGTGCTGCACCGGGGCCAGGTGGTGTACGAGCGCCACCACACCGGCATGCAGCCGCACCAGCCGCATGTGCTGTGGTCCATGAGCAAATCGCTCACCGGCCTGCTGGTGACCGAGCTCATCCAGGAAGGCGTGATCGACCCGAAAGCGCTGATCCCCCGCTACCTGCCCGAGCTGGCCGCCAGCGCCTGGGCCGATGCCACCGTGCAGCAGACGCTGGACATGACCACCGGCGTGCAATACGCCGAGAACTTTGCCGACCCTGCGTCCGGCGTCTTCCAGTACCTGGCCGCCGCAGGCCTGCAGCCCGCGCCGCCCGGCAGCAGCGCCGCCAAAAGCATGGCCGAGTTCCTGCCCACGCTGAAGAAGGAGGGCGAGCACGGCGCCGCGTTCGCATACAAGTCGGTGGACACGGAAGTGCTGGGCTGGCTGCTGCAGCGCGTGACGGGCAAGAGCTACGCCACGCTGCTGTCCGAGCGCATCTGGTCGCGCCTGGGCGCGCAGGAGGATGCCTATGTGTTTGCCGACGCCAACGGCGGCCAGTCCACCAGCGTGGGCGTGAACGCCACGCTGCGCGACCTGGGCCGCCTGGGCGAAATGCTGCGCGCCAACGGCCGCTACAACGGCCAGCAGATCATCTCGCCCGCCACCATCGCCGAGCTGCGCAAGGGCGCCGACCCCGCGAAATTCAGCAAGGCCCCCGGCACCGCCATGCGCGCGGGCTACTCGTACCACAACCAGTGGTGGGTGCCGCATGATGCGGACGGTACGCTGGAGGCCAAGGGCCTGATGGGCCAGCACATCCACATCAACCCGGCGGCGGAGCTGGTGGTGGTGAAGCTGTCCACACACCCGGTGCCCAACACCGCCTTCACGCATGCGGTGGACCGGCAGGCGTTTGCCGCGCTGGCCGCGGCGGTGCGGGGGCGCTGAGGGGCCGGCGGACAAAAAAGAAGACCGTGCAGGGGCGCGGTGCCCCGGCGCCCCGGCCCGTCCCGTTGGCTACTTCACCAGCGTGGCGGTCAGCGTGATCTCGGGCACCGCGGCCAGTGCCTTCGACAGCGGGCAATTGGCCTTGGCATCGGCCGCCAGTTGCTGGAAGGCCGCATCGTCCAGCCCGGGCACCTTGGCGGTGAGCGTGAGCGCGATGCGGTCGATCACAAAACCTTCGCCCTCCTTGGACAGGCGCACGCTGGCGGTGGTGTCCACCGCTTCGGTGGCGATGCCCGCCTTGTCGGCGGCGAACGAAAACGCCATGGTGAAGCAGGCCGCATGCGCCGCCCCCAGGATCTCCTCGGGGTTGGTGCCCTTGCGGTCGTCGCCAAAGCGGCTGGCAAAGCCATAGGGGTACTTGTCCAGCGCGCCGGTCTCGGTGCTGATCTGGCCCTGGCCGGCCTTGCCGGCCCCTTCCCAGTGAACGCTGGCTTTCTTTTCAGGCATGGCGTGGCTCCTTTTCTGGCATGCAATGGTGGGGTGGTGAACACCCGGGTGAAACCCGGGCCTGGAATCACACCACAGCCGCGCCGCCGCTGGTGTGGGACAACGCCGCATCGTCCCGCACCGCATGCAAGGGGCCCGCACGCACCATGCGGATCGCATCGAACGGGCACCGCACCGCGCACAAGGCACACCCGGTGCAGGCCGCCGCATCATGCAGCCGGGACCGCTTGGGGCCCCAGGCTTGCGGGCCCTGCACCTGCAGCGACAGCACATGCGGCGCGCACACGGCCACACACCAGCCGCAGCCCGTGCAGCGGGCAGTGTCGATGGCGGGCAAGGCCTTGCGGGGTGCGTTCATGCGGTGGCCTGGACAGTGCGAGGGGATGGCAGGGCTGGACGAAGCCCGCGGCTGCCATGGCACAGCTTAGCGCGTCGCATCCGGCCGGTCGAGCACCGCCATGGCGCGCATGTGGTCAACGCCCCGCGCTGGCGATACAGTGCGCCCATGCACCACAACGGCGGTACCTACAACAACAGCGGCAACACCACCACCGTCACCCGGCACCTTCTGATCCGGGGGCATGTGCAGGGCGTGGGCTACCGCTGGTCCCTGGTGCAGGCCGCCCTGCAGCGCGGTGTGCAGGGCTGGGTGCGCAACCGCCGCGACGGCAGCGTGGAAGCCCTGGCCACCGGCCCCGCCGATGCCGTGCAGTCCCTCATCGACTGGGCCCGCCACGGCCCGCCGCAGGCGCGGGTGGACGCGGTGGACGTGGGCACCGTGGCCGAGCCCGCCGAGCCCGTGGCGGGCTTTGTCCAAAGGGAGACGGTGTAGCGGTAGCGCGCGGGCTGGCGCTGCGGCGGCCCGCCGTGCGCCCTCCGGCAAATAGCGTGGCCTGGCGGCAGGCAGCCCCGGGTGCCCGCCGCTCAACCCCTGCGCTGCAGATCCCGCGCCCCGTAGGCGCAGTACCCCGGCTTGGGGCTCTTCTTCTGCGGATGCAGCCGGCACGTCTCGGGCCGCTTGTCGTACACCGTGCACAGGCGTGTTTTGGGGTCGAGAAAGTTACAGTCCCCACTGGCCCGCCGCGCCATCGTGAAGATCGCGTTCTTGTGGTTGAAGTGGTCGATCAGCCGTGCCTTGAGCAGCCGCCTGGCAATGTGCCGCAGCTCTTCATGCTCGGCCTCGAACGGGTCCACCAGCTCCAGTCGCACCAGGTCTGCCAGCTGCACTTCGAGCGGCATCGTGCAGCAGTTGGCCGCGCAGGTGTCGCACAGGCCTGGGCGATAGCGGGTCCAGGTGTCGAGGCGGTCAACGTCGACGATGGAGATAGGGAATCTCATGGATAGGTGCCGCAACAGGTTCAATGCCGCTCTTTCGTCGGCGGCGTTTGGCTTCACTGAAAGAGTTTAGTGCTCCAGGCCTTGGCGCATGGGATGAAGCGCATGCTGCAATGCTCTCAGGATTCATGAGCCGTCATTGGCAATCAACCTGCGTAATCCGTCGCGGAACTTTCCAAAGCTGGGAGAAGCGTTTCTTTCGATGTCCATGCCGGAGCTGATCTTTCTGACCCACTCATGTTTAAGTTGCCCGGGCAGAGGCCAGCCCGCTTTTTGGATACTGGCGTGGCCACCATGATGAACTGCATCGGCCAACAATTCCCAGGTGCCGCAAATGCTGTCTTGGACATACCGTGCCAGCACGTCTTTTCTTGCTTTTGGGTACGCGGCCAGCAAGGCCGGGCGATCACCCAGAATCCATGCTTCCATCTCTTCAATGGCAAGTCGAAACAGCGTGTTAGGTGCAGGATTGCATCGTTTCAACAGTACTTGCAATTCGGACAGAAAATCTTTGCAAGGGCGGTTGTCACTGTCTAATACGATGACCACCGCGTCGATGCCGGGAGTTTTGCCGTAGCCGATCAGCAAGCGGGGCAATTGATCGAGCAATGCCCGCTTGGAGGGATCACCCCTGGCGACAAGCCCCTTGGGTATTCGACCCACGCCTTTGTAGGGATGGATGCGCCAGGAGTGTGGATCGCCTTGGGGGCCGACTACCTGGGGCATTAGGGACTCAATCAGTGCAGCACCGGAACTGTCTTCCACAAGCACTTCGATGTGCATGCCTACCTCGCGTCTAAATAGTCGCTGTACCAAAGGCCGCCCAGAGGTAGGCCCTCATCTACGAGGTTGCGCACCAGCTCGATATCAGAGGCCCGTCGAACGGTCGAAAAGCCATTTCCCCCTTTTTCCAGAATCCAGACTTCGCTCGGAGACAGCGCATCTACGAAATAGGGTTGGTGCGTGGTCACGAAAATCTGAGGTTGGTTTTTCTTGCCCGTGGCATGGCTGCGCAACTCGGTGGCCAAGGAGTCCAGCAGGCGGTGGTACAGCCCGTTCTCTGGCTCCTCAATGCAGATGAACGGTGGGGGCTCGGGATCCTCCATCAGAAGCAGATAGGCGAAAATTTTCAGCGTGCCATCAGACATCTGCGATGCATAGAACGGGTCGGCGAATGCACCATCGTTGAACTGCAGGAGAACGCGTTTGTCCTGTGTGACGCTGGTTTGTATGCTCTTCACGCCTGGAATCTTGCCAGCGATGCGATCCAGAATTGCTTGAAAGCGTGCCTTGTGTTCACGCTCCATGTACTGCACCACATTGCCGATATTGTCTCCGTGGATGTTCAGGTGGCGCTGCGCGCCGGCGGGCTGAATAGCACGCGCGGCATCGGGATGAAAGTAGGAGAGATACCAGCCCTTGAGAAAGTCGCGGAAGCGTTTGATGCGCGGATGTTCTTTGAGCGTGCCCAGCGTAGCGATGCCCAATTGGCGCAAGTCGGTCAATTCCACATCTTCCTGTGCCCGGTCTTCTTCTTCGCTGTCCGTCTCTACCGCCTCCTCGCCGGCCCACACCTTGCCGAGCCCGTGATGTAGGCGAAGGAACGGATATGGCCTACCGTGCTTCTGGCCTTTGCGGCGCTGTTTAAGGACTTCCGACTCAACGAAAGGCCGCCCGCTACCGTCCACATTGATCGCCAGTTCGTAGGTGATGGGCCGCTCGCCGGGGGCTTCTCTGTAGTAGATGTCGAAGCGAATGGGTTCCGTAACTCCTAGGGAGCGCATGCGATCGAAGCCGCCGCGCAGCTTGCTGTCGCAGGCCGCTTCCACATCAGTATTTAGGCAATCGGCGACGAAGCCGAATGCATCGAACAAAGTGCTTTTGCCTACTCCGTTCTTACCGATGACTACGGTGAATGGAGTTAACGGATTGCCTCCCTGGTCGGTAGAGAGTTTGCCCAATGTGATGTCGTGCAGCGCCCGGTAGTTGCGCACGCGAAAACCTTCGATCAGCGCCATGCATAGCCTCTTTTCATGATGTGCCTTTCGTGCTTTTCACGGGTCGAATTTACCGCCCATAGCGCCTGCACCACAGGCTCAGCGCTTTGCCCTGGTGCTACTGCTTGAGGACAGCCTGCGCCTGCTGTGAATCAATAGTGACTGGCGCGAGCCCAGCAGAAGTCAAACAAGGTATGTTGCTGGCTGGCGGCTATATATTTCTGCGTGTGCTGGTGACTCTGGGTAGGCACAGTGTCATGCGTGCGTCATACATCAATATTCCCCGCCCGCAGCGCATTCGTCTCAATGAAATCCCGCCGCGGCTCCACTTCATCCCCCATCAGCATCGTGAACACGCGGTCCGCTTCGATCGCATCGTCAATTTGCACACGCAGCAAACGGCGCACGTTGGGGTCCATCGTGGTTTCCCACAGCTGCTCGGGGTTCATTTCGCCCAGGCCCTTGTAGCGCTGGCGGGATGTGCTGCGTTCGGCTTCGCTGATCAGCCACTTCATGGCCTGGCGGAAGTCGCTCACTTTCTCTTCCTTCTGCTTCTCGCCCTCGCCGCGCAGGGCCTTGGCGCCCTCGCCCAGCAGGCCGCGGAAGGTTTCGGCGGCTTCGGCCAAAGCGGCGTAGTCGGCGCCGTGCACGAAGTCTTGCGTGATGACGCTGCTCTTGATGTTGCCGTGGTGGCGGCGGCTGATGCGCAGCAGGGGCTTGTCGGTGCGCACGTCGAATTCACCGGCCACTTCGGCGGGGGCGCCGGTGGTGTTCAGTTCGCGCAGCTTGGCCTGCAGGGCCACGGCGCTGGCTTCGGCGTCGGCCACGGTGTCGAGCTTGAGGCTCACGCCGTCGGCAATCGCGCGCAGGGCCTCGGCGTCCATGAAGTTGCCCAGGCGGGCAATCACGCTTTCAGCGATCTGGTGCTTGCGCGCCAGTTCGGCCAGGGTGTCGCCAGCCAGCGTTTGCGGGTTGGCGCCGCCGGTGGTCACGCTGGCGTGGTTCAGCGCGATGCGCAGCAAAAAGCCGTCGAGCGCGGGCGCGTCCTTCAGGTACAGCTCTTCCTTGCCGGCCTTCACCTTGTACAGCGGCGGCTGGGCGATGTAGATGTGGCCGCGCTCCACCAGTTCGGGCATCTGGCGGTAGAAGAAGGTCAGCAGCAGGGTGCGGATGTGGGCGCCGTCCACGTCGGCGTCGGTCATGATGATGATGCGGTGGTAGCGCAGCTTGGCCACGTCGAAGTCGTCGCCACCCGTCGTGCCGCCGGCCTTGCCGATGCCGGTGCCCAGGGCGGTGATCAGCGTCAGGATTTCGTTGCTGGTCAGCAGCTTTTCGTAGCGGGCCTTTTCCACGTTCAGGATCTTGCCGCGCAGGGGCAGGATGGCCTGGAACTTGCGGTCGCGGCCCTGCTTGGCAGAACCACCGGCGGAGTCGCCCTCGACGATGTAGATTTCGCACAGCGCCGGGTCTTTTTCCTGGCAGTCGGCCAGCTTGCCGGGCAGGCCCATGCCGTCGAGCACGCCCTTGCGGCGCGTCATTTCGCGGGCCTTGCGGGCGGCTTCGCGGGCGCGGGCGGCTTCCACGATCTTGCCGCAGATGATCTTGGCGTCGGCCGGGCGCTCCTGCAGGTAGTCGGTGAGCAGCTTGCCCACAATGTCTTCCACGGGGGCGCGCACTTCGCTCGATACCAGCTTGTCCTTGGTCTGGCTGCTGAACTTGGGCTCGGGCACCTTCACGCTCAACACGCAGCACAGGCCTTCGCGCATGTCGTCGCCGGTCACTTCGACCTTGGCCTTCTTGGCGAACTCGTTTTCTTCGATGTACTTGTTGATGACGCGGGTCATCGCGGCGCGCAGGCCGGTCAGGTGGGTGCCGCCGTCACGCTGGGGGATGTTGTTGGTGAAGCACAGCACTTGCTCGCTGTACGCGCTGTTCCACTGCATGGCCACTTCCACGCCGATGTGGGTGCCAGGGATGCCGCCATACGTCTCGGCCGGGCGCTCGCCGGCCGCGTAGAACGAGGTGGGGTGCAGGACGGTCTTGCCCTTGTTGATGAACTCCACAAAGCCACGCACGCCGCCAGCGCCCGAGAAGTCGTCTTCCTTGCCGCTGCGCTCGTCCTTCAGGCGAATGCGCACGCCGTTGTTCAAGAACGAGAGTTCGCGCAGGCGCTTGGCCAGGATCTCGTAGTGGAACTCGTTGTTCTCTTTGAAGATTTCGGTGTCGGGCAGAAAGTGCACTTCCGTGCCGCGCTTGTCGGTGTCGTCCAGCACCTGCATGGGCGACACCTCCACGCCGTCCACCGTCTGCACGATGCGGTTCTGCACGAATCCCTTGCTGAACTCCAGCGCGTGCACCTTGCCTTCGCGGCGCACGGTCAGGCGCAGCATCTTGCTGAGTGCGTTCACGCAGCTCACGCCCACGCCGTGCAGGCCGCCCGACACCTTGTAGCTGTTCTGGTTGAACTTGCCGCCCGCGTGCAGTTCGGTCAGTGCGATCTCTGCCGCCGAGCGCTTGGGCTCGTGCTTGTCGTCCATCTTCACGCCGGTCGGAATGCCCCGGCCGTTGTCAGTCACGCTGATGGAGTTGTCGGAGTGGATGGTGACGACGATGTCGTCGCAGTGGCCGGCCAGGGCTTCGTCGATGGAGTTGTCCACCACTTCGAACACCAGGTGGTGCAGGCCGGTGCCGTCGCTGGTATCGCCGATGTACATGCCGGGGCGCTTGCGCACGGCCTCCAGGCCTTCGAGGATGGTGATGGCGCCTTCGCCGTAGCTTTCGCTGGCCCCTGCCTGGTTGGTGTCGATCTTGGCGAGGGTGGGCTCAACATGGCCGGAGACGCCGGTGTCTTCGGGCTCGGAGGGGATGTTGTCAACGGTCATGGTGGGCCTTGGGATCCGTGGAAACCGGGGTTTCCAATGTGTCAATATAGGTCAAATTGGGCTCTAGCGCTTATCTGATAAGCGCTATAAGCTATCAATATGGTAGCAATCGTGGTAGGGGCAATGCGATGCAGCAGACGGGTCGTAGCCGCCTCAGATGCGCATCGGCATGACGACGTACTTGAAGCTTTCGTTCTCGGGGATGGTCAGCAGCGCGGAGCTGTTGCCGTCCGACAGCTCCACCTTCACCATGTCCTGGCCCATGTTGGCCAGGGCGTCGATGAGGTAGGTCACGTTGAAGCCGATCTCGATGGTGTCGCCACCGTAGTCGATGTCGAGCTCGTCCACAGCCTCTTCCTGCTCGGCGTTGTTGGATGCCACACGCAGGGTGCCGGGTTCCAGGTTCAGGCGCACGCCCTTGAACTTGTCGCTGGTCATGATGGCCGTGCGCTGCAGGCTGGCCAGCAGCGGGGCACGGCCCAGGGTGATGCTGTTCTTGTGGTTCTTGGGGATCACGCGGTTGTAGTCGGGGAACTTGCCCTCGACCAGCTTGGTGACGAACTCCATGCCGCCAAAGGTGAACTTGGCCTGGTTGTTGGCGAACTGCATCTCGATGTGGGGCTGGTTCTCGCCACCCGCGTCGGACAGCAGGCGCTGCAACTCGATCACGGTCTTGCGCGGCAGGATGACTTCCTGCTTGGGCACTTCCACATCCAGCGTGGCGCTGGCGAACGCCAGGCGGTGGCCGTCAGTGGCCACGAGGCTCAGCGTCTTGCCTTCGGCCACAAACAGGATGCCGTTGAGGTAGTAGCGGATGTCCTGCACCGCCATCGCAAACGACACCTGGCCCAGCAGGTCCTTGAGGGTCTTTTGTGGCACGGCGAACACGGGGCCAAAGGCGGCGGATTCCTGCACCAGCGGGAAGTCCTCGGCCGGCAGGCTTTGCAGCGTGAAGCGGCTCTTGCCGCCCTTGAGGATGAGCTTGGATTGGGCCGATTCGAGGCTGACCGTCTGGTCTCCGGGCATGGTGCGCAGGATGTCGATGAGCTTGCGGGCACCCACCGTGGTGGTGAAGTCGCCGGTGTCGCCGCCCAGCTCTGCGGTGGTGCGGATCTGGATTTCGAGGTCGCTGGTCGTCAGCTGCAGGGCATTGCCTGTCTTGCGGATCAGCACGTTGGCCAGGATGGGCAGGGTGTGCCGGCGCTCGACGATGCCAGCCACGGACTGCAGTACCGCGAGAACCTTGTCTTGTGTTGCCTTCAGGACGATCATGTCATCAACCTCTTGTGGTTTTTGGAACGGAGCTTGGACAGCGGCACGGGTCGTGCCTCCCCCTGCTGCACAACCCGTCATTTTGCCCCTTAACGGAGCCGTTTCTCTGGGGGGCCTCGATCACGCCTTTTTAGCCTTTCAGCGTCTGCTCCAGCACGTGCAATTGCTGGTTCAGTTCCGTGAGCTGCTGGCGCTCTCCGGAAATCTTGCGCACGGCGTGCAAAACCGTGGTGTGGTCGCGCCCGCCAAACAATTCTCCGATCTCGGGAAGACTCTTTTGCGTCAGTTCCTTGGCCAGGTACATCGCGATCTGGCGCGGCCGGGCAATGCTGGCCGGGCGCTTCTTGCTGTACATGTCGGCGACCTTGATCTTGTAGTAGTCGGCCACCGTCTTCTGGATGTTTTCCACACTGATCTGCCGGTTCTGGATCGACAGCAGGTCGCGCAGCGCCTCGCGGGCCAGCTGGATGGAGATTTCCTTCTGGTTGAAGCGCGAGTACGCGAGGATCTTGCGCAGCGCGCCTTCGAGCTCGCGCACGTTGGAGCGCACGTTCTTGGCCACGAAGAAGGCGACTTCCTCGGGCATCTCGGTGCCTTCGACGCGGGCCTTGTTGATCAGGATGGCCACGCGCATCTCGAGCTCGGGCGGCTCGATGGCGACCGTGAGGCCCGAGTCGAAGCGCGAGACCAGCCGCTCGTGGATGTTGGCCAGGCCCTTCGGATACGTGTCCGAGGTCATCACGATGTGCGATTTCTTGGCCAGCAGGGCCTCGAACGCATTGAAGAATTCTTCCTGCGTGCGGTCCTTGTTGGCGAAGAACTGCACGTCATCGATGAGCAGCAGGTCGAGCGAGTGGTAGCGCTCCTTGAACTCGTCGAAGGTGCGGCGCTGGTACGCCTTAACCACATCCGACACGAACTGCTCGGCATGGATGTAGAGAACTTTGGCGTCGGGCCTGTCCTGCAGCAGGCGGTTACCCACAGCGTGCACCAGGTGGGTCTTGCCCAGGCCGACGCCGCCATAGATGAACAGCGGGTTGTACAGATGGCCCGGCATGCCGGCCACGTGCATGGCCGCCGAGCGTGCCATGCGGTTGGCCGTGCCCTCCACCAGGGTCTCGAACGTCAGGGCGGCATTGAGCCGGTTGCGGAACGCGCCGGCCGAGGCGTCATCGCTGCTGCTGGCCGGCGATTCAGCGGGGGCGGCGGTGTTCGATGGCTCCGATGCCGCAGGGCGCACATAAGTACGGGCAACGGATTCGCGCTGAGCAAGCGCTAACTCCAGGGTGACGGGCTGGCCGTACAGGCCCTCGAGCAGGGCGGCGATGCGGCCCGCATACTGGGCACGGATCCAGTCGAGCTTGAAGCGGTTGCCCACCAGCACGGTCACCTTGGAGAAGTCCTCGGCCACCTGGGCCACCAGGGGCTTGATCCAGGTGTTGAACTGTTGTTCGGGCAGGTCTTGCGCCAGTTGCTCTACGCAGGCTTGCCACAGGCCCTGGCCGGCGTCTGCGCCGGGTGATGGAAGGGGGCTGCGGGAGGGTTCCTCGGTCATTTCAGGGAGATTCTTGTTGTGGATAGGAGGAACGGTACTGGGCGGGGGATTGTAGCTTGTCAAGGAGTTATCCACAATTTGGGGGGCACCGCATTCGGGTGTTTCCTGGGGTTGAATTTCTGCCTGGGCTGTGGTGCGCGCTGGCTGCGGATGGCGGCCGCGCGGCACAGGCCGGCCGCCGCGCGCGGGGCTGTTGCGGGGCCTGCTGGAAAGGCCCGCCGGCCAAAAGGCATTGCCAGCAGCGGCCAAGCCTGCGATAATTTTGGGTTTCCCTGAATGTGTTCAGGGTGATTTGACCCGGCGCGCCGTTATTTCTGCCCCCGTGGGTCTGCCTCCAGAGTGCTGTTTCATATGGCGCGGGTTGCAGGCCGCAGGGGGTTCAAGAGCAGCAGTCCGGAACTGAACCTCAAGGAATAGCATCATGAAACGTACTTACCAGCCCTCCAAGACCCGCCGCGCGCGCACCCACGGTTTCCTCGTCCGCATGAAGACCCGCGGCGGCCGTGCCGTTATCAACGCACGCCGCGCCAAGGGCCGCAAGCGCCTGGCCGTCTAAGGCCGCTACGGTCTACGGCCTGCTCCCCGCCTGTTCCCGGCTTGTACCGCCAGGTTCCAAACGGGGCGCTTGCATGCACAGGCTGAAAACCCGTCCGCAGTTCCAGGCCGCGATGGCGGGGGGCACTGTCTCCCGCACGGCGCATTTTGCGCTGCACCGCCTGGTGCTGGACGCCGCTGGCAGCAACCCTGCCAGCGGGGCCGCCAGTGCTGCCGCACCCACAGGGCCCGGTTCCTTGCCGCCAACGCAAGGGCCGCAGGCCCTGTTTGTCGTGCAGGGCGTCTGGCTGGGGGCCATGGTGCCCAAGCGCTGGGCGCGCCGCGCCGTGACGCGCAATACCATCAAGCGACAGATCTACACGGTGGGCGCCACGTTCGAGGCGCGGCTTCCGCAGGCGGCCCATGTGGTGCGTCTGCGCACGGCGTTTGACCGCAAGCAGTTCGTGAGCGCCACGTCCGACCAGCTCAAGCAGGCGGTGCGTGCAGAGTTGCTGCAGCTGTTTGGCCATGCCGCCCGGCGGTCGGGCGGTGCTGCGGCGGCCTCGGCCCCCGCTTCGCCTGTGGTGGCAGAGGTGGTTGGGCCATGATGCAGCGCCTGCTGATGGGCGTGGTCAAGGGCTATCGGCTGTTTCTCAGCCCCTGGCTGGGGTCTGCCTGCCGCTTCGAGCCCACCTGTTCGGCCTATTCGCTGCAGGCGCTGGAACGGCACGGCGCCGCGGCAGGCAGCTATCTCACGGTGCGCAGGCTGGTACGCTGCCACCCCTGGTGTGACGGGGGCCATGACCCGGTCCCGCAACAATTGCCGCGCAGCATGCGGCTGTTCTCGCGGCTTTCTGATTCCAACACCCAACCATCCTCACCAAAGAAGTCTTCATGAACGACATTCGCCGCACCATCCTGTGGGTGATTTTTGGCTTTTCCATGGTTCTGCTGTGGGACAAGTGGCAGCTGCACAACGGCAACAAGGCCACCTTTTTCCCCTCCACGCCGACGGTGACGGCGCCTGCCGCCCAGGGCGCCGCGTCCAGCGCCACCGGCGCGGCCAGCGTCCCCGCCTCCAGCGCGCCGGTGGCGGCTGCGGCGCAGGGTGCCTCGGCGGTGCCTGGCCAGCTGGCGCCCGCGGCTGCTCCGGCCGCGCGCGAACGCGTGGAGGTCAAGACCGACCTGTACCGGCTGACGTTTGACAGCGAGGGCGGATCGCTCACGCATGCCGAGCTGCTGCAGCACGCGGACATGGCGGACAAGACCCGCAATTTCCTGTTGCTGGACGAGAGCGCGCAGCGTGTCTACGTGGCGCAGACGGGCCTGATCGGCGGCACCTTCCCCACCCACAAGACCGCGATGACCGTGGTGCCCGGCCCCCGCGAGCTCAAGGACGGCGAAGACGAAATCAGCATCCGCTTCGAATCGCCCGTGCAAGGTGGCGTGAAGCTGGCCAAGACCTGGACCATCAAGCGCGGCGCCTACGACATTGCCGTCAAGCACGAGGTCGTGAACACCGGCAGCGCCGCCGTGTCGCCCCAGCTGTACCTGCAACTGGTGCGCGACGGCAACAAGCCGCCCGGAGAGTCTTCGTTCTACTCCACCTTCACCGGCCCCGCGGTCTTCACCGAGGCCAAGAAGTACCAGAAGATCGAGTTCAAGGACATCGAGAACGGCAAGGTCGACATCCCCAAGGATGCGCCCAACGGCTACGTCGCCATGGTGCAGCATTACTTCGCCACGGCCTGGCTGCTGGCCGACGGCGTGCAGCGCGAGCCCTTCACCCGCAAGGTGGACACCAACCTGTACTCCGTGGGCATGCTCACCTCGCTGGGCGCCATCGAGCCGGGCGCGAGCAAGACCGTGGACGCGCGCCTGTTCGCCGGCCCGCAGGTGGAGACCATGATGGAAAAGCTCTACCCCGGGCTGGAGCTGGTCAAGGACTACGGCTGGCTCACCATCCTGTCCAAGCCGCTGTACTGGCTGCTCGACCAGCTGCACAAGCTCCTGAACAACTGGGGCTGGTCCATCGTGGCCCTGGTGCTGCTGCTCAAGATCGCGTTCTACTGGCTCAACGCCAAGGCCTACGCCAGCATGGCCAAGATGAAGGCCATCAACCCCAAGATCATGGAGATGCGCGAGCGCCTGAAGGACAAGCCGCAGCAGATGCAGCAGGAGATGATGCGCATCTACCGCGAGGAAAAGGTCAACCCCATGGGCGGCTGCTTCCCCATCATGATCCAGATCCCCGTGTTCATCGCGCTGTACTGGGTGCTGCTGTCCAGCGTGGAAATGCGCAACGCGCCCTGGATCGGCTGGATCCGCGACCTGTCCACGCCCGACCCGTTCTTCATCCTGCCCCTGCTGATGACGGCCAGCTCGCTGCTGCAGACGGCCCTGAACCCCGCGCCACCCGACCCGATGCAGGCCAAGATGATGTGGTTCATGCCGCTGATCTTCAGCGTGATGTTCTTCTTCTTCCCGGCCGGCCTGGTGCTGTACTGGCTGACCAACAACATCTTGTCGATTGCGCAGCAGTGGCTCATCAACACCCGCATGGGCGTGCCACCGCAGTTCAACCTTCCCAGTTTCAAGTGATGCCACAGCGGCAACGCTGACATCCATGAACTGACCCCCCGAAAGGCCGCGCAAGCGGCCTTTTTCTTGTCCATCAACCTTGTACAGTCGCCGCCATGCTTGCCCGCCACCATGACCCCATCGTCGCCATCGCCACCGCTCCGGGGCGCGGGGCCGTCGGCATCGTGCGGGTGTCCGGCCGCGCCATCGGCGCGCTGGTGCAGGCGCTGTGCGGCCGGGCGCTGAAAGCCCGCGAGGCCACCTACCTGCCCTTCCGGGATGTGCAGGGGCAGGCCATCGACCAGGGGCTGGCGCTGTATTTCCCTGGCCCGCACAGCTACACCGGCGAAGACGTGCTGGAACTGCAGGCCCACGGCGGCCCCGTGGTGCTGCAGCTGCTGCTGGCGCGCTGCCTGGAGGCGGGGGCGGCCACCGACCCGGCCACGGGCCAGCCCTGCCTGCCCGGCCTGCGCGTGGCGCAGCCGGGCGAGTTCACCGAACGCGCGTTCCTGAACGACAAGATCGACCTCGCCCAGGCCGAGGCGATCGCCGACCTGATCGACGCCAGCACCGAGGCCGCCGCGCGCAGCGCCAGCCGCTCGCTCACGGGCGCGTTCTCGGCCGAGATCCACGCCTTGCGCGATGCGCTCATCCACCTGCGCATGCTGGTGGAGGCCACGCTCGATTTTCCTGAAGAAGAAATCGACTTCCTGCGCAAGGCGGATGCGCACGGGCAGCTATCGAAATTGCAGCAAACGCTGGCCTCCGTGATGCAGCGCGCGCGCCAGGGCGCGCTGCTGCGCGAGGGCATCAAGGTCGTCATCGCGGGCCAGCCCAACGCGGGCAAGAGCTCGCTGCTCAACGCGCTGGCCGGGGCCGAGCTGGCGATCGTCACGCCCATTGCGGGCACCACGCGCGACAAGGTGCAGCAGACCATCCAGATCGAAGGCGTGCCACTGCACATCATCGACACCGCGGGCCTGCGGGACAGCAGCGACGAGGTGGAGCGCATCGGCATCGCGCGCGCCTGGGACGAGATCGCGGGGGCCGACGCGGTGCTGTTCCTGCACGACCTGGAGCGCGCGGATGCTATTGATTACATAGCTGCCGACGCAGGTATAGAAAGCGCACTGGCCCAGAAACTGCCTGGAAGCATCCCCGTCATCGATGTCTGGAACAAGCTGGACCGGGCTCCCCGGGGCGTGCCCGGGGCTCCTGCGGGAGCGGGCGTCCGGCCGGGGGTGCGCCTGTCGGCCCGCACGGGCGAGGGGCTCGACAGTCTGCGGCGCCTGCTGCTGGAGGTGGCGGGGTGGCAGTCCGCACCGGAGGGCATCTACATCGCCCGGGCCCGGCACGTGCAGGCGTTGCAGGCCGTGGGGGCCCATCTGCAGGAGGCGGCCGACCAGCTGCAGGCACAGGGCCCGGCGCTGGACCTGCTGGCCGAGGAGCTGCGCCTGGCCCAGAACGCCCTGAGCGCCATCACGGGCGAATTCAGTTCGGACGACCTGCTGGGCGTCATCTTTTCCAGCTTCTGCATCGGCAAATGAAGGGGCGCGAGGCGGCAGGCGGCATCCGGCCAAGGAGCCCACGCCGCCGCTTGTCGCGAATGTTGTAAACGGACGTTAACAACGCTTGTGTCCCATCTGTAACAAGGGTACTTTCGGCGCACCATGAATGTTCCCACGCCGGTTGTTTCCAAGGTGGACCTGCAAGGTCTGATCGATGCCATTGCACAGGCCAGTGCAGACGACAGCATGACCAACCCGCTGACCCCCGCGCAGTGGGATGTGCTGTCGTCGTACCTCCTGCCCGTGGTCATGCCCGCCGGGCAGGTGCTGTTCACCCAGGGCGCCACGGACCGCACCCTGTACCTGGTGGAAAGCGGCAGCCTGAGCGTGCACTACCAGGACGAGAAGGAACGTTTGCGCCTGGCCATCGTGGGCGCGGGCTCGGTGGTCGGCGAAGGCGCGTTCTTTTCGCACCGCGCCCGCAGCGCCACCGTGCAGGCCAGCGCGCCCTGCAAGCTGTGGAGCCTGCCAGCGATCCGTTTCACCGAGTTGTCGATCCGCCAGCCCGCCATCGCGCTGGGCCTGGTGATGGCCGCGGGGGCCGTGCTGGCCAAGCGGCTGGGCAACCGCCGCCGCCGCGTTGCGGCCACCTGACAGACCCCCCGGACTGTCAGCTCCTGCGGGCTTTCGTGGGGCGCGAACGGGTGTACAGCAAGTTACACTCGATTTGGATTTTTCTGGCGCCGTCCCGTAGAAAGCAAGCCATGTCCCTGTTCAGTTGGTTTAGCCGCAAACCCGCCCCCCCCAAGCCCCGGTCCATGGCCGAACCGTCGGGCTTGCTGAATGCCGATGCCACGGTGCCACTCTCGCCAGGCCGACAGGGCAAGCCCCTGGTGGAGCCGCTGCCGCCCGAACACGCCGCCAACCGCAAGAACGAGCGCATGGAGCGCCGCGAACTGCTCTACACCGTGGTGCGCGATGCGATGGTGCGTGCCGGCGTGCTGTCGGCCAGCTACAAGTTCAAGGTGCTCTCGCTGGACCAGCGCGGCCGCCAGTTCCTGGTGATGATGGACCTGGCCCGCGAATACGGCGGCGAGACCGTGCGCCTGTCCGAGATCGAGGCGCTGATCGCACAGACCGCCAAGACCCGCTACGACATCCTGGTGACGGCCGTCTACTGGCGCATCAACGACCATGTGGCGGTGGGGATTCCCCAGAAGGGCGTGGCGCCCCAGGGCGCGTCCCTGCAGGCGCCCCCCCCCCTGGCCCGGCGGCCGTTGCCGGCGGCGGCGGCACCCGCCCCCGTGGGGGCTGCGCCCGTGCGCCCGGCGGCGCCTGTCGTGCCC